>DATBHE010000001.1:0-29640 GCA_036557605.1 Pseudolabrys sp.
GGCCGCAAGGTCATTCAGAACTTCCTGCGCCATGCGCTTCGCGACGGTTTCTTTCACGCCGACATGCATCCCGGAAATCTGTTTGTGGATGCCGACGGGAGGCTCGTCGCCGTCGATTTCGGCATCATGGGCCGCCTCGGCCCGAAAGAACGGCGCTTTCTGGCCGAGATTCTGCTGGGTTTCATTACCCGGGACTACCACCGCACCGCGCAGGTCCATTTCGATGCCGGTTACGTTCCGCGGCATCATTCCGTGGACAGCTTCGCGCAAGCCATCCGCGCCATTGGCGAGCCGATCCACAATCGTACGGCCGAAGACATATCCATGGCGAAGCTTCTGATGCTGCTGTTCGAGGTGACCGGCTTGTTCGATATGCGCACGAGGCCCGAGCTGCTGCTGCTACAGAAGACCATGGTGGTCGTTGAAGGCGTAGCGCGGTCGCTTGATCCGAAGCTCGACATGTGGAGCACAGCCGAGCCGGTGGTGCGCGAATGGATTGCACGCAACCTCGGCCCGGTCGGCCGGCTTGAAGATGCCGTTGAAGGCGCCGGCGAGATTGGGCGGTTTCTCGGCGACGTGCCCGGCCTCTTGACCCGCGGCGGCACGCTCCTCGATCAATTTGATACGATTACCCGTGACGGCCTGGTGCTGTCGCCTGAAACGGTTTCAGCAATCGGCGCGGCGGAAGCGCGTCGCAGCCGCTGGACCACAATCGCACTATGGGTGATCGCCGCTCTGCTCGCATGGATCGTGTGGAAGCTGGTCTAGCCGGCCGGAATTTCTTGGTGACCACGAGTGCCTGCAGCTTTCGATATTCTGGCTCCAGCCTTCTTTCCATGCCTGCACGCCATGCTAGGCGGCGACCATCGTCTTGAAGCCGCCCACAATCATGCGCTTGGCGTCGAACGGCATGTTTTTGGATTTCATCATCGCGTCGATGCGTTTGTCCTGCATGACCTTCGCCATTACGCGGTCGCGGTCGGAGCGAGAGCGATAAACGATGTAAGAGAACACAACCGTCTCGCCGCGCTTCAGTTTGACGCTGCGCGGGAATGACGTTCGCTTGCCGAACGGGACGTCGTCCGCCACGCATTCGCGAAATTCCAGAGCACCGTGCTCGCGCCAGACCCTGCCGGCCTTTCTTGCCATGCTTCGATAGCGCGCCAGTTGTCTGGTCTTCACGGGCAGAACAAAACCATCGACATAAATCATCGCCAGCTCCTTATGCCGCTACATTCGCAAGATAGGATTCGAGTTGCTCAATGGTTCCGCTCCATCCCTGAGTCATGCTGTGGCGGTTGGATTCGAACGTCTTGACCTCGACGTCGGTCGCATTGTGCGGCACCCAACGAACGGTGAACTTCGTTTTGCCGCCCGCGACATCCTCGAACATGAATGTCGAGACCATTTCCAGCGGCCAGCTTTCATGCCCGGGATGACGGGTGATGCCACCTTTCTCGTCCGAAAATGAACCTATGAAGACCAATTTTTCGAGCGGAACGATCTCGCGATAAACGAACTTTCCCCACATCGCCTGGCCGTTGGGAGTCTCCAGGCCATAGTGATAGGTCCCGCCCGGTCGCAGGTCCATTTTTGACGCGATCACCTTGAAGCCCTTGGGCCCCCACCAATGCCTCATGCGTTCGGGATCCGTGAAACATTTCCAGGCGAGATCGCGTGGGACTTCGAGCACACGCGAAAGCACAAACTCTTCGGGCATTGCCTTCTCCGGTGTTGTTGCTACCACTTCGCTCAGTGCGGTTCGACGATGATCATCCAGTTCACGCCGAACTTGTCGGCGACCATTCCGAACCGGGGGGAGAAAAATGTTTTGGTCATCGGCATGGTTACTTGTCCGCCGGTTGAAAGCGCATTGAACATGCGATCGGCGTCTGCCTCGTCCCTGGCATCGAGTGAAAGCGCGAAGCCTTTGAAATCAGGATTGCCGGTATTGCGTCCGTCCGAGGCCATAACTCGCGCATCACCGATCGTCAGCGATGCATGCATCACCTTGTTCTCGTTGCCCGGTGAGCACATCGACTTGTCGGGACTGTCCTTCCAGCGCATCAGCATGTCCACCTGCGCGCCGAGGGTCTTTTTGTAGAACTCGATCGCTTCCTCGGCGCGTCCGTCGAAAAACAGATAGGGTTGCACTTGCATTACTCGTCCTCCTCGCTGAAAGCCTGCTTATCGGCTTTTTCGAATACCCGGTGACAACTGAACAGCCTGCTCGCCGCCGGCATTGACAATTACGTTGATATCAACATAATTGTGGCATGTCAAACCCCGGCGGCAAAAATATTGATCTGCCTCTCGCAACCACCCACATGGTGCGTGACAATTGCCTCTGTCTGCATGTGCATCGGGCGGCTCGCGCGCTGGCACGCCGGTTTGACGACGCGCTGCGGCCCCTCGATCTCACCAACGGTCAGTTCTCACTGCTGATGTCGCTTAATCGGCCTGAAGCGCCGACGCTTGGCAGCGTTGCGTCTCTGCTCGCAATGGACCGCACCACACTTACGGCCAATCTGAAGCCGCTCGAACGACGCGGACTTTTGGCCATATCTGTCGACAAGGAAGACCGGCGCAGCCGGCGGCTCGCTCTGACGCGGCCCGGGCGCGGGCTGCTGACGAAGGCATTCCCGATCTGGAAGAGCACGCACGCGGACATCGAACGGCTGGTCGGCAGCGCGGCCGATTTGCGCGAGGCCTTGCGCGCGCTGTCGTAACCCGACGACCATCCAGACGTTCTCTCCGCTGCCATGGTCACGAGACAGTCGGCGAGTCGCGCCATCACCTGCGACCGGTATTTAGAGGGGTAACCGCCCAGTTACCAAGAAGATTGATTGCAGTGATTGCATTGCAATCATTATGTGATAACATATTCATTTTAGAGGGCTTTATGGCCTCGATTACAGTCCGCCAACTCGACGAAAAGCTCAAAAAATTGCTGCGACTGCGCGCCGCAAGAAGCGGGCGTTCGGTCGAAGACGAGGTGCGGACAATCTTGCGCGAAGCAGCTGAGCGGACCGCCGACGAGACACCCGCGCTGTCCCCGCCCGCGAAAGTTGGCGCGCGGGAATCTCGTGCGCCGACAGCGGCCGGCGTCAAACGCGTGCTGCTGATCATCGGCGGCGGCATCGCCGCCTACAAATCACTCGATCTTATCCGCCGGCTGAAGGAGCGCGGTCTTGCCGTGCGCTGCGTCATGACAAAAGCCGCAGAGCAATTCGTAACACCACTCTCGGCGAGCGCGCTTGTCGGGGAGCGTGTTTTCACCGATCTCTTCGATCCGGCCAGTGAATTTGACGTCGGGCATATTCGCCTCGCGCGCGAGGCTGACCTGATCGTTGTCGCGCCTGCAACGGCCGACCTGATGGCCAAGCTTTCCGGTGGCCATGCCGACGACCTCGCCACCGCGGTTCTGCTGGCCACATCGGCGAAGATCCTGCTGGCGCCCGCAATGAACCCGCGTATGTGGGCGCACAAGGCGACGCAGCGAAATCTCCGGCAATTGATTGCCGACGGCGTCGCAATCGTCGGCCCGAACGAGGGCGAAATGGCGGAGGCGCACGAGCAGGGATTGGGCCGCATGGCTGAGCCATTGGAAATCGCCGACGCCGTCGAGAAACTGCTGGTGACACAAACCCCGCACGTGCTGAAAGGGCGGCGCGTGCTCGTGACATCGGGTCCAACACACGAACCGATCGATCCGGTGCGCTATATCGCCAACCGCTCGTCGGGCAAGCAAGGTCACGCGATCGCCGCCGCGGCAGCTGCCGCTGGTGCCGAGGTCACCTTGGTCAGCGGCCCGGTACAGATTGCCGATCCGGCCGGCACCAAGGTCATCAAAATTGAAAGCGCTCGTGAGATGCTTGATGCCGTGGAACGCACGCTGCCGGTGGATGTCGCGATTTTCGCTGCCGCTGTTGCTGATTGGCGCGTCGCCAGTGCTGCTCAGCAGAAGCTGAAGAAACAGCCCGGCAAATCGACGCCTCAACTCTCCCTCGTTGAGAATCCGGATGTGCTCGCCACTATTGCCAAACGCAAGACGCAACGGCCAAAACTTGTGATCGGCTTTGCGGCCGAAACCGAAAACATTACGGCGAACGCCAAGGCTAAGCTCGCCAGGAAGGGATGCGATTGGATTCTCGCAAATGACGTCTCGCCGCAATCCGGCGTGATGGGCGGGGATCAAAATACGATCACCCTTGTCCGTGCATCAGGGGTGGAAACCTGGCCTCCGCACAGCAAGGAAGAAGTCGCGGCTTTGCTCGTGGCCCGGATTGCGCAAGCGCTCGATGGAGAGACAACGTGAGCAGGCTCGAAGTTCATCTGATGCGCCTGGCACATGGCAAAGACCTGGAATTACCGGCGTATCAAAGCGAGCACGCGGCCGGACTTGATCTGCTTGCTGCTGTGCCCGCTTCCGCGCCGGTTACGCTCGCAGCCGGCAGCCGCGCACTTATTCCCACCGGCGTGGCGATCGCGGTCCCTGCCGGATACGAAGCCCAGGTCCGGCCGCGATCGGGACTGGCAGCGCGGCATGGCCTAAGTGTCCTCAACGCCCCTGGTACAATTGATGCTGATTACCGCGGCGAGATTCAGGTTCTGCTGGTAAATCTCGGCGGCGAACCAGTCGTCATTCCCCGCGGTATGAGGATCGCCCAGCTGGTCATCGCTCCGGTCGCGCACGCTCATATCGTCGAAACTGCATCTTTGGACAAAACCTCGCGCGGAAGCGGAGGGTTCGGGTCAACCGGAAGCTGACGCCCGCTCCGGCGGCCGGTGCCAGGTTAGCTCTTGATCAAGTCGCAGCCCGCGGTTTTGGCTGGAACAGACGCATGGTGGGCTGAGGCCGGAAACCCGCCGGCGCCTGCGGCCTGTTCATGATCTGGACTCTTTCGGCACGATTCGGCTTGGGGGTAAAGTCTACCGATTCGCGGAACGGCGTGGCGGACGCCGCCCGCATCTCTGGGGCAGGTCTGAATGCCGGAGTCGGTCCGGACGGCGAACGAGAGGTTGCGTTCTCGTCCGTGGCGGGGAGCGTTCCTCGCTGCCTTCGTCGTCGCAACTCTCTTTGAGCTATTGAGCACGCCGGCACGCGCCGAAATGCGTTTCGGCGCAGCAGTCATGGATACCGTGCACCGCGCGCTCGTGGCGCTTCGAGAACGGGAAATAACCGCGCTGACGCTCGTTCTTGCTCTGCTCGGTTTTGCTCTGCTCGCGACCGTTGTCCTGTTGCGGGTGCGAAGAAGTGCGGACCGAGCCGAGCTGGAGGCCCGCGACGAGGTCGCCGCCCTCCGCGCCGACGTCGACCGTCTCAAGGTGCTGCTGCTATCGGAGCCGCAGGTCCTCGTGATGTGGGCCGCCGCATCCGAGCAGCCCGACATCATCGGCGATACCAGCTTGCTCGCACCAGGCGGCATGCGCGAACAGGTGCTTGCTTTCGGGACCTGGCTCGAGGCTTCGGCCGCGCGGCGCATGGAACAGGCAGTCGACGCGTTGCGCGATGACGGCCGCAGCTTTGCAATGACCGTGACGAGCCGCGCCGGAAACCCCATCGCCGTCGAAGGCCGCGTCATCGCAGGCCGAGCCATCCTGCGCCTGCGCGACGTAAGTGGAATTGAGCACGAACTTCTCGATCTTGCCGCGCGTCACGACGAGCTGCTCGGTGACGTGGAAATCATGCGGTCACTTCTCGATACGTTGCCGGCGCCGGTCTGGGCGCGCGATGCAGGCGGACGGCTGATTTTCGTGAACTCTGCCTATGCCCGTGCTGTCGACGCGGAAAATCCAACTCATGCTGTTGCCCGTGAACTCGAGCTGCTCGACCAGAGCGCACGAATGGAAGTCGCTCGCGCGCGCACAGCCGGCGAGACTTATATCGGCCGCTTTCCCGTCGTCGCAGCGGGCATACGCCGGGTCTTCGATGTGATCGATGCATCGAGCGGAGCAGGCAGCGCAGGCATGGCCGTCGACCGGACCGAGGCGGAAACTTTGCGTGCCGAACTGATGCGTATGATCGAAGCGCACCGGCGTGTACTCGATCAGCTGGCGACTGGTGTCGCCGTGTTCAATGTCGACCGCAAGCTGACGTTTTATAACGCAGCCTTCCGCTCGCTGTTCGATCTCGATGCGGGCTTCCTCGATCAGACCCCCACCGACGCGGCCGTGCTCGACGCCCTGCGCGGCAGACGAAAATTGCCGGAAGAGCAAAATTTCCGCCAATGGAAGCAGGAGCTGTACGAGGCCTATCGGGCGGTCGAAGCGAAAGAGCACACCTGGCACCTGCCGGACGGGCGAACGCTGCGCGTCATCACCACCCCGAATCCGGAAGGCGGCGTGACCTATCTCTACGACGATGTAACCGAGCGGCTTGAAATGCATCGACGCTATGATGCGCTCATCAAGGTTCAGAGCGAGACGCTTGATCACCTGGCAGAAGCAGTGGCGGTGTTCGGAAGCGACGGGCGGGTTCGCCTGCACAACCCGGCATTCCAGCGTATGTGGAAACTCTCGCATGACGCACTCGAGCAACGTCCTCACGTGGAGGCCGTGACCGCATGGTGCCAGGCTCTGCATGATGACAACGCAATCTGGCGGAATCTCAGAGCCGCCGTGACGGCTATCGACAATCGCGAGCCCATCACCGCCCGCATCGAGCGTCGCGATGGCGCGGTCATCGCGCTCGCCACGGTCCCATTGCCTGACGGCGCCACGCTGGTCGCCTTCCAGGACATGACCGACACGGTGAACGTTGAGCGCGCTTTGCGCGAACGGAACGAGGCGCTGGAAACGGCGGACTCGATCAAGATCGACTTTGTGCATCACGTATCTTATGAGCTGCGTTCGCCGCTGACGAACATCATCGGCTTTGCAAATTTGCTCGGTGATCCGGCTTTCGGTCATCTCAATCCGAAGCAGGCTGAATACCTCGGTTACATCACCGCCTCGACCAATGCGCTCCTCGCGCTCATTAACAATATCCTGGATCTCGCAACCATCGACGCCGGCGCCATGACGCTGAACCTGACCGATGTCGACATCCGCGCCAGCATGGAGGCTGCGGCGGAAGGCATTCAGGACCGGCTCGCAAGGAATCGCATTGCGCTTGATATTCGCTCGCCCCCGAATATCGGCACCTTTGTCGCCGACGAGCGGCGGCTGCGGCAGGTGCTGTTCAATCTGCTTTCAAATGCGGTCGGCTTCTCACCTTCGGGCGAGTTGGTTACGTTGGTCGCCGAACGGCGCGCAAATGCTGTCGCGTTCACGGTGACCGATCGAGGCCCGGGCATTGCGCCTGACGCCAAGGATCGCGTCTTCGAATGGTTTGAAACGGATTCCAGAGGCTCCCAGCACCGTGGACCAGGGCTCGGACTTTCTCTCGTCCGCTCATTCGTCGAACTGCACGGCGGAACGGTCACGATCGACTCCGCGCCGGGGCAAGGGACGACCGTGACCTGCATATTTCCGGTTGAGGAAACGGCGCGGCGCTCGGCGGCATGAATCCCTGAACCTTTTGCGCGCCGGTGCACTCGAGGGTGCCGCGCGACGGTCTGTTTCAGGTCTTTGCGGTAAATGGTGACGCCCGACGCAATGATGGCGCGAGGACGGGGCATCCGCTTATAAGGTTGCGGCCTTGTAACGGATGATTCGATGTTTCCTACCGCGCCCGGCAACTACAGCTTCAATGCGGCTCTCGCCGACGAAGCAGGTACCTATCGGCTGATGGCGGACATTGCCGCCGTGATCGAGCCTGGCGACGTGATCACGCTGTCCGGCGATCTCGGTGCCGGCAAGACGACGTTTGCCCGGGCCTTGATCCGTTTCTTTGCGGGTGACGAGAGCATCGAGGTACCGAGTCCGACATTCACCCTCACGCAGACCTATTCGTTGCCGCGTTTCACGCTTGTCCACGCCGATCTTTACAGGGTGTCGGAAGCGTCCGAGCTCGCCGAAATCGGTCTTGAGGATGTGGCCGAAGACGCTGTGCTGGTGATCGAATGGCCAGACCGCGCAGGTCGGCATTTGCCGAGTGACCGGCTCGACATAGCGTTTGCCCTGGCGCCAGAGCAAGGTGCGAACGCTCGCAACGCCCGCATCACCGGCTACGGCCGTTTCAGCGCCCGCGTGGAACGGATCGCCGCCATGCGGCAATTCCTAGACCGGACCGGTTATGGCCGTGCGACGCGGCGGCGCATTCAAGGTGACGCTTCCACCCGCAGTTACGAGCGGCTGACGCGAGATGGCGCAACCTACATCTTCATGAATTCGCCGAAGCGGCCGGATGGCCCGCCGGTGCGCGACGGTAAACCATATAGCGCAATCGCGCACCTGGCGGATAACGTCACACCGTTTATCGCGATGGCACATGCGTTGCGTGCACGCGGCTTTTCGGCGCCGGCAATTTTCGCAGGCGACCGCGAAGCCGGCCTGCTGATCATCGAAGACCTCGGCGAGGAACTCTTTGTCGACGGCGACCCGCCGGCGCCGATCGAGGCACGCTACGGGGCGGCAACGGACCTCCTCGCGGAATTGCACAGCGACAGACCGTTGGCGAAAATGCCGGTCGAACCCGGCGTCGACTATCAGCTGCCGCCGTACGATATGGAAGCATTCCTGATCGAAGCCGAACTACTCCTCGACTGGTATCTGCCGAAACTCGGTGTCAGCATCAACGACATCAAACGCAATGCTTTTCGCTCGCACTGGCACGAACTGTTATTGCCATTGACGAGCGGCGCCCAGACGTGGGTCTTGCGCGATTTTCATTCACCCAATCTCCTCTGGTTGAATGAACGCGAAGGTGTCGCACGTGTCGGCCTGCTCGACTTTCAGGACGCCGTAATGGGACCCGCCGCATACGATCTTGCTTCGTTGCTGCAGGACGCGCGTGTTGATGTGCCGGAAGCGATGGAAATTGCTTTGCTCTCACGCTATGTGCGGGCCCGGATGAGCAAAGGACCCTTCGATGCTGCGAATTTCGCGCGTGCTTACGCCACGCTCGCTGCGCAACGGGCATCAAAAATTCTCGGCATTTTTGCGCGGCTCGAACGTCGCGACCGGAAGCCACAATATGTGCGTCACATGCCTCGAGTCTGGAACTACCTGCAACGATCGCTGGCACACCCGGCTTTGGCGCCGCTGGCCGCCTGGTACCGCGCCAATGTGCCGCCGTTGAAGGTCTGACGCATGGACCCATCCGCAAACAGGACGCCAAGTTGTGCCATGGTTTTGGCCGCCGGACTTGGCACGCGCATGCGTCCGCTGACGAATGTGATGCCGAAGCCCTTGGTGAAGGTCGCCGGCAAGCCGCTCATCGACCACGTGCTCGACCGCCTTGCCGACGCCGGAGTCGAACGAGCCGTGGTGAACGTGCACCACTTCGCTGATCAGTTGATTGAGCACCTGAAGCGGCGGCAACGGCCACAAATCAAGATCTCCGACGAGCGAGGCCTGCTGTTGGGAACAGGGGGCGGCGTCAAGAAAGCCTTACCGCAGCTGAGCGACACGGCTTTCTTTCACATCAATTCCGACACCATCTGGATCGAGGGCGCCAAACCGAATCTCGCCCGACTCGCAGATGCCTTTGATCCAGCCGCGATGGATGCGCTGTTGTTGCTCGCACCGGCGACAGGAAGCATCGGCTACGCTGGGCGCGGCGATTTCACAATGGCGGCCGACGGCCGGCTGATGCACCGCGGCGATCGTGATCGTGTTCCCTTCGTCTATGCCGGCGCTGCAATTCTCCATCCGGCACTGTTTGCGGATTTCCCGGATCTGGAGTTTCCGCTCACCGCCACGTTCGATCGTGCGGCTGAAAAAAGCCGCCTGTTTGGCTTGGGCCTCGAGGGCCTGTGGATGCACGTCGGCGAGCCCGCAGCGATCGGTGAAGCCGAAGCGGCTCTGCGCGGACGAACTGGTTGATCGATAGCCCGCATAAACGTGTATGATTCCCGCATGCCAGGCCCGTCGCCCTGCGTCGCCAATATTCCTGCTTCCGCGCCGTTCCTTCCGGTTCTGATCGCCGCTTTGCGCGATGGCAGCCTCATTTCCGGATTTCCCAAATCGGACGATCCGCTGGAAATGTCGCGCGCGACTCTCTACCTCCCGACCCGTCGCGCCTGCCGTCTGGCTCGTGACGTATTTCTGCATGCGCTCGGCGGGAAAGCCGAGATCCTGCCGCGCATCGTCGCGCTTGGCGATCTCGATGAGGACGAAATCATCTTCGCCGAAGCTGCGACAGCGGAGCTGGCGGAAGATGCGCTGGCAATTCCGCCGGCCATCGAACCGTTGGAGCGGCGACTCCTGCTGGCGCAATTGATCGTGCGCTGGTCCGAAGCGATCCGCCCCGAGAAGGGCGCACCGCTGATCGCGAATACGCCGGCTGCCGCGCTTGGCCTCGCCGATGATCTCGCCCGGCTGATTGACGACGCCATCACGCGCAAAATGGACTGGCGGCGGCTCGACCGGCTGGTGCCGGACCAATTCGACAAGTATTGGCAGTTCACACTCGATTTTCTCAAAATCGCGCGCGACTATTGGCCTGAGCGTCTTAAAGAAAAAGGAGCAATCGACGCCGCCGAACGGCGCGATCTGCTTATTGACGCCGAAATGCGTCGTCTGGCCGGCTGCAAGGAGCCGGTCATTGCCGCAGGCTCGACCGGCTCCATGCCGGCGACCGCCAGATTGCTGGCGGCAATCGCAACGCTGCCGCGGGGCGTCGTCGTCCTGCCCGGGCTTGATCCCGATCTCGACGAACCATCGTGGCGCGACATCGCCGGCAACGAGAGCAAGACAATCGCGCCAGCCTTTGTTCATCCCCAGTTCGCCATGCAGGCCTTGCTCGCGCGCATCGGCATCACACGGAATGCCGTGCGACAACTGGCGCCGCCCGCACCGCACGGCCGCGAAATCCTCGCGTCGGAGACGCTGCGTCCAGCCGCAACCACCGATCAATGGCAGGCTCGTTTCAGCACCCGTGATTTCGGCACCGTGGTCGATAAAGCCATGGCCGGCGTCAGCGTCATCGAAACCGCCAACGCGGAAGAAGAGGCACTGGCGATTGCCGTTTGCCTGCGCGAGGCGATCGAAGTACCGCACAAGACTGCCGTGCTGATGACGCCCGATCGGGCATTGGCACGCCGCGTGGCGGCGGCGCTCGAACGTTGGAATGTTACGGTCGACGATTCCGGCGGAGATGCGCTGGCCGACACACCTGCGGGAGTCTTCGCGCGACTCGTCGCCGAAGTGGCGCTCGAAGGTTTCGAGCCGGTAGCGCTGCTTGCGTTGCTTAAACATCGTCTGTTGAGACTTGGCGCCGAGACCGGCGCGCATGCGCGCGCGATCGCTGCACTGGAGCGCGCCATACTGCGCGGTCCGCGTCCGCGACGGGGCTCGGCTGGTCTTGTTCATGCACTTGCGACATTCAAGGCAACACGGGAGCAACTGCATCGTAACGATCCGCGCCTCCTGATCTTGTTAGCCGACCTTGATGCGGCCGAAACGCTGGTAGGGAGACTGGCGGAGGCGCTCGCTCCACTGGAAGCGCTCGGCCACAAGCAACATAGCCTGTTCACGCTAAGCGCGGCACACGCCGAGGCGATTGAGATGCTCGCCGACGATGGCGAGACAGTTTCGGCCTATATCGGCATCGATGGCGAGCAATTGCACCGAATATTCGAAACGATCGCTGAAAGCGAAACATCGCGAACGTTGGAGCTCGGTGCTGACGGCTATCCTGAGGTTTTTCGCTTGCTCGCCTCCGGCCGTGCGCAGCGGCATTCCGAAAGAGGCACTCCACGCGTACGCATTTATGGTCTGCTGGAATCGAGACTGCAGACCGCAGACCGCATTGTGCTCGGCGGACTGAACGAGGGCACGTGGCCTCCCGATACCCGGAGCGATCCCTGGCTCAGCCGGCCGATGCGGACGGAGCTCGGTCTGAATTTGCCGGAATTGCGCGTCGGCCTGTCGGCGCACGATTTCGCACAGGGGCTGGGCGCGCCCGAGGTGATTCTCACGCGGGCCGCCAAGCAAGGCGGCGCACCAACCGTAAGCTCACGCTTCCTGCAAAGACTGGCCGCCGTCGCCGGTGTTGAACGCTGGAAAGCGGCACAGGCGCGCGGCGAAAGATACACGGCCTATGCCCATGCCCTGGATCACCCGGACAAAGTTTCGCCCATGTCGCGGCCGCAGCCGGCGCCGCCGCCCGAAGCCAGACCGTCGCAATTGAGCGTCACGGATATCGAAAATTGGCTGCGCGACCCTTACACGATTTATGCCAAGCACGTGCTGCGACTGTTTCCCCTGGACGCGATCGACACCCCGCCCGGCGCCGCTGATCGCGGCACTTTCATTCATGACGCGATCGGAGAATTCAGCAAGATTTTCACCGATGCTCTGCCTGTCAACGTCGCACATGAACTGGCTGCACTTGGAAAGAGGCACTTCGCGCCTCTCGAAGACTACGAAGAGGCCCGTGCGTTCTGGTGGACCCGTTTCCTGCGCATCGCCGGTTGGTTTGAAGGCTGGGAGCGCGAGCGCCGCAACGCAGCGACCAAAATCTTCGCGGAAATTTCGGGAAAACACACAATCCCGCTCGGCAAAACCCACTTTCTGCTGACTGCGCGCGCCGACCGCATTGAGCGTCGCATGGACGGCACTTATGCAATTCTCGATTACAAGACCGGGCAGCCCCCTACCGAACCACAGGTGCGCAGCGGGTTGGCGCCTCAACTCACGTTGGAAGCCGCAATCCTGCGCAATGGCGGCTTTCCCGGCATTGCGTCCGGCTCTGTCTCGGAAATCGGATACGTGCGCCTGAAAGGCGGCGATCCACCCGGCGAACACAAAAACATCAAATTCGCTGAAGGCACGCCCGACAGCTGCGCCGACACCGCGCTGCAGAAGCTGACCGGCATCGCACTGAAGTTTCTGGTGGACGGTGAGCCCTATCGCTCGCTCGTCCATCCGATGTGGAAGAAGCACTATGGCGAGTACGACCATTTGGCGCGCGTCAAGGAATGGTCGGCGTCCGGCGGCGAAAGCGAGGAACCGTGAGCACCGCGCGCCAGATCCCTGACGCCGCAAGAGACCGACAGCTCGCCGCTGCCCATCCTGAGCGTTCGGTGTTCGTCTCCGCCAATGCCGGTTCCGGCAAGACGCATGTCCTGGTGCAGCGCGTGATCAGCCTGCTGCTGCGGGGCGCGGATCCTGCGAAGATTCTCTGCGTCACCTTCACCAAAGCCGCCGCGGCAAACATGGCGACGCGTGTGTTCGAGACGCTGGCAAATTGGACCGCGCTCGACGACGCGGCACTCGATGAGAAGATCAAACTCGCAACGGGCACGACTCCTGACCCGGAGCAGCGCACAGTAGCAAGACGTCTCTTCGCAAACGCATTGGAAACGCCGGGCGGCCTGAAGGTGCAGACAATTCATGCGTTCTGCACGCGTCTGCTGCACCAGTTTCCGTTCGAAGCAGACGTCGCGGCGCGGTTCGAAGTGCTCGATGAGGCTACGGCCACACAGTTGCTCGATAAGTTGACGCTACAAGTTCTGCTGGAAGGTGCGACCAAGCCCGACAGTGCGCTCGGCAAGGCGCTGGCGATTGCCATCGCCACCGCCGCCGATGTCACCTTCAAGGACCTGATCGCCGAAACGATTGGCAAACGAGACCTGATCCTTGAATGGATCAACCGCGCCGGCGGCATCGCGCAGGCAATCGATGAATTGACCGGCGCCTTTGGCCTGGCTCCGGAAGATTCCATCCAAGCAGTTGAAAAGGAATACTTTTCTGCCTCGCTCATTCCGGAGACTGAATGGCCGGAGCTGATGGATTTTTTGCGTACCAGCGACAGATCAACCGACAGGGACATGGCCGAAGTTTTGCAGGCGGCCGGCGCCGCCGTGGGCCGGGAGCGCATTGAGAAATACCTGCAATTGTTCTGCACAGCCAAGCTCGAGCCGCGGAAAAATGTGCTCACGCCGAACTTCGCAAGAGCCAATCCAGAATGGAATGCACGGCTTGTCGGCGAACAGGATCGGGTTTGTCGGCTGATCGCACGCGAGTTGGCCCTCCGCGCGCGCGATCGAAGCGCCGCGCTGATCACGGTCGCCGCTGAAGTCATTGCGCGCTATGGCGCCGAGAAGGATCGCCGTGGCCTGCTGGATTATGAAGACCTCATCGATAAAACACTCACACTGCTTCGTGACGCATCCACCAAAAGTACGGCAGCGGCCTGGGTTCTTTACAAGCTTGATCTTGGCATCGACCACGTGCTTGTCGACGAAGCGCAGGACACCAGCGACAAGCAATGGGAGATCATCAAGATCCTTGTCGCCGAATTTATTCCGGGTGGCGCGCGCGACAGTGTGAAGCGCACTCTGTTCGCTGTCGGCGATGAGAAGCAATCGATCTTTTCGTTCCAAGGCGCGGTACCGCACAAGTTTGCTGACATGCGGGAGCATTTTCGTGCACTGCACGAATCCGGCGATGTTGTCTTCGCGGTCGAGAGACTTGACTTTTCATTCCGCTCCGCCGTCGGCGTGCTCGAGGCCGTCGACGCAGTGTTCAAGGAGCCTGCCGCATTCCGCGGATTGACTTCCGATCCGACCTGGACCGTGCATCAGGCTCTGCCGGATGCCGTACCTGGCGAGGTTGAAATCTGGGATCTGGTCGGGCCGGATGAAAGAAATTCCGGCAAGGAAGGCTGGGACGCGCCTTTCGACACAACCAGCGAAACCAGCCCGTCGGTCAAGCTCGCCACCAAACTGGCGCGCACCGTGAAAGGCTGGATTGCAAACGGCACGCGGCCGCGGGACGTGCTGATCCTGGTGCGTCAACGCGGTCCGATGTTCGAGGCCGTGATCCGTGCGCTCAAGCAGGCGCAGATCGAAGTCGCCGGCGCCGATCGCCTGATCTTGACCGAGCACATTGCGATTATGGACCTGCTGGTGCTCGGCGATGCGCTGCTTCTGCCGGATGACGATCTCGCGCTCGCCGTCGTTCTGAAAAGCCCTCTTTTCGGTTTTGACGACGAAAAGCTTTTTGCGCTCGCCTATCAACGCAAAGGTCCTCTGCGGTCGGCACTTCGCAGCAAGGCCGGCGAAGACCCCGCATTCGCCGCTGCATCCGCGGTCCTCGATCGGTTGACGGAAAAGGCGCGCGCACTATCGCCGTTCGAATTTTACGCTCATATGCTCGGAGCGCTGGAGGGCCGTGCCAGGATTCTGGCGCGTCTCGGGACAGAGGCTTCCGATCCGCTCGACGAGTTTCTCAATCTCGCCCTTAGCTATGAGCAACGCGAAACGCCGTCCCTTCAGGGTTTTCTCAATTGGGTTCGGGCCGCACAGAACGAAGTAAAGCGCGACATGGAGATCGCCCGCGACGAAGTGCGCGTGATGACCGTACATGGCGCCAAAGGGCTGGAAGCAAAGAATGTCATTCTCATTGACCACACCACGACCCGGCCGGAAGGCGCGCATCCACCCCGTCTCCTGACCGTGCCAATCGCGGGCGCGCCACCGAATGCGAAAGCCTTGATCTGGGGTGTTGCCAAAGACAAGGACGCAGGCCCAATGGCGCGGGCGCGCGCACAAGCAATCGAGGCGGCATGCGATGAATACCGTCGCCTCTTGTACGTCGGCCTGACCCGCGCAGCGGATCGCCTTTTGGTGTGTGGCGCTAAAGGAGTGAACAAGGCCCCGCCGGGTTGCTGGCACGATCTCGTCCTGAGCGCGCTGCGGCCCTTGTCGGAAGAACACACCGATCCAGACGGGAAGATCTGGCACTTCCATAAGGGTGCGCCGGCCGCCATGGCTGCGCCCGCGACAAAGAAACGGACCGCACTGCCATCATGGCTCACCACCAACGCGCAAGCTGCAACGCCGACGCCGCTGATTCTACGACCATCCGATGCGGTGGCTCACACGCCACGCTCTACCGGCACTCGCGACATGCGGGAGGTGGCGCGACTGCGCGGCAAGCTCGCGCATCGCTTGTTGCAGTCGCTGCCCGATATAACCGCAACACGCCGTGAAAAAGTAGCGAGCGAATTCCTGCTTCGGAGAGGGGGAAAGCTGACTCCCGCTGAACGCGCTACCCTGCTCCGCCAGGTGCTGCTTGTGGTCGAAAACAAGGATTTCGCCGAACTTTTCGCACCCGGAAGTCGGGCCGAAGTCGCGATCGTCGGAAAGCCCGGCGAAACAACATTGGTTTCCGGCCAGATCGACCGGCTCGCGGTGACCCCGAACGCCATTTTGATCGGCGATTTCAAGACGGATCGCGACCCGCCAAGGCGAATCGAAGATGTGCCGCAAGCCTACGTCGCTCAGCTCTCGCTCTATCGCGCGGTGCTCAAAACAATCTATCCAGGCCGAACGATCCGTGCGGCACTCATATGGACCGAAGTCCCTGAACTCATGGAACTTTCGGCACAAACGCTCGATCAGGCGCTTGTGCGCGTCACCTCCGCGTGAGGGCGCCTTGACGCTTGCGGCCTACGTTCATAGGTTCCTGCCCTCACAATTCTTGGGGGCGATTCCCCCGCTCAATGACAAGAGGATGGTGCCATGGCCGTCGGCAAAGTGTCGGACGCTAGTTTTGAATCGGATGTCTTGAAGTCCGCCGAACCGGTGGTCGTGGATTTCTGGGCTGAATGGTGCGGCCCTTGCCGCATGATTGCGCCGGCGCTGGAAGAAATCGCGGGCCAGCTCGGCGACAAGGTCAAGATCGTCAAGCTCAACGTCGACGAGAACCCGAACACAGCCGCAAAGTACGGAATTATGTCGATCCCGACCTTGATGCTGTTCAAGAACGGCGAGATCGCTTCGCGCCAGGTCGGCGCAGCGCCCAAGCAGAAACTGCACCAGTGGATCAGCGGCGCGGTCTGATTTCCAACAAAAGTTTTTCAAACGGCCGGCCGAAAGCCGGCCGTTTTGCGTTACCGCTTCGATGACTCTCCCGTTGCGCCAACCGTTCGCGCCGATGGAAGCCCTGTCCGTGGACGAAATCCCGACAGGCGAAGATTGGCAATACGAACCGAAGTGGGATGGTTTCCGCTGTATCGTGTTTCGAGACGGCAACAAGGTCGAGCTGCAATCGAAATCGGGCCAACCGCTCACGCGCTACTTTCCCGAGCTAAGAACGACGATTCTGGGCGTAAGGATAAAGAAATTTGTCCTCGATGCTGAAATAGTCGTGCCGCAAGGCCGCGCATTCTCCTTCGACCATCTCCTACAGCGAATTCATCCCGCGCCTACGCGCGTGAACCGTCTCGCCATCGAGACGCCAGCCCTCCTGATTGTTTTCGACATTCTGGTCATCGGCACTCGGAATGTCAGTAAAAGTCCGCTGAAAATCCGTCGCCAGATGCTCGAAGAGTTTGCACGGAAATATTTGCGCGGTGACAAGTCAATTCGCCTGTCGGCCGTAACCATTCGGCTCGCAGAGGCAATGAAATGGCTCAAGCAGGTCGGCGCCACGCTCGACGGCATCATCGCGAAGCGTCGCGACCTGCCTTATGAATCCGGTAATCGGCAAGGAATGCAAAAGATCAAGAATTTCCGCTCGGCTGACTGCGTGGTCGGCGGCTTTCGGTATAACGAGGGGAAAAAAACGGTGGGCTCGCTGCTGCTCGGCCTCTATAACGAAGCGGGATTGCTCGACCATGTAGGCTTTACTTCTTCACTGAAGTCCGACGAGAAAAAACCCCTGACGGCCAAGCTTGAAAATCTGATCGAGCCCCCGGGATTTTCCGGCAACAAGCCGGGCGGACCAAGCCGCTGGTCGACCAGACGTTCCGCTCAATGGCAACCGCTAAAGCCTAAGCTGGTGGTCGAGGTCTGTTACGATCACTTCAGCGGCGGGCGCTTCCGGCATGGCACGCGGCTGTTGCGGTGGCGACCCGACAAGGCACCGCGCCAATGCACGATGGCTCAGCTGCAGCAAAAGAAGTCCGACTTGGTGAAGCTGCTGAAATAGCCCCGCGGAGACTGGTATTATTGAGGAAGCGTTCCATTTTCGCGCAAAGCCTCGCCGGCCAGATATAACGAGCCGGTGATCAGAATTCGCGGCGCTGGATCGAGGTCGAGCTTCCGCGCAGCGTCGAAGGCTTCCGCGAGATTGTCACGGCTCGTCGCTGAGATGCCGATGGTGCGCGCAATATCGGCCACAGCTTCCGATGTCAGACCTTTTTCGGCGCCGGGCACCGGAACCGCAATCAGTCGCCGCGCAAGTCCGGTGAAGTTTCTCAAAAACCCCTCGCAATCCTTGCTCGCGAGCATGCCCACGATCAGGACCAGCGGTCGCGACACGCGCTCCTCCAGGTCAGCCAGTGCCGCCGCTACCGCGCGGCCGCCATCCGGATTGTGTCCGCCATCCAGCCACAACTCGCTACCCGCGGGAGCGAGTTGGACGAGCGACCCGTGCGCCAGACGCTGAAGACGCGCCGGCCATTCAGCCTTCGTCATGCCGGCTTCGAACGCGGCGGTCGGAATTGCGAATTGCTTGATTGTGCGGAGCGTGGCAATCGCCAGTCCCGCATTCTCAAACTGGTGCCGCCCGTAAAGTCTCGGAGCAGGCAGGTCGAGCAGCCCGGTTTCATCCTGATAGACGAGCCTGCCGCGCTCCTCGGTCGCCGTCCAATCCTCGCCTGCGATCTTGAACGGGACACCAAGCCTGGCAGCCTCTCGCTCAATCACTGCGAGAGCTTCCCGGTGCTGCGAAGCGATCACCGCGGGAATGCCCCGTTTGAGGATGCCCGCCTTTTCGCGAGCAATTTTTTCAAGAGAGTCGCCCAGAAAGTCGGTGTGATCGACCGAAATCCGCGTGATGACGGATGCCAATGGATTGGCGACAACATTCGTTGCGTCGAGACGCCCGCCCAGCCCAACCTCCAGCAGAAGAACGTCGGCGGGATGGCGGGCAAAAATCGACAAGCCCGCAGCAGTCGTAATCTCAAACACAGTGATCGGGGCATCTGCATTGGCCCGCTCACATTCTTCCAGAGTCGCGGCAAGCTCGGCGTCGGAAACGAGATGGCCCTCACCAGGCGCGCCGATGCGGAAGCGTTCGTTGAACCGAACCAGGTGAGGCGAGGTATAGGTGTGCACACTCTTTCCGGCCGCCTCCAGTATTGCCCGCAGAAAGGCAACGGTGGATCCCTTGCCGTTTGTGCCGGCAACGTGGAGCACCGGTGGCAGTCGCTGCTCAGGATGACCAAGTGCGGCAAGCAAACGCTGCACGCGGTCAAGCGACAGATCGATGCGCCTGGGGTGCAGGGTCATCAGGCGGGCCATAATGGAGTCAATTTGAGTCATGGCAAAAGTTGTCGTCCCGGCACAATCAAACCGGGTTCAGGTCGATAGATATGCGGCACTGCTCCGTCACCCAATACGTCGGCTCGCAGGCTAATCAGCCCGGCCGTGATAAATTACCCGGTATCACGTCAACGATTATGCGTGCGCAGGAACCGGCAGTTGCTCTCGGTGTTGCTGGCCGTCAGAGGCTGATGTTCTCGTCAAAAGCCGGCACAATTCGGCGAGCGTTGAGCGTAGTTTGTGGCGGTGCACGACCATGTCAACCATGCCGTGCTCGGCAAGATATTCGGCACGCTGGAATCCTTCCGGCAATTTTTCCCGGATGGTCTGCTCGATAACACGTGGACCCGCGAATCCGATCAACGCGCCGGGCTCCGCGATCTGCACATCACCAAGCATGGCATAAGAGGCGGTAACACCACCTGTCGTTGGATTGGTCAGCACAACGATGTAAGGCTTACGTGCCTCGCGCAACATCTGCACGCCAATGGTCGTGCGTGGCAGCTGCATGAGAGAAAGAATGCCCTCCTGCATGCGCGCTCCGCCTGAAGCCGCGAACATGACAAACGGCGTCTGGCGCTGCACGGCGGTCTCCAACCCCGTAATCACCGCTTCGCCGGCGGCCATCCCCAGTGAGCCCCCCATAAAATCGAAATCCTGAACAGCAATCGTCACCATCTGGCCTTCCAGCCGGCCAATGCCGACCTTCACAGCGTCCTGCAGCCCTGTTTTGGCGCGCGCATCCTTAAGCCGGTCAGCGTAGCGGCGCTCGTCGCGAAACTTGAGGGGATCAAGTGTAACTTCCGGCAATGCGATATCTTCGAACTCGCCGCCGTCGAACATCGCCTTCAGCCGCTGCGGCGCGCTGATGCGCATGTGATAGTTTGAGCTTGGAATGACGAACTGGTTCGCTTCGACGTCCTTGTAAAAGACGAGCTGACCTGTTTCCGGACACTTGATCCAGAGATTTTCCGGAGTCTCGCGCCGCAGAAAGCTGCGGATCTTCGGTCGGACGAGATTGGAGATCCAGTTCATGGGACGCTTTTATAGGTTCGATTCGGCAAAATTATAACCAGTTGATGAGCCGAATGTTCATTCGGCTGCCACGCGGCGCGCCGAGCGCAGACCTCCCGCCAATGCCGATACGAGGCCGGTCACGGCCTTCACGGTATTGGGGCCGGGTCTGCCGGCTTTATCGAGACTCTGGCGCAAGACATCGACCAGCGCGGAGCCGACGACGACGCCGTCAGCGCCTTCGGCAATCATACGGGCTTGATCGGCGGTCCTGACCCCGAAGCCGACCGCAACCGGAAGCTTGGTGTGTCGCTTGATTCGTGCAACCGCGGCTGCCACCTTGCTGGCATCGGGAGCCGCTGCGCCGGTAATGCCGGTGATGGATACGTAATAGACAAAACCGGATGTGTTGGTGAGCACGGCCGGCAGACGCCTGTCATCTGTCGTCGGCGTTGCCAGACGAATGAAATTGAGTCCCGATTTGAGTGCCGGAATACAAAGTTCCTGATCCTCTTCGGGAGGCAGGTCCACGACGATGAGCCCGTCCACACCCGCCGCCCTGGCATCCGTCAGAAATTTGTCGACGCCGTAGACGTAGATGGGATTGAAATAACCCATCAACACGATTGGCGTATCGCCGTCGCTCTTGCGAAATTCGTGCACCAGCCGAAGTGTGTCGCTGACCCGCTGACCGCCCTTGAGCGCGCGCAAGCCGGCAGCCTGGATCGCCGGACCGTCAGCCATTGGATCGGTAAAGGGCATGCCGAGTTCAATGATGTCGGCACCCGCCTTGGGCAGTTCCCGGGCGATCGCGAGCGATGTCGCGTAATCCGGATCTCCCGCCATCGTGAACGTTACCAGAGCGGCACGGCCCTCGTTTTTCAGGGCGGAAAAACGCCGTTCGATGCGGGTGGTCATCGCTTTTTACTTTCGATAAACGCCTCGACGGACGACAAATCCTTGTCACCGCGGCCGGAAAGATTGACCACCATCAGGTGGTCCTTCGGCTTCGTCGCGGCGATTTCCGGGACTTTCGCCAGCGCATGGGCGGACTCGAGCGCCGGGATGATACCTTCGAGTTTGCTGCATAACTGAAATGCCGCTACCGCCTCATCATCGGTCGCCGAAAGAAACCTCACGCGCCCCACGTCGTGAAGCCAGGCGTGCTCTGGACCGATACCCGGATAATCGAGTCCGGCTGAAATCGAGTGAGCCTCCTCGATCTGCCCGTCGTCGTTCATGAGCAGATACGTGCGGTTGCCATGCAGCACGCCGGGTCTGCCACCCGCAATAGAAGCGGCGTGTCGGCTATCGAGCCCGTGGCCTGCCGCTTCGACCCCATAAATTTCGATCGAGCGCTCGTCGAGAAACGGGTGAAAAAGACCCATGGCATTGGAGCCGCCGCCTATACAGGCGATCAGCGAGTCGGGAAAACGCCCTTCCGCCGCATGAAGCTGTTCGCGCGTTTCACGGCCGATGATCGACTGAAAGTCCCGGACCATCATGGGATATGGATGCGGACCGGCGACCGTGCCGATGCAATAAAAAGTATCGGCGACGTTGGTAACCCAATCGCGCAAGGCTTCGTTCATCGCGTCCTTGAGCGTGCGAGCGCCGGATTCAACGGGACGAACTTCTGCTCCGAGAATCCTCATCCGCAGGACGTTCGGCTTTTGCCGTTCGACATCGAGCGCGCCCATGTAAACAATGCAAGATAGTCCGAATTTGGCGCACAAAGTCGCGGTTGCAACGCCGTGCATACCGGCGCCGGTCTCCGCGATGATACGCTTCTTGCCCATCCGGCGAGCCAGCATGATCTGGCCCAGTACATTATTCACCTTGTGCGCGCCTGTATGGTTGAGCTCTTCGCGCTTGAAATAAATTTTCGCGCCACCGCAATGTTGCGTAAGACGTTCCGCGAAATATAGAGGCGATGGGCGGCCCACATAAGTCGCTAAGTGAGCATCCATTTCTTTCTGAAATTGCGGATCGGTTTTTGCCTTGTTGTATGCTGCTTCAAGCTCAAGGATGAGCGGCATCAGCGTCTCGGCAACAAAACGTCCGCCGTAAATGCCGAAGTGCCCCCGCTCGTCGGGGCCGGTGCGGAAAGAGTTGGGCTGCACGGTCACGGCTGCGAACCTATTTGACCGGGCGTGTGATCGATGCCTCTCCGAGCTGGAGCGGCGGTGAAAAAATCTGCGCTTCGGCCGCGCGGGCAGCAAGGATGAACGCGCGGATCTTTTCCGGATCTTTCTCGCCAGGCGTACGTTCAACGCCCGACGAAACATCCACGCCGGACGCGCGGGTGATACGCAATGCTTCCGCAACATTGCCGGCGTCAAGACCACCCGACAGCATGATAGGAATTCCCGCGTTGACATTCTTGAGCAGCGTCCAGTCGAATGCCTTTCCCAGTCCGCCCGGACGGGTTGCATCCTTGGGCGCACGCGCATCGAAAATCAGCCGGTCGACAACCTGCGCATACTCCCGGATGGGCGACAGATCTTTGCGTTCGGCAATCGCAAGCGCCTTCATGACCGGCAGACCAAAACGCGTGCGCACGGCAACGACACGCTCGGTCGTTTCACTACCGTGCAACTGCAACATGTCCGGATTCAGCGCGGTGACAATATCGAGCAACGTCTCGTCGTTGGCATCGACCGTAAGGGCAACCTTGACGGCACGACCCTTTACGCGCTGGCCAAGCGTGCGCGCGGCCTCAAAACCAAGATGACGGGGACTCGGGGGAAAAAATACGAATCCAACCATGTCGGCCCCGGAATCCAGCGCCACATCAAGCGATTGCGGGGTCTTGAGACCGCAGATTTTGATCGACAGAGGCATTGTGAAGCGCGTTCTACAGCCTTATTCCTCCGGCCGCAAAGCGGATCACGGAAGTGGTGGCGGAATGACCTTGTACGGAGCCGGATCGGAGGCGTGCCCCGTCTGCGGCGAAAAACGATGGCGAATGACGTCGAGCTCTTGCTGAAGTTCCCGCACGTCGGCATCGAGCCGGCGAGCGGCGCGTCGCCATCGCGACTGACCGAGCCACGCGGCGGTGCCGCCAACAAGTACACCAAGGATGATAAGCAGGATGACAAGCACGAAGAGAGGCAGCGTCACGGCATAGGCCGGACTCGCACTTGAAAACGGATCGAATGACACCGTCACCGCCTGCCGATTGGCCACAGCAAAAATAACGATAACCGCCGCCAGCGGGACCAGGATCAACGCCGATACGATCTTCCGAAACATCGTCGACGCCTTGCAAAAAAGCGACGGCCGGAGCAGCGCCCGGCCACGACCATAGCATTTCCGCAAACTGGAAAACGCGTTTCTAGATCGCGCCCGGCTTGTTCAGGCGCTCGCGCATTTCCTTGCCGGTCTTGAAGAAAGGCACCGATTTCTTATCAACTGCGACGTGAGCGCCGGTTCGCGGGTTGCGGCCGGTTCGTGCCGGCCGGTGCTTCACCGAAAAGGCGCCAAAGCCGCGCAATTCGACGCGATCGCCTTTGGCCATGGCGGCGGTTATTTCGCCAAGGATGGCGTTGACGATATTTTCGACGTCACGCTGGTAGAGATGGGGATTCTGGGAGGCAATTCGCTGGACAAGCTCTGACTTGATCATTGATGCTCTGCCCCGCTTGAATGGTACTCAGTTGCTGAACGGAGGGTGCCAAAGCGCCAAGAGACCGTCAAGATTGAGTCTTTCGACTGCCTGCACGGCGCCCCATTCCTCGATGCGGCGCGCAATGGCGCTAAGACCAAGCGTTTCGAACGTCCAAGCGGTGACATGCAGGAAAGAAAGCTCGCTGAAGCGCGGCTGTAGTGAGAAGTCTCGCACCGGCGTAGTGGCTGGTACCTTTTTTTCCTTTTCCAGCCAGGCCAGCGCGGCCTTTTCGTTGCCGAGCCCATCGACCAATTTGAGACCTATCGCCTGCCGGCCCGTAAAGACACGGCCGTCGGCGACCTGTGTAAGTTGGCCATCGTCCATTTTCCGCCGGTCCTTCACCAGCTCTTTGAACCAAGCATAGGAATCGAGCACGATCGCCTCGATCGCGGCACGGGCCTCCGGACTTGTCGGTTCGAACCCGTTGGGCGCCGCCTTCAAGGGGGACGATTTAACCTCTTCGACCTTGATGCCAATGGTCTTCAGCACCTCGGTGAAATTCGGATATTGAAACAGGACGCCAATCGAGCCCACCAAAGAGGTCTCATTGGCAATAATGTGCTCGGCCGAAAGGGCGGCGATATAGGCCCCTGATGCCGCAAGGCCGTCGACGACCACGACCATCGGCTTCTTGCTCTGCAGGTCACGAAGCGCGTTGTAGAGCTGTTCGGAGCCAGCGGTAGTGCCTCCGGGACTGTCAATGTGAACAATGACCGCGCTCGTACGCGACCTGGCGAGCCGGTCGAGCGCCTCGACCCGGTCTTGGTTGCCGCGAATCAGCCCCTGAATCTTGATGCGTGAGATGTAAGCGCCCGGTGGCACCAAGCGGCCGCCCGGGACAAGAAAGAGTGCGCCACCGCCGATCGCGAGCAGCGCCACCACGACGGCGGTTACGCGCCAGAAAGTGAGCTTCCGCCGCATGCGGCGGCGATCAACGATGGCATCGGCATCGAGCGACATGGCTTCGCTCCCTATAAGCACACGTAATAGTGCAGCAAATCGGCCGTCTGCTCCACATCATATCGTCGAATCATCTGCGCAGCGTGCCGATCAACACTGCGCTTCGCGCAATCATGTGGCCGAGTTTTGGCAGCGCAGAGCTGAAAGCCCGGGACGCCGAAGTCCCCGGACTTTCAGCAGATGGGGCCTAATCTTCGGCCTTTTCGGTTTCGGCTTCCGGCTTGTCACCCGCACGCTGCTTGAGTGCCGCTCCCAGAATGTCGCCAAGGGATGCGCCTGAATCGGCGGTGCCGTATTGGGCGATAGCCTCTTTCTCCTCGGCCACTTCCAGCGCCTTGATGGACACGCCGACCTTGTGGGTTTTGCGGTCGAACTGCGTGACACGGGCATCCACCTTTTGGCCAACCGAAAAACGCTCCGGCCGCTGCTCGCCGCGTTCGCGCGCGAGATCGGCACGCTTGATGAAAGCAGAGAGATCGGTCCCGACGATCTTGACGTCGATCCCGGATTCTTTCACTTCCGTTACCTCGCAGGTAACAACCGATCCTTTCTTCAGGTCGCCCGCGGATTCCATCGGGTCGCCGGCCAGCTGCTTGACGCCAAGGGAAATACGCTCCTTCTCGACATCCACGTCGAGAACCTGCGCCTTGACCATATCGCCTTTCTTGTACTCCTCGATGACCTGCTCGCCTGGGCGCTTCCAATCGAGATCGGACAGGTGAACCATGCCATCCACATCCCCGTCGAGACCGAGGAACAGGCCGAATTCGGTCTTGTTTTTCACTTCGCCTTCGACCGTCGAGCCCGGTGGATGTTTTTCCACGAACACTTCCCACGGATTGCGCATGGTTTGCTTGAGTCCGAGCGAAATGCGCCGCTTGACAGGATCGACTTCAAGAACCTGCACCTCCACTTCCTGCGACGTAGAGACGATCTTTCCCGGATGGACGTTTTTCTTGGTCCACGACATCTCGGATACGTGGATCAAGCCTTCGATGCCGGGCTCGAGCTCAACAAAGGCGCCGTAGTCGGTGATGTTGGTGACACGACCCTTGAAGCGCGCACCGACCGGATACTTGCCCTCGATGCCCTGCCACGGATCGTCGAGCAGCTGCTTCATGCCGAGCGAGATACGATGCGTCTCATGGTTGATCTTGATGATCTTCACCTTCACCTGTTGCCCGATATTGAGCACCTCGGTCGGGTGATTGACGCGTCGCCACGCAATATCGGTGACGTGCAGCAGACCATCGATGCCGCCAAGATCGACGAACGCACCGTAATCGGTGATATTTTTCACGACCCCGTCAATGACCTGGCCTTCCTCGAGATTCTGCACGAGCTCCTGGCGCTGCTCGGCGCGGGTTTCTTCGAGGACCGTGCGGCGCGACACGACAATGTTGCCGCGGCGGCGATCCATTTTCAGGATCTGGAACTGCTGCGGCGCGTTCATCAAAGGAGTGACGTCGCGGATCGGACGAATATCGACCTGCGAACGCGGCAGGAAGGCCACGGCGCCGTCGAGATCGACGGTGAAACCGCCCTTGACCTGATTGAAGATCACACCCTGCACTTTTTCGCCGGCGTTGAATGCCTTCTCGAGCTTGCCCCAGCTCTCCTCGCGGCGCGCTTTATCGCGCGACAGCACCGCCTCGCCGAGCGCGTTCTCGACCCGCTCGAGGTAGACTTCGACCTCATCGCCGACCTTGAGATCGGCTTGCCGTCCGGGTCCGGCGAATTCGCGCAACGCCACCCGGCCTTCTGTCTTGAGGCCGACATCGATGACGGCGAATTCCTTTTCGACGCCAACGACCTTGCCCTTGATGACGGAGCCTTCCTGCAGGTTTCCGCCACCGAATGATTCATCGAGCAGTTTTGCGAAGTCTTCACGCGATGGTGCTGTAGCCGTAGCCATAAAGTCTCCTGTTGCGGGGCGCCGGCGGTTTGATGGCGTTCCGAATGCGCGGGCCGATGGTCCCGCAGACCAACGGCGGCCTCCGGAATCCCGGTCGGCCGGCGCAAAAACCGTGCTTTCGGAACGAGGGTTTCGCTCAGGCGCGCTTTACGCAAAGGCTCGAGCGGGGCTTTGTCCTCCAACAACGAGGGGCGTTAATCGCGTCCTCGGCCCGCCCGGCTAGCCTCGACGATGTCGATGGCGGCCCGGATGGCGGCGTCTATATCTAAATGTGTCGTATCGAGCAAGTGCGCATCCGAAGCCCGTTTTAGCGGCGCCGTTGAACGATTTTGATCGCGCTCGTCCCGTTTGAGGATGTCGGCAAGCACCGTGGCTTCGTCGATATCCCGTCCTTGCGCGCGGTATTCGGTGGCACGGCGCCGCGCACGGGCCTCCGGAGTCGCGGTAACAAAAATCTTAACGTCGGCGTTAGGGCTTATGATCGTGCCGATATCGCGCCCGTCCAGAACCGCACCCGGTGGCAATGCGGCGAACTTGCGCTGGAAATCAAGTAATGCGGCCCGCACTTCGGGAATGGCTGAAACGATCGATGCGGCCTCGCCGATCGCATGCGTCTTGAGGATTGCCTCGTCAAAATGCGACGGATCGAGGGCCTTTGCGGCGGCGACCGCGGCTGTGGCATCGCCTGGACTTTGCCCGCGGTCAAGAAGTGTCTTGGCGACAGCGCGGTAGATCAAACCCGTGTCGAGGTGACGCAACCGATAGTGCGCAGCGAGATTCTTGCCGAGCGTTCCTTTGCCCGATGCTGCTGGTCCGTCGATTGCGATGATCATGCCAGATCCGCGCCGATCGAACGCATCAGATCGACGAAACCCGGAAAACTCGTTGCGATGAAGGCGCTGTCATCGATGCGTACCGAATTTTCGCTGGCAAGACCCATGACCAACGCCGACATGGCGATGCGGTGATCCATATGCGTCTTGACCTCACCGCCGCCCGGCGGCCGGCCTTTGCCTTGAACAATCAGATCGTCACCTTCGATTTCCACGGCAACACCGTTTGCGCGCAACATGTCGGCAGTGGCGGCGAGACGATCGGACTCCTTTACACGGAGTTCTTTTAGGCCTCGCATTCGAGTGACGCCTTCCGCGCAGGACGCCGCCACAGCCAGAATCGGATATTCGTCGATCATCGACGGCGCACGCTCTGGCGGCACGTCGACGCCCTTGAGAGCCGACGTACGAACGCGAAGATCGGCGACTTCCTCACCACCGTCGTCACGCCTGTCCACTGCTTCGATGCCCGCTCCCATTTCGTGCAATGTTGCCAGCAGTCCGGTCCGCAGCGGATTTGTCATCACGGCTTCGAGAACGACCTCTGAACCCGGCACGATCAACGCCGCAACCAATGGAAACGCCGCCGACGATGGATCGGCAGGTACCAGAATGTTGGCGGGCTCAAGCTCGGGCTGCCCCTTAAGCACGATGCGGCGCCCATGCTCCCCGTGCGGCTTGCTGCTGATCTTGGCACCGAAGTGCTTGAGCAGTCGTTCGGTGTGATCGCGAGTTGCTTCGCCCTCAATGACGATCGTCTCGCCCGGCGCCGATAGACCTGCGAGCAGAACGGCGGACTTGAGCTGGGCGGATGCAACCGGCGGCTCATAGATAATTGGCATGGGATCGGCCGCCCCTTGCAGTGTCAACGGCAAGCGTCCGCCATCGGCCATCTCCAGAACGCGGAGACCCATCTTCTCGAGCGGATCAAGCACGCGCCGCATCGGCCGGCTGCGCAGAGAGTCGTCGCCGACAAAAGTTGCTGTCACGGGCGAGCCCGCCACCGCCCCGATCGTCAGCCGGCAACCGGTGCCGGAATTGCCGAAATCGAGAACACCTTTGGGATTGGCGAAGCCGCCAACCCCCACGCCGCGGATACGCCAGAGGGCATCATTCGTGCGTTCAATGGAAGCGCCGAGCGCACGCATGACGTCGGCGGTACGAAGAACATCCTCGCCTTCCAAAAGTCCGCCGATGATGGTCTCCCCGACGGTCATGGCTCCGAGGATGAGAGCGCGGTGAGAAATCGATTTGTCCCCGGGCACGCGAGCGCGGCCCTGCATGGGACCGCTTTGACGGGCAGTTAACGGCGTTTCTGGGGGTGTCACCGGCGGAATCCTTAAAATCTTCGCCGTCCTACCACGCAGCCGCGCGCGTCGTCATCCTGCTGCCCGGTTCACGGCAGCTATTGACAGGGGCCCTGCAACTAGCCAAGTGAAACACCGATTTTCACGACCTTTCCCGAGGAACCTCGATTGTGGCGAAACCTGATCTCGGCACCAAGCGCGTTTGTCCCGACACAGGCCGTAAATTTTACGACCTCAACAAAACGCCGGTGATTTCACCCTATACGGGCAAAATCGTGCCTATTGTTGCGCCCGCACCCGCGCGCGCACGTCCAGAAGCACCTCCGGCCGCAAAATCTGTGGCCCCGGCCGAAAGTATCGTACCGGAGACCGCCGAGGCCGAATTTGTTTCGCTCGAGGACGCCGAGGCCGAGCAGCAAGGCAAGAAACCCGCAGCAGCCGATGCCACGGCGGCGGGTGAGGAAGAAGAAGTTGAAATGGACGAGAGCCTCGATGACGCCGCCTTCATCGAGGAGGAGGAAGAAGGTAACGCCGACGTCAGCGACATCATCGGCGAAACCGTCGAAAAGGAAGAAGAAAACTGATGTCAGGGAGTCAGCAATCGGTAATCAGACCA
>DATBHE010000002.1:0-5314 GCA_036557605.1 Pseudolabrys sp.
CTGGACGGTATCTATAGCATCCGGCTGTTGGCCAAACGAGGCGGTGACTGAACTTGCAGAAATGCTTGGTGGCCATGCAGCGATGCGGGCATTGGACCACGGTCCAATCGACAAAAGCATTTTTCGGGCAGAAGCTGTGAAGCTAAGACATCCAATTTGGATGTCGGCCTCATGATGCGCGAGGCGACATTCCCCCCACCTCCCCGTCCCCCTGTCGCCTCGCGCGTTTTGGCTCCGGGGGGAATATTGGACCACGGTCCAACTCGATTGCGTCGCATTCCCGCGTAGCATCGCTGTATGAGCGAGCATGCGTGGACGGAATCCGGGGCGCGCTTTGCGGGAGAAGGCGCACGTCGGGCGCCCAATACCGCTGGCATGATCCGGATTCCCGGCGGCACGTTCCGCATGGGATCGGACAAGCATTATCCGGAGGAAGCGCCGGTCCACCGCGTGACGGTCAGCAACTTCTGGATCGACCGTACGCCTGTCACCAACCGGCAATTCAGGGAATTCGTGAAGGCGACGGGTCACGTGACCTTTGCGGAGATTCCGCCCGACCCGAAAGACTACCCGGGGGCGCTGCCGGAAATGCTGTTCGCCGGCTCGTTGGTGTTCACGCCGCCGAAGCATCCCGTCGATCTGCGCGACTGGAGTCAGTGGTGGACGTTTCTCAAGGGTGCGAACTGGCAGCATCCCTACGGTCCCGACAGCAACATCAAGGGGCTCGACGATCATCCGGTTGTGCATGTCGCATACTCGGATGCTTTGTCGTACGCGCGCTGGGCCGGAAAGGAATTGCCGACGGAGGCCGAGTGGGAATTCGCCGCGCGCGGCGGACTCGAGGACGCAGAGTTCGCCTGGGGCGACGAGTTCATGCCGCGCAGCCGGCCGATGGCAAACACCTGGCACGGCGAATTTCCGCATCAGCGGAATCCCGGCTTCAAACGCACGTCACCGGTGACCGCTTTTCCGGCGAACGGTTACGGCCTGCACGACATGATCGGCAATGTCTGGGAGTGGACCGGCGACTGGTTCTCGGCCAAGCATCAGGCCGATGCGCCGAAGGCGTGCTGCATTCCGGAAAATCCGCGCGGTGGCCCCGAGGCAGACAGCTACGATTCCTGTCAACCGAACATCAGAATTCCGCGCAAGGTTCTCAAAGGCGGCTCGCATCTCTGCGCGCCGAATTATTGCCGCCGTTACCGGCCGGCTGCACGTCATGCACAGCCGGTCGACACCTCAACGAGCCATGTCGGATTTCGTTGCGTTGTAAGAGTGCACAAGGACGCATGAAAACAAGAAACGCGAGTGATGTCACAAGGGGTCTGCGGGGAGACGTCTGCAAAAACGGACAGATCGGAGACGCTCATGTCAAGCACACTGATCAATCTCATTATCCAGCTCATCGCCGGCGCGATCGGCGGCAATGCCGCGGGTAACGCGCTCAAGGACTACGATCTCGGCACGTTCGGCAATTCGATCTCAGGCGCCATCGGCGGTGTTGCCGGCGGCACGGTTCTGCAGTCGCTCATTCCGATGCTTGCCGGTTCGGCGGGCGGCATAGATATCGGCGCCTTGCTCGGACAGGCCGTGGGCGGCGGTGTCGCTGGCGCAGTTCTCACCTTCATCGTTGGCCTGATCAAGAACATGATGTCGGGTGCGCCGGCGCGCTGAATTCAAAATTCGATTAGTGCGCGCGGCCTCTGGCCGCGCGCCAGCACTGAAGTTACCGGCGCGTGTCGGGCGACGCCAGCAGGGCAGAAGCGTTTTATCAGGGAGATGGCCATGGCCAAAAAAATCGACCAGCATACGACCGACGTCAGCCGGCGCAACGTTCTGCTCGCCGGTACGACAATGGCGGCAGCTTCGGCGCTGGCGGCAGGCGCATCGGTTCGGACCGCGCAAGCGCAGCAGCGCGCACAGGCACAACAGCCAGCCGCTGGCCGCAAGCCGAATATCCTTTTCATCATGGGCGACGACATCGGCTGGTTCAATGTCAGCGCTTACAACATGGGGATCATGGGCTATCGCACGCCCAACATCGATCGCATCGGCCGGGAAGGTGCGGTCTTCACCGACTGGTACGGCCAGCAAAGCTGCACGGCAGGGCGTGCAGCCTTTATCACCGGACAATCGCCGATCCGCACCGGCTTGACCAAAGTAGGTCTACCCGGCGCCGAGCTCGGTCTCGGGCCGCTCGATCCAAGTGTCGCCGATGTGCTCAAGACCTACGGCTACGCCACCGGCCAGTTCGGCAAGAACCATCTCGGTGACCGCGACGAGCACCTGCCGACCAAGCACGGCTTCGACGAATTCTTCGGCAATCTCTATCACCTCAACGCCGAGGAGGAGCCGGAGAACCCCGATTACCCGAAGGATCCGGCGTTCCGCCAGAAGTTCGGTCCGCGCGGTGTGCTGAAGGCGACGGCCGACGGCAAGATCGAGAACACCGGGCCGCTCACCAAGAAACGCATGGAGACGGTGGACGAGGAGTTTCTTAGTGCCGCCAAGGATTTCATCAACCGCCAGCACCGGGCGAACCGGCCATGGTTCTGCTACTTCAACTCGACGCGCATGCACGTCAACACGCATCTGAAAGCAGCGTCGGACGGCAAGACGGGCCTCGGCATCTACCCCGACGGCATGGTCGAACACGACGGCATGGTCGGCGAACTGTTGAAATTGGTCGACGACCTCGGCGTCGCTGACAACACCGTCGTCGTCTATACCACCGATAACGGCGCCGAAGCCTTCACCTGGCCCGATGGCGGAACGACTCCGTTTCGCGGGGAGAAGGCAACCAACTGGGAAGGCGGATTTCGTGTCCCATGCCTGATCCGATGGCCCGGCGTCATCAAGCCCGGAACGGTCGTCAATGACGTCTGCGCGCACGAGGACTTTATCCCGACCTTCGCTGCGGCGGTCGGTGATGAAAACGACCTCGCTGATAAACTGAAGAAGGGCCACACGCTCAACGGCAAAAGCTTCAAGGTCCACCTCGATGGATATAATCTCCTGCCCTTCTTCAAGGGCGACACCAAGGAGTCACCGCGCAAGGAATTCCTCTATTGGAGCGACGATGGTGATCTCCTCGCGCTGCGCGTAGGCCCTTGGAAAGCAGCTTTTATGGAACAGAACACGGAGTTGAATTCTAAGGCTCCGTTGGGACCTTGGACCGGCCAATTCACTAAGCTGCGGGCACCCAAGCTCTACAACTTGCGCTCCGATCCTTTCGAGAAAGGCGACGGCAGCGCTGAATATTCGCGTTGGCTGATGGATCGCACCTTCCTCCTCGTGCCGGCCCAAGCTATCGTCGCGAGGTATATCGAAAGCTTCAAGGACTTCCCGCCACGTGCGAAGGCGGCGAGCTTCACGGTCGGCGACGTGATGGAGAAGATCACCACGGTGAGCTCGGGGAAAAATTAATACCGAACCGGCCGGCGGCAATGCCGGCCGGTTTTATTTAGCGCCGAGCATAAAAACGGAGTGCAAGATGAGCAGTGAGAAAAAAACGAAGAGCGAGAGTGGCGAGCGTAATGTCCGCAAGCTGTTGTTCGGCACCACGATGCTTGCAGCCGCCACAGCGATCGGACTATGCGCCGCAATGTTCGATGCGAAGCCCGCACTCGCGCAGCAGCCACAGCGGCCGAACATCCTTGTGATTTTCGGCGATGACATCGGGCAAACCAACCTAAGCGCCTATTCGTTCGGGGTGGTGGGCTACAAGACGCCGAACATCGACCGCATCGCCAAAGAAGGCATGATGTTCACCGACTACTACGCGGAGAACTCTTGCACGGCCGGCCGTTCGACGTTCATCACGGGTCAGGCGTGTCTGCGGACCGGCCTCTGCAAAGTCGGAATCCCCGGCGCGACGGTCGGCTTGCAGGACCGCGACATCACCATTGCCCAGGCGCTCAAGCCGCTCGGCTATGCCACCGGCCAGTTCGGCAAGAACCATCTCGGCGACCGCGACGAATTCCTGCCGACCAAGCACGGCTTCGACGAGTTCTTTGGCAACCTTTACCACCTCAACGCCGAAGAAGAGCCCGAGCGGCCATACTATCCGAAAAACGATACGAATTTCACCAAGTCCAACACGCCGCGCGGTGTCCTGAAAGCGAGCGCCGACGGCAAGATCGAGGACACCGGTCCGCTCAATAGAAAGCGGATGGAGACGATCGACGACGAGACCACCGCCGCTGCAATCGACTTCATGCAAAGACAGGTGCGCGCTAACCGGCCGTTCTTCACCTGGATGAATACGACGCGCATGCATCTGTTCACCCATGTGCGTCCCTCGATGCAGGGCCGCAGCGGGATGCCGGGTAACGAATACGCCGATGGCATGCTCGAACACGATGAGGATGTCGGCAAACTGCTGAAGGCGGTGGACGATCTCGGCATCGCCAACAACACCATCGTCGTCTACACGACTGACAACGGCCCGAACCAGTGGTCGTGGCCCGATGCCGCGACGACGCCTTTCCGCAGCGAGAAAGACACCAACTGGGAAGGCGCGTTCCGCGCCCCGGCGATGGTCCGCTGGCCCGGCCACATCCAACCCGGTTCGGTGTCAAACGAGATCGTGAGCGGGCTCGACTGGTTCCCCACGCTGCTCGCAGCGGCTGGTGATGCCGACATCAAGGACCGCCTGGTGAAAGGCACGACCATCGGCGGTAAGCAGTTCAAGGTGCACCTGGACGGCTATAACCAGCTTCCGCATTTGACCGGCCAGCAACCGAAGTCGGCGCGCAGCGAGTTCTTTTACTTCGACGATGACGGTAACATGGTTGCTTATCGCTACAACGACTTCAAAGTCGTGTTCTGCGAACAGCGTAAGTCGGGCGGCTTCGAGGTGTGGTCCAATCCGCTGACATGCCTGCGTGCACCAAAGGCATTCCATCTCCGGATGGATCCGATGGAACGCGCAGACAGCGTCTCCGACCAATACTACGACTGGCTTTCGAAGAACGCGTATCTCCTGCAATACGGAGTCTGGCGCGTGGCACCCTTCCTGCAGACCTTCAAGGAGTTTCCACCCAGTCAGCGAGTTGCAAGCTTCAGTATCGATCAGATGATCGAAAGCCTGCAGAAGAGTCTCGCCAAATAGCAAACTGGCCGGCAGCGATGCCGGCTGGTCTTTCAAATTGGAGCTTCGATGGCTGATCTTCGCGTAGCGAGCCCGACAACCGCTCCGCCGGCGGCGAAAGCGTCGCCGGCGCGCGATGCCGTTCTCGAGCTGAAGGCGCGCATCGGCAAGTCCGTGCTCGGCCAGGACCAGTTGGTCGAGAGCATGCTGATGGGGCTGTTG
>DATBHE010000003.1:0-73622 GCA_036557605.1 Pseudolabrys sp.
AAAAATCCCCGATCTGCCAAAGAGCGTCGAGCCAGCGCAACTCGGCGTGGCATGTCCGAAAATCAATGCAGCGGCTTACGACACGACACTTGCAGGCGGCCTCCATCGCTTCGGCGACTATAAGGCCGGCGACAGGATCGATCACATCGACGGGATCACGGTCGAGGAAGCTGAGCATCAGATTGCCACGCGGCTCTATCAAAACACCGCTCGCATTCACTTCAATCAGTTCGCCGAGAGCAAGGGCCGGTTCGGGCGCCGGCTCATTTATGGCGGTCACGCCATTTCACTGGCCCGCGCACTGTCATTCAACGGACTCGCAAATGCATTTCATGTAACAGCGATCAATGGTGGCCGGCACGTTGCGCCATTGTTTGCCGGCGGTACCGTCTTCGCATGGTCGGAAGTTCTGGCCACTGCGGAAATGCCAAATCGGAGAGATGTCGGTGCCCTGCGGCTGCGCACGATCGCAACCAGGGACCGGCCATGTCCCGACTTTCCGTTCAAGAGCGGCGACGAATACGATCCGGCCGTCATTCTTGATCTGGACTATTGGGTGCTGATGCCGAGATAGCTTGGAGAGACAACATCAGGCACTTGCACGCAAGTGATCGACCAGCTGCCGCGCGTAAGGTGGCAAGACCTCAAGGTCGCGCACACAGATGGTGAGCTCGCGCAGGGCCCAGGGATCGGTGAGGCGTATCGCACTGATCGCCATGGTGCGCTCGGTGCGCTGCACGGTCGTTTCCGGAACGATGCCGACGCCGACATTGCATTCGACCAACCGGCATATCGCGTCGAAGCTGCGCAGCTGCACGCGCAGGCGCAGCGGCCGGCCGATTCGATTTGCCTTGTCCGCAAGGAAACGTTGGATCGCGCTGGCGCGATCGAGGCCGACCATGTCGTAGTCGAGCACCTCGGCGAACCCGATCTGCGAGCGATTGGCGAGCGGATGATTTTTAGCGACTACAAGCACGAAGCGATCGCTGCGAAACGGAAATGTATTGAGCCCGCCATAGTCAACGGTACCGGCGACGATGCCGATGTCGGCATGGCCTTCCGCAATCAGGCCGACGATCTCGTCGCTCAGCCGCTCCTCGAGGTCGACGCTGATATCCGGATAGGCCATCAGGAACGAACTCAGCGTTTCGGGAAGAAATTCGGTCAGCGCATTCGTGTTCGAGAGCACGCGAACCTGCCCTGCGAGTCCGCGGGCATAGGGCGAGAGATCCTCCTGCAGGCGTTCGGTCTGCGCCAGAATTCCACGCGCGTGCTGCAGCAGGGTACGGCCTGCCGGGGTTGGTTTCACGCCGGCGCGGCCGCGAACCAGCAGCGGAGTGCCAAACGCAAGTTCCATTTTGCGGATACGGGTCGAGGCGGCCGCCAGCGCCAGGTTGGAGCGTTCCGCGCCGTGCGTGATGCTGCCCGCCTCGACGATATGCCGGAACAGATTGAGGTCCGTGAAATCGAAGCGCATTGGGCTACCTTCTTGTTTCGCGAAGGCAGGCTACATAAAAAGCAGATTGCACCGGGCTATTTTCGGGTTCAAGCTTCGTCAATTATGAAGTAGCGACTTGTGGGAGCAGGTCAAGGGGAAATGTTTGCACATGCGTCCCTTGCGGGCACCGGTCCTGACACCGTGCAATGACGCGCTCATCAGGCGTAATTGCGTAAGCAAGGCGCGACATCGGAGCAGGCACAGGTTTGCGGAGGCTGATGATGTCCGAATTTGAAGTGGAAGGCGCATCAGGCGCCCGGGTGCGGCCTCTGTCCCCTCACCTGCAGATCTACTGGCCGATGCTGACGATGGTGATGTCCATTGTCCATCGTATCACCGGCGCCGCTCTATATTTTGGAATGCTGCTGTTGGCTTGGTGGCTTATCGCCGCTGCCAGCGGGCCGAACGCCTATTCGTCCTTTGAATGGTTCATGGGCAGCATTGTCGGTCAGCTCATTCTGTTCGGCTATACGTGGGCGCTTATCCATCACATGCTTGGTGGCGTGCGCCATTTGATCTGGGACACCCTCCACGGGCTGGAGCCGGCGGAGCGTGAATTGCTCACGCTCGCGACACTCGTCGGTTCAATTACGCTCACGCTCATAATATGGGTCGTGGGCTATCTCGTGATGGGGGGCCCGCGATGAGAGAAACCCCGTATATGCGGACTGCCATTCGACGCGTGCGTGGACTGGGACCGGCCCGCTCGGGCACCGGACAGTTCTGGCATCAGCGTGTCACATCGGTTGCGGGCATTCCGCTGACCATCGGATTGCTGCTCATCATCACGGCATTGCTTGGGCGCAGCCATGCCGCGGTTGTACAGATTCTTGCTTCGCCGATCGTTTCGATCACCGTGCTGCTGTTCATCATCAGTACCGCGTACCATATGTGGATCGGCATGCAGGAAATCATTCTCGATTACGTGCATGACGAGAAATGGAAGTTGCTGAGCCTGATGGCCAACACGTTTTTTGTCTTTGCGGTCAGCCTGGCATCCATCTTCGCCATTCTGAAACTCTCGTTCGGAGTCTGAACATGGCGACGAATGGAAAATCGAATGGTGCTCCCGCTATCAACGGCCGCTCCTATCAAATCGAGGATCACAGCTATGACGTGGTCGTTGTCGGTGCCGGCGGCTCTGGGCTGCGCGCGGTCGTAGGCTGCAGCGAGGCCGGACTGCGCACGGCATGCATCACCAAGGTGTTTCCGACGCGATCGCACACCGTGGCCGCACAGGGTGGAATCGCGGCCGCGCTCGGCAACATGGGCGAGGACGACTGGCGCTGGCACATGTACGACACCGTCAAAGGTGCCGACTGGCTCGGCGATCAGGACGCCATCGAATATCTCTGCCGCAACGCGCCGGCCGCAGTTTACGAACTCGAACACTGGGGCCTTCCCTTTTCACGGCGCGAGGACAACGGAAAAATCTATCAGCGTCCTTTCGGCGGCATGACCACGCACTATGGCAAAGGCACGGCACAGCGCACCTGCGCCGCCGCCGACCGTACCGGCCACGCCATGCTGCACACGATGTACGGCCAGGCGCTGCGTCATTCCGCGGAATTCTACGTCGAATATTTTGCAATCGATTTAATCATGGATGATGAAGGCCGCTGCCGCGGCGTCGTCGCACTCAACATGGATGACGGCTCGGTGCATCGGTTCGCCGCCAATATGACGATCCTTGCCACCGGTGGTTACGGACGTACCTATTTCTCCTGTACGTCGGCGCACATATGCACCGGGGACGGCAATGCGATGGTGCTGCGTGCAGGATTGCCGCTACAGGACATGGAGTTCGTGCAATTTCACCCGACCGGAATTTATCCGGCCGGGTGCCTCATCACCGAAGGCTCACGCGGCGAAGGCGGCTATCTGGTCAATTCTGAAGGCGAGCGCTTCATGGAGCGCTATGCGCCTTCAGCAAAAGATCTCGCCTCGCGCGACGTCGTCTCACGCGCGATGACCGTTGAAATTCGCGAAGGCCGCGGCGTAGGCAAGGAAAAGGATCATCTTTTCCTGCACCTCGACCATCTCGATCCCGCCGTGCTGCACGAGCGGCTGCCCGGTATCAGCGAGACCGCGCGTATCTTTGCCAATGTCGATGTCACGCGCGAGCCAATACCGGTACTTCCCACCGTGCACTACAACATGGGTGGCATCGCCACGAATTATCACGGCGAGGCGCTGACCAAGAAAAACGGCGGCGATGACGCCGTAATTCCCGGCCTGATGGCGCTTGGCGAGGCCGCCTGCGTGTCGGTGCACGGCGCCAACCGGCTTGGCTCCAACTCTTTGATCGATCTGGTTGTTTTTGGCCGCGCCGCCGCGCTGCGCTGCGCCGAAATACTGACTCCCGGCGAAAAGCAGCAGCCATTACCGAACGATTCCGCCGAGCTTGCGCTTACCCGACTTGACCGGTTTCGCAATGCATCCGGCGGTACGCCGACCGCCAAGCTGCGTCTCAACATGCAGCGCGTGATGCAGGAAGACTGTGCGGTGTTCCGCACCGGGGAGGTGCTGAACCAGGGCCATAAGCGCATTCACGACGTCTATGAAGGAATGGCCGACGTTCACGTGACTGACCGGTCCCTGATCTGGAATTCAGATCTGATCGAGACGCTCGAACTCGACAACCTTGTTGCGCAGGCGGTCGTCACGATGGATTCGGCAAGAAACCGCACCGAAAGCCGGGGCGCACACGCGCGTGAGGATTTTCCGCAGCGCGATGACAAGAATTGGATGAAGCATACGCTGGCGTGGATGGATGCGAAGGGTGGCGTCAAGCTCGATTATCGTCCGGTGCATGCATACACGCTCACGAACGACGTCGCCTACGTCGAACCGAAGGCCCGCGTCTACTGACGGAAATTTGTCATGGTCGAATTTACGCTCCCGCGCAATTCCAAAATTACCGAAGGCAGGACGTGGCCACGCTCGGCACATGCCATTCATCTCACTGAATTCCGCATCTACCGGTGGAACCCGGACGATGGCCAGAATCCGAGCATCGATACCTACCATGTCGACCGCGACGACTGTGGTCCGATGGTTCTTGATGCACTGATCTGGATCAAGAACAACGTCGACCCGACCCTGACCTTCCGCCGTTCGTGCCGGGAGGGCGTGTGCGGCTCCTGCGCAATGAATATCGATGGCACAAACACGCTTGCCTGCACCAAAGCGATCGACGATGCCCGGTCCCCCGTGAAAATCTATCCGCTGCCGCACCAACCAGTGGTGAAAGACCTAGTGCCCGACCTGAATAACTTCTACGCGCAATACGCTTCGATCGAGCCATGGCTGCAGACGTCAACGCCCACACCCGAGAAGGAATGGCGACAGTCGCACGAGGACCGCGCCAAGCTCGATGGGATGTACGAATGCATTTTGTGTGCCTGCTGCTCGACAGCCTGCCCGAGCTATTGGTGGAATTCGGATCGCTACCTTGGGCCCGCGGCACTCCTGCAGGCTAACCGCTGGGTCCAGGACAGCCGCGACGAAGCAACAGGAGCGCGTCTGGACAATCTCGAGGATCCGTTCCGGCTTTATCGCTGCCATACGATTCTGAATTGCTCAAAAGCCTGTCCGAAAGGACTAAACCCGGCCAAAGAAATCGCCACGTTGAAAAAGGCACTGGTTGACCGGCAGCTCTAACGCGTCCTTCGTACAGTCAAAGCCCGACGTTTGACGCTGCACTCATCGCGCCCACGGCGGGTGAGTTTTGTTGTGCTCGGCGACATTTCCTATCCCGTTACTCAACTAAAGGGATGATGTCGGACCAATTTTTCTGAAAGTCATACGAACGCCGCTTGAAGCACGAATTTGAGTAATGCAGGTTGCCCTCCTTCGCGGGGTTTTTTCGTGCGTGGCGTCGGGTTTCTAGTGCTGTGCGCGCTGTGCGCGGCCTGTGGTCCAATCTCAAAGCTGCCACCACTGTCGGCCAGTGAGGTCGAGTCCGAGCAGCGCAAGCTGCAGACCACCCAGCTGCGCATTTATTTTGCACAGCTAAACCGAGTCGATAGTGTCGCTTTCCGGCTGCGCGTGGCCAACCGCGATGATTGCAAGAGCTGGGCGTGGGCGCAGATCGGCCTTGTTGCAGGCACGGTACCGAGCTTGCCGCGCAAATATCGTTCCTTCGTCCACCAGGTGCTTTCGGTAAGCTGGTCGACCGCGACCGTGCTCAACGTTGCCGACAATTCGCCTGCCGCGGCCGCAGGCATCAAACCTGGCGATCAGCTCCTGACGTTCAACAATGAGCCGATCCCGCGCGATCATACTGCTGGATGGATCGGCAGCTTCGTCCGGAACAACGGCGTACGGCCGATTCAAGCGCAGGTGCGGCGCGACGGTATCGATACAATGCGCACCATTGTCCCGGTCGTTGCCTGCGCAATTCCCATCGAGCTTCAAGTCGATTCGAGTGTAAATGCATTCACGACCGAAGAGGCCATCTACATTTCCTCCAGCATATTGCGGGCCGCCCCGACGGATGCGCAGCTGGCGCTCGTCATCGGACACGAGCTGGCGCATGCCAATCTGGGCCATCTGGCCAAGCGGCGTGCAAATACCGCTATAGGCCTGATCGGAGGAATTGCTGTGGATGCCGCGGTCACGAGCCTAGTAATTCCTACGCACGGCATCTTCTCCAGGACTTTTTCGCAGGCTGGCACGCGCGCTTTCAGCGTCGCGTTCGAGCGGGAGGCCGACTACGTCGGCGCCTATTACGCGGCACGGGCCGGTTACGACCTCGTTGGCGCCGAGGAGATCTGGCGTACTCTTTCGTTGGAAAATCCCGACACCATACGCATCACGACGGATCATCCGATTACGCCGGTGCGATTTGTCCAGATGCAGAAGGCCGTCGATGAGATCGAAAACAAGAAGCGGCGTAATTTGCCCTTAACACCTGAACCGCGTTTCATGCAGCCCGATCCGACCCAGATAGCCGGCGAAAACGCGTACTGAGCGCACTATACGCATTTCTTGGCCTGACACAGCTGTTCCAGCTCCGGAAAAGGTTTGTAGGCGGCATTGCCGCATTGTTCCTTCGTCGCCTCGACCAGCTGGTTGAGATGTCCTGCATAAAAGTAGCCGATGCGATCTTTGCTCCCTGTATAATGTCTGTTGGCATTGCGTGAATCCGAACGGACACAGACGACGTATCGTTCATCCTTGCCGGCCGCCCGCAATGCCGGTTCGCTGATGTACGCGCCTCGAATATTGGTCGGATCTTCGAGTGTGTTGGTCATCGTCAGCAGAATCTCGTTCTTGTAGTCGGCCGGAAAAATATTGGGATTTTCCTCTACCTGCTTGCTGCTGCTGCTGGAGCAGCCGATCAACGCCACCGCGAGAGCCGAAAGCAGGCACGCGCTTGCCGGAAATCGTGATACCGGACGCATCCCGTTCACTCGAGCTTGAATTTGCGTCGCCGCTGTCCAAGCGTGCGAAGCCGCAGCGCATTGAGTTTGATGAAGCCTTCGGCGTCGCGATGATCATAGGCGACGGCCCCTTCTTCGAAGGTCACCAGGTCCTGGTCGTAAAGCGAGTATTTGCTCTCGCGGCCGACAACGGAAACGTTGCCCTTGTAGAGCTTGAGCCTGACGGTGCCGCTCACCAGCTCCTGGCTCTTGTCGATCGCGGCTTGCAGCATTTCGCGCTCTGGCGTGAACCAGAAGCCGTAGTAGACGAGCTCGGCATATTTCGGCATCAGCTCGTCTTTAAGATGGGCGGCACCGCGGTCGAGTGTGATTGACTCGATGCCGCGATGCGCCGCCAGCAGGATCGTTCCGCCTGGCGTCTCGTACATGCCGCGGGACTTCATGCCAACGAACCGGTTCTCGACGAGATCAAGCCGACCGATGCCGTTCGCTTTTCCAAGATCGTTAAGCTGCTTCAGCAAAGCAGCAGGAGTGAGCTTTTTCCCGTCGATCGCGACCGGATTGCCTTTCTCGAAATCGATGGTGATCGTGGTCGGCTTGTCGGGAGCCTTTTCCGGATCGAGCGTGCGCGAGAACACATAGTCCGGCACTTCGTGCGCGGGGTCTTCGAGCACCTTTCCTTCCGATGATGTGTGCAACAGATTGGCATCAACCGAGAACGGCGCTTCGCCACGCTTGTCCTTCGCGATCGGAATCTGGTGCTTTTCGGCAAACTCAATCAATTTCGTGCGGGAAGTAAGATCCCATTCACGCCACGGTGCGATCACGGTCACATCGGGTTTGAGCGCGTAATACGTCAGCTCGAACCGAACCTGGTCATTGCCTTTGCCGGTGGCGCCGTGCGCAACGGCATCGGCGCCTACTTTCTCGGCGATTTCGATCTGTTTTTTGGCGATCAGCGGCCGCGCGATCGACGTTCCCAGCAGATATTGTCCTTCGTAGAGCGCGTTGGCCCGGAACATCGGAAAAACGTAGTCGCGCACGAATTTCTCGCGCAGATCTTCGACGAAGATATTTTCCTTCTTGATACCGAGAAGCAGCGCCTTTTCGCGCGCGGGCGCGAGCTCTTCGCCCTGCCCCAGATCGGCAGTGAAAGTCACAACTTCGCATCCATACGTGGTCTGCAACCATTTCAGAATGATCGAAGTGTCGAGCCCGCCGGAATAGGCGAGCACGATTTTCTTGACGCTTTTTTTGGTCTTGCCGTTGGACATTGGACAACTGCTGGAATGGAAAATTGCGGCGGGACTATAGGGCGAAAGAGCAGCGTCGCAAAGCGCGTCCTCGTTAACGACTTTTTATTTTGGCTTTTGGCTCGCGCCGAACAGGCCGGCAATAAGATTGTAGCCAGGCATGGCCACGCGCTCGAGCGCCCGCTCGACGTCTTCGTCTGAAAACCTTGTGCGGCGCCAGCGGTACACAACAGCGTACGTGATCCAGATAATCAAAAAGGTGAATACGCCGGCAAAGATGACGTCCGACGGAAAATGCGCGCCTGCCATTACGCGGACAGCGGCCATGCCGGCGGTGAGTGCGAGCGCCGCGGTATAGGCAAGTGCACGCCATTGTGCGGGCGCGAGCGCAGCGGGCGCAATCGTCCAGGCCGCACCTGCAACGTCGCCCGAGACGAACGCACAATTGGACGGGCAGTCTCCCCGCGGATCCCACCAGGCCACGAAATTCTGATTTCCGCCAAACTGGGTCACGTCGATCGGCCGGGGCCGGCCCCAGTGATCCTTCAGCACGCCATTCACGAGCAGCCCGGGAGCCAGCGCCATGGTGGCAATGAGAAACACGACCGCCCGGCCCGACATCAGCATTTTGCGGCGGGGCAGCAGCAGCTTGATGATCAGCGCGCCAACCGCCGGAGCCACCAGGGCGGTACCGATCCAAAGCCCGGTGTCACGCATCCGCATCAGCGGCGCATAGAGACGGAGCGCGAACATGTTGTGGTTGTTATCTTCGAACGTGTGGAAATATCCGGCGACTGCAAGGTCCAGGCCGGGGTAGAATCCGAATAGCAGGCCAGTGACAATGGCGATTGCGAGCGCAATCAATAGCTCGGTCCGGTTCATGCGGCTCGTCTACCCGACACGCCGGAAAATAGAAAGCTGATCCTGCTTAATCGACGATCAGGCGGAAGGCAGGCGCTTTTCACGCCAATGCCCGGCATTGCGGCCCGCGATCAGCCAATAGACCAATCCGCCGATTATTCCGGCCGCCGCCGCAAGTTGCAAAGCATTCGCGACGGGCGGTACATCTGTCGTGTTTTCAAGCTGCACTGATATGTCCGACAAGTAATAGGACACAAGTGCAACAAGCGCCCCGCAAACGCCGTAGTAGATAAAGCTTCGCAGGTTTGCCGCTTCCGAGATCAAAATCACAACCGCGGCCGGCAATATCGCGACCGCGCCGACGAAACTGGTGGCGAAGAACGCAACTACAAAAAACGCAACGCGCTCGAATGGATCGGAATCAACGCCTGCCCAGTCCGGGGCAACGATCCCGATCGCGATCGTGATGCCTGCAACCATTATGGCGAGAAGAAGTGCGAAAATAATGACAATGATCCGGCCAATGAAAGACATGCAATGTCCTGCCTGCGGGACAAACCCGGCACCGAATCTAATACCAGAAATGTCCAGGCAAATGCGCGAGTAAAAAAGCCGGGCTTTGATACCCGGCTTTTTGTCCGCGATTTCGGCTCAGGCGGTCGTTGCTCTGGGCGGCGCACGGCGCATTGTCCACAGCTCCACAGCCGCAATAATCGCGACAGCGAGACCGGTCAGGAAGAGCACCACCTTCGGGGCCTGGTTTGCCGCAACGCCGACGACCCAAGGCGAGACCAAAACCCATATGCCGAGAATGAGATTGATCCACTCCTCCCATTCGGCGAAAGCCGAAAGGGCAGCGACCGCGAAAATGGCGATCGCAATGGCGCTCAGCCACGCCGTCCAGGCAGCCGGCATTATCGACGCGAACCCGACGATCCACGGCGACAGAAACAACCAGACCGCAAGGATGAGGTTGAGGACATCGCCGATCGCTTGATTTCTTTTCATGGGAACCTCCATGCAAAACCGAGGCTTTCTCGGTTACGCGCCCCCTAAGGGACCCGTCGGCACCCGCGGCAAGCGCGGGGCAGGCGGAGGTGTGTCCGGGTAACGCGGGAAAGGGCGCCCAGGTTTCAGACCCAGGAAATTCAGTCTGTCATTGCCATAGCGCGTAACGCCATGCGTTCCCGGGCCGAAAGCTTCTCGGTTGCGCTCTTTAGCTGACCGCAGGCGGCCAAAATGTCGCGCCCGCGCGGCGTTCGAACCGGCGAAGCATAACCGGCATCGAAAACGACCTGTGAGAACTTTTCGATCTGTTCCCAATCCGAGCATTCATACCGCGTGCCCGGCCATGGATTGAAAGGAATGAGATTGATCTTGGCGGGTATTCCCTTCAGCAGCCGCACCAGCGCTTTCGCATCGTCGATCGAATCGTTTACATCCTTGAGCATCACGTATTCGAATGTAATGCGCTTGGCATTCGAGACCCCGGGATAGTTGCGGCACGCTTCGAGCAATTGCCCGATCGGATATTTCCGGTTGAGCGGTACCAGTTCATTGCGCAGTTCATCACGCACCGCGTGCAACGATACCGCCAGCATGCAGCCGATTTCCGACCCGGTTCTCTGAATATTCGGTATGACCCCCGACGTCGAAAGCGTGATGCGGCGTCTGGAAATGGCGATGCCCTCGCCGTCCGCTACAATGAGCAGTGCATCGCGAACCGCTTCGAAATTATAGAGCGGCTCGCCCATGCCCATCATCACGATATTGGTGACGCAACGATCGCCGCTTGGCACGACGCCGTCGGTCGGCCGCGTTCCGCCCGGCCAGTCTCCCAGACGATCGCGCGCGGCCATCACCTGGCCGACAATTTCACCGGCAGTGAGATTGCGCACCAGGCGTTGTGTCCCGGTATGGCAAAATGTGCAATTGAGCGTGCAGCCAACCTGACTCGACACGCACAGCGTGCCACGTTCGGTGTCCGGAATGTAAACGCACTCAACCTCGTGCGGACGCTCTCCCTGCACTTCGCCTGGCAAACGAAGCAGCCATTTGCGCGTACCGTCGACAGAGACCTGCTCGGCGACGACCTCCGGCCGCGCAAGCGTAAAACGGTCCGCCAGGGCCGTACGCAGTTCTTTCGACACGCTCGTCATATTTTCGAAAGACGTGAAGCCGCGGAAATACATCCAGTGCCAGAGCTGTTGCACGCGCATCTTGCGCTGCGCATCCGGAACGCCCACGCTGCCGAGTGCGGCGGCGAGCTCCGCGCGCGTCATGCCGACGAGTGACGGCTTCTCGGGCGCCACATAGCGCTCGAGCGGCGTCTTCTCGATAGGCTCGGCGCCTTGCAGCGTCAGGGTCATGTCAGCTGGCTTCTCGGCCGGGTTTCCGGCAGCCACAATGGCAAATCGCAGTCTATCTAAGCTGGATTGACTGGTCTTGCCACTCTGGCGCGGCCTGGCAAAGCCTGATGGCGGGTCACTTGCACTCTTCCGCAACCCGGTCGAGGGCCTGGGCGATTCCCTTGAGCGAGTAAGTATCCGTCGTCTTGGTACCGCGGCCCGACTCGCTCTTGATCACCAGGTCAGCGCCTTTACGCATGGCATCGACCATTTGAGCCTCTTCGGCGGCATTTTTGACCCAGGCTCCGTCATTCTGCGTGTACATGGCGTAAGTTGCTGAGCCAACCGCGGCCGTCGCCTCATGACCGGGCTTTTGAGGATAACCGACGATTACCGACACCTCGTTCTTCACCTTTTCAGATGGCCGCGTCGATACGAATGCATATGAGGCATCACGATTACGCCCGGCGGGTTCTGTGGTCGCGGAAGTCGGCTTGGAAAGTGCAAAGCAGATCTTCTTGCCGCCGGGAGACGCCCTGTACGCGCCCCAGTCGCCAAATTGACCGAGGAGAACGGCTTGATCTGTCGGACTTGCAGCGGCTTTCTTTTGTTGCGCAGAGGCCGATGTCGCACATAGAGCGGGCAACATCAGCACAACAAGAGTGCGAAACAATGCGGTCTTATTCATCGGGTCTACCGGTGATATTGACGGTTGTTGAGCCGCCCCCATAAAGAATCGCTTGATATTAGCCCATTACCGGCGAATGTCGGCAATGTGAAGGCGGCAATCCGCCGCCTGCGAGCGTTTCGTCAACCGTTTCAGCTTGATGCAATCGACCGATCGAAGCCATGAAAGCCCTGCTCTGCACCCGCCACGGGACTCCGGACGATCTCGTTCTGGCAGACATCCCCGATCCCGTTGCTGCGTCGGGTGAAGCCGTTGTACGCATCAAGGCCGCTGCGCTTAATTTTTTTGACACACTGATCATTGCCAACAAGTATCAGACCAAACCGCCGCTGCCGTTTTCGCCTGCTGCGGAGTTCGCCGGAACTGTCGAAAGCATCGGACCCGGAGTAAACGAGTTGGAGGTCGGCGACCGCGTCATCGGTTGCCTTACGCATGGTGCGGCCCGCGAGCTAATCGCGGCCCCCGTCGGCAAGCTTGTCAAGATACCGGATGCACTCGATTTCGACCGCGCGGCGGGACTTTGCATCACCTACGGAACCACGCTTCATGCGCTCAAGGATCGCGCCCGGTTGCGCGCCGGCGAGACGCTCGCAGTCCTCGGAGCATCCGGCGGCGCCGGCCTTGCAGCGGTCGAACTCGGCAACCTGATGAATGCGCGGGTCATCGCCTGCGCGTCATCCGACGAAAAGCTGGAGTTTGCGCGCAAGCACGGCGCCGATGATGCGATCAACTACGGAAGAGATGATCTGAAGGGAGCGCTTCGCCGGTTAACCGATGGCCGTGGCGCGGACGTCATCTACGATCCGGTCGGCGGCCCCTATACGGAGCCCGCATTGCGTTCAATCGCGTGGCAGGGTCGCTTTCTCGTGGTCGGCTTTGCCGCCGGCGACATTCCTAAGCTGCCGCTCAACCTCGTTCTGCTCAAGGGCTGCGATGTGATTGGCGTGTTTTGGGGATCATGGATGAATCGCGATCCGCAAGGTCATCGTGCGAACACCGAGCAATTGTTGAGGTGGTGCGTGGACGGCAAATTGTCCTCGCATATTCACGCGATCTATTCGCTGGCGGACGGGCCGACCGCTCTCAAGGCGATTGCCGCGAGGCAAGTTATGGGGAAAGTGATCCTGCGGCCCTAACGCGTCGCCGCCTGCGCTATTTGAGATCGGCGAGAACCCGCTGTGCGGCGTCTCGATGCTCAGGGCGAATGTGATCGGTGACCAGCTTGATTGCTGCGGCAAGAAAGGCCGCATCATCGGTGAAGCCGAGCACCGGCAGAAAGTCCGGGATTGCGTCGACAGGCATAACGAAATAGGCAAGCGCGCCCAGCAGCGTCGCCTTCACCGACGTCGGCGTCTTCTGGTCGAAGGCGCAATAGTAGGCGGTGAGCAGTTCCTCGGCGAAGGGAACCGATGCAGCAACACTTTGCAGCTTGCGCCAGAACCGGCGCCGCAACGATGATTCGTCGCTTTCGCGATCGCCGAATACCGCCTCTGCCGACGAGTTTCTCATGGTCAATTATGTGGTTGGTTGTTCGGGCGTATGCAAGCCACGCTATTCGGCAATTTTGTCCATTGCCTCGGCAAGTTTCACATCGCGATCGGTCAAACCGCCGGCATCGTGCGTCGAAAGGGTCACTTCCACGGTCTTATAGACGTTGAACCACTCCGGGTGGTGGTCCATTTTTTCCGCGACCAGCGCCGCACGGGACATGAAGCCGAAGGCTTGGTTGAAGTCTTTGAACACGAATTTCTTTGTGATGGCATCGCGGCCCGCCGCCTCCGACCAGTCCTTGAGTCCCGCCAGCGCTGATTTGCGGGCTTCACCCGTAAGTTTGCCGCTCATGGCCGAGCCTCGCTTTGCATGTCTTTGCCGCTTCTATTCGCCTGGTATCATCCGAGCTCCACCGGACAAGTCGGTGTTCTCCGGCGACTCTAGCCTCGGCGCCTGGGCCGGAAGCGCGGGAACTGCATCAACGTCAGGCAAAGCAGTCTGCGTCTCAACGCCATGCACAGAGTAAAGTTGCGGCGCCGCGCGGTTGATGTGCAGGTGAAAGATGTCGGGTCGGTTGTAATGGCCTGCAAAATCGTGCCGAAGCTTCATCTGAATGCCGAGGTCGAGATTGCATTCCGCGTACAGGATGCCTTCCTCCGCCCCCATCGGGCCGGCGATGATGCGGCTCAACGGATCCACAATCAACGAGCCACCGCAGCAATTCGGATCACGCAAAAATTTCTCGCCCGCAGGACCGGCCTCCAGCATTTCAATCATGCGTTCGTCGACGGTTCCACAGGCCGAAATCACAAAGGCCTTGCTCATTTGCGCGAAAGCTTGGGAGTCCACAGCCACGCGATTGCGCAGCGGATCGCCGCTGGTCGGAAAGTGGTTCGGCCAACTCATGACGTGAATCCGAGTGCCTTCGGCGATCAGTGCAAAAATGGCGAGTGGATTGGAATTCTCGCCGCATATCAGAGCACTCATCGGCCCAAATTCGCTGGCAAACGCTCCAAACGTATCGCCATAGCCACCGGTGTGCACAAGACGTTCGCCGACCGTCGGCATGATTTTCTGATGCTTGCGGATTAACCTGCCGTCCGGACCGATATAGACCTGCGTGTTGAACATGGTACCTGTGGTCTGCGGCAGTTTTTCGCAGACCCCGACAACGACGTAAGCGTCAGCCGCGCGCGCCGCCGCGCACAGGGCCTCGGTTTCCGCGCCCGGAATTTCGACGGCGTTCTTGAACAACTCGACCGCAAGCCGGTTCGCGACGGCACCGGTCGCCGCGTGATGATGGTACCAGACCGGGTGCGCAGGAATGAATCCTTCCGGAAATCCGATCACGCGGGCGCCGTTCTTTCCCGCCTCGCGAATCAGGCTGCAGGCTTTTTCTGTCGAACGCTCGCGATCAAGAAAGACCGAAGCGGCCTGCACCGCAGCAACTTTCACCCTGGCGTAGCTGTCTCCCATTTACGAACTGGCTCCTTACCGAACGCGGCGGCTCGCAATACGTTACTGTTGATATTACCTCATAGATATAGATCCCGACCATACGAGGCTTTCATGTCCTGGTCTCTGAACATCGGCAGAGTGGCCGGCACCGTCGTTCGCGTCCACCTCACCTTCCTCCTGTTTCTCGCCTGGATCTTTGCAGCAAGTTACGCGTCGGGCGGCGCCGCCACGGCGTGGAATAGCCTCACGTTCATGGTTCTCCTGTTCCTCTGCGTTCTCCTGCACGAGTTCGGGCACATCTTCACCGCCCGCGCCTTCGGCGTGCCAACGCCATATGTAACGCTGCTGCCGATCGGCGGGGTGGCTCAACTCGAACGGATCCCGGAAGAGCCGTGGGAAGAATTCCTCATTGCTATTGCAGGCCCACTGGTCAACGTCGTCATCGCAGGCATGCTGGTATATCTTTTTGGCGCCGGACTGCATACGCATGCGGCCGCAGCCATAGATAATGTGGGAATTCCGCTCGTCGATCGGCTCGCGTCGGTGAACCTTTTTCTTGCGCTCTTCAACATGATTCCCGCCTTCCCGATGGACGGCGGTCGCGTGCTTCGTGCCTTGCTGGCGAGCCGTTTCGGCTACGTGCGCGCCACAGAGATTGCCGCCTCAATCGGCCAGTTCGTCGCCTTTGCACTCGGCTTTATTGGGCTGATGTTCAATCCGATCCTGATCTTCATCGCCATTTTCGTCTATCTCGCGGCATCATCGGAAGCGCATATGGTGGCGTTGCGGGCGGCCTCGCGCGGAGTGCCGGTGACCTACGCCATGATGACGCAGTTTGCGACCTTATCCCCGCACGCGCATATCGACGAAGCCGTGCAGACATTGCTGCAGACGAGCCAAAGCGAATTTCCCGTGGTTGACGACTTCGGCAAACCGGTCGGCGTGCTCGGTCGCGCCGATTTGTTTCGCGCCATCAAGACGCACGGCGCTGAAGCGCGGGTGTCGGACGCAATGACGGCCAATCTTCCTACCATCAGCCACCGCGTGACCCTGGAACAGGCCTTCAAGCTGTTGCAGCAGAAATCGGCTCCCGCCGTGGGCATCACGGATGCGGCCGGCAAGCTGACAGGGCTCGTCACAAGCGAAACCATCGCTGAAATGATGATGCTGCAGCAAGCGTTGCCTGGAGGCGTCCGGCTAGGACCGTGGAGCCGTCCCGCAGGCGCCTGAACAGCTTGACTTGTCCACTTTGTCATCGTCCCGTCATGTAGCCGTCGGCGCTTTGTCAGCGGCTAAAAGCAACCTCCTGCGCCTGAGTCAAAAGCGGAGGCTCGCATGACGATACGCATCGGCTCGAAAACTACACGGCGGCGGTTCCTCGCATCCAGCGCGGCCGCAACAACTTTCAACCTTATCGGCGGTATCGCTCGTCCCTTCATTAGCCGGGCTGGCGATCGCCCCGTCATTACGCACGGCGTCCAGTCGGGCGATGTTTCCACAGACTCTGGCGTGGTATGGGCGCGCACTGATCGGCCCTCGCGAATGTTCGTCGAGATCGCGACCACCGAAAGTTTCAAGGACATTCATAGCGGAGCGTTCGTCGATGCCCTGCCGGAAACCGATTTTACCGCGAAGCTGCTGGTTGAGAATCTGCCGGCCGCTCAGGACATCTTTTACCGCGTGAGATTCCAGGACCTGGCCTCGCCAACGATCAGTGGGGAGCCGCAAGTCGGCAGATTCCGTACCGCACCAAACGATCGTCGTCCGATTAATTTCGTTTGGTCCGGCGACACGGCTGGCCAGGGATGGGGAATCGATGAATCGCGCGGCGGTATGCGCACCTACGCAACCATGCTGAAAAGTCGCCCGGATTTCTTCATTCACAACGGCGACAATATCTATGCCGACGGCCCCATCGCGGCTGAGCAAAAAATGCCGAATGGCGAGGTTTGGAAGAACATCGTCACGGAGGACAAATCGAAGGCGGCTGAGACCCTCGCCGAGTTCCGCGGAGCCTATAAATACAACCTGCTCGACAAGAACCTTCGTGCCTTTGCCGCGCAAGTTCCCTTATTTTCACAGTGGGATGACCACGAAGTCTTCAACAACTGGTGGCCCGGCGAGCAAATGACTCGCGCCGAACTGGCCGCAAGGAAATATGTCGAAAAGAATTCGCTAATCCTCGCCGCGCGCGCGAGTCGGGCGTTTCACGAATACATACCCATGCGTGAAACGCTCGTCGAACCTGGGCGGGTTTACAGGAAGATATCGTATGGGCCTCTGCTCGACGTGTTCATGCTCGACATGCGCACCTATCGCGGACCAAATGCGGAGGGCAAAGAGGAAACCTACGGCGCCGCGGCCTATTTTCTCGGCCCCGCGCAGCTCGCCTGGTTCAAACGCGAACTCGTCAACTCACGCGCCACCTGGAAAGTGATTGCAGCGGACATGCCGATCAGCCTGTTGGTCGTCTATGACGGTGCGCGCAAGTGGGGTGTCGAAGCCGTAGCGCAGGGCGATGACGGGCCGCCGCGTGGGCGGGAGCTCGAAATCGCCGACTTGCTGTCATTCATCAAGCGCGCGGGAGTTCACAACACGGTTTGGATCACGGCGGACGTGCACTACACGGCGGCTCACTACTATGATCCGAACAAGGCCGCATTCCAGGACTTCGATCCGTTCTGGGAGTTCGTCAGCGGTCCGATCCATGCGGGTACGTTCGGTCCCAATGCACTCGACAAGACGTTCGGGCCGCAGCTGGTTTACGTGAAAGCACCGAGCAAGGAGCAGGGTCAAAATTTGCCGCCAAGCGAGGGGCTGCAGTTCTTCGGCCATATTGCGATAGACGGGCCCAACCAACAGATGACCGTCACGTTGAAGGATGCCGACGATCGCTCGCTTTGGACGAAAACCCTCGATCCGATCCTCGGCTAAATGCCTGATTTACCTTGCGGTGGCACGCTTCTGAAGAGCGGTTGCATCCGCGCAGCGCGTGACTATATTGCGCCGCAAACGCGCCGCGTCGCGGGCCCCACCGGGCCCGCGCTTTGATTTCTGGAACTTGCAATGGATCTTCGAAACGTCGCCATCATTGCCCATGTCGACCACGGCAAAACCACGCTGGTCGATCGGCTGCTGCAGCAGTCGGGTGCGTTCCGCGAGAACCAGCGCGTGGTCGAGCGCGCAATGGACTCCAACGATCTCGAGCGTGAGCGCGGCATTACCATTCTGGCGAAGGCCACTTCCGTGGTCTGGAAAGATACGCGCATCAATATCGTCGACACGCCGGGCCACGCCGACTTCGGCGGTGAGGTCGAGCGCATCCTGAATATGGTCGACGGCGCGTTGGTTCTGGTCGACGCCGCCGAAGGGCCCTTGCCGCAGACCAAATTCGTGGTCTCCAAGGCGCTCAAGATGGGATTGAAGCCGATCGTTGTGATCAACAAGGTCGACCGCGCCGACGCGCGTGCGGTCCAGGTCGTCAACGAAGTGTTCGATCTTTTTGCCGCGCTTGATGCGTCAGACGAGCAGCTCGACTTTCCGATCCTTTACGGCTCGGCCAAGGAAGGCTGGATGGCGCCGGTGCTCGAAGGCCCCAAAGAGTCGATGGCGCCTTTGTTCGATCTCGTGCTCAAGCACGTTAAACCGCCGCAAGTCGAAGCCGGGCCGTTCCGCATGCTCGGCACCATCCTCGAGGCCAATCCCTATCTCGGCCGCATCGTTACCGGGCGGATCACGTCGGGGACCGTCAAGCCGAACCAGAACGTCAAGGTGCTGGATCGTGAGGGGAACGTCGTCGAAACCGGCCGTATTACAAAATTGCTGGCATTCCGCGGCCTGGAGCGCACGGGTGTCGAGGAGGCCGAGGCCGGCGATATCGTTGCGGTCGCGGGCCTGCCGAGCGCAACGGTGTCGAACACCATCTGTGCACCGGACGTCGAAACGCCCCTTCCCGCCCAGCCGATCGATCCGCCGACGCTGGCGATGATTTTTCGCGTCAACGATTCACCGCTCGCTGGCACCGAAGGCGACAAGGTTACCGGCCGCATGATCCGCGACCGCCTGCTGCGCGAAGCTGAGGGCAATGTAGCTTTGCGCGTTCGCGAATCTGATGAGAAAGACTCCATGGAAGTGGCCGGGCGTGGTGAACTGCAGCTCGGCATTCTCATCGAAACGATGCGGCGCGAAGGTTTCGAGCTGTCGGTGTCGCGGCCCAAGGTCCTGTTGCAGGAAGATCCCGCCACCGGCGAAATGCTCGAGCCGATCGAGGAAGTTGTGATCGATCTCGACGAAGAACACTCCGGAATCGTTGTGCAGAAAATGGCGGAGCGCAAGGCCGACATGATGGAAATGAAACCATCGGGCGGCGGCCGCCTGCGCCTGGTGTTTCACGCTCCGACCCGCGGCCTGATCGGCTATCAGGGTGAGCTGCTTACCGACACGCGCGGCACTGCCATCATGAACCGCCTGTTCCACGCCTATGCGCCGTACAAAGGGCCGATCCAGGGGCGTCGTAACGGCGTGCTTATTTCCAACGAGCGAGGCGAGGCCGTTGCCTACGCGCTGTGGAATCTCGAAGACCGCGGGCCGATGATGATCGAGCCCGGCTGGAAGGTTTATAACGGCATGATCGTCGGCGAACACACGCGGGGGAACGACCTCATCGTCAACGTACTCAAGGGCAAGAAGCTCACCAACATCCGCACCACGTCCAAGGATGAAGCCGTGCGGCTGACCCCGCCGATCCGCATGACCCTCGAGAAGGCGCTTGCCTATATCGAGGACGACGAGCTTGTCGAAGTGACCCCGAAATCCATCCGGCTGCGCAAAAAACTGCTCGACGAGAACGACCGCAAAAAGGAAGAGCGGAAAAAGGAAGCCGAGACAGTCTGACGCGCTGAAGTGATTCGAATCAGCGGGCGCTTCAATGCGACAGACTCCGCCCGCGTCTCCCCAAAAAATGGAACTGGACGAATTCACCACGGAAATTTGGTGGCTCAGACATCATTTTTGGTCCAACCGTCCGGCCATTTTTACCAGCTGTGACCAGTAATCCACACCATTAACCCATCATTAACGATAGGGCTTGAAGGCCGGAAATTTCGTTGCTTCTATCGCAACATGAGTACGACCCTCATAGAGATTCGCCGCGCGAAGTCTTCGGATGCGGTTGACGTCGCCGAAACGCATGATGAGGCGTGGCGCACCGCCTATCAGGGTATCATTCCGGGCAACGAGCTCGACAAGCTGATCAACCGCCGTGGACCGGATTGGTGGGACTCGGCCATCCGCAAAGGCAGCCGCATCACCATCCTGCAGTTTGGCGAGCGCGTGGCGGGCTACGCCAATTACGGACGCAATCGCGCCCGCAGCCTGTTCTACGATGGCGAGATTTACGAACTGTATTTGCGGCCGGAATTTCAAGGACTCGGGTTCGGCCGTCGGTTATTCACCGCGGCGCGCAAAGATCTCAACCAAAGCGGGCTCAAGAGCCTGGTGGTATGGGCGCTCTCCGACAACGAGCCGGCGATGGAGTTTTACCGTGCGCTGGGCGGGCGCGCAGTCGCGCGGTCATCGGAGCGTTTCGGTGCGAAGACGCTCGATAAAGTCGCCTACGCCTGGCAGGCTTAGTTACACCTTCGGTTCCGGCAGGCCTTTTTGCGCGCAGGCAGCGCGCAATGTGTTCAACAGCAGGCACGCAATCGTCATTGGGCCGACTCCGCCTGGAACGGGTGTAACCGCGCCGGCGGTCTGCATCGCTTCGGCATAGGCGACATCACCGACGATCCGCGATTTGCCGCCGTCGGCAGGCACGCGATTGATACCGACATCAATAACGGTGGCGCCGGGCTTGATCCAATCACCACGGACCATCTCGGGACGGCCAATCGCGGCGACCAGTATATCGGCGCCGCGGCATACAGCCGGCAAATCGTTGGTTTTCGAATGTGCGACCGTGACTGTCGCGTTTTCGGCAAGCAGCAATTGCGCGACGGGCTTGCCGACAATGTTGGACCGCCCGACCACCACTGCCGCGAGGCCCGCAAGCGATTCATGCACGGACTTCGCCAGCAAAACGCAGCCCAGCGGGGTGCATGGAACAATGCCCGGCAGCCCACTCGCCAAGCGGCCGGCATTGAGCGGATGGAAGCCATCAACGTCCTTTGCCGGATCGATGGCAGCAATGGTTTTTTGTGCGTTGATTTGCTTCGGTAATGGCAGCTGCACCAGAATGCCGCTGACTTCCTCGTTTGCATTGAGCTCCGAGATAAGGGCGATCAGATCCGATTCACTTGTCGCCGCCGGCAATTTATGATCGAAGGCACGCATGCCGGCCTCAGCCACCGCTTTCGACTTGGCGCGGACGTAGACCTCGCTCGCAGGGTTTTCGCCGACGAGAACGACGGCAATACCCGGCACGACGCCGCGATCGCGGCGCAGCCGGTGCACGGCATCCGTGATCCTGCCGCGCAAATCCGCGGCGATCGTCTTCCCGTCGATTGTTCGCGCGCTCATGATCCGTTGCCCTGCCGGACAAGCCTTAGCGCGGCCCGGCAATTTTCTCCAGCGCTGCGACAAGCGTTGGGCCATCGCCCGAAATGACCAGCCGTTTGGTGCGGGCGGTAGCACCCGCCGCCAGGCTCACATCGCGCGGTGGGATGCCCACAGCCTTGGCAACCAGCTTGGTCAGCGCGACGTTGGCCTCACCCTGGCTCGGCGCCGGCCGCACCCGTATTTTGAGAACGGCGCGTCCATCCGACATGATCTCAACGCCATCGATTGCATCGCGGCCGCCCTTCGGCGTCAGGCGAACGATGAGATTCACACCGCCGGCAATCAACGACCAGGGCACAGCCGCCATGGATCAGAAGACGTTCGGATAGATGTACCGGATGATGATGTTCTCGAGAAACAAAATGATCAGGATCAGGATTACCGGCGATATGTCGATGCCACCAAGATTAGGCAGCAATGAGCGTATCGGCCGCAGGAAGGGCTCGGTAATGCGGTAAAGGAATTCGCCGACCGTCGCCACGACCTGGTTGCGGGCATTCATGACGTTGAACGCAATCAGCCAGGAAAGGACGGCCGCCGCAATCAGAAGCCAAATGTAAATTTGCAAAACCAGAAGAATGATATCGAGAACCGAGCGCATGACCGTCCGCCTATTCGCAAGCCCGGCGCAAAGTAGCGGTTGGATTGCAGCCGAACAAGCCGAAGTCCGGAGCGAATCGGCAATTGCGCGTCCTTGACAGGCTATACCCCTGGCCCTAAATGGCGCCCACTCGCCTCTTTTTGGTGCGACGCACATGGTCGTTGCGCTTGGCGGGGCCGTAGCTCAGCTGGGAGAGCGCCTCGTTCGCAATGAGGAGGTCAGGGGTTCAAATCCCCTCGGCTCCACCATCTACCGTTGAAATCCCTTGTTGCGCGTCAGAACTTCTCGGACACCATCAGCCGTGGAGAAGCTGGACCGCCCGCTTAAGGCAAGACCGCAGCTGATGGCAGTTACGTTACGCCTGACCCGTCGCCTTCATGTAACTCTCGAATCTTTCACGCAGCGGCTGAGGCAACTCCACCGATTCGTGGGTCTGCAACGACGTCATCGCTGTCACCAGACGGGCGCGCAACCGCTCAACTCCGCCGACATGGCCAACGATGACAATGCTGATCGACGACCGGCCGACACGCGTCAGCAACAATGTGAGATCGAGCCGTTCACCCATCCGGCTCGGCAGCTTGAAATCGGTCTCAATGTGAACGTAGGGAAATCCATGCTGATCTCCCAGAATAATATTCGCGTAGCTGATACCGAGCTCTTCAGTGTACCAATCCTCGACCAGGCCGTTGAACATGTCGAAGTAGTGCGGAAAGTAGACGATGCCCGCCGGATCGCAGTGGGAAAAGCGAATTGGCACCGTGCGCGTGAACGCACCCGCCGGCGGAACGAACCGATCTACTTTCATTGAGCTATGGAGCCACCCGGGCGGGCATCTTGCAAGTCCGCCTTTGGCGGACTTGAGCATAAACTTATTCGATCACCTCATCGGCAAGCAGCAAGAACGACTGGCGCACCGAGAGCCCGAGAGCTTTAGCCGATTTCAGATTGATGACGAGTTCGAATCTGTCCGGGGACTGCGCGGGCAGACGGCCGATCGCCTCCCCCTTGAGAACGCGATCGACATATGCGCTTGAGCGCCGGAAGATGTCGGCGGTATCCGGCCCGTAGGACATCAGACTGCCTTCAGCGACGAATTGCCTGTAGGGAGAAATGATCGGCAAGCCATGTTGACGGGCGCTTGCGAGAATGGCGGCACGCGCCGTGAGGATGTACGGATCACCAGGTGCAATCAGTCCGCCGCTTCGGTCACGGGCCAATTCGGCAACTGCCCGCTCAATCCCATCGACGCTCTGGACATGCACTCCACTGACTTCGACGGGAGAGGGTCCGCGCGATGCTTTGTAAGACTGGATGAAGCGATCATAATAGGGCGCCGTATTGGGATTGAACATCAAGGTCACCCGTGTGAGGGCGGGCTTGATGTCAGCAAGAAGATTTATCCACTTCCCGATTATCTCCGGCTCGATGAACGAGTAGCCGGTGATGTTGCCACCCGGCTGCTTCAGATTTGAAATGAAGCCCTGCCCGACCGGATCATTGACGACCACGAACACAATCGGAATCGCAGTTATTGCCGGTTTGAGCGCTCTCATCACCGGCGTGGAATTTGCAACGATAACCTCGGGCGCTGATTTGATCAGCTCCGACACATGTCTGTTGATCAATTCCAGACTGCTTCCGGCAAACCGATAGTCAATCTGGATGTTGCGGCCCTCGATCCACTCCAGATCGCGCATGCCCAACCGGAAAGCCTTTACGCGCGCACTTGCTTCCGGATCATTTTCGGCAAGGCCAAGCAGCACACTAACTCGCCGCATTTTTGCAGGCTGTGCGCGTGCGTGAAGCGGCCAACCGACCGCTGACGTCGCGATTGCTTTGATGAAGTCACGACGTCTCATCGCCGCCCCCGACGCTCGACCACACTATCGTAGCGACTCCCCCTGCCACGGTGAAAGGGGGGTCACGCTTATTGCGCCTTCGTGCGACTGGTCAGAAATCGAAACCGCTACCGCGGTGAATGTCCAATTTAGACAGAACATTGCCACCGGCCCGCTACTCTCCTGCCTTTGTCTTGTCACAGCGTGATGTCCTGTTTTGATACGTCCAGCCCAGTCGGCTGCCTTGAAAACGGTGGATGCCGATGAATACCTCCCCGATCGTTCAGCGAAACAAGCCAATATTTGGAACGAGCGACTTTGCCGTTTCCCCGACAGAATCGGCCGAGTACGTCGATGCCACGGCCGAGGAAACCTGCCCTGCCGATTCCGCACCGATGTCCGAACCGCAGCGCGCGGCAGGTCAGGTTGCGGAAATGCCATCCGTGGCAAGTCTCGAGGTGATGCATCAGCTGAAAGCACTCGCGCAAAATGTCACGCAGGCGAACCGCCCTTCATCCGCTCAAAGCGACGGTTTATCGGTTCAAAGCAACAAGAGTGAAGGCGCAGGCGCCGGCGATCCTGGCAGGCCGCAGGCAACGGAGCCGCCGCTCAGCGTGTTTCCCCGGCCCACCGGTTTCGAAAACATTCAGGCCATCCATGACAAATCGAAATTCGGCAACCGGTTTTTGATCCTGGCGGGGCTTGCCACAGCAGCCCTGATCGGGGCTGGAGCCACGTTCGCCTGGCAGACGCAGCTCAAGTCCAATGACGTCGCCGCGGCAGCCGCGCCAGCTCCCGTCGCGCCTGCGCCCGTTATTCCACCTTATCTCGGCAGGCAGCTCGAAGCATTGGCACAAGACGTCAGTTCCTTGCATCGCCGCATGGAGGAACTTGCCGCCAAGCAACAGCAGGGTGCCGGCGCTCAACAACAGCTTGATCAACTCGTGGCCAAGCAACAACAGCTCGCGGCCAAGCAAGAGCAAGTCGGACAAAGCATTGCAAAACTCCAGGCCCTGGAGCAGGCCCGACAACGGGCGCCGAGCCACGTACAATTCCGTGCTGCTCCCGTTCCGCCGCGGCCTTCTCCGCCGCCGCCCGTCGAACCGACAATGCCGCCACCCCCGCCGCGAACGGCGGCACATCCCATACCGCCGCTGCCCATTCCGCCATGACACGATAATACGCTCACTTGAGATGGGTCTGCGTAGATATTGGCGCTTTACTCGGCCGACGATGTTCGTTCCCAGTGTCTTAGAGCGCGCCGCCGAGGCCGAAGCGCTGCACCGTTTCGCGTGTGCTGCCTCGCTCACCGCATCGGACAATCAGATATTCGGTGCCGCCGAAGCCGGATTTGGCCAGCCGGACGCGCTATTTAGACGTTGGCTGCGGCATTTTTCATAGGGATCGATATCTCGCAGCGGAGTCCCTTCGGCTCGAAGATGAGCCTCGCCTTGCCACCGAGTTCGGCGGCGACGCTGCCCTCGATCAGCTTGGATCCGAAGCCACCCTGGGCCGGTGCGACAACTGCCGGCCCGCCATTTTCGATCCAATCAATATGTAATTGTGGGTGGCCGTCTGCGTCATGCACCGGCCCCCACTGGACCTCGACACGTCCACCCGGCACCGACAATGCGCCGTATTTTGCAGCGTTGGTTGTAAGCTCGTGCACGGCCATCGCAAGCGTCAGCACCGCGCGCGGCTTGAGGACTACGTCCTCGCCACGAAGAACGATGCGATCAGGCGCTGCCCCTGCATGCGGGGCAAGACTTCCGGACAGAAGTTCTCGCAGATCGGCGCTTTCCCAATGATGCACTGTCAGCTGATCGTGAGCCTTTGACAGCGCGATCAGCCTCCCTTCGAAGCCCTCTCGAAAGGCAGCCGGCGTCGGCGCTCCCCGCGCGGTCTGGCTCGCCAACGACTGTACCGTTGCCAGCGTGTTCTTCACGCGATGATTCAGCTCATCTATCAGAAGCCGCTGCCGCTGTTCCGCGGCCTTACGTTCAGTCACATCCTGCACAACGCGAACAAGATAGAGCAGGCGGCCATTCACATCGCGGACCGGTGACGAGCGGACGGAAATCCAGATCACGTGGCCGTCACGCCGAATAAATCGTTTCTCGATCGAATAAAAGTCGAGCTCGCCGGCGACCTGCTTGCGAAAGGCCTGCCGGTCGGGATCGGCATCGGCTGGATGCGTGTGAGTAAACAATTTGTTAGCGAGCAGGTGGTCGCGGCTAAATCCCGTGATTGCACATATTGCTTCGTTGACACGAAGAAAGCGGCCATCAGGAGCAATTTCCGATATTCCGATGGCAGCATGCTCATATGTTGCGGCAATGCGCTGCTCCTGTTCGAGCGCCTGCAATTTTGAGCGCTCAAGCGCGTTGTCCATTCGCTTGCGTTCGGTCAGGTCGAGAAAACAGGTCACCGCCCCGACAAGTTCGCCCCCGCCGTCCCGCAGTGGGTCGATGTTGACAGAGACCACAAGCCTGGTGCCGTCGTCACGCTCGACGATCCGCTCGACATCGCGGACTGGCTTGCCGGTTGCCAGCACCTCGGAAACCATCGAGCGACGGACTGGCGTGCCGTCGAGTTCAAAAAAACGATAGCTCTGACTGAATTCTTCGTGCGTTTGCCCGGGCCGGGGAGTACGCCCCCAAATTGCTGTAGCGTGACGGTTATATAAAAGAATGGTGCCCCTCGCGTCGCAAATGAAGGTGGCGATGGGCAGCAGATCGAGGATTCCGTCGGACGCCTGCAAAATAGCGCTCAATGCCGGCGGTATCGGCCGCTCAGTGACTGGAGCGGAGTTTTTCGAATCCGCCATCCGCACGCCTCCGCGTGGACGTTCACCCCCTCCCCCCCCCTGTCCCCGGCGCAACGATCAATGCGAATGGTGGTTTGTCAATGGCACCGATGAGCCCGGCAAGAACCGTCAGGAAGCGGTTTTCTCATTTGTCTGGTCAGCCGGCGTAAGACCCATCCAGTGGTCGACAAAAGCAGTCAGCCAGTTGCGCGAAGCGTGATCGTGGACCGCGCGGTCGGCGATGTGCTCATGACGCTGCTTCGCACCGGGCAATTCCATACGATGCGCACCTCGCACGAGCCATCGGTACATCATGGCATGCGTCACCTCGGGATGAAATTGCAGCGCATAGCCGGTGCCGCAGCGGAAGGCCTGAACAGAAAAGGCGTCGCCTTCCGCCAGAAGTTCACCGCCCGCCGGTAAATCAAAACCTTCGCGATGCCATTGGTAGACATGGTCGGGCCATTCCGAACATATCTTGCGTCCCGCTTCGGTCGGCCGAATGGGGTAGTAACCCACTTCGGCGTGACCTTGCGGATGCGGGTAGACACGCGCACCCAGATGGCGCGCCATCATCTGCGCACCCAGGCAGATGCCGAGATAAGGTTTGTTATCGCGCAGCGGCACGCCGATCCAATCGATCTCCCGCTGCACAAAATCTTCGTTGTCGTTGGCGCTCTGCGGACCGCCGAAAATCACGGCGCCTGCATGGTCATTCATAGTTTCCGGCAACGGATCACCGAAGCGCGGTCGCCTTATGTCGAGTGGATAACCAAGCCGCGCCAGGGCCTGGCCGACGCGGCCGGGTGATGAATGCTCCTGATGAAGAATGAGAAGAATCGGTTGCTTCGACATGGCGATTCGGCGCGTGCCCACGCGGCAGTCATCTACTAGCGGCTACACGAGCATTTGCAAATATCCCCGAGCGGGTGATTGCTATGCCCCTTGCGCCGACCTGCGACGGCTTTGCCGGGAATCAACGACCCGAAGCAGCAGCCGACGCGGAAAAGTCCTGATCAGCAGCGTGACGAGCTTGTTAATGAAGCCAGGCACGATCGTACGCTGGCCGTTCATCAGACCGCGATAGCCCGCTTCCGCTACATATTCGGCCGATTTCGTGAGCGGGCCCGGCGCCAGGCTTCGGTCGCGGATGCCGGCACGAGCGGCGAATTCGGTCGGCACCGGCCCCGGGCACAGGACTGCGACCTTGATCCCCCTCGGCTTAAGTTCACTGTGCAAAGCCTCCGTGAACGACAACACGTAAGCCTTGGTGGCGTAATAGACCGCCATCCCTGGACCAGGCAGAAAGCCGGCCATCGAGCCGACATTAAGCAGCCCGCCGCGATGACGGCCGAGGCTGTCAACAAAGGCCAACGACAACTCGGTCAACACGCGTACATTGAGATCGATCATCTCCAGTTGTTCGTTGAGGTCCCGCGCGGTTGCCGGCCCTATCAGGCCAAACCCGGCATTATTGATGACGAATTGCGGCTCGACGCCCCGCGACGTCAGGGCATCGCCGATCTGCCGCATAGCCCCGGGCTTCGACAGATCGCAGGCGATAACGATCGGCCGCCGGGCGCCGGCAGCCGCGATCTCGTCGGCAAGTTCCCGCAATCTCTCCTCGCGCCGCGCCACCAGCACCAGGTCGTAGCCGTGCCGAGAAAACACGCGTGCGAGTGCCACACCGATCCCGGCGGAAGCTCCGGTGATAAGAGTAACGGGCCGCGGGTTCGTCATGCCATGATCATGCCCGCGTGTGCCCGGCTATGACGTCCGTCGGCAGGCTGCGCTACTCAAGATATTTGCTCGGCGGGAAGTCGCGCGAAAACACCGGTTGCTGGATGAATTGCTTCGGATCGTATGTCCAGAATTGGCTCACCTGCGGATAGGTCTTGATGATGGTGTTGGTGAGCTTCCCGTTTACCCGCGCCACTTTACGAATATGAATGTCAAGCACCGGCGTGCCGTATTCATCAAGCCGCACCGGCCCGATCGGACCGTGCGTGAGGCGGACATCGTGCAGTGCCTTGAGGAAGGCGGCCGCATCGTCGGTCTTGCCTCCGGTCGTCTTCAAGGCCTCTTCGATGAGGAGGAGCGCCGTATAAGGGCCAGCAGTGTAAAAACCCGGATCATGTTTGTACGCATCGTTGATGCCGCCGACGAACTTCTTGTTGTCGGCGGTATCGAGGCCGGCCGCGTACCAACCACCGGTGAATACGCCTACACCTTCTTCACCCATCACTCGCAGGATTCCTTCGTCGGTGCTCGTCGTGTTGCCAAGCACCGCGACTTTTCCCTTCAATCCGAATTCACTGTATTGCTTCAGGAAGCGCAGCGGGTTGCTGCCGGCAAAGCCCATGTAGATCGCATCCACGTCGCTTTTGATGGCGGCGAGGTACGGCGCGTATTCCGGCGCATTGAGCGGCGGCCACAGCTTCTGCACGATCTTGCCCCCTGCGCCCTCGAAACCGAGCTGAAAACCGCCGGCACCTTCATGGCCATAGGTGAAATCCTCAGCCACGATCGCAATTTTCTTATAGCCGAGCGTCTTGGCGGCGTAGTCACCAAGTGGATAGGTGACCTGAGGTGCGGTGCCGAAAGCATGCAGGACCCAGGGGTTCACCGCGTGGCTTTTCAAGTCGACAGTTGCCGCCGACGTTGTGGTGATGAGGGGCACTTTCGTGTCCCGCACATAATTGTCCATCGCTATGGCTTCATTGGTCGCCAGTGGTCCGATTGATACGGTAACCTTGTGACGTTCGACCAGCTCTTGCAGCTTTGTTTTGGCGAGCGCCGGACTTCCGCCGGTGTCCTGTGTGATCAGCTCGACCTTGCGGCCACCGATCATGCCGTTGCGCTCCTTGAGGAATAACGCAGCTCCTTCCTCCTGCTGCTTGCCGCCGGCCGCTAACGGCCCGGTGAGAACTGTCAGGAATCCGATCTTGAGCGGCTCCGAAGATTGCGCGAGCACTTGTCGAGCGGGAAAAATGCTGATAGCCGCGCCTGCCTTGAGCAGCGTGCGGCGCGACATTCCGGATTTGCTGGCGGGCATCACTCCCTCCCCTTTGATGTTTTTCCCTTGTCGCGGGAATTCAATTGAACGGCCAGCCTGTCGGCCGACCGAGGTTTTACACCCATCAACCCCGATTGTCTGGGAATATTCGCACATCCGGCGATTTTCGCCGCCGCCAGGCGGCACGAGCCGGTGCAGTCCTACTCGATGGACTTGCCCTTCCGATAGCTCTCTTGGAGAAGACGCATATTGTTCTGAACGTATTTGTTGTTTGGATCCTTGCGCCGAGCCTGAGCGAGTATTTCGTGCGCGCGTTTATAGTCGCCACGCAGCATATATGAGTAGCCCTGGTTATTGAGGATCTCCACCGTCGGTCCAAGGATGCCAATCGCCTGCGCGTAGGCGCGGTCGGCAAGATCGAAGCGACGCAAACGATCATAAGATGCCGCAAGGCCCAGCCAGGCTTCGGCATCCCGGGGATGCTTTTCGACCGCGCGCCGGAAATGCTTTTCGGCGAGTCCAAAGTTGTTGGCACGATAGTGCTTCTTGCCGAGATTCAAATCATCATAAGGATCACTGCCGAGCAGACCGGGCGCGGCTTTCGGTGGGGCGACCGAGCCTGTCGATTCTTCGACCGGCGCCGATTGGTCCACCGTCAAACGCGGCTCAGTCGTCTCCCCGACCTGGGCAGATGCTGATGCCTCAGCTCCCGGCGTTTTCGGCCCAAACAAATTCGAAAGGCTTGAAGAGGTCGAGCACCCCGCCACCCAAAAACCGACAGCGGCGATGATCAGCAGCCGGGCAATTCCAATAAGCATGTCAAAGCCTTGCGGAAACGCCCGAAAAGCGGGACGGCGTCAGGCTAGGTGAGGATGGTTAAGAATTCTTCACCTTGTCGAGGCATCGCCCGGATCCTGGTGATTTCCCGGCAATGCACGCCTGCTTTGCCTCCTCGCGGAGACTGCAGGGCTAGAAATAGCCGCCCACATGGAGACGAACGATCACCGGCAGCAAAATGACAACAAAGAGCACCGGAAAGATGCAGACCATCATTGGCACCGCCAGTTTGGCAGGCAGCGCATAGGCTTTTTCTTCTGCCGCGGACAGCCGCTTGTGGCGCATGTCGTCGCTGTAGACACGCATCGCATCGGTGATGCTGGAGCCGAGATCGATCGACTGATTGATCAATGTCGCGAAGGCTCGCGATTCCTCAAGTGCCAGACGGTCGGCGAAATGCTCAAGGGCCTCCTTGAGCGGCCGTCCCGCGCGAATTTCGAGATTGGTCAGATGAATGTTGGCAGTGAGCGATGGGTAGCTTTGGCCAAGCTCCCGGGAGACTCGTTCGAGCGAGGCCTCCATCGATAGCCCCGAGTCGGCACATACGACCAGCAAATCCATGAAGTCCGGAAAGCCGGCCCGATGTTCGAGCTTGCGTGCAGAGACCCGCCTGTCGATATAAATGCTTGGCCCGACATAACCGGCGACGCCGCCCGCGATCACCATCAGCCAGAAAAATGTCCCGCCGCCAGTTCTGACCAGCGGCAAGAACAGAAAGATTATGACCGCGAGGCCGACCGCGAGAGCCGTCCGCGCAATGAAAAAGAACGCAACGCCGCGCGGGTCATAGATGCCGGCCTGCACCAGGCGCCGGCGCAGCACTTTCATATTCTCGTCATTCGTTCCCGAATAATGCTTGGTCGTATATTCGATCAGCCTGGCAACCGTCTTCTGGCTGGAATACTGCAACGAGCGCGCATGGCTGCTCTTGCGCTCTTCGTCGGTCATTATCCGTGAAGTCCGCCGCTTTACCGAGCCGCGCACCCTTATCGCAGCCATGACAGAGAACGCGAGCGTGGCCGCTGCCAGAAAAATCAATAGGCCGACCAGCATCGTGTTGCTGTCGTGAAGCATGTTGCCGAACACGGTACGCGCTGTATCCATGGTCAGATCCTGAAGTTGACCATGCGATACATTATGAAATTGCCGACGCCCATCCAGCACCCGGCCAGAGCAAGAGCGATCTTGGTCAGGCCCTGATCCCAGACGCTGGCGTAGAAAGTGGGAACCAGGAAGTTAATGATGGCGAACATACCGATCGGGAGCGACGAGAGAATCAACGCCGATGCACGGCCTTCAGCGGCAAGCGCCCGGATCTTGCGGCGCATCTTGAAGCGTTCACGTATTACGGAGGACAGGTTCTCAAGGATTTCACCCAGGTTGCCGCCCGTCGATCGCTGAATTGCGACCGCCGTGACGAACAAGGGCAGGTCATCGGTACCGACGCGAAAGTACAAGTTGCGCATTGCGGTCTCGAGATCGGAGCCATACGTCAGTTCGTCCGAGACAATGCCGAACTCAGTGCCGATCGGATCCGGCATCTCGCGCGCGACCATGCTGATCGCAATCGGCACCGGATGACCGGCACGCAGAGATCGCACAATCATGTCGATCCCGTCCGGAAACTGAGCCCCGAATTTTTTCCGACGGCGATTGCGCAGAAATTTAAGCGTAAGCGGTGGCACGGCGACGCCGGCGACGAGCATAGAGATGAATGCATTCGAAAGGCTGCCGTTGAAAGTCAGCACAGCCCCGAATGTCGCCGCCATGCCAAGCAGGATAAACAGGACCAGACGGCCTAAACCAATCGCGAGCCCCGATTGCAGCAGCAACTGATTGAGGTTGACGATCGGCAAACGATAATCGCCGCCGCTGGTCAAACCGCGCTCGCGCCGCAACTGGATAAGCACGCTTTCACGATCGGTTTTGCCCGACATCACCTTGAGGCGGCGATTGATGTTCTTGCGATAAGACGCGTTACTGTAGACGAGCAGATATACGCCCTCGGCAAACATCGCCGCCGAGAGGCCGATGAAAATGTAGAACAGGTAGATTGAATTGAAGTTCGACATGGCCGGTCAGAGCGGCTTTGAAGGATCGAAGTAAGAGCCGGGAATGGTGATTCCCAGGTTCGTAAGCTGCGAAAGGAAACGCGGTCGCACGCCGGTTGCCTGATAGTGTCCGTGCACGGTGCCGTCAGCGGCTGTGCCGGTGCGCACGAATTTGAAGATTTCCTGCATCTGAATGATATCGCCCTCGAGACCGGTGACTTCGGCGATCGAGGTTACTTTGCGCTTGCCATCCGACTGACGCTGGAGCTGAACAATAAGCTGGATGGCGTTGGCGATCTGGCTACGAATTGATGCAACGGTCATCGGCAGGCCGGCCATGCCGATCATCTGCTCAAGGCGCGAGATAGCATCGCGCGGCGTATTGGCGTGGATTGTGGCCATCGAGCCTTCGTGACCCGTGTTCATCGCCTGCAACATGTCGAAGGCCTCTTCGCCACGACACTCGCCAAGGATGATCCGGTCGGGACGCATACGAAGCGCGTTCTTCACCAGTTCGCGCTGACGAATTTCGCCTTTGCCTTCGATGTTGGGTGGACGCGTTTCCATCCGGCCGACATGCGGTTGCTGCAATTGCAGTTCCGCGGCGTCCTCGATCGTCAGCAGACGCTCTTTCTCCGAGATGAAGGCAGACAACGCGTTGAGCATCGTGGTCTTGCCGGAGCCGGTACCTCCCGAGATGATGGTCGTGACACGCGACTTCACGGCGGCGGCAAGCAGTTCAGCCATGGGCGGCCGCAGCGCGCCGACCTCGACCAATTTGTTGAGATTGAATGGCTTCTTCGAGAATTTACGGATCGAGACCAAGGGACCGTCGACCCCGATCGGCCGCACCGCCACGTTCACACGAGATCCGTCCTGCAGGCGGGCGTCGCAAAGCGGGTGCGATTCGTCGACGCGGCGTCCGACCGCGGACACGATCTTGTTGATGATCCGCAGCAGGTGCTGTTCATCCTTGAAACGTACCGACAGCGGCTCGAGCACGCCGGCGCGTTCGACATAAACGCACTCGTGGCCGTTGATAAGAATGTCATTGATGCTCGGGTCTTTTAGCAACGGCTCAAGCGGACCAAGCCCGGTCATCTCATCGAGAATTTCCGATACGAAATCGCTCAACTCCTGTGTGTTGAGAGGCAGCCGTTCGACCAACACATATTGCGAAACGAGCTGCTGGACGTGCCGACGGATTTCCTCTTCCGGCACCTTGTCTAGAGCCGAAAGATTGATTTCCTCGATCAGACGCCGATGCAGCCGCACTTTGGCGTCGAGGAGCTTGTCGCTGAGAAGGGGGCTTTCCGTCTGCGAGACGGTTGCGCTCTGTTCGCCAACGAAGTCCGGGAATGCCGTCCAAGAGACGCCTTCCAGCGCCGTCGACGGCTCTTCCGCCGGAGGTTGCTCAGGCGTTGCGGTACGACGAGCGGTGAACCGGCCTGCCATCTTAGCCTACCATCGGGAGCTTGAGTTTTTTCAGAAATGGCACGGACTGGTTGTTCCCGCCTGCTTTCGACGCCACTGAATCCAGCACGAGTTTCTTCAGCTCGACGGTGATCCTGTTTCCGGGTTTGACTTCATCGAGCGGAACGCCACGATCGATCGCCTCGCGGACAAGCGCGTAGTCATTCGGGATTGCACTCAGAAACGCGTCGCCCAGCGTCTGCGCCAGATCACCGCGGCGGAGTCCTGAATCAAACATCTTCTGTGCGAAGCGGTTGACGATGACCTGGGGGTTAGGTCCTTCGCCCAACCGTTCCCTGATCGCCGCCACCAATTGCTTGGCATGGCGCAGTCCCGGCACCGTTGTTTCACTGACAATGAACAGTTTATTGGATCCGAGCAGGACGCTGTCGGTCCACGAAAACCACGTGCGCGGCATGTCGAACACGACGTATTCGAAATTGCTCGACACAAGGTCGAGCAGTCGTGTCACGACGTCTGGGTCGAACGACCGCATCTCCGCCGGGCGGTTCGGCGCGGCGATAACAGCAAGGCCGGAGGCATGATACGAGAGCATCACCTCCAGCAACTGCCGGTCTAGACGGTCGGGCCGCGGTTCGATTTCCGCAAGATTGAGGCGTGGCTCAAGATCGAGATAGTCGGACACGGCGCCGTGCTGAAAGTCGAGGTCGACAAGGCAAGTCGAGGGTTTCGCGCGCGGGCCGCCGCTGTTGAGCAGAATCATCGCGGTCTGCACGGCAAGCGTGGTAACACCGGCACCGCCGACCGCAGGCAGGAAAGTATAGATTTTCGCATCCGTCGGTTCGGCGGCGCTTCCGGGTCCCTTCGCGACTCGCGCGCATGCCCGCACGAGATCGATCGGCTCGACGGGCTTCACCAGGAAGTCCGCGACCCTCATCTGCAGCAGTACGCGTGCGACATTTTCGTCAAAGCTCTGCGTGATTGCGATGACTGGCGGCCAGTTGCCGATACGCGTCATCAGACGCGCGAGTGCGGCCATCTCATCAGCGCGCCCGGCATCGAGGTCCACCACAGCAACGGTCGCATCCGCCACGTCCAGCTTATCGGCTTGCTCGGCGAGTTGCCCGGAAACGACCGAAAGCTCGATCGCGGACGAGGCGCCAAAAGTCGACCGCACCGAACGGTCGAACTCCGCGTCGGCGGTGAGAACCACGACGCGGGTCCGATTTTCGTTTTCATTGCGTCCAATGCGCATGGCGCGACCGCAAACTTGCCTACTTCACTGCTGCGGCCGGCGCCGTTACGGATGGCCCGACCGGCCCGGCGTTCGATGCGCCGGCCCCCCCTGTATCCTGATACGTGCTGGACGTGCCGATGCCACGCGGCGTTACGACCCGATTGGTTCTGTATCGTTCGAAAGCGCTTTCGATCTTCGCGCCGTTGAACGCGATATTTCGGTTGGCGCTTTCGCGCGGCCATGGATCGACCATGTGCGTCACCGCGTTTGTCGCAACAGCATTACCGCCCGACAGCGCAATCGTGTCTCGCCGGTCGAGATATTCCGAGCACCCGCCAAGGACAGCAAGCACGGCACCGAGCGCGAGCGTGCGCATCGCTTTACTGAATGGCCGCATTGGATTCTCCCTTCGAGAGCTCGAGCATGTGGCCGGTAAAGGGCCGGTCGCCGGCGACTGCGATGCGCGCCGTCACAGGCGTGAGCGCCCGCGCTTCTTCCCGTTTCACTTCAGCCTTGCCGAGCAGGAAAAAGTCGACGTCATTCGGCGGCAACGTATCGTCGACCGGTGTCCTGATCTCATCGCCCGGGCGCGCCGGACGCACAACGTGCGGGGTAACGATGATCGCGAGATCCGTCTCATTCTTCTGGAAAGATTTGCTTGAGAACAGCGCGCCAAGCACCGGCACGCTGCCGAGCCAGGGCAGTTGCTCGATTGCATTTTTGTTGTCGCTCTGCAGCAGCCCACCGATCACGAAACTCTGACCGTCGCGCAGCTCGACCGTTGTGGAAGCGCGGCGGACAATCAGGGCCGGAACGGAAACGCCGTTGCTGACCGTCACCGTATGGGTGGTATCGATCTGGCTGACTTCAGGCTCGATCCGCATATTGATCAGGCCATGACCGAGGACGGTGGGCGTAAACGCAAGTCCGACGCCGTATTTCTTGTAGTCGACGGTGACGTTGCCAAACGAACCGGAAACCGGAATCGGATACTCGCCGCCGGCAAGGAAGCTGGCCGTGTCGCCCGAAAGCGCCACGAGATTCGGCTCGGCCAGGCTGCGCGCGATACCCTTCTCTTCGAGGGCATTGATCATGACGTCCGTAGTGACGCCATTCGCGAGAAACCGGCCGACAAGAAAGCCGAACGGCGAGGCATTCGAAAGAACGCCGGCCGCGGTTTCGGCGGCAATCGAAGAGGCCGTCAGCGGAAGGTTGTGCGCGGAGACGCGGTTACCGATGTTTGTAATGGTGCTCTCGCCGAACCGATTCCATTGAATTCCCAACTCCCGGCCGGCCGTGCGTGAAATCTCGATAAATCGGACTTCGAGCATCACCTGCTGCGGGGACGTCACCGACAGGGAATTGATGATGCCGGGCCCAAATTGACGCGCGATGGTCACGGCTTTGTCGAGCGTCGCAGCGTCCGCAACCTCACCGGACAGCATGATACGGCCATTGACGGTAGAAGCCTGGATCTGCGAGCCGGGGAAGCGGCGGCGCAGTTCGTTGGTGAGGCGAGTAATGTCATACGACACTTCGATGTCGAAGATGCCGACCAGCTTCTTGCCTTCGGCATAGACCGACACGCGCGTGGTACCGATCTTCTTGCCGAGGATCGACAAGGCGCGGTCGGTCAACGGATTGACGTCTGCGACATCGGGATCGCCGACGACCACGTCGACAAAACTGGTGTCCGTACGAACGTCTTCTGACTTGCCGATCGGCACCGTCACCATGACGGTACGATTGTTGCCGCTGATCTGGATCGATTTGCCTTGCGCGTATGCATCGCCGACCATGCCGAGGATCGTCGCCGCAAGCGCAACGGCCAAAGCGATTATCAGATCGCGCAGCCAGTTGCCATTTTTGGTGGCCCTGTCCGCAGTCCGCCAGCTGAAGCCGGCGTTCATCTCATTGTACTTATTCACGACACACTCCCCAGCCCCTCGATTGATCTCAAGCCCGGAGTTACCAGGCCACGCTCCTCCGCTCCGTTGCAGCCGAGGCCCCATGACGTCCCTCGGCCGGAACGGTGTATTCCTGCCTCGCTGCCGCGCGTGTCACGACGACGGTCGTCGTCGTTCCCTTTTCGGCGACCGGTTCATTGCTCGCCAAATCCTCGAGCGTCACTTTGCGTGTGCGAACTTCGGCGGTCTCGCCCGCTTTGCGCAGCAACAGTGAAAGACTGCCGACAGACGAGGCGAGCCAAAGTTTCTGGGCGTCGACCGTGTCGACTTCCAGCGTCACCGATTTTGCGACGGCCGCCTTCTGAGCACGTTCGTCAGCGGTCTGGTCGACCGCGAGCACGCGCGTATTCTGCAGGACCACCTGCGTTGTAGCGGAACCCTTGTCGATCTGGCGCGTGAGGACAACGTCGACATGATCGCCCGGCAGCACAAAACCGCCAACGCCTTCGACGTCGTTGACGCGGATGGTCACCGCCTTCATGCCGGGCTTGACGAGCGCAGAAAGGGTCGCGCGCTGGCCCGGCCCGGTGATCTTGAGCGCGAGCACCGGCTCGTTCGCCTCGATTGCGGCGAGCACGACGCGGCGCCCGCCGGCCATGATGTCGTGGATCTTGGCGAAGGCGCCGTTCGGCAACGCTTCGGACGGCCACGGTACTTCCTGAAGCATCGCGGCGCTGAGCTCGGTGCCAAATCGCAGCGGCTGTTTCGCGACGACAACGGTCTGGGAAGCGACGGCTTTTGCCGGTTCGATGTTCTTCGCGCGCAGACTGGCCTGGTTGTTCAGCCAGATCTGGGCGATGAACACTGCGAGCAAGCCGAAAACAACGGCGAACCCGATCATGACGATGGTACTGGCACGCACGGCGAGAAGCCCCGTTTGCAGCGGACCGAAAAATGTTCCGCGGTCTATTCACAGGAACACTAGGGGCGAGGCAGTATTGAATTACTAATATGGCTGTCGCAATTGTGCCTATGCTGAAGAGCGCATGAACTCGTACCGTTTAAATGTGGTATCTAAAATCGGATAAACTTTAGAGTAACCTTGCACGGCGTTAACAATACTGGATCGGATCGCATGCGGCCTGGTAAGAATCGATTCAGCGTGACGCGAGCGCGCCGAAGCCAGAAGTGCCTTCAATCTGGGGATATCGCCCACATGGTTGCGCAATGCCGTTGCCATGTGGACGGTCATCCAGACCACGACACGGTTAGCGAAATACATTGGCGCGCCGTTGCCCGTGCGGCGACGTTGCGGCAACATGCGCCGCCATCGTGACCGATGGATGCAAGGCGCCGCTTCCGGGAGATTCATGGATATGTCGAAACCCCGTATTAGCTATGTCGATCCTTCGACGATCAACGACCCAGCCATTATTGCCGAATTCGAGCGATGTGCGCGCGAAGGGACGCCGCGCCCGGAAAGTCAGGCTATTCGTGCCCATGTGCCGGCGACGTTCTGGTCTTTCGCAAATACCTGGCGTGATGTCTTCAAGAATGGCGTCGCCGACCACAAGATAAAAGAACTGTGCCGCATTTACGTTTCGCGCTCCGTTCTGTGCGAGTTCTGCGGCAATCAGCGTTCGATCAAGGCAGCGAAGTCCGGGCTCGAGGAAGATGACTATTCCGACCTGATCAACTTTGAGAGTTCGACGCGTTACGACGGGCGGCAAAAGGCGGCCCTGGCCTATGCCGAAGCGATCACGTGGGATCTTCCGGCCAGCGATGAACTGTGGGATCGCCTGCACAAGCACTTCAGCGAACCGGAACTGGTCGAGATCGGCTATTTCGTCGCTATTACGATGGGCCAGCAGCGCTGGCTGCGCACATTGAACATCGAGCATCACCAGATCATGGCCGGGACCGATGCGTCGATGGCACCGGGCTTTGAGACCTTGGATGCCCTGCAGCGTTCAAAACTGGCCGAAGATTACTGGGCGAAGGTCAATTCCAAATCCGAGAAACAGGCAGCAGAGTGACAAGTCAATCGACAGCGGCAACCACGGTGCGCACAGCATCTCCCTCACAGATGGCAAAGGACGCCCCCCGTATCCGCGTTCGCGGTCTCGGCAAGAATTACGGCGCGCTCGAAGTATTCCGTAATATCGACTTCGATGTCGGCGAGCGGGAAATCGTCGCGATCGTCGGCCCCTCCGGCTGCGGCAAGACAACCTTGCTTCGTTGCATCGACGGTCTATTGCCGCACGATGCGGGTGAGATCTGGGTCGGACAGGAGCGCGTTACGGAGCCGATTGCCGGAGTGGCAATGGTGTTCCAGCACTTCGGACTTTTCCCCTGGAAGACCGTTTTCGAAAATGTCGCCTATGGCCTGCGCATGGCCGGCGCGCCCAAGGTGGAAATCGAAAGCAAGGTGCCCGAGTTCATCAAGCTGGTCGGGCTGTCAGGCTTTGAGAATGCGTTTCCCTATCAGATGTCGGGCGGCATGCAGCAACGCTGCGGCCTTGCGCGCGCACTCGCCGTCGAACCCAATGTCCTGCTGATGGACGAGCCGTTCGCGGCTGTCGATGCCCAGACGCGCGAGATCCTCCAGTTCGAGTTGCTGCGGATCTGGGAACAACGGCCAACCGCGATGATCTTCGTGACGCATTCAATTGAAGAAGCGGTCCTGCTCGGTCATCGCGTAATCGTGCTCAAGGGCCGTCCGTCCAGTATTCACGAGACGATTACCATCGATCTGCCGCATCCGCGCACGCGCGAGACTTTGCGCCAGCCGCGGTTTGCCGAACTGCGCGAAGGCGTGTGGGGCACGCTGATGCGTGAGGCCCGCGAGGCTGAATTTCAACTCGATCGCTGAACAAGAATTCGACAACTAAAGGGAGGATTCAATGATCCGCAGAACCATCGCCCAGGTGGCGGGGAGCGTGCTCCTTGCCGCAATGCTGACTGGCCCCGGGCCGGCCGCAGCGCAGGGCAAGAAACTGGTGATTGCACTGCCGGGGATCCCGCCAATCTTCTCGGTGACGATCGCTTATGTCGCCGAAAAGCAGGGCTTTTTCAAAAAGCATGGCGCCAACGTAGAAATTCGGCCCTTCGATAACGGGACCGCGGCGGCGCGCGCAGTCGTCGCCGGCGATGTCGACATGGCCTGGTCGCCGACGCCGCCCGTCATCAATCAAATTTCGAATGCGGACGTGCCGTTGGTTGCGCTTTACGGCATGCCGAATCCGGATTGGGTCATTGCCGCCGGCGAGACGGGCAAGACCTGCAAGGACATGGCCGGCCAGGATGTCGGCGTCGACTCGATCAATGGCGCGCGCTCCGTCGCCTTGCGCTCGATGCTCACGGCCGGCTGTCCCGGCGTAAAGATCGAGGACGTCAAGCAGGTTGCGCTCGGCTCGCAATCCGGCGCGGCGCTGATTGCCGGCCGGCTGCACTACGCGGTCCTGCACCTCGACGACCTCGCCGAGATCCAGCATCAGGGCAAGCCGCTCAATATCCTCCTGGCGATGAAGAACACCAATCCGACCAGCCATTATCTGATGTTGGTCGCGCGCAAGGACAACCTGAAAGCCAATCGTGATGCCTTTGTGCGGGCGGTGGCTGGCATGATCGAGTCGGCACATTTCATGCAGGATCCTAAAAATGCCGATGCCGTGGCCGAAGTCGCCACCAACACCGGCCATAGTAAAGAAGTGAACAAGGCTGCGCTGAAGTCGTTTCTCGACATTGAATTCTGGGCGCAGAAGGATGACGGCCTGCCACGCAGCAAGCTCGAGGCTACTGCCAAGCTCATGAAGAAGATCGGCGCCATCAAGCCGGACAAGGAGCCCGTGACGTTCGAAAATCTCGTCGACACGAGCGTCTGGAAGGATGCCAACGCGATGGTGAAATAACCGACGGACACCGCACTTCGTCGGAACCGAAGACCTGTCGTCCTGGGCGCTTCGCCCGGGACGACAGACAGTCAAGTGACAGACGTGCATCAAACCATCCGCCGCTATGTTCCGTTCTGGGTCAGCCTTCTTGTCGGCGTCGCCCTGTGGGAGGCGGCCGGCCGCAGCACCAGTGCGGCCTTCATGGTCCCGTTCAGCGAGACCCTCCGCAGATTGTGGCAGCTGATCGTCGCCGGTGACTTCATCAAACAATTGGCCGACTCGGCGACGCTGTTTTTTACCGGATTTTTCATCGCGCTGCTGGTGGGCGCCCCGCTCGGCATGCTGCTCGCGCGGGTGCGCGCGTTGCGGGTCGGCGTCGAGCCCTACATCATGATCATCTACGCGACGCCGCTGGTTGCGCTGATCCCGTTCATTTTGTCGATGATGGGATTCGGCTTTGCGCCGAAGGTCCTCGTGGTATTTCTGTTTGCAGTGTTTCCCGTGCTTTACAACACGGTCGAGGGCGCACGCAGCATCAAGCCGGAGCTGATCGAGGTCGCCAGATCCTTCCGCACCAGCGAATGGGCGTTGTGGCGCGAGGTGATGCTCCCTTACACGCTGCCTTTCATGATGACCGGGGTACGGCAGGCGATCGGCCGCGCGCTGGTCGGCATGGTTGCGGCGGAGTTCTTTCTGAGCTCGACCGGGCTCGGTCAGCTGATCATGGGCGCCTCGCAGAATTTCGATACCGCCGGCGTGTTCGCCTCGATTTTCGTTATCGGCCTGGTCGGGGTCGCACTGATGCGGCTGGGACTTGTCATCGAGCACCACTTCGCACGCTGGAGAAACTAGCCCGTGGCTGATTCCGCTGTGAACGTCTCCATTCCGCTCGTCGACGCGCCAAAGGGCCCGCCACTGAGCGAGCGGCTACGTGCGACATTCGTGCCTCGTTTGCTCACCGGCATAGCCATTCTACTGGTGTGGGAATTTGTGGTGCGCGCTTTGGCGCCGGCCTATGTCGCAAAACCGAGCACGGTGGTCATGGCGATACCGCGCGTCATCACCGATCCGGCTTTTCTGAAGGCGACAGGCGCGACGCTTGCGGCGGTGGCCGAAGGCCTTGCGATCGCGCTGGTGTTCGGAACAGCCATCGGCCTGCTGATCGGCCGCAGCACGGCGTTCGACCGCGCCATCCGGCACTACGTGAACGGCTTTTACGCAATGCCGATGATTATCGTACTGCCGCTGTTTTCATTGTGGTTCGGCTATTCCAGTGCCACCCGCATTGCCACCATCATCTTCGCCGCCATTTTTTCGATCATCGTCAATGTGGCGGACGGCGCGCGCTCGGTGCCACGCGAATACATGGAAGTCGCGCGCTCGTTCCGTGCGGACCGCCTGAGCATGCTTCTCGGTATCGTGCTGCCATCCTCAATGCCTTATCTGCTCGCCGGCTTCAGGCTGGCCGCTGGGCGCGCCCTTATCGGCGCGGTGGTTGCCGAGTTCTTCATTTCGATCGGCGGGCTCGGCTACTACATCCTCTATAATTCGCGCTCCTACCATCACAACGAGGCATTCGTCGGCGTGCTGCTGCTTGCAGCCTTCGGCGTCAGCTTCGAGCTACTGGTGAACTGGAGCACCCGTCGCTTCATGCCCTGGTATCGCCGCGACGAGAAAACAAATTAGTTCACCCACAACAAGGACCGAAGGCGTATGTCGTCCGATCCCCGCCTCAAGGCTGCGGTCGCCCATTGGGGCCCGCGATTCGTCGCAAACGGTGTCGTGCTCACCGATTTCGAGGAGGTTACAAGTTCGATCGCATCATATGACGACTGGTGCAGAGCCTGGTCGAGCCGCGCTGCACACCACGAGCAGGTCGGACGCGAAGCCCTGGCGAAGAAACGCCTGCTGACGGCCGGCGAATGTCTGCAGCGCGCCGGCGTGTACTACCATTTCGCCTCATTCCTGTTCGTTCACGATCAGGCGCAGATGAAGGCCGCACACAGGAAACAGATCGAGTGCCGGCAGGCGGCGCTCGCCTATCTTCGGCCGCCCGGCGAGCGCGTCGAGATTCCTTATCAAGGCAAGACCCTTGCCGGCATCCTGCGCAAACCCCAGGGCATCGAGAAGCCCCCGGTTGTCGTGATGGCGGTCGGTCTCGACTCGACCAAAGAGGAAGGCGATGCCTATGAGTCACCTTTCCTCGCACGCGGCGTTGCTACATTGATATTCGAAGGTCCCGGACAGGGCGAAGCACAATACGATTTTAGTATTCGCGGCGACTACGAAGTGCCGGTGAAGGCCGTGCTCGATTTCGTCGACAAGCGAGCCGATCTTGACGCAAAGCGCGTCGGCATGTGGGGCGTTAGCCTTGGCGGGTATTATGCGCCGCGCGCGGCCGCCTTCGACAAGCGCATCAGGGCCTGTATAGCGCTGGGTGGTCCTTTCGATTGGGGCGCCGCCTGGGACGGCTTGCCCGAGCTCACGCGTGAGGCTTTTCGCGTGCGCAGCCATTGCAAGACACAGGATGAGGCACGCAAGAACGCCGCTACGCTTTCACTGGAAGGTGTCGCCCAAAACATCACCTGCCCTCTTTTCATCGTCAACGGCCGGCTCGATCGCATCGTGCCCGCAAAAGACGCGGAGCGTCTCGCGCGTGAGGCGAAGGGGCCGGTCGAACTGATGATGATCGAGGATGGCAATCATATTGCGACCAACCGCGCCTATCGTTGGCGTTCGCAAAGCGCAGATTGGATGGCGGAACAGCTCAAATAATCTGAAAGCCGTCCGGCATTGAATGCAGCCGCTCGATCCCGGTTTCGGTGATCAGCACCATTTCTCCGGTCTGCACGCCCGCTCTTCCGTCGCGCGTCACCACGTTCGGCTGAATCACGACCGTCTGGCCTGCACGGAAAGGATCCTCCGGCACCGGTCCTGCCGGCCGGCTTTTGCAGCCGAGGATCGGCGGAAGATATCCGCCTCCATAACCGTGCAGGAGATCGTCGATGATCGTGAAGCCGGCTTCTTCGATGACGCCCGAGGCTTTGATCACTTGCGCGGGGGTCGCGCCGGCTCGAAGGACCGATGCAATCGCACCGAAGGCCGCATCGCCCGCGGCATGCAAATCGCGATAAAGCTTGTTGGGTTCGCCGAGGGCAAAACTGCGTAAAATCTGCCCCGGATAATCCCAGAACGCCGCGCTGATCTCGGCGACCACAACGTCGCCCCGCTGCACCCGGCGCATGCGCGGAAACTGGCGCGGTACCCCGAGGTCGGATGAATCCATCGACGTCGCGCCGATGTAGTGGATGACGTTGATTGCGCCGCGAGACACGTAGGCGCGCTCGATCAGATCGCCGAGCTCACGCTCATTCAACCCTGGCTTCGCTCCGTCGCGCAGCGCCGCCATTCCGAGATCGCTGAAGTGCGCCCCGATGCGCAGCCAATCAAGCTCCTCGCCTGATTTCACCTGGCGCAGGCGGATGTAGTCGCGATTGAGGTTTTTCGGCTTACCGAACTTTCCCGACAGGGTTGCGTGCTGATCGGCCGTCACCGGCCCTATTGTCGCAATGCGGTTTTGACGCGCGTCTCGCCGTTCCAGCACCTTTGCGGCCGCAGCGATTGACGACTCGCCACCCCACGCGACATCCGCGTTGTCGGCGAGGATTGCCGCCTGCGGCGCGTGATTGACGTACTGCACGAACAGCGCGTCGCGCTCGCCGGGTGTGAGTATGCCGACCGCCTCCGCCGTTACCGGCCATTGCGTCAGCCATTGCACTGCCGAGCCGAAGCGATTGGCCCCGCAGAACACCAGGTGGTCGCATTCTGCCTGCGCGAGCAGCGCTTCAATGGCCATGCGCCGACGCGCCATTTCGGCTTCGGAAAAGCGCGGATATTCGGCTTCGACGATACGTGCGAGATGCGGAGGAAGCGTCACGTCGCCTTCTTCGGCAGCGCCACGATCATATCGAGTTCGACGCGCGCGCCCGGAGACGACAGCTGGTTGATGCAGACCGTCGTGCTTGCCGGCCGCCAGTCGCCGAAATACTTCCCCATCGTGCGATGCATGGCATCGGCGTCACGAAAATCGGTGAGGTATTTCGTGATCTTGACCACGTCGCGCCAGCTCGCACCGACATGATCGAGAATTGATTTTATCGACGCCATCGCGCGCTCGGTCTGCTCTTCGATTGCGTGCGGCTGCACGTGTTCCTCGTCGACGTGGGGATGCTTGTGATAGAGCGGCGATGACGTGGCGCCCGAAACGAACATCAGATCGCAGGCACCGACAATGTGAATAGCCGGCGCATAAGGCATCGTATGTGCTTCTTCCGGCTTTGGATGCACCGGTTCGAGACGAAACGTTTTTTCCGGCTTTGTCAGAACAGTCATGTGAACTCTCCTTCCAACATCTTCAATCCTCAATCGACGCGCCAATTGCCGAGAGCGGCGTCCACCGCATCCTGTACTTTGGTTACGATGATACCCAACATTGCGAGCACGATCAGTATGGCAAAAACCTGCTCTGTCTCCAGGATTTGCCCGGCGAGATAAAGCCGCGCCCCGAGTCCAGCCTTTCCGACGACCATTTCGGCAGCAACCACCAATATGATCGAGACGCCGAGGCCGAGGCGCACGCCTGCGAAGATTGACGGGATCGCGCTCGGCAGAAGGACACGCCGCATGATTTGCTGCGGTTTAGCGCCGAGATCGCGCGCTGCGAGAACCAGACCCGGATCACACTGGCTGACGCCGAGGACGGTATTGATCACGATGGGAAAGATAGCACCGAGAAAACTGATCGTGAGCATGAACGGTCCGCCTGTTCCGAGCCAGATAATCAGGAGCGGAATGAGCGTAATTTTTGGAAGCGGATAGAGCGCGGCAATAAACATGTCCGCCACCGCGCGCGCGCGAAAAGATGTTGCAATCCAGAGCCCGAGTAGCGTTCCGCTCACCAGCGCAATGGCGAAGCCGGCAAAAATACGCCAAAGCGTGACGCCAAGATCGTAGGCAAGGCCTCCGCTTCCGAATAACGCGATCAATGCGAGGACGATCTGAGAGGGGCGTGGCAAATACAACGCCGAGACATTGAACAGGCGCGCGGTCAGCTCCCAGAAGACCAGCACCAGGACGATCGAACCCCAACCGAGCACACGCGGGTCATCGAGCAATGCATAGGCAGGCTTCGTTCGCGCGGATGCATCATCTTTTGCAAGGGGCGACACACTCATTGCGTTTCCCCCGATCCACCGACCATTGCGCGCATCACTTCATCACGAAGCAACTCGTAAATTCGGTCAAACAGCGTTGAAAACCCGGGCTCGCGCGTTGTTGCGATACTGCGTGGCCGAGGCAAGTCGACCGCAATGCGGGCAGCAATCCGGCCCGGTCTCGCTGTCATTACCAGTATCGTGTCCGCCAGCAGGATCGCTTCCTCGATTGAATGCGTGACCAGAATCGCCGTGGTGCCGCTGGTTTCGACCAGCCGGGCCAACTGCTCCTGCAGAACCAGACGCGTTTGCGCATCGAGCGCCCCGAATGGCTCATCGAGCAAGAGCACTTCCGGCTCCATCACCAACGCACGAGCGAGCCCCACCCGCTGACGCATTCCGCCTGATAGCTGGCGCGGATAGCGTTCTTCGAACCCGGTAAGGTCGACCGCAGCGATTGCACGACGGGCCCGCGCATCCCGCTCGATTTTCGGCACGCCGGTGAGGTCGAGGCCGAAGGCGACGTTGTCGATCACCGTAAGCCAGGGAAACAAATTGAAGGCCTGCCAGACCGTCGACATGGCAGGCCGTCCGGTTGTGCTGCCATTCGAACGCTCGAGGAAGCGCAGACGCCCGCGCGTCGGTTCAAGGAAGCCGCGAGCGATTTGCAACAGCGTGCTCTTGCCGCAACCGCTTGGCCCAATCAAAGCGGTAACTTTACCGGGCTCAAAGCCGCAGCTCACTGCCTCCAGCGCAATTGTCGGCGCCGCCGAGACAGACGCAAATGTCAGGCCTACGTCCTCGAACTCGATCGCAACCGCCGGCATAATTATTGGTAGCGATCAGGTGAACGGATTGCTCTTGCTTAACCTCGCATCGGCTTCTGTCGCCGGCGATAGGTCAAATAACTGCTCCTTCGTCACCGTGACATTCACCAACTTTATCTTGTTCCAGAACTTGCCCTGCTCAATGCAGGACTCGACGTTGGGCATGCCTTTCTCATCGAACCAGGTCCAGCGTGGCGCCGCGCGCTCGATCAACGGCCCGGGTACCTTGGTCGCATCCGAAATGATCTTGATCACATCGGCATCCTTGGCCGCAGCCGCCTTGTTGAACAAACGGCCGGCATAAGTGTGCACCATCGCAAATCGAATGGCCGCAGATTTGTTTTCGGCGAGAAATTTCGATGACATGACCCAACAGGCAAGCTGAGCGTTGGGCTCGATGTCGGAACCGGCGCCGATGATTTTTCCGACGTTGTTTTTCTCGGCAAGATACGCAAGCGGCACCGGAATGTTGGCGGCGTCCGCTTGCCCGGCACCCATCAGCTTGATCATATCCGGATAAGGCATTCCGCTCGACCAATTGAGGTCATTCATAGGATCAAGACCCGCCTTTTCAGCCGCGCGCCCGAATAGATATTGGTCGATACTACCTGGTGCCTGGATAGCGATTTTCTTCCCTTTAAGCAGTTTCGCTTTGTCGGTTGAGGTGTAACCGGCCTCGTGCATCGCATTGCTGGCGACGATTGTCATCGAACCTGAGCCGGGTTTTTCTATACCGCGGTCGAGGATGAGCTTGTACGGAGCGCCTTTTGCAACTGCGTTGAACAGTCCTGCATTGAGCGTGGACGCCGTGAGATCGAGCTCGCCGGCAACCAGGGCCGGCATGGCCAGGGCGCCGTCTGCAAAATATTTGAGCTCAACGTCGAGGTTGACCTTTTCGAAAAATTTCTTCGCTTCGGCGATAAAAATCGGGCCGGAGGAGATCAACCGCACCAGGCCGACGCGAATCTTCGTGCGCGGCTCCTGCGCGCGCAAACGACGAGGAAAAGCACCCACCAAACCGACAGCAGCGCTGCCGCCAAGGAGTCGACGACGATCAATGGACATCGGCATGACTGATCCTCCCGCATTATTTTTGAAGTCGTTTAAATCAGCGTAGCAACGCCTTCGGGCAGCCGCAACGGCGCATCGGCGCGGCACACGGCCGCGACATGCGCTTGATCGGGCGGGCCGAACAGCTAACGTGCAACCGACAGGAGAAAATCGAATGCCCTCAACGATCCTCGATTCCGCGGTGTTTCGCGATATCTTCACGACTGAGGCGATGCGCAAAGTTTTCTCTGATGAAAACCGCGTGCAGAAATATCTCGATTTCGAAGCCGCGCTCGCGCGTGCGCAAGCCAGGCTCGGCATCATTCCGAAGGACGCCGCTGCCGAGATCGTCAGCCACTGCTCGGCGGACAAGATCGACATGGCAAAGCTTAAAGAAGCAACCGAAAGGATCGGCTATCCGGTTCTCCCCGTCGTCCAGCAGCTTGTGAAGCTGTGCAAGGATGGCCTTGGCGAATGGTCGCACTGGGGCGCCACGACCCAGGACATTACCGACACCGCGACAATCATGCAGATTCGCGAGGCACTCGCGATCGTCGAAAAAGACATCGACGGAATCTGTGATGGCCTTGCCGTTCTGGCCAGGAAGTATCGCGACACGCCGATGGCGGGACGCAGCAATCTCCAGCAGGCGGTGCCGATTACCTTTGGTTACAAGATGGCGACCATGCTGGCCGCATTTGAACGGCACAAGCAGCGCCTTAAAGAAATGAGACCACGCGTGCTCGTCGGCGAGTTCGGCGGTGCGGCCGGCACGCTCTCGTCCCTCGGCAAGGATGGTCTCAAAGTGCAGGACGAGCTGATGAGCGAGCTGAAACTCGGCCGGCCAGAAATTTCCTGGCATACGGTGCGTGACCGCATCGCCGAAGTCGGTTGTTTCCTCGGGCTTGTCACGGGAACCTGCGGCAAGATCGCTTTCGACGTGAAGCTGTTGATGCAGACCGAGGTGGAAGAAGTCTACGAGCCCTTCCACTCCGGACGCGGCTCTTCGTCCACCATGCCGCAAAAGCGCAATCCGATTTCATCCGTTTACATCACCGCGCAGACCGCGATGGTGCGGCAGCTCGTTGCTGCGCTGCTTGATGCCCAGATTGAGGACCACGAGCGCTCAACCGGACCTTGGGAAATTGAATGGATCGCATTGCCGGAGATCTTCATGTTGTCGGCAGGCGCGCTGGCGCAGACGCGTTTTATTGTCGAAGGACTGCAAGTCAACGAAAAGAAAATGCGCGAAAATCTCGCCATCACCAATGGCCTGATCATGTCGGAAGCGGTGATGATGGGACTCGGCGCCGATCTCGGCCGCAACAAGGCGCACGATCTTGTCTACGACATCTGCCGTGAAGTCGTGAAAACCGGCCGGCCGCTGATCGATCTTCTTGCCGAAAACAAGGAGATCAGCAGGCACGCAGACCGCAAGAAACTTGAAAAGCTGGTCGACCCCTCGAACTATCTCGGTGTCGCGGGGGAGATGGTTGATCGCGTCCTGAAGACGCGAAAGTAGCCTATTCTGACTTCGGCATCGTCTTCCAGATAAAGAGCGCCACCGCAAGTGTGGTCGTGCCGATCAACAAAAAGAGGGCCGGGACAGTAGCGCCGAGTTTCTGCGTGGCCGCGATGACGATGGTTGCGCCGGTCATGAATGCCGCGTTGAGCACATTGACAGCGGCGATGGTTCGCGCGCGGTGACCGGGATTGGTCCAGGCCTGAACCGCGGCGAAGGCCGGTACGATAAAAAGGCCTCCTGCGCAGGCAAGTCCGCAAAGGTCCACCGCCACGCGAATCCCGATGGCCGAAGAAAACACCGCATGCGGAGCCTGCATCGCAGTCACGGGAGCTGCGCCCAGCGTAGCAGCACCGAGGTCGATGGCGAAAAGCCCGAGGAGCACGGCGCCGAGGACCGTCGTCTTGAGCACGATGCGGCCGCGCGCGATAGCTGCCGCCAGTCCGGAACCCGCACCGACAGCGACCGTGAATAGCGCAAGATAGACCGTGACAGTGTGCTCGTCGCCGCCGATGAGTGTCTTTATGAGCGGCGGAAGCAGCGACAGCACAATTATTCCGACCAGCCAGAACCAGCTTGTAACCATTGCGCCCCACCACAGACGCGGATCGGCGCGCAGATGATGAATCATGCCTGCGGTCGCGGTGACGATGTTGCTCGTCACCTTCAGGGCCGGTGCACCCTCGCCTGTTGGCGGAATCAGCAACGCGGAAAGCCAGCATGCGATGGCAAAGCCGACGACCAATCCGACAAAATGCGCGTGGCTTGCTTCGGCGCGTGCGGCAAGACCGCCGGCAATCGTGCCTAAAAGGATAGCGACAAAGGTTGCTCCTTCCACGAGCGCGTTGGCGCTCGGCAATTGCTCACGCCGCAGATGATCGGGGAGGATGCCATATTTGATAGGACCGAAGAGCGCGCCGAGGATGCCGAATCCGAACAGCGCAAAATACAGCAAGACGAGCGAGCCTCGCACATATGCCCATGCGGCCAGCGCGGCGACAAAAATTTCGGTGAACTTCAGCCGCTGTGCGACACGGGCCTTGTCATAACGGTCGGCGAGCTGCCCGCCCAGCGCTGAAAGAAAGAAGTACGGAGCGATGAATACCGCACTCGCCAAAGTGATCAGAGCTTCCGCATTGCGCGCGCTCGAATGAAAAAGGATCACAAAAACCAGCGCGGTTTTGAGAAAGTTGTCATTGAATGCTGCAAAAAACTGGCACCAGAAGAGAGGCGCGAAGCGCCTCGTAAAAAGCAGGGGTCGCGACATGCCGTTCAGTATCGCAAAGTTCAGGAGCTGTCGCTCAGACAAAAAAAGGCGGCCTCACGGCCGCCCCGACGTCCTTATCGAAAGCAATCAGCTGCGAGCGTTTTCCTCGTAGGAATCCACTAGCATCGCCCCCAAGGCGAGGCCGAGGGAGATGCTGATGACGACGCAGAACAGCGTGAGCCACATGGCGTACCTCCTTTAGGCCGGTTGCAAACGCAGGAAGTCTGGGCGGGGCAACGCGCCAGAGCGGACTGTGTTCCCTGCTTTTTTGAACGGGGACCACATGCCGCGAATTGAGGCGAATTTGGCTGTTTTTACGATCCAAAACGGATCGAGGACCGCAGATCGGCCAATAACAACCGCAAATCGAGCTCGCGGAATTCGAGATAAATTCGGCGTAGCCAGCGCTGCAACTCGATATGGGCGTCAATCGGTATGCCGGTTGCATTGGCCATATTCGAATCCGCAAATGAGAATGGCGGCGTGTCGATGAATTTTCGCAAGCCTGGTGCGAGCACGGGAAGTCGCACTGTCACTGCACTGCTGCCACTCGCCGGGTACTTGTCGCGATGTTGGGCGGACCCGAGCATTTCATTGTGAAGAGGCACCAGCATCGCGCGGCCCATACGCTCTCGCAGGCTTCGGTAGGCTGAAACCGATGTCTGGTCCGGGGTCACGGTAAACAGAACCGCGATGGCGATCGATCGCTGGCGCGCTTCCTCGACGAAGTCGATCTGATGAGCCAGTGTGAAAAAGGATTCATACGATTCATGTCCGAGATCGATGACCTTCGTCGTGTCGTCACCGGTGACGAGGCGGTCAAACAGCGCCATTTGTCCGCTCACATCCCGAACTGAAGCGGCAACGGTCTGCCCGGGCAGAAACTGCGTCAGCGTGCGTTCACCTGCGTTGAGATCGAATCCGATAACTGCGCGATTTTCACTGCGGTGAAAATCCGTCAACAGCCGTGCGACCAATGTCTTTCCGACGCGAGGCCGCGGCGATGCGACAATGGTGATGGAGTTGCGAAATGACATCACCTGACCGGACGTCGCGCGCTGACTTGGCGCGATCTGGATCGATGTTAGCCGGCGACTTGACGAACGTTGCTTTCCACTTTCGGCGAGACGAGATCGACCAACTTCACCTTGTCGAATTCCCCCCAGACATTCCCGAGCCAGTGGCGCACGTATCCGCGCAGGACAAACGAATAATTCGCTGCTTCGCCTTTGGGACCCTTGTTGCCGACGAAGGAAACAAAGGGCACGCTGGCGACTTCCACCTGCTCGTAGGCCATCTCGTTGAGCTTCGGAATGGTGATTTCTTCGGCGCCCTTGATTTTTTTGAAATATGAATTGTAGGTCGCCGGATCCCACTCAAAGAACGTTGTGTTGTTCACGAAGTTCTTGACCAGAAAGTAATTCGCATCGCCCACGACCCGCGCCGTTTCGGCAATCTCCTCAAGTGACGCAATCGAAGGACCCAGGATGTGAAATACCGCGAAAGTGATCTGCCCTTTCTTGGCCGACTCCAGGAATCCGATCTCGGTCAAGGCCTGAAGCGTTGACGACAACAGACCGGCGCGAACATCGATCACTGTCACCTTTGCGTCGGCGCTTCCCAGTGTGTCGAAGATTTTCATCTGATCGGAAACGGACGTCACATCGACGACTTCGGTCAGATCGGGATGAAAGCGTTTGAGCGTGCCGCGCGGCGATTCCGTATCGAAAGCGCGCGTTGGCGTCTGATGCGCACCGAAGTAATCGATCAAGGTGCGGGCGACGGTAGTTTTACCAACGCCACCTTTATCCGCGCCAACGAGAATGACGGCTGGTCTGGCCATGGGCTGCTTTCAGACGAAGTGACTGATCCCTCTACGCAATATCTTACGTGTCGGTGTGGGAGAATCACAGGTCTAATTCTGCAAGCCCTGCAGCTGCACCCCAGCCCCCAACCACGTACTCCAATCATAAATTATTGCACTATTTCAAGCAATTGTATGCGGACGCGCGAAGTGTGCGTTTGTCTCCCCTCCGGAATGATGGGAGCCTCAATTCACATGCAAAATGGTGCCGGCGGAGGGATTTGAACCCCCGACCACCCGCTTACGAAGCGGATGCTCTACCGCTGAGCTACGCCGGCTGAAGCCGCGCCACTGATATCGGCGAGGGGCCTCCTTGGCAAGCAATCCCGTATTTCGTGGATTCTACCGAAACATCGCGCGAAATCGCTGCCAGGTATCGCCCTCATGCGGTGTGGATGTTTCGGCAACAGGATCGGCATCGGGGCCCGGATCATCCGGCGCATGCACGAGCGGAATTATCGGATCGACCGGCTTCCGGCCTGCAGGCACGATGGTTTTCTCGGTCCGGGGCCGCGGCAGTTCCGCCGGTGTCTCCGCCTTTGTTTCCGGCTGCGCAAGCGTGACCGGCTCCGCAACCGAAGGGGCAGCTTCGATCATGGGCCTGACCTCGCCAATCTCAGCCAATGGAACTTTCCACTCGAAGCCATCGAGACGTCCGTTTGGCGACACCGGCAACCAACGATCCGATACCACGCCGTCCGCCGTCCACGCCGGATCGCCGGACGCCCGCATTGCCCTCGACATCCATTCGCGCACCCGACCTTCGTCGCCCTGATCGGCTTGCTCTATTTCCGCCATCAGCGTGGCGACCCGCCGTGTCGGAGCCGAGAGGTACGGAGCAAGTGCCGTGCGTGCCGTTGCAAATTCGCGCGCATCAAGAGCGGCGTGCGCAACCGCCAGCGCGCCCTCGAGTTGACCGGAGACTTTCTGAGCAAGCTTTTGCACACGGGCCAGCCGCTCTCGTGCGCTGTCGCCCAGTCGCAGGTTGGCATAGGCTTCGGCGATATCGGGGTGCGGATTGATCACCCAGGCGGTCTCCAGGATTTTTCTCGCTTTGCGGATATCTCCGGATTCAGAAAGACGACGCCCGGCCAGTGCGACGGCTGGCACCAGGTCCGGCGCAAGTTTGACCGCCTCGAACACGAGTGCGCGTGAAGTATCGCGATCGACTTCCTCGAGCGCCTGCGCACGCGCAACCAGCAGAACCGCGCGCTTGCGCCGATAGTCTGCTTTATCGAGAGCGCCTTTCATGTGTTCGAGCGCGTCGAGCGCCCCGGCCCAATCCCTGGCGATGCAACGGTACTCCAGGAGAGCAAGTCCCGCCCAGGCAACGCCGGGCTGCGCTTTTGCCGCTTCCTCGGCTGCAAGCATCGCCGCGCTGGCGTCGTTACGCCGCTGAGCCTCGATGTAGAGGCCGCGCAGTCCGAGGAGCTTCGTGTCATCTCGCTCGCTCATAGCCCGAAATGTGCGCTCCGCGCTCGCGCCATCACCCGTCATCTGTGCCGACTGCGCGGCGAGCAGCAAAGCCAGTGGAGTCCCCGGCGATAGCCGCGCCGCCTCAACCGCGGACTTGCGCGCCAATTTCGCATCGCCGGCACCGACCGCAATCAGGCCGCGACTGATCGCGAGATAACCTTTAAGCGCGCGCCGATTGCGAAAGAACAGCGACACTTGCTCGGGCGAATGCAGGATTGCGTGCACAATCGACCAACCCAACATGATGACAAGCACGAAAGCGGCGACAGTAAACGCAGCAAAAATCAGCGAGGTCTCGATGCGATAGCCCATCCATGTGATGAGGACCTCGCCAGGACGGTCCGCCAGCCAGGCAAAACCCCACGCCATCGCCAGGATGGAAGCCAAGAACAGGACAATTCGAATCATCCCGCCCTCATCTTTTGCCGAGCATATGCGTTGCATCGGCGGCAAATTGGCGGGCAGCCGCGAGCGCCGCCTGCCTCGCCTGCACTTTGGCAATCCACTCTCGCGCCGGGGCGCGCGTAGCCGGATCGAGCTTTTCAAGATCAGCCAGCGCCGCATCGATATCGGCGCGAGCAATTGCGGCCTCGACGCGCGCCAACACCGCGGCGCTGTCGGTGCCCACGGGCGCCTCGACAGGATGAATGCGCACCAGCTTGCCGGCATTGGCCTGCAAACGGTCAAGGAAGCTGCCCGTCGCCCCTTGCGTGCCTGACGCCTTGATCATCTCCGGCATCAGTGCGCGCAAATCCTGCGCTACAGCCGCTGCAGCAGGCAGACCGTTTGCCGCGAATGGAACCAATGGTGCCAGATATTTTTCCTCGGCACCCAGCGCTCGCGCCTCCTGGAGCTCGGCGGTGAACCGAGCACCTCGAACGACCGCATCGCGCAGCGCCGCGGCAGTGAGCGCAAGTCGCGCCGCTTTGTCCTCGGTCGAACCTTTCACGGCCTGCTCAAGCACAGCGATGCGCTTTCGCAAGGTCTCCACATCTGCCGCGGTAATCCCCGGCGCTGTGTTCCTGGCCAAGCCCTGCATTGTATCTCGCATTTCGGTGACGGTTTTTTCGGCCGTGTCCACTCGCGCCGCTATTTCGTCGCTCCGTTTGTTGAGCGCTGCCACTGCAATTCCAAGCGATTTCACCGCATTATCGGCAGCCAAGAGCCGGTCAGCGAACGCCGGATCGCTCGGCGGAGGTTTTGCAGCTGTGGCCTCGACTTGCGCCAAGCGGGCATTCAGCGAAGCGATAATTGCCGGGTCGGGCGCGGGGGACTTGTCAAACCGCGCAGGAATAAGTCCGGCCAACCAGATTCCGAACATGACTATGGCCGCGGCGGCCGCACCGCCAAGTCCTGCAAAAGCCACTTGCCGGATAGTCCGCCGATCACCTGCAGATTCACCGGCGTCCGCCGCACGGTCCGATTCGGCGGCCTCCGGCTGCGATGTGGGCGCTTCAGGCGGAGCACTCTCGCGCTGACTACTTGCCTCGTCCTGCGGAGCTGCTGCGGAAACATCGGTCGCAGTCAGATCGATCGTCGAGGCCGGCCGTTTTCGGCGGGCACTTTCGGCAGGGTCCGATGTCGTGCGCTTATTGGGCATTCGCGTTTCCTTCAGCGAATCGGCTCAACCCCGCCTACAGTAAATTACGCAAATAGCATTCGCGCGCCAACATCAAGCCGGGAATGTCTCCAAAAGCGCAATTAAGGCCTCTTCATCGGGACGCTGCGCGATATTGATGCGAGTCGCGCCGACAAGTGCTTCCGCAACTTGCACGGACAGACAAAGATGTCGCACATCCAATGCCTGATCAGCGACGCCCGCCGTTCTGGCACCCTCAACAAAGAGTTCCGCGCTACGGCGAGAAAAATGCAATACCGCGTCAACATCGCCGGCCTCAAGGGCCGCAGCCAGCACCGCAGGAAAAGGCTCGGCAACTGCGCGGTAGACGATTCGCATCTCGGCATTTACTCCCTGAGCCCGCAGTAGCGCAACGAGATCGGCTGCGAGGTTCTCGCCTGCGAGATAAAGAAGCGGAGCTTTGGCGCCGACAACGCGCGCTGCGATCAACCGCACGAGATCGTCAACGTCCCCATTCGCAGAAATGACGTCATCAAATCCTGCCTGTCGCGCCGCCTCTGCACTGCGCTTCCCGACGGCAAACAGCGGCAACTTTCTTTGCGCGAGAATGGTGGAATTCCCGGCGATCGCCTGCACTGCGTTTGCGCTCGTTATGGTAAATGCGCTCCACGTGCCGCCGAGATCGGCGGCCACCGGATCGACACGCATCAGCGGCGCAACCAGGACTTCATGCCCCAGCATCTCCAGCATCGTGGCCGTGCGCTTGCCATCGACTTGCGGGCGTGTGACGACGATTCGCATTGGTCAATCAAAGAAACCGGGGCCAGCGCGGTGCTTGAGCTCGCGGCCGGCATCGGCGCCGATAATGGCAGCATCCTTGCAATTGCCGGTACCCGAAATATCGTGCGCACTGCTGCCGTCGGGCCGCGCTATCAAACCACGGAAATGGACGGTGTCGCCGGAGACGGTCGCGTGTCCCGCGATCGGCGTCTTGCAGGAGCCATCCAGCGCGGCAAGAAACGCCCGCTCGCAAGCGATGGCGCTCAAGGTATCGGCGTGATCGATGTGGGCTAGTAGCTCGCGGACACGCTTGTTGTCGTCGCGCGTCTCAATGCCGATGGCACCCTGCCCCACCGCCGGCAGGAATTCGTCGATGTTCAAAATTGCGGTTGCATGCTCGGTGAGGCCGAGGCGTCTTAATCCGGCTAACGCAAGCAGAGTGGCATCCACTTCCCCCGCATCGAGCTTTTTGAGTCTTGTCTCAACGTTCCCGCGTAGCGGCAAAACTCGCAGATCGGGACGAGCGCGCTTTGCGATCGCCTGCCGGCGCAGGGACGCCGTTCCAAGACTGGCGCCTTGTGGCAATTCCGTGAGCGAGTCCGCTTTTCTGCTGATGAAGACATCGCGAGGGTCCTCACGCTCGAGACAAGCCGCAAGAATGAGTCTTTCGGGAAGCACGGTCTGCATGTCTTTTGTCGAGTGCACCGCAAGGTCCACGCGCCCATCGAGCAGCGCCTCTTCTATCTCCTTCGTGAACAGCCCTTTGCCGCCCTCCTCCACCAGTGTGCGGTCCTGAATCGTATCGCCGGTTGTCCGGATAGGGACGAGTTCAATCGTATCCTCATTGAGCCCGGCTGCCACCGCCAACCTCGAACGCACCATGCGCGCCTGCACCAAGGCAAGCGGGCTTCCCCGCGTGCCAATGCGCAAGGACGCTCTGGATTGCGTCATGTTACCTCGCAATGCTAGGCCGAAACCGGGGTTCGGCCGTGTCGTCAGCACTAGCTATTATTTAAGCTGCCGTCACCTCGCCTGCCCGGGTCGGCGGATTCAGATGAGGAATCATGATCGTCCTCGGAATTGAAACGACGTGCGACGAGACCGCAGCGGCGGTCGTCGAACGTTTCGAGGATGGCCGCGGCAAGATTCTATCCAACGTTGTTCTCTCGCAGGTACGGGAGCACGCCGCGTATGGCGGTGTAGTGCCCGAAATTGCCGCGCGTGCCCATGTGGAAACCTTGGATGGCGTCGTCGCGAGGGCGATGGGACAGGCCGGCTGCGACTACGATGCAATCGACGGCGTTGCGGCTGCCGGCGGTCCTGGCCTGATCGGCGGCGTCATTGTCGGCCTGACCACCGCGAAAGCGATTGCATTGGTCAAGAACAAGCCGTTGGTCGCGGTCAATCACCTCGAGGCGCACGCACTGACCGCACGGTTAACCGATAACATCGCATTTCCGTACTGCCTGTTCCTTGCTTCCGGAGGTCACACCCAGATCGTCGCTGTGCGCGGCGTGGGGCACTATGTGCGTCTCGGTACCACGCAGGACGATGCGATTGGAGAAGCCTTCGACAAGACCGCAAAGTTGCTTGGTCTCGGCTATCCCGGCGGCCCGGAGGTGGAGAAAGAAGCCATGCGCGGCAGTCCGACCAGATTTGACCTGCCGCGGCCCATGCATGGCCGCAAGGAACCGGACTTTTCGCTTTCCGGTCTCAAGACCGCCTTGCGGCTGGAAGCCGAAAAGATCGCGCCCCTCAGCAATCAGGATGTTGCTGACCTTTGTGCCGGTTTTCAGCAGGCAGTCGTGGACGTCGTATTCGACCGCCTGCGCGCGGGCTTGCGGTTGTTCCGCGCGCAATTTGGCACGCCGAGCGCGCTTGTCGCGGCCGGCGGTGTCGCCGCCAACCAATCTATTCGCCGCGCGTTGAACCGTCTGGCCTTCGAGGTGGGGACGACGCTGGTCGCGCCACCACTCGACCTGTGCACCGACAACGGTGCCATGATTGCATGGGCCGGATGTGAGCGACTTTCGCTGGGGCTCACAGATGCGCTGGACGTTGCCCCACGAGCACGCTGGCCGCTGGACGAAATTGCCGCGGCTGAAGGCGCGCGCAAACGCACGGCGGCGTACAAATGACGCTGGACCGCTGACATGAACTATCAACGCATTGCTGTACTTGGCGGCGGCGCCTGGGGAACGGCGCTGGCGCTGACCTGCGCACGTGCCGGCCGTGATGTGATGATGTGGGAATTCGACGCCAAAAATGCTGAGCACTTGTCCGCAAAGCGGGAGAGCCTGTTCCTCCCCGGTGTGAAGGTGGACGAGCAGATCAAGGTGTCGCGCGACCTCGGAGATGCTGCGCACTCTGACGCGATATTGCTCGTCGTGCCCGCACAGGCGATGCGCACGGTCGGCCGGGCTATCGCAAAGATTTTGCAAGGAGGCGTTCCGCTCGTTGCCTGCGCCAAGGGGATCGAGCACGGCACACATAAGTTCATGACTGAAATCGTCGCTGAATGCGCGCCGAAGGCAGTGCCGGCAATTCTCTCCGGGCCAAGCTTCGCGGCCGACGTCGCGCGCGGGATGCCGACAGCGGTCACGATTGCAGCAGCTGATCCCGCCGTGGCAGCTGCACTTGCGCATGCGATCAATGGCGGCGCGTTCAGGCCCTATCACTCGACCGACGTACGAGGCGTCGAACTCGGCGGAGCCACAAAGAATGTCCTTGCCATTGCTGCCGGCATCGTGACCGGCCGCGGACTCGGCGCCAGCGCTTCGGCGGCTCTAACGACCCGGGGTTTTGCCGAACTCGTTCGCTTCGGGAAGGCCTATGGCGCCCAGATCGAGACGATGATGGGACTTTCCGGACTCGGCGATCTGATCCTGACCTGTTCGACACCGCAATCGCGAAACTTTTCTTGCGGTGTCGCTTTGGGCAAGGGAGAGAAACCGCACACTGCGGCACACGGCAAATTGGCGGAGGGTATTTTTACAGCGCCGGTACTTGTGGAAATGGCTCGCGCAAAAAACGTCGAGATGCCAATCTCGGAAGCGGTCGCCGCGGTGCTCGCGGAGGAACTGAGCGTCGATGAGGCGATCGAGTCGCTGCTGACACGGCCTCTTAAATCGGAAGTATGAAAATGGCGTATTGGTTACTGAAGACCGAGCCTGACGAATATTCATGGAACGATCTGACCAAACGTGGATCGAAAGGAGACGCCTGGACCGGTGTTCGCAACTTCACCGCGCGCCGCCATCTCAGCGAGATGAAAAAGGGTGACAAGTTTTTCTTTTATCATACGGGCGGCGAGAAGCAGGTTGTCGGCATTGGCAAGGTGATTGGAGAGTCCTTTCCCGATCCGACCGCTGCCAAAGGCGAGCCATGGGTTGCGGTCACTACCGTCGCCGACAAACCTCTTCCGAAGCCGGTGACCCTTGCGGCCATCAAGGGCGAACCGAAACTCAAGAATATGGCGCTGGTGAAATATGGCCGTCTTTCGGTGCAACCGGTGGAAGATGCCGAGTGGGCATTGGTCTGCAAAATGGGCGGGTTGAAAATCTAGGCGGTCATGGATCCTTTGTTCCTCGTAAATGCCGGGCAACAATCCGGCATGGCGAAAGGAGAGCCCAATGGACTTCACACACGCCAACTTCCTTTCGATCCTCGCTGCCGCCATCGCTGCATGGATCTTCGGGGCGGTCTACTACACCGGCCTCGGCAAGCAATGGATGACTGCGCAGGGCAAGACGCCGGAGCAGTGCAGGGCGGAGCAGGCCGGCAAATCCGCAGTTGCAATGGCGGCGCCGTTTGTCCTGGTATTTCTCGCCGAAATCATCATGGCCTGGGTGCTCTATGGCATTCTCTTGCATCTCAACATGTTTACGGTGCGCGCCGGCCTCATTGCCGGGGCCTTTTGCTGGCTTGGCTTCGTCGTTACCACGATCGCCGCCAACAATGCCTTTTCCAACCGCAAGGCGATTTTGACCGTCATCGACAGCGTAGCTTGGCTCGGCGCACTCCTAATCATCGGGGCGATCCTTGGCGGCTTTGGCCGCTGACGGACAGAAAATCGGGCTTAGTGCGCGACCAAAGTGGCAATTTGTCCGCCTTGTCGCGGTGAAAGGCATCATCGCATAATGGCGCAAAGTGCAGCGGAAGCCTGAGGCGACAACAGGCGGGAGGGAGTGCCGATGTCCGAGAAAGTCTATGACGTGCCGGCTGACTGGCGCAAACGCGCTTACGTCGACGATGCCAAATACAGGGAAATGTACGACCGTTCGATCAAGGATCCGAACGGCTTCTGGGCCGAACATGCCAAGCGCGTCGACTGGATCAAGCCGTTCAGCAAGGTCAAGAACAGCTCGTACGGGCCGAACAATGTCTCGATCAAATGGTTCGAAGACGGCACGCTCAATGCCGCCTACAACTGTGTCGACCGTCACCTGGCCAAACGCGGTGACCAGACGGCCATCCTGTGGGAAGGCGACGATCCGAAGGAAGACAAGAAGCTCACCTACAAACAGTTGCACGCCGAGGTCTGCCGCTTCGCTAACGTGCTGAAGGCACGCGGCGTCAAGAAAGGCGACCGCGTCACCATCTACATGCCGATGATCCCGGAAGCGGCGGTTTCTATCCTCGCCTGCGCGCGCATTGGCGCAGTGCATTCGGTGATCTTCGGCGGATTCTCGCCGGATTCGATTGCCGGCCGCATCGAGGATTGTAAGTCGAACGTGGTCGTCACCGCCGATGAGGGAATCCGCGGCGGCCGCAAGATCCCGTTGAAGGCCAATGTCGACGCGGCCTGCGAAAAGGCGGGAGGTGTCACGTCTGTTATCGTCGTCAAGCGTACCAATGCTGCGGTCAACATGAAGTCGGGGCGCGACGTCTATTACGACGACATCGTCAAAACCGTTTCGGCGGATTGCCCCTGCGAGGAAATGAACGCGGAAGATCCGCTGTTCATTTTGTACACGTCAGGTTCGACCGGGAAGCCGAAAGGCGTGCTGCACACGACCGCCGGCTATCTGATTTATACGTCAATGACGCACCAATACGTGTTCGACTATCACGATGGCGACATCTACTGGTGCACCGCCGACGTCGGTTGGGTGACAGGCCACAGCTACATCGTGTACGGCCCGCTTTGCAACGGCGCTATCTCAATGATGTTCGAAGGCGTGCCGAATTATCCGACCACATCGCGCTTCTGGGAAGTGTGCGACAAGCACAAGGTCAACATCATCTACACCGCACCGACAGCGATCCGTGCCTTGATGCAGGGCGGCAGCGATCCGGTCAAGAAGACGTCGCGCAAGTCGCTTCGCCTTCTTGGCACCGTCGGCGAGCCAATCAACCCGGAAGCATGGGAGTGGTACTACCACGTGGTCGGTGAGGATCGCTGCCCGATCGTCGATACCTGGTGGCAGACCGAGACCGGCGGCATCCTTATCACGCCGCTGCCGGGCGCGACCAAGCTCAAGCCGGGCTCGGCGACACGACCGTTCTTCGGCATCGCTCCACAAATCGTCGATGCGGAAGGCAAAGAGATCAAAGGCGCCGGCAGCGGCAACCTTTGCATCGTCGAATCGTGGCCGGGCCAGATGCGCACGGTCTATGGCGACCATCAGCGTTTCATCGACACCTACTTCAAGACCTATGCCGGCAAGTATTTCACCGGCGACGGATGCCGCCGCGACGAGGACGGCTACTACTGGATTACCGGCCGAGTTGACGACGTCATCAACGTCGCCGGTCATCGGCTCGGCACTGCCGAAGTAGAAAGCGCACTTGTCGCGCATCCGAAAGTTTCAGAGGCTGCCGTTGTCGGCTACCCGCACGATATCAAAGGTCAGGGCATCTACGCCTACGTCACGTTGATGGCGGGCGAAAAGCCGAGCGAAGATTTGCGTAAAGAGCTTGTCGGCTGGGTACGCAAGGAAATCGGACCAATCGCGTCGCCTGACCTGATTCAATTCGCGCCCGGGCTGCCGAAGACAAGATCCGGAAAGATCATGCGGCGAATCCTCCGCAAGATCGCCGAAGACGAATACGGCAACCTCGGCGACACTTCGACCTTGGCCGATCCGGCAGTTGTCGATGACCTGGTCAACAACCGGCAAAACAAGAAGGCGGCAAAAGCGGGAGCATAGAGACCGGCAACAATTCTCGTGTTGTTGCGTATTGTGCCTGGCAAAGCCGCTGAGCGGACGCTGCCGCTGAGATTGTCTAGCGGCCGGCAGCGCCCTTGGTCCACGATGAGTGGCCACTGGGTTTGCGAAGACGTTACGCTCGAGGACTTCGTTCAAACCTGTGCGTTACTGACATTTTTTGCCCAAATTCGCGACGCGGACACAATTTATCGGCAACTATCAGGGTATGGCGCGTCCGCGCACCTCGCCCCAGCCGGAAGTCCCCGGGCTTGCCGCCCGTCGAATCGCCGCCGACATTCTCGACGGCGTCCTGCGCCGTCGAATTGCTCTCGATGAGCTTCTCTCCGGCAAAAACGCGCATCCTGGTCTGTCGACCCTTGCCGATCGCGATCGGGCTTTAACCCGCCGGCTCGCGGCGACGGTCTTGCGGCGTCTGGGAACGCTGCGGCATCTGGTGGGAAGCTTCCTCGAAAAGGGATTTCCCGCGGATGCTCCGCGCGCCGAAATCATTCTTCTTCTCGGTGCGGCGCAGATTCTCTGGCTGGAGGTCCCTGACCATGCGGCCGTCGACCTGTCGGTCCGGCTTGCGCAGGCCGACCGGCGCGCGGCGCGTTACGCTGGCCTCGTGAATGCTGTCCTCCGCCGCGTAGCGCAGGAAGGTGGCGCAGCAGTAGCCGGCGATACTTCTCGTGATACCCCGGATTGGCTGCTCAAGCGCTGGAGCAGGACCTACGGCCGCGACACTGCCCGCGCGATCGCCTCCGCGATTGGTCACGAGCCGGCGCTCGACATCACGGTGAAGGACAATGCCGAATCCTGGGCAGAGCGGCTGCGCGGGCGCGTGCTGCCGACGGGAACCGTGCGTACGACGGCACAGGGCGCCATTTCGCTGCTCCCTGGTTTTTCCGAGGGCAAATGGTGGGTGCAGGATGCCGCCGCTGCTCTACCAGCCCATTTATTCTGCGATGTAACTGGTGCAGAGGTTGCCGATCTCTGCGCGGCGCCCGGCGGCAAGGCTGCCCAGCTCGCCTTTGCCGGTGCTCAACTCACCGCCGTTGACCGTTCGCCTTCGCGACTCAATCGTTTGCGCGAGAACTTCGCACGCCTCGGCCTTAAGGCCGACACCGTGGTCGCCGACGTGCTTGAATGGCAGGCTAAACCCTTCGACGCGGTCCTCCTCGATGCGCCATGTTCCTCAACCGGCACGATCCGGCGTCATCCTGATGTGCCCTGGCTGAAGAACGAGGGCGATCTGGCGGCTCTCACATCAATGCAGCGAAGGCTGCTTGACCGCGCGGTGGATATGCTCAAACCCGGCGGCACGTTGGTCTATTGCGTCTGTTCCCTGGAACCTGAAGAAGGCGAAGAGCAGATCACGGCTTTGCTCGCGCGCGATTCGCGTGTCACACGAAAGCCGATTACGCCGCAGGACGTTTTTGGACGCGATGAATTTGTAACGGAGGACGGTGACCTGCGCACCCTGCCGACGCACTTGCCCGATTCGGACCCGCATTGGAGCGGGCTTGATGGATTCTACGCTGCGCGGCTCGTTCGCAAGGCGACCTGAGGCCGAAGCGGGCCAACATATTGGCGCTTACTGGACCCTTCGCTATCGTGTCATCCGCGCGTAAGAATCACTACGCGCACCAGGAGACGAGCGGATCGATGATGCGGGTTTCGATCGCGGAGCGAGCAAGGCTCTCCGTGCTCATCGGGCGCCGCGCGTTCCGCAGTCTGCTGGGCGCTGTAAATGCGCATCCTTTGCTGCGCTGGCGCTTTGCATCGACTAAAGCCGACAGGCTGGTGATCGCACCGCAGGACCTGCGCACCGCCGATGCCACGCGCGCCAGCGAAATCTATGCGGGTCGATTTGCCTTTGCCGGAAAGGTGGTCATTTGCGACCGCCGGTCGCCCTTTGAAATGACGCCACCGTCCGAAGAGTGGGCGGTGACGCTTCTAGGGTTCGTCTGGCTGCGGCATCTGCGTGCCGCCGACTCGACAATCACGCGCGCCAATGCTCGTTCGCTGATCGATGAATGGATTAGTCTGCAAGGCGGGTGGCACCCGATCAGCTGGCGTCCCGATGTCCTCTCGCGCCGGATAATCTGCTGGCTGAGTCAGGCTCCGTTTATACTGCAGGATGCCGATGCACGTTTTTATCGACGGTTCATCCGGAGCCTGTCTCGACAGATACGATACTTGCGCAGCACACTGAACGAGGCGCGGGATGGGTTCCCGCGCCTGCAGGCGGTGATCGCCCTCACCTACGCGACGCTTTGCATGCAGGGTCAGTCCGGCTATCTGCGCAGCAATGTGCGCCGCCTGGTCGACGAATTACGCACTCAGGTTTTGCCGGACGGGGGCCACATTAGTCGGAATCCCGGCACGCTCATTGAGCTGCTGGCTGACCTTTTGCCGTTACGCCAGTTGTTTTCGGCGCGCCAGTTGCAATCGCCCCAGGCCCTCAACAATGCCATCGATCGTGTCATGCCGATGCTGCGTTTTTTCCGACATGGGGACGGCAATTTTGCGCAGTTCAACGGAATGGGTCCGACGCCGGTCGATCTCCTTGCCACCATCCTTGCATACGACGATGCCCGCGGCACTCCGGTCGCGAACGCGCCGCATTCCGGCTATCAGCGCATCGAGGCAGGACAAAGTGCGCTCCTGATGGATACGGGCCGGCCTCCACCGGTCTCGGTGAGCCAGGAGGCGCATGCCGGCTGCCTGTCGTTCGAATTATCGTGGAGGCAGAACCGGCTGGTGATCAATTGCGGATTGCCGGCGGTCAATAAGGAGAACTGGCGACAGGTCACACGCGCGACGCCTGCGCATTCGACCGTGACAATCGCCGATCAGTCTTCATGCCGTTTCCTTGAATCCGGTGCAGCGCGGCGGCTTCTAGGGGGCACGCCGATTGTGGCGGGGCCACACCATGTGCACGTTGAGCGCGACCCAGACGGCACCACGTTACACGCGTCGCACGATGGTTACGCGAGCGAATGTGGTGTCATTCATCACCGCGCCCTCCGGCTGAGCGCGGATGGACGCGTGCTCGATGGCGAGGACAGCTTCAGCGCCGCAGGCGGAGACGCAATCGCTCCCGGTAACGGCGTTGAGTTCGCCGTCCGGTTTCACCTTCATCCGGCAGTCAAGGCAAATCGTCTCGCTGATGGACGCGGCGTAATTCTTTTGCTGCAGGATCGGGAAGTATGGACCTTCGCAACTTTGGCTGATTCGGTAGAAATCGAGGAAAGTGTGTTCCTGGCCGGTTCAGACGGACCGCGGCGGACAGTACAGATTGTCATTTATGGCCGGGTCGACCAGCAGGGCAGCGTCCGGTGGAATTTCCGCCACACTCCGCCAGCCGCCACGGGGTCACGTCCCGATCGCGTATATGAGCCGGAATTGCCGCTCTAAATTCAATGCTTGTGGATGCAGCGCGCGCATGCATAGAGCCGAATACACTTCGGGCGGGCTGATGTGCTAGCCCGTGCACTATGACCAGCCACCCACGCCGCGTAACCCGCGCCTTGTTGTCGGTTTCCGACAAGGCCGGACTTATCGAATTCGCCGGCGCGCTTGCCGGCCTGGGTGTTGAGCTTATTTCAACCGGCGGCACTGCCAAAACGCTGAAGGATGCCGGGCTCACCGTGATCGATGTCGCCGAGCTCACCGGCTTTCCCGAAATGATGGATGGCCGCGTCAAGACGCTGCACCCCAAGGTACACGGCGGCTTGCTGGCGATCCGCGCTAACAAGGAACACGCCGCGGCATTGGAGAAACACAACATCAGGCCGATCGACCTGCTCGTGGTCAATCTTTATCCGTTCGAAGCGACAGTGGAAAAAGGGTCGTCATTTGACGACTGCATTGAAAATATCGACATCGGCGGGCCGGCCATGATCCGCGCAGCCGCAAAAAATCATGCTGACGTCACCGTCGTCGTTGACCCGGCTGACTATGAGAAAGTGCTTGGCGAAATGGCCGCGCATAGTGGCATGGTATCTCTCGAACTTCGCCAGAAGCTTGCGGCAAAAGCCTATGCGCGCACGGCCGCCTACGACGCGGCGATCTCCAATTGGTTCGCCGATATTCTTCGTGACGATGCACCGGACTATCGCGCCTTTGGCGGCAAATTGATTGAAGCACTGCGCTACGGCGAAAACCCGCATCAAACAGCGGCGTTCTATCGCTCACCCGGACAGCGCTTCGGTGTCGCCACGGCCCGTCAGCTGCAGGGCAAGCGACTCTCCTACAATAACATCAACGACACCGACGCCGCTTATGAATGTGTTGCCGAGTTCGATCCGGCCCGTACCGCCGCCTGCGTGATCGTCAAGCACGCAAATCCGTGCGGCGTCGCGGAAGGGCGTGATCTGCTCGATGCGTATCGAAAGGCGCTGGCCTGCGATTCGACGTCCGCATTCGGCGGCATCGTCGCGCTTAACCGCAAGCTCGATGCGGAAGCCGCCAAGGCAATCACAGAGATTTTCACCGAAGTCATCATCGCGCCGGATGCAACCGAAGAGGCGATCAAGATCGTGGCAGCGAAAAAAAATCTGCGGTTGCTGGTGGTGGGCGGCCTGCCGGATCCGCGCGCGAGCGGACTTACGGTGAAATCCGTGGCCGGCGGCCTGCTTGTGCAGTCGCGCGACAATGCCGTCGTCGACGAAATGCAACTGCATATCGTGACCAAACGCCAGCCGAGCGATGCCGAGCTTGCCGATCTACGTTTTGCTTTCCGCGTGGCCAAGCACGTGAAGTCGAACACGATCGTCTATGCGAAGAATCGTGCCACCGTCGGAATCGGCGCCGGCCAGATGAGCCGCATCGACGCTGCCCGTATCGCCGCGCGCAAGGCGGACGATGCCGCGAAAGATCTCAAACTCCCGGCGTCGCTGACCAGAGGCTCGGTGGTCGCTTCCGATGCATTCTTTCCGTTTCCTGACGGCTTGCTGGTCGCAATAGAAGCCGGCGCGACGGCGGTGATCCAACCCGGCGGCTCGGTGAACGATGCGAAAGTGATCGAGGCCGCGGACGCGCACAACATCGCGATGGCATTCACCGGCACGCGGCATTTCAAGCATTAGCCGACTACTGCCGGGCCAGATCGCCCAGCAGGCTTGCCGCCACCGACAGCTTGGACAAGGTCAGGCCGGAGCCGGCGATCTGATGGATCGCTGAGCGGATGCGCTCGACTTCGGCCTGGCGCGGCCGCACCCACTCCTCTACCGCATCGGCGCCGGCATGTCCGTTGGCGACCATGGCGGCGGTAAGGCGTCGCTCGGCATCGCCGATGGAATCGAGTGCACGATCCAGCGCGAGACGGTCGAAATAATCGGACACAACAATATTGGGAACCGCGCTCGCAACGCTGTCGAGCTGGAAGAAGGCTTCCGTCGCAAAATACGTGGCGGTGACTTCGTCAACCGGCTTGCCGGCGCGATCGGCGACGAAGGCGATATCGGGCGCCGCCTTCAGCAAGGCAAGATTGGCGATACGTCGTGCCAGCGCGTCCGGCACTCCCGCCTTGCTCAGGTCCGCGACGCGCGTATCGCGCACCAATGCTGAAGCTTTGGACAGCGCCTTATCGAGGGCTTTTTCGACCTGTGCGATGCCATCTCGATAGTGTCCCACAATTTTTTCAAGTCCTTGCGAAAGGTCCACGTTGCGCAGAAACCAAACCAGCCGGTCGAGCAGCAGGTTCTGCACGGCCGCATAAAGATCAAGCTGGACCTTGCCCGACACCTTGTTGTCGAGGGCATCAATCTCACCGTTGAGTTCGATCAGATCGTAGCTGTTACGGACTGCGGCAAACGCGGCGGCGATCAAAGATGAGGCCGCTCCGGTCTGATCGGCAATGCGCACGATCAGTGTGGCTCCGCCCCGATTGATCATCGAATTCGTCAGCTGCGTGGCGATAATCTCGCGCCTCAATCGGTGCCCATGCAACGCGTCCGCATAACGTTTCGACATCTCCTTCGGAAAATAACGGCTGAGCTCACGCCCAAGATAGGGGTCGTCGGGCACCGTGCTGTCCAGCAATTCGCCGTAGAGCGAAAGCTTCGCATAGGCGAGCAGCACGGCAAGCTCCGGCCGTGTGAGCCCGGCGTTACGCTTGCGCCGTTCGCCAAGCGTCATGTCGTCAGGCAGAAATTCGACTGAGCGGTCGAGTTCTCCACGTTGCTCGAGCGTCTGCATCAGGCGTTGCTGAAAGCCGAGATCCTCAATTCCGCGGCGCTGCGCCAGGGAAAGCGCGAGAGTCTGCTGATAATTGTTGCGCAACACCAGATGCGCGACATCGTCGGTCATTTCGGCGAGGAACGCGTTGCGCTTCTCTGTGGTGAGCGTGCCTGACCGCACGGGAGCGCTGAGCGCGATCTTGATATTCACCTCGACGTCAGATGTATTCACGCCGGCTGAATTGTCGATCGCGTCGGTATTGAGTCTGATCCCGCGTTGCGCTGCCTCGATGCGGCCACGCTGGGTCATGCCGAGGTTGGCGCCCTCGCCGACCACTTTGCAATTGAGTTCGGCGCCCGTAATCCGAACCGCATCGTTGGCGCGATCACCGACGGCCTCGTCGGTTTCGTTGGCCGCACGAATATAAGTGCCGATGCCGCCAAAGAACAGGAGATCGACCTGTGCTCGCAGGATGGCCTTCATCAGTTCCTGTGGCGTCACCGATTCTCCGATGCCGAAAACTTTGCGCGCTTCGGCACTCAACCGGATTTCCTTTGACGTGCGTGAATAGATGCCGCCGCCCTTGGAAATCAGCGTCTTGTTGTAGTCCTGCCAGCTCGACCGCGGCAGCGCGAACAGCCGCTTGCGCTCGGCGAAGCTCTTCTTCGGATCAGGATCTGGATCAATGAAGATATCGCGATGATCAAATGCGGCCAGCAGCCGGATCGTGTCCTCGCGCAACATGCCGTTACCGAAGACGTCGCCCGACATGTCACCGACGCCGACAACGCTGAATGGAGTCGTGCCGATATCGACGTCCATCTCGCGGAAATGGCGTTTCACCGCCTCCCAGGCGCCGCGCGCGGTAATACCCATCACCTTGTGGTCGTAGCCGGCCGAACCGCCCGATGCGAAGGCATCGCCCAGCCAGTAATCCTGTTCGATGGAAATTGCATTGGCGATATCGGAAAACGTCGCGGTACCTTTGTCGGCGGCCACAACGAGATAGGGATCGTCACCTTCGTAACGAATCACATTCGCCGGGTGAATGATCTTCCCGTCAGGCCCGATGTTGTCGGTGATGTCGAGCAGCGAGGAAATGAAAACCTTGTAAGTCGCGACGCCTTCGGCCTGCACCGTCTCGCGCGAGGCGCCTTTCGGCATCAGCTTGGGCACGAAGCCGCCCTTTGCGCCGACCGGAACGATGACAGCGTTCTTGACCTGCTGCGCCTTGACCAGTCCGAGAATCTCCGTGCGGAAATCCTGTGGCCGGTCCGACCAGCGGATGCCGCCGCGCGCCACCTTGCCGAAACGCATGTGAACACCTTCGACGCGCGGCGAATAGACGAAAATTTCATAGAGCGGACGCGGTAGCGGCAGGTCGGTAAGCTTGCGGCTTTCGAATTTTACGGAGATCAGCGGCTTCGGCTGGCCATCCTGACCGGTCTGGTAGAAATTTGTCCGGATGGCGGACTGCACCGCATTGATGAAGCGGCGCAGGATGCGGTCTTCGTCGAGGCTCTCGACTTTTTGCAGTTGTTCTTCGAGCCGAGCGGCAATTGCATTCTGTTTTTCGCTGCGGCCAGGCTCCGCCTGCGGATCGAAACGGGCATGAAACAATTCGACGATACCGGCGGCAATACCGGAATGTTTCACAAGCGTCGCCCACATGTAGTCCTGGGAATAGGGCACACGAATCTGGCGCAGGAATCGCGACAGCGTGCGAACAAGTGCCACGTCGCGCCAGGCAATTCCGCCTTGCAGTGTGAGGGCATTGTAGCCGTCGTTCTCGGCCGCCCCCCGCATCACGATCAGGAAAGCCGTCTCGAGTTGAGCGCCCCCCGCATCAAGATCGATCGGCCCGCCGTCGGCGCGCGTAAGCAGCATGTCGTGAAACCAGACACCGGGGCGGTCCTGAGGCTCGATGTGATAGGTGCGCTCATCCACGACCCGGAAGCCCATGTTTTCCAGAACCGGGACGCGCTCTGACAGGGGCAAGGGTCGCGCAATGCTCCACACTTTCAGCCCGACGCTTTGTTGATCTTCTTCCTGCCGATGATGAAAATCGACAGCGAGCGGACGCTCTTCCGAGAGGCCTTCGACAACACGAATGTCGCCGGCGGCGATCGAAGGAGCATAGGCCTCGTGAAAGCCTTCCGAAAAAGCGTTGCGGTAGCGTGAGAAAAGACCCCTCGCTTTTTCAACCGGATGGGCGAGCGCCAGCGACTCGTTCAGCCCATCGCTCCAGGTCCGGATGATGGATTGAACTTCCCGCTCAAGGGTCGCCTGCTCGATGCCGGGTGTCGGGCCGCCGGACCGGCCGATGATAAAGTGCACGCGCACCAGCGGGCCTTCCTCAGGGAAAAACGGATAGAAGGCCGAGACACGCCCAATAAATGCGTCAGCCAGGTAAGTGCCGATCTTTACGCGGATGTGGCTGTCGTAACGCTCGCGCGGAACGTAAACAAGCACCGACACAAAGCGGTCAAAGCGATCACGGCGCGCCAGCACGCGCACGCGTGGACGCTCGTCAAGCTGAAGAATGGCGCGCGCGAAATTGGAGAGTGTGTCTTCGTCGATCTGGAACAATTCATCGCGCGGATAATGCTCCAGGACATTGGCCAACGCTTTGCCGGAATGACTGGCGGGATCGTATCCGGCGCGTTCTTCAACCGCGGCAATTTTCCGGCGCAGATAAGGAATGCTGTGCACCGTTCGCGTGTAGGCGGTCGACGTGAACAGCCCGATGATGCGGTGCTCACCAATGAGATTGCCGGCGGAATCGAACCGTTTGACGCCGATATAATCGAGATAGACGCGCCGGTGCACACGCGCATGCACATTGGCCTTGGCGATGATCAAAAGTCGCGGCTCCTTCAGGAAAGCCATGATTTCCGGCGTGGATTCGAGGAGCGCGCTGCCGCGCCTGAGCACGCGAAGGTCGCGCGAGCGCATGACGCCGAGCGCACTCTCGAAGTCAGGATTGAGCTTCTGGTGATCGACCTTGTAATCGCGTACGCCAAGGAAGGTGAAATTGTCGGCCAGCAGCCATTGCAGAAACTGGATGGCTTCGGCGATTTCGTCGACCGGAAGCGGCGGTGGGGTGGATTTGAGTTCGGCGACAATCGCACTGACGCGATCGCGCATCGGACGCCAGTCCTGCACCGCGAGGCGTACCTCGCCGAGCACGACTTCCAATGCGTGTTCAAGCTCGCGGCAGGTTTCGTCGGCAATGGGCGACAAATGAATATGGATGAAACTCTCGCGCGTGCCGGCAGCATCCGGCGCATCGATGCTCGCAAGCTTGCTGCCTGAGCGCCGAACGCCAAACATTGGATGTGCGACGAGAAGGACATCAAGTTTGCGTTCGGTAATTTCGCCCATCACCGAATCGACGAGGAAGGGCATGTCATCGTTCACGATCTCGACGACCGTGAGTGAGTTGCGATCGGCCGAATGTTCGAGCTTGATCGTCTCGCAGCGGATCTTCGGCGTGCCCGGCGTGCGCTCCGCCATGAAGTCGTAGGCGCGCGCCGCAAGTATCCCGAGATCGTCCGGTGCGTAGCGCGCCACGTCTTCGGGAACGACACGCCCGTAAAGCTGCTTGATGAAGTTCGCCGGAATCTCGGCGCGGCGTCGTGCGAGCGTTGCGCCGGCCTTCTCGATGGTGGCGCCGGCCGCGGTTCTCTCGCTAGTGGCAGAAACGGCCATGGACCCTCGTGCGCTCAGCATTGACGCAGGATTTTGTCGGAAACCCGGTCATTAATTCCGGCATTGTGTGCAGTCAGAGAATCGGTCGAGGCAGCGTGAAAGGTTTCACACTCTGCGCAGGTGCGTCGAGAGCAACACGGCATTTTGAGCAACGACGCAGAGCGCCGGATTGCCACTGAACTTTTTCGGCCCGTTAACCGGCTGAAATAAAAGGTAAAAGCCCGACCGGGCGCTCGTATCGCCTGTGCGTATAACATTGTAGGCTGATACGGGAACTGCAACGAACGTTGGGGACGTGGAAATGCCCAAGACCAATAAATCGGCAAAACCGGCCGCCAAAACGGCGTCCGCGAAGCCGAGGAAAGACCAGCCCGTGCTGCGTGCCATCAAGGGCGGCAAGGCTGCGCCGCCAAAGGCCGGCGCAAAACCCGGATCTTTGAAGCCAACGCCTTCGGCGGCGGACGACGTGCCGATCATCGCGCTCAACCTCGAGCCCGCGAAGCTTTCACCGGCAATGGCTGCATATTTCAAGAAGTGCCAGGACCGGCTTGGCTTCGTGCCGAATGTCCTGCTCGCCTACGCCTTTGACATGGCGAAGCTTGAAACCTTCGTCGCTATGTACAACGATCTGATGCTCGGCGACTCCGGCCTCTCGAAGCTCGAGCGCGAAATGATCGCGGTCGCCGTATCATCGCAAAACCGCTGCTACTATTGCCTCACCGCGCACGGCGCCGCCGTGCGGGCGCTGTCGGACGATCCGGTGCTCGGCGAGCTGATGGCGATGAACTATCGCGCCGCGCGGCTCTCCCCGCGTGAGCGGGCGATGCTCGATT
>DATBHE010000004.1:0-6878 GCA_036557605.1 Pseudolabrys sp.
TGGAAGCGGACCGGAATGGCCGATGCGCGGCGCGGCTACCGCGGACGTCTATGGCTTGGCGAATTTCCGCTCGACCGGCGCACAATCTTGCTTCCGGCTGAACAGGGTCTCGGCGACACAATTCAGTTTGTGCGTTACGCGCCAGTCCTGGCGCGAATGGGAGCGAACGTCGTCCTCGAGGTGCAGCCGCAACTGCAGCCGCTTTTGGCAACCGTCAACGGCGTTGCGTCATGCCATGCACGCGGCGAGACATTGCCGCCGGCTGATGTGTTCTGCCCGCTCGGCAGTTTGCCGCTTGCGCTCAAGACCGAGCCTTCTTCCATTCCCGCCACCATTCCTTATTTACGCACTGACGACACTCACATCACAAAATGGCGGCCTACCCTGGAGGCGATGCCCGGAAAGCGCGTGGCTGTGGCTTGGGCCGGTCACGCCCAGCATGCCAATGACCGCAACAGATCGATTGATCTCGAGGTCCTCGAACCGTTGTTCACGTGTGAGGGCGTTTCTTTTATCAGCGTCCAACGTGAACTGCGCGACGGTGACGCGGTTCGATTGACGCAATCGGGTATCGCCGATCTTGGGCCGCAGCTCATCGACATGGCCGACACCGCCGCGATCCTGACGCTCGCGGACCTCACGATTTCGGTCGATACGTCCGTGGCGCATCTTGCCGGCGCAATGGGACGAGAGGCATGGGTCATGCTTCCCTTCTCGCCCGACTGGCGCTGGACGCTTACGAGCGAGCATAGCCCCTGGTATCCGCAGGTGCGGCTCTTCCGTCAGCCCGCCGCCGGCGACTGGCCCCATATCGTCGCGGCCGTACGCGACGCATTGCTGCGCTTCAGCTCAATAGGCTAGTTCCTGACTCAGGCCGCCACGCGGATTGCAGCGACAGGCGCTGATGGCTGCGGATGAGCCTTAAGCCAATCGCGCGCCGCCCGTTGTGCGCAGCCGATTTCGGAATCGCTCATCTGGTCCGCAATCTCGCGGCGCAATTGGGCGGCATCCTTGTGGCCGCGCATGGCAGCGATATTGAACCACTTGTGGGCCTGCACGAGATCGACCGGCACACCCGCCCCCGAGGAAAACACCATGCCGAGCCCGAAGCACTGTTCGGCAGTTGTCGGCTCGTCTTCGCGAGCAACATCCACATTTGTCATTGTCAGCTCCCCACTATCCACCGATGCACTTCTGCAGCGATCGATTGCCCCGCCCGGATCGTCTCGTCCGGACGGCGCGATCTTCGGGAGAAAATTTGAATGACAATTTAAACGACGCGATGAATCGAAGATGAACAGCGTAGCTCTCAAAGCGAATAGGCTACGCTATTACCTTGGCAAACAGCCCGTTTGTCCCACCAGTTGACCGTTCGCTAACCGAACCCGTTCAGCCACAACTAACCACCAGACAATCCTCCCTCGTCTCGGTCGATCATGCATCAATCGAACCGAACGGGGAGCCACGGGAAAAAAAGGTCAGCAGCCGCGTCAGGCCACGCGCGCTCGCTGATTGAAGAGCACCGACTGCACGTTTGGATCCTTCATATCGATGCCCTTTCGCAGCTCGAGACCCAGCTCCATGCCACGCTTGACAGCCGGCCGGGCTTTGATGGCCTCAAGCCAACGTTTCAGGTTCGGGAATTGCTCGATGTCCTGTCCTTGTCGCTGCCAGAGATTGACCCAGCCCACGCACGCCATGTCAGCGATCGAATATTTTCCAGCGAGAAACGGCCTGTCTCCCAGGCGCGTATTCATTACGCCGTACAGGCGGTTCACCTCGTCGTCGTAGCGTTTGATCGCGTAGTCAAGCGTCTCGCGCGCATAATGCTTGAAGTGGTTGAGCTGCCCGGCCATCGGACCAAGTCCGCCCATTTGCCAAAACAGCCACTGATCGACCTCGACGCGCGCCCGCTCATCCGACGGATAAAACTTTCCGGTCTTGCGGCCGAGATATTGCAGGATCGCACCGGACTCGAAGATGGCAATGGGGCGACCGCCCGGCCCCTGCGGGTCCACAATCGCGGGCATGCGATTGTTCGGTGCGATTTTTAGAAAATCCGGATTAAATTGCTCGCCCTTTGAAATGTTCACCGGCTTCAGGACATAAGGCAGCCGGCATTCTTCGAGCATGATCGAGATTTTAAAGCCATTCGGCGTCGGCCAGTAGTAAAGATCGATTGCTTTGAGTGGTCTCTCCGTATTTTTTGTCTTTGCTGCCTTTCTCATAATCTTCTTCTTTGCCGGCAATCGCTTTTTTCTGACTCGTGCCATGTCCTGCTCCGTTCGGTTATTCCTGCCCGCAATCGTCCAGACCTAGGCTGTGCGGCGGAAGTCTTCAACTGGCGCCGCATCCAAATTCTCATTCGATTGCAGGATAGCAGGTTACAACCAGCGCGCGCTATGAGTGGCTGGTGCGCGCGCCAGCACGAACGCGGGCCGCGCCACACCGAAACCCACCATAGGAAGTCACGCATGTATAAGGTCATGTTTGCCGCTCTGCTCGCTGCCGGATTGCTCGCGGCTACGCTGCCAGAATCCTTTTCAACGGCGTCGGCGCAACAGCCAAACGCGTCGCAAAAAAATGCCACCAAAAAAGAGCCGAGCGCGGGTCAGGTCGCCGCACGCGAACGCCAGAAGAAGTGTGCCGCCGAATGGAAGGAAGCGAAAGCCGCCGGCAAAACCGAAAAGGGAGCAACCTGGCCGAAATTCTGGAGCGATTGCAACAAGCGGCTCAAGGCTGCCGCGAAATAAAACGCTATTGAAATTTCCGGCGCTACTTTAGCTCATTAAAATTCGAGGGCGTCGGCGAGACCGTGAGTCTCGCCGACGCCCTCGTTTGTCATCCGGAACCGGGGCGCCGCGGGGCAACCGCATTGCGCTCGTTACTCCATGACGCACACCGGCCCGTATGACGCAATCTCCGACACGTAAGGCCGAAGATCGGGAAGCTGCGTCAGACTAAAGCTTCCGTTTCCGGCGCTTCGTCTTCTTCGCTGCTTTCGCCGCTGCCTTCTTCCTACGTTTCGCCATTGCTGCCCTCCTAGCCATGAATCATGGCGGGTGTCGCATCAGCACGCATCGCGAATCGACACGCGCTGCATTCGGTTTACTACAGCACGCCGAAAAAAACAGCGTTACCGCTTAACGAAACGTGTACGCGAACGGTCTGCAGCACGCGACGACACGAGTGCGGGAAAAATTGCAGAGCAAGTGTGCGCGCACGCAGCACTCAATGGAATTTTGCGCGCGCATGGCCGGCATCGCAAAAAATACGATGAAATAAGGATTTTTACGCCAACGGTAATAGGCTGTGCGTGTGAATGACGACAAATTTTGGACGCGACGCACGCCGCGCTTCGCATAAACGCCGTTCGAAATCAGGATGCGCAAGCATCGAAAATTTTTTGCACAGACAAGCCCGTGCGGGCTCATGAACCATCGGATTCGATCAAAAATGAGCGAATCAGTGCGCAGTGATTCGCGCCGATTCGTCCTTCTTGCTCGTCTGACTTGTCGTCCTGAGAGGGCTTTCAGATCCGCCCGCCGCAAATTTCGGCTCGTGCGAATCTTTCATCCGGAAAGATGATGGCGACGCGTTTCATAATCCCAGTTTGCGCTTCAAGATGTCGTTGACCGCCTGCGGACTCGCTTTGCCTCCGGAGGATTTCATCACCTGTCCGACAAACCAACCGATCGCTTTCGGATTCGATCTCGCATCGGCGAGCTTCTCAGGATTCTTTGCAACGATCTCGTCAATAACCTGCTCGATCGCGGCGGTGTCGGTCACCTGTTTCAGACCCCGCTGTTCGACAATCACGCGTGGATCGCCGCCCTCCGACCAGATGATTTCAAACAGGTCCTTGGCGATCTTGCCGGATATTGTGCCATCCCGGATCAGGTCCAGCACGGCACCCAGTTGACCGGCGGACACCGGCGACAATGAAATGGGCTTGCCTTCCTTGTTCAGGCGGCCGAACAGCTCATTGATCACCCAATTCGCCGCCGCCTTGCCGTCGCGACCCCGCGCCACCGCCTCAAAGAAGTCCGCTGTTTCCCGCTCGGCAACGATGACCCCTGCATCGTAGTCCGACAACGAGAAATCACGCATGAAGCGCGCCTTTCTCTCATCCGGCAATTCAGGAAGGTCTGCCGCGAGCGCGTCCACATAAGCTTGGTCGAATACAAGAGGGAGCAGATCGGGATCAGGAAAATACCGGTAGTCGTGCGCCTCTTCCTTCGAGCGCATCGAGCGTGTCTCGCCACGCACCGCATCGAACAGCCGGGTCTCCTGCTCGATCGTGCCGCCCTCCTCGATGATCTCGATCTGGCGGCGCGCCTCATGCTCAATCGCCTGGCCGATAAAGCGGATCGAATTGACATTCTTTATTTCGCATCGGGTACCCAGCGGCTCGCCCGGTCTGCGCACCGATACGTTGACGTCGGCGCGCAGATTTCCCTTTTCCATGTCGCCGTCGCAAGTGCCGAGATAACGCAGGATTGAGCGTAATTTCGTTATGAACGCCTTCGCTTGGTCAGCCGAGCGCAAATCCGGCCTGGAGACTATTTCCATCAGCGCGACCCCCGAGCGATTGAGGTCCACAAACGAATATTCGGAATGACGGTCGTGCAGGCTTTTCCCCGCATCCTGCTCGAGATGCAGCCGCTCGATACCGACGACGACGTTTTCACCGCCTTCGAGATCGACGTTCACTGCGCCCTCGCCGACAATTGGCGACTTGTACTGGCTGATCTGATAACCTTGAGGCAGATCGGGATAGAAGTAATTCTTCCGGTCGAAAACCGATCGAAGATTTATTTTTGCTTTCAGTCCAAGACCGCTCCGGACCGCCTGCCGCACGCACTCCTCGTTGATGACCGGCAACATTCCGGGCATGGCCGCATCAACCAGCGACACCTGTGCATTGGGCGCGCCGCCAAACCTGGTTGAGGCACCTGAGAACAGCTTGGACTCCGATGCTACTTGCGCATGGATTTCCATGCCGATGACAACTTCCCAGTCACCGGTCCCACCCTTGATCAGTTTTTGAGCATGCACGTTCATGTAGCCGCGTGTGTGTCTGAAAAATCCCGTGAAGGGTCACTCTACATTTGGTAGCGGTTCAGCAAAGGCGCGGCAAGTTTAGCCAGCACAAACACTTGCCATCCCATTTCGCAAGGCTGGATTGTTATCCGTGCAGTCCATCAAATGACCAAAATTTTGCAACGATTTCTGCAGATTCCACGCGCATGCCATTACCGGAACAACGCACGGCGGCAGACGTTGGATGGAAGTCATGAAAAACGATGGTACCGGCACATTCGGCATTATCGTCGGCGGCGTGGTCGCCGCGATTGCTGTCATTTTTATTCTCACCGGAGGTGAGCTTGGCGGGAAAAAAACCGTCGAAAGCGATCAGGATCTTCCGCCGGTGACGACAACCGACAAATAAACTTTCTACCACCAAGGCTGAGGCTCAAACCGTCCCGCTGCCTGCTCGACGACGGCGGCAAGCGCGAACAGCGTTTCCTCATCGAATGGCCGGCCGATCAACTGCAGTCCCAAAGGCAGCCCTTGGCTGTCAATGCCTGCCGGCACTGAGATACCAGGCAGACCGGCCATGTTCACCGTCACCGTGAATATGTCGTTCAGATACATCTCGACCGGATCGGTGCCGCCCTTCTCGCCGAGACCGAAAGCAGCGGAGGGAGTGGCCGGAGTGAGCATCGCGTGGACGCCGGCTCTAAAACAATCCTCAAAGTCTTTTTTTATCAGCGTGCGTACCTTCTGCGCGCGCAGGTAATAGGCATCGTAGTAACCCGCGGAAAGCACGTACGTCCCGATCATGACGCGCCTTCGCACTTCGTCGCCGAAACCGCTGCTCCGCGTCTTCTCATACATGTCAATGATATCACGGCCCGGAACGCGCAAGCCGTAGCGAACCCCGTCGTAACGAGCGAGATTGGATGACGCCTCTGCGGGCGCCACGATGTAGTAGGCAGGCAGTGCGTACTTCGTATGCGGCAGTGAAACCTCGACCAGCTCGGCGCCCGCCGACTTCAGCCAGGTGCGACCGGCCTCCCAGATTTTTTCGATTTCTGCCGGCATGCCATCGAGGCGATATTCCTTCGGAATGCCGATACGCTTGCCTTTCACCGATTTTCCAACAGCCGCCTCATAGTCGGGCACCGCCCGATCGGCACAGGTCGTGTCTTTTGCGTCCGGCCCGGCCATCGACCGCAGCAGGATCGCAGCGTCGCGTACGCTGCGCGCAAACGGGCCCGCTTGATCAAGCGAGGACGCAAAAGCGACGATTCCCCAGCGCGAGCACCGGCCGTAGGTTGGCTTCATGCCGACCGTGCCGGTGAAAGCCGCGGGCTGACGGATCGAGCCGCCGGTATCCGTTCCGGTCGCACCCAGGCACAATTTTGCGGCGACCGCGGCGGCCGAGCCGCCCGACGAACCGCCGGGCGTCAGCGGTGTATTTGAGCCTTTGCGCCGCCATGGAGAATGCACCGGCCCGAAATACGAGGTCTCATTGGACGAGCCCATGGCAAACTCATCGCAATTAGTCTTGCCCAGAAGCACCGCGCCGTCGCGCCAGAGCTGCGATGTCACTGTCGACTCGTAGGTGGGTACAAAAGTGTCGAGAATGTGCGAGCAGGCGGTGGAGCGCACGCCAGCGGTGCAAAACATGTCCTTGATGGCGAGCGGGACGCCTTCGAGCGGTCCGGCGGCGCCCGACGCGATGCGTGCATCAGACGCCTTCGCCATTTCGGCCGCGCGTTCCGGAGTCTCCAGTACAAACGCATTGAGGGCGCGCGCCTTCTCGATCGCCGAAACGTGGGCCGCGGTCAATTCTCCGGCGGAAAAGGATT
>DATBHE010000005.1:0-12657 GCA_036557605.1 Pseudolabrys sp.
TGGCGGCGGCGAACCAGCGTCGTGTTGCAGAGGACCAATCGGCGGATCAGGAGAAGGGGACCTTCGCAATGGCTGACGACGCCGCAAGGAAGTCGACGAAGGCATTTGGCTCGCAAGCTTCATGCGCTACGATCTCGGATACTTCGACCTGGAGCAGAAGACCCTGCAACCTCTCGACAACCCGTTCGGCCCGAGGTTGTCACCCATGTCTTAGGTACGTTCTGTCACCCATGTCTCCGGGCTGGACAAATCGGTATTGGTCGGGGCAGCAGGATTCGAACCTGCGACCTTCTGCTCCCAAAGCAGACGCGCTACCAGACTGCGCTATGCCCCGCCGGGAATTGGGGTTCGATACACGCTTCGCTATAACCCGGCAAGCAAGGCTCACCTCGCCCGGAAGATTGGCGAAGCGACGCGGTCCCCGGGAGCAATGCCGAGCTTACGCGACGTGCCGCCTACGACCTCCAGCACCGCGCGCACGGCGCCGCGCGAGGGTATCAGCTTCGTCGACAAGGGCTCGGTATTTTCCTCAATCCGCAGGATACGGCCATCGCCGCGAATGAAAATAATGTCGAGCGGGATGTATGTGTTCTGCATCCAGAAGCTGACTTCCTGGTCGCGGTGGAAATCGAACAGCATGCCGCGCCCCTCGGGGAGTTCCTTGCGGTACATGAGTCCCTTCGCCCGCTCGGCGTCATTGTCGGCGATCTCTACCGAGAAGCTGTGAACCCCGGTCTTGCTGGCGATCTCGATCGTCTGTTCGCCGGCCGTGCGAGCGGACCCACCAGCGAACAACAGGATGAGGATAACGCAGGCGATCGAGGCGACGCGGGGCATGGGTCCGCCTTTAACGCGGCCTCATCCCGATCGGCAATGGGAAAATAGACCTGATTAGTGGGAAGCCGGACCGAGCGAGCCGCCATCCGGACGGACCTCGGCGGCCATCAACCCCTTCGGACCCGGCCCAAAGCGGACGAGCACGGTCTGGCCAGGCCGCAACTCGGCAAAGCCGTAGCGGCGCAGGGTTTCCATGTGCACGAAAATATCGGGCGTGCCTTCGCCCCGGGTGAGAAACCCGAAGCCGCGAAGCCGGTTGAACCATTTAACCTGTGCACGCTCAAGCCCGCTCGTCGGTGTTACGGTGACGTGGGTCCGCGGCGGCGGCATTTGCGCCGGATGTATCGCCGTAGACTCGTCCATGGACACGATCCGGAACGCCTGCAGACCTTTTGAGCGTTGCAGGACCTCGCAAATGACGCGCGCACCCTCATAGGCGGTCTGGTACCCATCACGGCGCAGGCAGGTCACATGCAGAAGAATGTCGGGCATCCCATTGTCCGGGACAATAAACCCGAAACCCTTCGCGACATCGAACCACTTGATGATGCCGGATAGCTCGATGAGATTGGTCGCCGTTTCATCGACGATCTCTCTGACCGGTCCTGGTCGGAGATTGGTCCCAGACATTTTCGATTCGATCCCGTCCGACGCCATCACACTGCGCGCCGCCGTTTTTCTGGCGCCTCTTCAAGAGCGCTTCAACGAATCCTGCGGAATCGAATTTAACACCCACCCTCAAACCGCAAAGGGCAAAATGTGCTTGCACACAGCTCTATGCACAGCGCAGCGCGGACCGAATCAGTGGGCGATGAAGGGCAAGAGCACGTCTCCGATGTCGTCGCGCACCACCAGATCAGCGAGATCGTCGAACTCCGTCGGCTCTCGATTGATGATGACGAGCGTCGCACCTGTCCGTTTCGCCATCAGAGGAAATCCCGCTGCAGGCCACACGACCAAGGACGAACCGACCGCGAGAAATAGCTCGCAATTCCTGGCTAAATCCTCAGCCCGCTCCATGGCTTCGACCGGCATCGTCTGCCCGAAGGAGACGGTGGCAGTCTTTATATACCCGCCGCACTCGCAATCGGGCGCGCGACTGCCTGCAGCGTCAAATTTTTGTCTCACCCACGGCAACTCGTAGCGCTCGCCGCAGTCGAGGCAGGTGGCGTAGGTGGTGTTGCCATGCAGCTCGACGATATCCGCAGCGGAGATGCCAGAAGCTTGATGGAGATTGTCAATATTCTGCGTAATCAACCCCGGGACCTTGCCGGCACGGTACAAACTTGCGAGCGCCCGGTGGCCGCGGCCGGGCTTTGCTGCGCCAAATTTGTCTTCCATGACGAAACGGCGACGCCAGGATTCATTCCGCATCTCCTGGTCCGCAATAAAAGCGTCGAATGGGATGGGCTGGAGCTTGGTCCAGATGCCGCCCGGCGAGCGAAAATCGGGAATCCCGCACTCGGTAGAGATCCCAGCCCCGGTAAACGGAACGATGACCCGGGCCTCCTCGACCAATCCACGGAGGCTCGCGATTGCAGTTGGAAGATCGGGCGCAATCATAGCTATATAATCGATATCGCCTGTCAGTCAGTGAGGTTTAGCCCATGCGATACTTGCACACCATGCTGCGCGTTCGTGACCTGGACGCGGCCCTTGATTTTTATTGCAACAAACTTGGCCTGAAGGAAACACGGCGGCGCGTCGACGACAAAAACCGTTACACGCTGGTCTTTCTTGCCGCACCCGACGATGAAAAACTGGTCGAGGACAGCAAGAAGACAGGCCGGCCCGGCCTCGAGGTCGAGCTCACATATAACTGGGACAGTGAGGACTACGGAGAGGCGCGCTATTTCGGCCATCTCGCCTACGAGGTCGACGACATCTACGCGACTTGCGAACGCCTCATGAAGGCCGGCGTGACCATCAATAGGCCGCCGCGTGATGGCATCATGGCCTTCGTGCGTTCGCCCGACAAGCACTCGATTGAACTGTTGCAAAAGGGATCGCCGAAACCGCCGCAGGAGCCGTGGAAATCGATGGGAAATACCGGCAAATGGTAGCCGGCCCTCGCTTGCTGCTGGCGGTGAAGGTCTTTATACCCCCGGAATCTCTGCTGGCGGTCCAACTGTCGCATGATACAGGACGACCGCTGCCGCGCGCCCTTCGTCTAGAGGCCTAGGACACCGCCCTTTCACGGCGGTAACAGGGGTTCGAATCCCCTAGGGCGCGCCAAAATTTTCATCGGCAGATTTGGAACAGTTCGTTGCCGGCGCTGCGCCGAAAGGTCACGCCGATACCGCTGCTCATTCATGGCTGCCATGCACAGGTGCGGCACTTTTTCACGTTATTTTTAACGCACAAGTTATGGGGCTTGTGATTCACAAGGGATAAACTCAGGCGTCCTGGTTAAAACAGCTCTGCCCCGAGCGTCAGGTCATGATTAAAAGCAAACATGTCGGCGAAGCCCTACGGCGCGACGCTATTTTCGTTTGGCACGCCGTGATTGCGGTCGTGTTCATCGGCTTTGCGAGTCTTGCCGTCGCAGCCGCCCTGCTCGATCTGTTATCCTTTCGCAATTAACGTTGCCGCGCCGGGTAGCGGTGCTGCACCCCTTTGAAGTCTTCGATGATGGCGGCGTTATTTGCTTCACGTTGGGTCAGGTAGTTCGGTCCAATCGGCGACTTGCCGTGGCCACCTGGAATGTCGAGTACATAGATCGGCTGGCACAGGCCTGACGCGCGCCCGCGAAGGCGTCGCATCAAATCTTGTCCTCGCCCGATATCGGTCCGCAGGTGGCCTGTGCCGGGAGCGAGATCGCCGTGATGCAAATAATACGGTTTGATGCGGCACTCGACCAAGGCGCGCATCAAATCTTCCATTACCTCCGGCATGTCGTTTATTCCCGCCAACAACACTGTTTGGGAAAGCAGCGGAATTCCCGTATCGGCCATTCGCGCGCACGCGGCACGGGCCTGTTGCGTCAACTCGCGGGGATGATTGATGTGGACCGCGACATAAGTCGGTTTGCGCTTGACCTTTATCGCGCGCACGAGATCGGCAGTGATACGCTTGGGGTCGGCCACCGGCATGCGAGTGTGAATGCGAATGACCTTCACGTGGTCGATCGCGGCAAGGCTCTTCATTACCGATCGCAAGCGCCGTGGCGACAGAATGAGCGGATCGCCTCCGGTAAGAATGACCTCCCAGATCTGCGGCTGAGTGCGGATGTACTTGATTGCATCCGCCAATTTTGCCGGCGAAAGCTGGATCGGCTTTTTCGGACCAACCATCTCGCGGCGAAAGCAGAACCGGCAATAGACGGCACAGACATGCGTCAGCTTGAGCAGCACCCGGTCAGGGTAACGATGCACGATGCCATCCACCGGACTGTGGACATCATCCCCGATTGGGTCGGCGAGATCTTCCGGACGGTGGACCAGTTCCTTGGCGTCGGGAATGAACTGACGCGCGATGGGATCGTGCGGATCATTTCGATCAATCAGGCCCGCCAATGCTTCAGGTACAGCCACCGCATAGCGACCCGTGACCGTCTCAATGATTTTTTGCCGCTCCGGAGCGACAAATCCGTGTTCGCAAAGTTGCGCGGCCGTCCTTAACGTCGTCATGCTGTACCTCTGTTTTTCATTCTGTCCCGGCCACCGGGGTCCAGATGACCTCTTCGAGACGCTGTGCACCGGTTGCCAGCATCACCAGCCGGTCGAAGCCCAATGCTATTCCACTCGCGGGGGGCATCTGCGCCAGCGCGGCGAGGAAGTCCTCGTCGATGGGATAGCGCTCGCCGTAGAGCCTTTGCTTTTCGGCCATGGCCGTCTCGAGACGTGAGCGCTGTTCCACAGGATCGCCCAATTCGCCAAAGGCATTGGCAAGCTCGACCCCGCAGGCATAGAGCTCAAAGCGCTCGGCCACCTGGCCGCTCCCGGGCTTTGCCCGCGCTAGCGCCGCCAGCGGCAGCGGGTACTCATGTAATATTGTAGCGCGGCTGATGCCGAGATGCGGATCGACACGCTCGACCAAAATGCGGCTGAAAATGTCGCCCCAGGTATCGTCCTCCGCTACCGCAATGCCGGCCTTGTCTGCCTGCGCCGCCAGCGCGGCGCGGTCGCCTTTCCCGTTGCGGACCGTCGTCAAAAGATCAATGCCGGCGTAGCGCGAAAATGCGTCGGCCACGGTCAACCGCTCCGCGGGGGCAAAAGGATCGATAGCCTTGCCACGATAGATAAATTGCGTAGCGCCGGCCGCCCGCGCTGTCTCGGCCAGCAGTTCGGCACAATCATCCATCAAAGCCTCATAGGGTTCGTTGGCCCGGTACCACTCGAGCATTGTGAATTCGGGATGATGCAACGCGCCACGCTCCCGGTTACGGAAGACACGCGCGATATCGACAATGCGGGTCTCGCCGGCCGCCAGGAGTTTCTTGCATGCAAATTCGGGCGACGTACGCAGATAGAGGGGGAGATTCTCCCCGCCTGGCCCGATCAGATCGGTCGCGAACGCGTGCAGATGCGTTTCGTTTCCAGGAGACAATTGCAGCGCCGATGTCTCTACCTCAATGAAATCGTGTGCGGCGAACCAGTTGCGCAGGGCTGCCATGATATGGCCGCGCGCGAGAAGATAGGGCCTACGCGCCGCGTGGACGTCTCGCCTCCAGAATGGCGGGCTTGGCGGCACTTTTACCTCGGTTGAACAGCGTGCGGGAAATACTGGAATCGGCCGCGAAGATCGCTATGGTGCGCTCCGAAACTGCGGCTCCCTGCCGCATACAGGCTAAGGATCATAATTGTGAAGGTCATCGCTTCATCGCTCCGCAAGGGCAATATCGTGGAAATCGACGGCAAGCTCTATGTCGTTCTGACCGCGGAAAATTTTCACCCCGGCAAGGGCACGCCGACGACCCAGGTCGATATGCGCCGGATTTCGGACGGCGTGAAGACATCGCAGCGCTACAAGACCACCGATCAGGTCGAGCGCGCGCATGTTGAGGACCATGAATTCAGCTACCTGTACCAGGACGGCGACGGGTTTCACTTCATGAATCAAGAGACCTTCGACCAATTGCAGGTGCCTGCCGATATCGTGGGCGATCAGGCGGTCTACCTGCAGGAAGGCATGGTGGTAAATCTCAGCGTGCATGAAAGCGTTCCTGTCGCGATCGAGCTGCCGCAGAAAGTCACGCTCGAAATCGTCGACACCGAGCCGGTCGTGAAGGGACAGACCGCCTCCGGTTCATTCAAGCCGGCCAAACTGTCGAACGGCGTGCGCACGATGGTCCCGACCCATATCACGGTAGGCACCCGCGTCATTGTGAGCACCGCCGATGGGTCCTACGTCGAACGCGCCAAAGATTGACAGACACTAGACACGCACCCCGGCGCAAACTTCTTTCGGGAACAGATCATCCGGTGCAAGCTTTTTTGCTGTGATCCCCTGCGCGTGGGCAAAACGGCAGAAGGCTTCCAGCGTTGTCCGGTTAGCCTCGAGTCCATAGGGAAACGGGTCATCACCGAAGTTCTTGGCCCATTCGCCGCTGATTGCGGCGGACCAGGGGACCGGAATCCGCGATGCCGTCAAGTCGCGGACGCGTTCAAGGCTTCGTTGCTTGGCTGCATCGAAGGCCTTGAACAGGTTCATCGCCACCCAAGGATAGCGCTCGAATACGGCGCGACGCATCGCGATCACGTGCATGATAGGAAAAATGCCGGTCGTCGCATGGTAATGCGCCTCTTCCTGGCGATAGTCCGGATACAGCCGCGCGATCTTTCCGTCGCCATTTAGAAACGCATCGGGTTCGCGCGCGCAAATGGCCGCATCAACTTCGCCTGAGAGCAGCATCGCGGAAATGCTGGTGTCACGCCGCTGCGCATATTGGATTCCCGCCGGAAGCTTGAATTCGACCTTCTCCTCCCGTCCGGCGTCATTCATACCGGCCTGCACCCATTGAATCTTGCGCAAGTCGACACCGGCCGTTTCCGAAAGGAAACCACGCGCAAAAATGCCGGCCGTCTGCGCCCATTCCGGAATGCCGACGCGTTTGCCTTCAAGGTCACTCGGCGCACCGATGCCCGTACCGGTGCGCACGTAAAATGCCGAATGGCGGAAAACGCGCGATGGGAAAACCGGAATTCCGACGAAAGGCGAGTTGCCCTGAGAGGCATAGCCAATGAACTTACCGAAGGACATTTCCGAGACGTCCCATTCCCGATTTTTAATAAACCTGTAGAAAACCTCCTCGACCGGCAGGACAAAAGCCGTGAGCGTTATGCCTTCGGGCCGGATCAAGCCGTTCACAAGGTCGCGCACGTGATCATAGTCGGTGGTGGCCAGTGTCAAATGCAGGCGCACGGTACCGCCGCTTTCGATCAACTCCGGTTCGCGATCGGCGCTCGAGGCGGCATTTAGGTTAACTTCACGCACCGTCATTTTCCGCTTCTCCCGTAAATAGCCTATAGGCGGCGTCCTATATCACGCCGCGACCCTTGTGTGCCGAAGTTCGATGCCCTTAACTTCCAGCCCGGATCAGGACCCTTGGCTGGCAGGAACGGAGCGAGGGAAACGGATTGAAACGCATCATACTTGTTGGGCTCGCACTGTTGTTTGGCGGTGCCGTTCCAGCCGAAGAGATGAAAGCCCCGCGCATCTCAGTTGCGAAAGTCGACTGGAATGCGGCGGCGGCGAGCATCCCCGACAATCCGGCGGGCGCAACTGTCGACGCGTTCGCCAGACTCAACGCGGCCGCAAGCATAAGCTTCCCGGGAATCGCAGAAAGCTCGGTGCCGGTCCTTTTGCCGTACGATGTCGATGCCTTTATCAAGGATCGTGCAAACAACCCCGACCCTGCCCCGGAAAAAACTGTTGAAAACGCCGATCGCTTCCTGCGTTCAGGATTCCGCGCAACAAAATTTTTTGTGACCGGCCCTGCCGGTTACGACTCCGCGTTTGCGCTGGATCTTTCCAGCATTTCCGAGCTGTCCGATATCCGCTACGCCGAGCCGGTCTACGTCCTGTTTTCGGGTTTTGGCATGATCTATTCGCTAGACGGCCCGGCGATGCCCGAAGGCGAGCTGGTGAAGTCTCTCCAGAGCGAATATCCCGGCATTCGCCGCTATCTGCACGAATCTTACATCCGCTACAGCTTCGAGCGGTTTGGCGCGACCTATGTCGCTGCCATCTATTGTCTCGATACGAGGCCACGCAGAAAAATTCTAACCTGTAAACAGGCCGATCGCGTGATGGACCGTTTTCTCCGCGCGCTCAAACTCGCCGGCGGAAAACCCTCCGACATACTGCGGGTCAATGAAACGCTTGCTCTCGAACGACCGGCGGAAACGTCGAAGGACTTCACCTTTTTCAGTCCGGGCTTCATCATTCCCAATACCGGACTGAAGAAAGATACTGGAGGCCGCCGTGACTATACAGTCTATGCGCGTCTGCGGTTTCCATTAAAAAATCCGCCGGCATTTGCAAATTCGCAGTCGTTCAATAACTGGGGCGACTGTGATTTCACCGGGCGCACGGTGCGTCGCCCGCGCCGCAAAGATCAGCCATATTCATGTACCGTGAATGGACGTCCACTGGTCTTCAACGAATCGGCGCCAGGCAATTATTCGTATCCATGGCGGGACAATTTTTGCGAACATCGACACTATTTCGTCGGCCAGTGTCCGGGGGGCGAAGGACACCAGGGCCAGGACATTCGGCCGAGCGCCTGCACCTTGTTCAATGAGGGGGCCGACCGTTGCCAGCCTTACCGACATGAAGTGGTAGCCGCACATGATGGATTCATTCTGCGGGCACGCAGACAGGAAGCCGTCTATCTCTTCATCAACACACCGGAAATGCATGTCCGGGTCCGCTATATGCACATGAACCCCAATCAGCTCGACGCCGACGGCATCGTCAGCGGCCGGCTGGTGCACGAAGGCGAGGTCATCGGCAAGGTCGGCAACTACAATGGCGGCGAGCGTGGAACGACATACCACCTGCATTTCGATCTGCAGGTCCCGACCAAGGCCGGCTGGGTCTTTGTCAATCCATATATGACGCTCGTCGCGGCCTATGAGCGGCTGATCGGGGGACGCGGAACCGAGATCAAAGATGGTGATCCGGTCCCTGCAACAGCCGGCGCACCGCCCGTCATTCTCAGTCCGTCGGAGCAGCTATCTATTGCTCAATCGCCCAAAGTGCAGACAGATGCATCCGCCGCAACGCGCGCAAAAGCGAAAGAAAAACCTCACAAGAAACGCAAGCAGGTCCGGAAGAAGCGTAAGCTGCGGTGACGGTAACAAGCGGCGGCAATCTGCCGATTGTGCGCGCAGGTCGTGGCACTACAATGGCTTCATGAGACAACGCAACTATTGTTCGCTTGCTGAGTGCAGCCGGCGGTCGCTCCTGGTGGGCGCGGCCGGTTTTGCCGCAAGTTTCTTCTCCGGCACCTTTGCATTTGCAGCCCAATCGCCCGCATTCGCGCGCTGGGTGGCGAATTTTCGCCCGCGCGCGCTCAAGCGCGGCATTTCGGAGCAGACCTATGACCGAGTGATGGGTTCGCTCACCCCGGACACGAGCGTCTATGCGCAGTTCAATACGCAACCCGAAGTCACGGAACAGATGTGGCAGTACATCAATCGGCGTTGCTCGGAGTGGCGCGTCAATACCGGCAGGGAGCGCGCCAAACAATATGCGGGTCTTCTGGCGCGCGTTGAAAAGGACTACGGCGTCGACCGCTACCTTGTGCTCGGGCTCTGGGGCATGGAGTCCTCATTCGGCGACGTCATGACCAACCCGAAATATATGCGGCCGATCATCCCAGCGCTTGCTGCGCTTGCCTGGGGTGAGCCTCGGCGGCGCAAGTATTGGGAAGCCGAGTTACTGAACGCGCTTACCATCGTCGACCGTGGCTGGGCCAAGCCCGAGGACATGGTCGGCTCCTGGGCTGGCGCAATGGGTCACACGCAATGGATGCCGGAGGTCTGGCTGAATATGGGCGTCGACTACGACCGCGACGGGCGTGCCTCGCCTTTCGGCAAACCGGACGATGCCTTCGCAGGTACAGCACGCTACCTGGTCGAGCGTGGAAATTACCGCCGCGGCGAGGCATGGGGCTGTGAGGTCAAGGTACCGGCCGCCCGCACGCGTCTCGCAAACAACCGTACGATGCGTCCTTACGCAAAATGGGACGACCTCGGCATACGCCGCGCCGACGGAGCTGCCTTCGCCCGGCCGGGCGATCACGCCAAGCTCTGGATTCCGGTTGCGGGCGGACCAGCTTTTCTGGTCGGACAGAATTTCCGTGCCGTCTATTCGTACAATCCATCCTCCAGTTACACATTGGCGTTGTGCCATCTGGGCGACCTTATCAGAGGCGATCCACCATTCCGGCAGCAGTTCCCGGGCGGGGAACGCACGCCGACGCTGGAAGAGGTCAAGGAAATCCAGCGCCGCCTCAATGAGCACGGCTTCAAGACCGATGGGATCGACGGGCGTACCGGCAGCGACACTGTCAGGGCCATCCTTGCCTTTCAGAAAAAGGTCGGCATGGAGCCGGCCGATGGCTATGCCGGCCTGAAATTGCTCGCCCGATTGCGTCAGGGGCCGTAATCCGGTTGGATGCCCGCTCATCCGCCACCGGGGCGGCACAGGGCGGACAACACAGCGTGTCGAGCACCAGAAACGAGCCCGTTAAAAAACAACCGGCCGCCGCAGCGCGCCTTGCTGGCCTCGATCGTCCGGTACCGGCCGGCGTCAACGCGGCAGGCTTCGGCAGCGACGTCGTAGCGGATGCGCTGCGCGCGACAGACATTCCCTATATCGCCCTCAATCCGGGTGCGAGCTACCGCGGCCTGCATGACAGCCTGGTGAACTATCTCGGCAACGAGCGCCCGCAGATGCTGCTCTGTCTGCACGAGGAAAGTGCCGTCGCCATTGCACACGGCTATGCCAAGGTCACCGGGAAGGCGATGGCGGCCGCGGTGCATTCCAATGTCGGACTGATGCACGCGACGATGGCGATCTTCAACGCATGGTGCGACCGCATGCCGATGGTGATCCTGGGTGCGACAGGCCCCGTCGATACGGTCCACCGCAGGCCCTGGATCGACTGGATTCACACGGCGCGGGACCAAGGCGCCCTCGTTCGCGGATATACGAAGTGGGACGACCAGCCGGCGTCGCCGATCGCCGCGCGCGAGGCTGTGCTGCGCGCGAACTGGATTGCAAACACCGCGCCACGGGGCCCGACTTACGTTAATCTCGACGCCGGGATGCAGGAGGGTAAGCTCGCCGAGCCGGTCCCACCTATTGATACCAAGCGTTTCATGCCGCCAGTTGAAGGCGCGGCAGCGGCGGCGTCAATCAAGCAAGCAGCCGACCTTCTGCAAAATGCAAAGCGCCTCGTTATTCTCGCCGGCCGGGTCTCGCGTGACATCGATGCGTGGAACGGACGAATTGCCCTGGCCGAGCGGCTCAACGCGCGCGTTGTCACCGACCTCAAGATTGCCGCGTCCTTTCCGACATCACATCATCTGCATGCCGGTGCGCCAGGCGGGACGGTCCTTTCCCCGGAGGCGGCAGAAGCGACCCGCTCCGCCGACGTCATCCTCAGTCTCGATTGGCTGGACGTTGCAGGTACGTTCAAGGCTGTCGGCAATGTGAACGCCAAGGTCATCCAGGTGTCCGTCGATCACCATCTGCACAACGGCTGGAGCATGGACTATCAAGGGCTGCCGCCCGTCGATGTGTTCATCGACTGCGAGCCCGATGTCGCGGTGCCGCCGCTGCTCGGCGCGCTGGGCGCGGGCCCTGCACGCGCAATTCAGGCACCCGCGAAGGCATTCCCAAAACCCGAAGGCGACAAGCTGACAGTGGATCATCTTGCCACCGCGCTGAGGGAAGCGGTGGGCCGTCGTCCAGCCAGTCTCACCCATGTGTCTCTCTCATGGAACGGTGCGACCTGGGCTTTTGATCATCCGCTCGATTATCTGGGTTCGGATGGCGGCGGCGGCGTGGGTGGAGGTCCCGGCATTTCTGTCGGTGCTGCGCTGGCGCTGAAGGACAGCGGACGCCTTGCAGTCGGGGTCTGCGGCGACGGGGATTTTCTGATGGGTATCACCGCCCTCTGGACGGCGGCGCATTACCGCATTCCTCTGCTCATCGTCATCGCCAATAATCGTTCATTCTTCAATGACGAACTGCATCAGGAACGCGTTGCCCGCATGCGCAATCGCCCTGTCGAGAACCGCTGGATCGGACAGCGTATTTCGGAGCCGGAGATCGATCTTGCTGCCATGGCGCGCGCGCAGGGTGCAGAGGGATTCGGTCCGGTCCGTACCATTGCGGAGCTTGGGCCGACGATCTCGAAAGCGATTGCTGCGGTCGAGGCCGGTGCGGTCGCGGTCGTCGATGTACGTGTCGAGCCCGGCTATACGGCCGCTACGACTGCGGCGATGACCCGCAAGAGCGAGTAAAGCGATGCCGTCCGACGCATCCGCCAACGACGCCATCCTGGTGGCGGACGACATCGTCGTACGATTTGAGACGCCGGAAGGCGCAATCACGGCCGTCGACAATGTGTCGCTCAAAGTTCGACCTGGTGAATTCCTTTCGGTCATCGGTCCGTCAGGCTGCGGCAAATCCACTCTTTTTAATGTGATTGGTGGACTGCTCGCCGAGCATCAAGGTGTCGTCACCGTCGCCGGCGAGACGATTTCAGGGCCACACAAATCGATCGGCATGGTTTTCCAGGAGGAGTCGACATTTCCCTGGCGCACGGTGGCCGACAATGTCGGCTTTCCGCTCGAACTGGTA
>DATBHE010000006.1:0-3150 GCA_036557605.1 Pseudolabrys sp.
CGCGGCGGCGATGCGAGCTGTCTTTGCGAGTTCATTACGCTCGGATCGCTGCCATTAGCGGCTGAATGCCCACGATGTTCATGACACGGGTGAGATTATAGGCGAGTACGTGCAGTGCCATCTCGGTGGCCACCTTTGGAAGGCGTTTCATCAGAAAGTGCGTTGCACCCATCCGCATCTTCAAAGTGCCGAAGGGATGTTCGACCGTCTCCCGACGCTGCCGCATGGCATGGGGTTCTTGTCGAGGCGCCTCTCCTCCAACTGCGCGCGGCGCCGCTCCACCTTGTTTCTTGTCGCGGTTATTGACGGCTTTGAACTTGCTGCCATCAATCGCAACACTCGATATCGTAAGCAGGCCCATCTGCCGGCATAATTCAATAAATTGCCCGCAAACCCGCTTGATCCCTGCACCATTGTCCTTGCGGAAGTCGGCAATCGTCTTGTGATCGGCAGTGGGAATCACATGAAGCACCGCGTTTTCACACAGCCAGGGTCACGTGTGGACGGCGCCTGGCAAGGACTTTCTGACGCTTCTGCAGCATTGGTCGGGTGCGGTCACGTGTCCGGCCTGTTGATGCGGCGTGGTGGCTGCTGGCCCTAATGATGTTCGCGGATCGGATCCCAATCGTTAGCGCGCACTTCGAAGTGCGATGATCCAAGCGGGTTGTTCCGATCCCCGGAGCGACCGTGTCTGCATTAGCCGTCATGTCCTCGCCAATTCATTGAACCTCGGTCGCTAGACGGTCGCTGGCAGCAGCTTGGCTTCCTCAAACCGTTCTTTGCGCACCATCATGGCCCAGGTCAGACAAGGCTTAAGAGCGCCGAAGAACTCCAGCACCTTCGCGCGGCCAATACGCTTGCGGTGACATGCAGCGACGGCAGAAAAGTGCCAATACCTCCCGTAAGTAAGTGCAGCAATTTTCTGTGGGGAATCCGTATTTGGAGGTGCCACTGCGGCGCCGGCAAGCGCTCCGTTTTGGTGTCCGCTCAGTCGAGACGGATCTCGGCAACGGCACGCCGGAGCGCGGCGATCAGCTCCCCGCTGTGAACGAGATGGCTTTCTTCGGCGCTTAGAATACGTTCGAAAGCCCGCCGCTTGATCGCAAGCAGTTCGATGCCGCTGTTCTGCAGGTCGATGCCGGCCGCGTCCCAGACGATGTCCATAAGCCGTTCGACTGCATGCAAGCGGCCAAGGAGATAGTCATTCTCGCGGTAGCGGCGGGAAAAGAACCCGGCAAAATTGTTAAGCCCGATGCCCTTAAGGCTTTTTGCACCGGCAAAGGCCTTTAGCGTATGCATCTCTTCCGGACTGACGCGATCGACAAGAATTTCACGGAGTTCTCCGGTGCCGCGCCCCGTGCTAACCGAAAACGTGAGCACGTCCCAGAACGGAAAGCCGAGATAATTGGTCAAGACTTCGCGGCGCGCCGCCGGGTGCCACTGGGCAGGATCGCAAGCGGCCAACAGTTCGTCTAGGTCGCGTGTTGTGGCATTGAGATCGATTTCCTTGCCCAGCGTCTCCACCAGTTTATCAATAGTTTTGAGGCATTCGCCGGCCACGGCGGCGCGGGCGTAGCCAGGCAGGTCTCTCGCCTGCGCCGCGGTTGGCGCGTTCTGGAAAAGTTTTTCCGCCAGTGTATGGACATTGCGACTAAAGAACTGGGGCGCCTCATATTGCTGCAGCACATCTAGCCGAAAATAGAAATCGCGTTTGAGGCGATCGACCACGACAGGGTCTAGCCCCGGAAACCGGCCCTCGTCGAGCATCCGGTATAGTCGGTTCTGCCCCGCGATCAGAAAATGCAGCCGGCGCCTTCGATAATCCACGTCAAAGGCGAGAAAGAATTCGATCCATAGCGGTAGCTGGGGCGTCGCGGCAACCTCATGCTTGAGGGCCTCGCTTTCGGGCTTGCTGTAGGCGATGCCGTGACGGACCATCCACGCCGCGATGATCTCCTCCATGGCGCGAGCGGACGGCGAGTTCGGCGGGGCGCCGCCGATCATCGCAATCGTGCGGGCCACGAAGCCGCGAACCGAGGCAAGCTTCAAGCGTACATAGCCTTCATGGGCGAAACCAGCCTCGCGTGCGACGCGGGAATTGACCTGTTCGCGCCACCCACGTATGTCTTCCGCTGTGAATGGGCGATCAAGCGGTTTGCTGATGATGTCGCCGACCAGTTCGCTGACTTGCGGCCGGGCGTCCTCGATGATTGATTTGATGCTGCGGGCCTGGGCGTTGAGATTGACCACCCAAGCCAGCTCGTTGGCGATCGGCTGCTCGGAGGGCAAGTCTGACAACGCACCCTTTATGGTCGAGAAAAAGTTTGGCAGTTCGGTGTGATTGCTGGGTTGGAGCGATTCCGGCTTGGCGTCGACAAAGATCAGCCGCCGGTCGACCTCGCGATACGCAGAGCGGTTGTGGATCGCCGTTATCGCCTCCCGGAAGGGGCGGTTGTTGAGGACCGAGCCGTCGATGAACGCGGCCGTGGCGGGGTCGATGTCGGCGCGCAGATGCCGTGCGAAATTGCGCAGGATGAACTCCTCGCGGCGAGGCCAGCGCGCGCCGCGGCTCGCTACCACTTCGTCCATTTCGACAATTTGCGCCGGCGGAAATGCGCCGGGGAAGCAGGAGGTCGCCCTCGCTGCGAAGGCAAGCCCCGGTGCGTTATCCAGATCGAAGTCGCTCTCCACGGCGCCGTCGGACCGCCGCCGATATTTGAAATGTAGCACGTGGCGATGTTCGAGCTCATAGATGAGCGGCGGGTCGTGAATCTGCAGAAGCTGACGATAGCCATGATAATCGGTCAGCGTCACGAACAAATCGAGCCCCTGGCCCGAAGGCAAGAGCGAAGCGGTCGGTGTCTTTGGTGCTCCCATGGCGGTGGCCGCGTCGTACATCAGGCCGGCCATCACAGCTCCGGAAAACGGCGGCTTAAACCAGCGGGAGCGCAGGAAGAGCGAAAGCTTCTGGCGCATCTCCCTGTCTTTGGCCAGTTCGAGCAAGCCGGTAGCCGCCGCAGCACGGATCAACGGCCGCAGAATCCACTTGCTCCATGCGCCGGCGCGCGCTTCCGGCGCCAGCAGCACGGCGACGTCGGCGTTCTCGAGCCACAGATCGCGCAATCGTCCGGTCGGTAGATCGTGGCTGAG
>DATBHE010000007.1:0-35600 GCA_036557605.1 Pseudolabrys sp.
TCTGCTTGTGGCCCGAAGCGGACATGCGGGACGCCACTTCGGAAGACAATGCTGGCGGCCGCGCTATACAGAAACACCCGGCTTGCCGATCACGACACCCCCAGCTCCACCTCCCAGTCGACATTCTTTATTCTTTGCTTCGCGCGGCATGACGAAATCGTCGGCAGGGCCACACAACGAGCTGGGCGCTTTGAGAAACAAGATTGGCTCCTTCGGCAGCTGCAGGCCGGTCTCCTCCGCATGATCGCGGTAGTATGCAGAATGGTCACGGACGAACTTCATGCCCTGTACAATATCCGGGGTAACTGCAAAACTGCCAGCCAATAACAGGTGAGGACGTTCGTATGAATTTTCCGAAGCCCAGCGTCGGCATGTTGCCGAACGACCGTCTCGACTATTCCGCCATCACGACGCGCAAGCCGCTGAAGCTCCCAAAGGGCGCACGCATGGTCGTGTGGACGATCACCAATGTCGAGGAATGGGATCCGACGCAGACAATGCCGCGCACGGTGCTGACACCGCCTGCCGGCGGCTCGCCCATGCCCGACATTCCCAATTGGTGCTGGCACGAATACGGCAACCGCGTCGGCTTCTGGCGACTGCTGCAGGTCTACGATGATTTCAAGATTCCGGGCGTGATGAACATCAACGGCGTCGCGGTGCAAGCTTATCCCGACATCGTAAAGGCCTGCGTCGAGCGCAAGTGGGAGTTCGTTGGCCACGGTTATACCCAGCGCAACATGCAGAAAGTGGAGAACGAACGCGCGGACATCCGCAAAAGTGCGGAAGTGCTCGTACAGGCAACCGGCCAACGCCCGCGTGGCTGGCTCGGGCCGGGCCTCACCGAAACGTGGGAAACACCCGATATCCTCGCCGAGGAAGGCTACGACTACGTGGCCGACTGGGTGCTCGACGATCAGCCGGTTTGGATGAAAACTCGCGGCAGGCCGATCCTCAACATTCCCTACACGCAGGAATGCAATGACGTCGCGATGATGCTGATCCAGCATCACAAAGCGAGCGAGTTTTATGAACGCGCGATGGACCAATTCGACCAGATCTACAAGGACGCCAAAGGCTCGGCGCGCGTTATGGCCATCTCGGTCCATCCCTACATCATGGGCGCGCCGCACCGCGCCAAGTATTTCCGCAAGATATACGAGAAAATCCGCAAGAAACGCGACGTGTTGTTCTGGACCGGCGCGCAGATCGCCGACTGGTATATGAAAGTGGGGCCGAAGCCAGAGTAATTTTCATTCCCCGTCATCACCGGGCCGGCGCGAAGCGTCGAGTGCCGGTGATCCCGATTGCTGGGCAATAGGGTGCCCTCCTACGCGGGATGGCCGGGGACATGCCCGGCCATGACAAAATGATAACTTGGGAGCGGTTTGATCATGCATCCACGCGAACGACTGCCCTATTCACCCATCGAGGGACGTCCACCTCTCAAATTGCCGAAGGGTGTGCGCCTGGTGGTATGGCCGGTGCTCGCGCTCGAGGAATGGGACATGAGCCGGCCGATGGCGCGCATGGTGATCTCGCCGCCGCAGGGTCAACCGATGCTCCCCGACCATCCGAACTGGAGCTGGCACGAATACGGCATGCGTGTCGGCTTCTGGCGGTTGCGCAAGGTGATGCAGAAACTCAACATCAATCCGACGGTCACGCTTAACGCCCGCGTGTGCGAGACATATCCTTCGGTGGTGAAAGCCTGCATCGACAGCGGCTGGGAACTCAATGCCCATAGCTACGATCAGGTGCCGATGCACAAGCTCGACGACGAGCGGGCCGTGATCGATAAATCGATGGACATCATCGATAAATTTTCCGGCAAACGGCCGCGCGGCTGGTTCGGCCCCGGCCTGACGCAGACCTTCGACACGCTCGACTATCTCTCGGAAGCCGGCGTGGAATATATCGGCGACTGGGTTCTCGACGACGAGCCGGTCACAATCAAGACGCGTCACAAGCCGATCGTAGCGCTGCCCTACAATTTCGAGATCCACGACATCGTCATGATGGCGCTACAGCACCACCCCTCGGACGAATGGCACGGGCGGGCCCTCGATCATTTCGACGTCCTCTACGCCGAGTCGGCCGAACGCCCGAAATTCATGGCGCTCGCGTGCCATCCGTATCTTTCGGGCGTGCCGCACCGCATCGCCCATGTCGAGCGCACCTTCTCCGAAATCCTGTCGCACGACGGCGTGGTGGCCTGGGATGGCAACAAAATTCTGGACTGGTACCTGACCGAGGGCAGAATGCAGGACGCCGCGTAAATGCCGCCGCAGAGCTATCGTAGCTGCTTTGTTCCGCATGATCTTGCGGCGCCGCTCAAGGGAGCGGCGTCCGGACCGCTGGCGGGACTAAGCGCGGTCGTCAAAGACATGTACGACATCGCGGGCGAGCGCACCGGCTGCGGTAGTCCCGAATGGCTCGCCGCGCATCCTCCGGCGGCCCGGAACTGCCCGCCGGTTCAGAAGATCCTTGATGCGGGCGCGACCATTACCGGCAAGACCGTCTGCGACGAATATTTCTACAGCGTGAGCGGCGCCAACGCGCATTACGGCACGCCGGTGAATGCGCGCGCCCCGGGACGACTGCCGGGCGGGTCGTCGGCAGGTTCGGCAGCTGCCTGCGGCGCCGGCCTCTGCGATTTTGCGCTCGGCAGCGATACCGGCGGCTCGGTGCGCGTGCCTGCATCATTCAATGGAATCTATGGCCTGCGTCCGACCCATGAGCGGATCGAGCACAGCGGCGTCGCCGATATGGCGCCGAGCTTCGACGTTCCCGGCTGGTTCGCCGCAACGCCCGGCGTCTTCCGCAAGGCCGGAGCAGTGCTCCTCGACAGCCGCCGTGTCAGCGCGAAAATCGATCGCGTGGTCGTGCTCGAGGACGCCTTCGCACAAGCGGAAGAGCCGGTCGCCGACCTGCTCCGCACCCTGCTCGAGTTCATGAGTGATGACTTGCCGGGGATGGCGCATGGCAGGATCGCGCCGGACGGATTCGACCCCTGGCGCGAAGCGTTCCGGATCGTGCAGGCTTACGAGACGTGGCAGACGTTCGGCACGTTCATCACCAAGCACAAGCCGAATATCGGCCCCGGCGTGAAAGAGCGAATGCAGTTTGCCTCCACCGTCACGAGGGCGCAGGCCGATGCATCCCGCGGGGTCGTCAACAAGGCTCGCGATCACGTCCGGAAAATTGTCGTCCCGGGCACAATCCTGGCGCTGCCGACGTCGCCCAGCATTGCGCCCAAGGTCGACATGTCCGGCACGGAATTGGAGGAATTCCGCACGCGCGTCATGCGTCTCACCTGTACGTCAGGCATTTCCGGATTGCCGCAAATGAGCATCCCGGGCGGGACCATCAACGGCTGCCCTGTAGGCCTGTCCTTCATTGCCTGGGCCGGCGGCGACGAGGCGCTGCTAGACCTCGCCTGCAAATTGTCCCGTCACTGCGGTATGGCGACTTGAAACGTTTTATGCTTTGAACAGGAGACGCAGCGCGTTTCTGGACTACTTGCAATGTCGACCAGCCAGTTTCTCGACAGCAAAACGATCGCCGAGCTGACCGCCCGGATGTATCTCGACACGGGGGCGGTGCGGTTCATGACCGACAAGCCGTTCATTTTCACGAGCGGCTGGGCAAGTCCGGTTTACAACGATTCACGCTGGCTGATGTCGTTTCCCGACGTGCGTGCGGCGCTGATGGGATTTGCGGTTCACACCATCGAACGCGACATCGGCCGCGACAAGATCGACGCAGTGGCGGGCGGCGAGACCGCCGGAATTCCATTTGCGGCCTGGATAGCGGACCGCATGCATTTGCCGATGCAATACGTGCGCAAGAAGCCGAAGGGCTTTGGCCGTGGCGCGCAGATCGAGGGGCAACTGCTTCCGGGCCAGCACGTGCTCCTGGTTGAAGACCTTGCGACCGACGGCAAAAGCAAGGTGAATTTCATCAAGGCGCTGCGCGAAGCCGGCGGCGTCTGCGACCATTGCTTCGTGATCTTTTTCTACGACATTTATCCGCAGAGCAGGAAATTCATGAGCGACCTCGGCGTGACACTGCACGCGCTGACCACCTGGAAGGACGTGCTCAGCGTTGCCAGGACGAGCGGCAAATTCGAGCCAAAAATGCTGGTGGAAGTGGAGAAGTTTATCGGCGACCCGGCCGGCTGGTCGAAAGCGCACGGCGGCGTCGCCGAGGCTGCGGAGTAGCGTTTTCTCGTCGTGCCCGCGCTTGTCGCGGGCACCCCGCTTGAGCGGGATGGCCGGGACAAGCCTGGCCATGACAAGTTTGTACAGGAGGTCGGTCATGGCGAAGGCACGACGCAAGACCAAGGCAATCAAAGCCCGATCAAAGAAGACCAAAAAGAAACCCGGCGGCAAATCCGCAGCGCGCGCGAAGGCGCGTAAGCCGCAGCGTTTCGTCTTCAGCCATCATCGCGACGAAGATTTCGACCATGGTTTGCGCGCCTATTCCGCCTATCGCGATCTGGGCATTGCGCCGGCGACCAACGGCATGGTGCAGGCGCACGTGATCCGGATGACCAAACCATTCAGCGTCGATGAGGTGGCGATTCCGCACTATCACGACGTCGACTTCCAGATGGTCTACGTGCTGAAGGGATGGTTCCGGAGCGAGTTTGAGGGCCACGGTGCGCATACGTTTTACGCCGGGGCATGCTGGATCCAGCCGCCGAAGATCAAGCACACCGTGCTCGGCTATTCCGACGACTGCGAGCTTCTGGAAATCGTATTGCCGGCAAATTTCGAGACGGTGACGCTCAGGTAGTCAAATTCCACGCAGCCCTCTGTCAAGTGCCGACTCCTGTCACGGCAACCGCACCAATAGGCAACGTCGTCGCGCCAGGGACCATGACAAACAAGTTCGGAATTTCCCAACCGGTGCGGCGCCGTGAAGACGGGCGGCTTGTTACCGGACTGGGATCATTCACCGACGACAACAATGTGCCCGGCCAGGCCCATGCGGTATTTCTTCGTTCCAGCCATGGCCACGGATTGATTCGGGCCGTCGATATCGGCGCGGCGCTGAACGCGCCCGGCGTGCTTGCCGTAATAACCGGCGAAGACCTGCGCGAGGCCGGTGTTGGCTACATCCCGTATCTGCCGCTTGGCGGCTTCACGATGGATCCGCCCGCCGACACGCCGCGTCCGGCGCTTGCCCAGGATCGGGTGCGCCATGTCGGCGAGCCAGTCGCAATGGTCGTCGCGGAAACACTCCCACAGGCGGCTGATGCCTGCGAGAAAGTCCTGGTCGAAATCGACCCGCTGCCGGCTGTGACGGACGTCGAACGCGCCGTCGCGGAAGGCGCTTCGACAGTCTGGCCTAACGCACCGAACAACGTGGCGTTGACCTGGCGGTACGGTGACCGCGCGGCCGTGGAGTCGGCCTTCACGCGAGCCGCTCATGTAACGAAGCTGAAGCTCGTCAATAATCGGGTTATCGCCAATCCGATCGAGCCGCGTTGCTGCATCGCCTCTTACAATCCCGCCGACGGCAGCTTCACGCTGCTTGCCCCCAGTCAGGGGGCACACTTCTTTCACCGTGTCCTGTGCGATCACGTCTTCCGCATGCCGCGGGACAAGATGAAGATCCGTACGTTCGATGTCGGCGGAGCATTCGGAAGCAAAGAGCAGCCTTATCCGGAAGATATCGCCGTGCTTCACGCGGCGAGACTACTCGGAAGGCCGGTGAAGTGGTCCGGAACGCGCACGGAGCATTTCCTCTCCGACAATCACGCACGGGACGCCGTCATCGAGGCCGCGCTCGCTCTTGATGCAAGCGGCAAGTTCCGCGCCATCAAGGCAACAATTCTCGACGGCATCGGCGCCTATTGCTCGTGTCATGGAGCCCATATTTCCATACGTAACACGACCAACGGACTTCCGTTGATGTACGACGTTCCGCTGTTGGACGTGGAGATCAGCCTGGTGCTGACCAACACCGCGCCGATCGGTCCCTACCGCGGGGCTGGACGCGAGCAGGCGGCCTACATCACGGAGCGTTTGGTCGAACAGGCGGCGCGGGAGCTCGGCTTCGATCCGGTCGATCTGCGTCGGCAGAACCTCATTCCAACGAAATCGATCCCCTACAAGTCGGCGTCCGGGCAAACCTACGACAGTGGCGATTTCGAAGGCCTGCTGGACAAAGTGCTGACGCTGGCCGATTGGATTGGATTCGGCAATCGGGCGCGTGCGTCGGCCGAAAACGGCCTGGTCAGGGGCCGCGGACTGTCCTGTTTCGTCGAGTGCGTGGGCGCCTATCCGTATGAGGGCGTAGACATCCGCTTCGAACCAAACGGCACCGTGACCGTGGTCGCTGCAACTCAATCGTCGGGCCAGGGGCACGAGACAAGCTTTGCGCAACTTGTTTCAGAGCGCCTCGGCATCCCGTTCGACAAGGTGCGTATAAAGGAAGGCGACAGTTCAGACTTGCCGAAAGGCCTGGCAAGTGTTGGTTCGCGATCGATGATCATGGCCGGGTCGGCGATCGCAGTCGCCAGCGACGCGGTGATCGAGAAGGGCCGATCGCTGGCGTCGCATGTTCTTGAGGTCAGCAAAGCCGATCTCGAATTTCGCGACGGATCCTTTTACGTGCCAGGCACCGATATTTCAATCGGGCTACTCGAACTCGCTATGCGGGCGCGATCCCTGCGTGATCTACCGCCGGATCTTTCCGCGACATTGGACTCGACTGGCGAATTCACGGCACCTGGCCTTCATCATCCAAATGGCTGCCACGTCTGCGAAGTCGAGATTGATCCAGAGACCGGAAAGGTGAGCGTTGTTGCCTATTGCGCCGTCGACGACGTGGGAACCGTTATCAATCCGCTCATCGTGCATGGTCAGGTCCATGGCGGCGTAGCGCAGGGAATCGGGCAAGCCCTTTTGGAACGAATTGCCTATGACGACGACGGCCAGCTGATCACGGGATCGCTGATGGACTATGGTTTGCCGCGTGCGGCAAATCTCCCGGCTTTCACTGTGGATTTTCACCCGACTCCTTCGACAAAGAATCCGATTGGCGTAAAGGGATCGGGCGAGGTTGGCGTCACGGGGTCCATTCCAGCCGTTCTGAATGCAGTCAACGATGCGCTCGCACGCGCCGGCGTCTCGACCGCAATCGGCATGCCGGTGACGCCGGAGAAGATCTGGCGCTGCTTGCGTGAAGTGGGCGCTCCGAAAGCCAGACGGCGAGCGCCCACGCTGAGCGCACCGGCTTAACGTCGGCGCTTTTTTCAAAACTCCCTGTCGCAGAAAACGGACGGAATGGAATGACGTTTTGTCGCGTGAATGTCTGCCAGACAGGCATTCACGCCGACTCCATTGGACCAGGGTCCACCTTGACCGCTTGAATCAGCCTCGCTGAAATACGCCGCGCAAATAAGTGGAGGCAGATCATGCAGAAGAAATTCTTGCTCGGTGGCGTATTTGGTCTCGCGCTTTTGCCGATTATGTCTGTGACGGCAAGTGCCAACATCGCGTCAATGACTCAGACGGCTGTTGCGGCAGGAGACACAATGGTTATTCAGGTCGCAAAGCGAAAAGCAGGAGGCGCGCAGAAGCCGCATAAAAGCGGCAACATGAACGTGAAAAAAAATGCCAATGTGAACGTCAACAAGAATGTGAACCGCAATGTAAACCGTAATGTGAATGTCAAAAAGAACGTTAATGTCAATCGCAACGTGAACGTCAACCGCGGTTTGTACAACGGTCGACATGTTTACACAGGCGGCGCCTGGGTTCGACCAGGTGCGTACTGGTGGCCCGCCGGTGGTGCAATTGCTGCCGGAGCCGCCATTGGGTTCGCGAGTGCCGCGGTGGCAACCGCGTGGGCCGGTCAGGCGCCCGGTCCGAATTATTGCTGGTACTACACGGATGAGAGCAGGCAACAAGGCTTCTGGGATACTTGTCCGTAGCACAGCTACTTGGAAGCAAAGCGGATAGCGGCCGCGCTGTGGTGGCCGCCGGCTGATTTTGCGCGCCCGCGATCAACGCCCGCGTTTCACTCCCAATCCTTGCATGAAACGTTCGCGGATCTGTACCGGATCGCGTTCGGTCATGCCTGCCGCCGGCTTGCCGTCGATGCGTGCCGCTATGAGCGTCGGTCCGCGTCCGTCGAGTGCAGACGTGACGAGCTGATCGAAATCGGTTTCGTCGGCCGCCCATGCGCTTTGGGAAATCCCCGCGCCGCGTGCGATCGCAACCAGATCGGCCGAAGCGGCGCCCGGCGTCGGCTGCGAGCCGGTGATCTGGTAGATGCCGTTGTCCCAGATCACGATCGTCAGATTTTTCGGCGCCCGCTCGGCGACGGTCGCAAGACAGCCGAGCTGCATCAACAGCGAGCCATCGCCTTCGAGCGCGATGACGTGCCGTTTCGGCTGCGCGATCGCCACACCGAGTGCAATGGGAATGGCGAGCCCCATGCTTCCCAGCATGTAGAAGTTCTGCGGACGCTGACCGCTTTCCCACAAGTCAAAATTGGCATTTCCGATTCCGCCGATGACGGCCTCTTCGCGCCTGAGCTGGCCGACAAGCCGCCGTGTCAGGTCGAACCGATTCATCATCTTTGCATTATGGGCACCGGCTGCGCCTGAGGATTTCGTGCTCATGGTGATCCTATCCCTCGAACACTTTTCCGCCGGTGAGCAACGGTGAAAGAATGAAGGTGACCGGCGCCTGCGTGGCCACCGCCTGCTTGATCGACCGGTCGAGGATAAACGCGAGTTCGTCGTGCCGCGTGATCGTGATATTTTCTACGGCGAGAGAATTGAGCACAGGCCGCATCGTCTTGCAGACCAGCGCCTGACCGAGGTTGAACTCGCCAAGCGTCCCGCGCTCCGAAACAAAGATCAGTGCCGGAATTTGCGATGGCACGACCAATGAAGCCAGGGCGTTTGGAATTGTTCCGAAACCGCTCGTCTGCATCAGGACGGCTCCGCGCATCCCGCCCATCCAGGCCCCCGTGACTATGCCGAGCGCTTCCTCTTCGCGCGTTGCGGAAAAGGTCGTGAAATAGTTGTCGGCATGCAGTGCCGTGATCAATGGCGTGAACACGCGATCGGGAACATAGACGACGAGCCGGACGTCGTTAGCCTTCAGGCTTGCGCACACGATCTCGTGCCAAACTGTTGTCCGGGATTGCCTATCGGTCATTCGTGAGCGGCTATGCCGTTATTGTTTGAGCTTCGTAAAACCGCCACCGCCTGCTGCGAGGGCATTGCTCCAATAATCGCAAAAGCTTAGCCTAAGGCAATTCAGGGCGCTAATCAGAAAACACGCCAAAGATACGGGGAGGACTATGAACAAATTCAACCCATACGCGGTGCCGTCACGGCGCAGCATCATCAAAGGCGCGCTAGCAGCCGGCGCTGCCGTGCCGGCGTTTCTGCGGGTGCGATCGGCCTATGCCGCTTATCCGGAACGGGCCGTGAAAGTCGTAGTTGCCAATACTCCCGGTGGTCCATCCGATCTCGTGGCGCGCATGATCACCGCCGCGCTTCAGCAATCCACGGGCAAGACTTTTTTCGTGGAAAATATCGGTGGAGCCGGCGGCAACATCGGAATGGGTGCCGCCGCACGTGCTGAAGGCGACGGATACACGATCCTGCTCGCTACCAACGCTTATTCGGTCAACGCGAGTCTCTACAAGAAAATTCCCTATGACCCGCTCAAGGATTTCGTAGGCGTGAGCGAACTCGCAACATCGCCCAACACTTTCGTCGTTCGATCCGAGCTGCCCGCGAAGACGATTAAGGAATTTGTCGCTTTGGCGCGAGCCAATCCGGAGAAATACAACTGCGCCACGCCGCCGATCGGAACGACGCCGCAGATTCAGCTCGAAGTGCTGAAACTGCAGGAAAAATTGCCGAAGCTTGAGGACGTCGTGTTCAAAGGCGGCGGTGATGCGTTGCAGGCACTACTGAGCGGCACCTGCCAGCTCAGCTCCGGCTCGCTGCCGCCGGCCGCGCCACACATCAAATCCGGCAAGCTGCGCTGCCTGACGGTGACCGGCGAGAGCCGCTGGCCGGACATGCCCGATGTACCGACCATGGTAGAGTCCGGCTACAAGGATTTCGTATTTGCAACGGACACGGTTCTGCTCGCGCCCGCGAAAACGCCGCCGGAAGCCATCAAGTGGATCGAGACCGAAACGCTCAAGATCCTTGGCACGCCGGAGATGAAGGAAAAATTATACAAGGCCGGATTCCAGGTGCGGGCGAAGGGCGCCAAGGATGCCTGGACGCGCGTGACAAAAGAAATCGACATGTTCAAAAACATCATCGACCAGGCGGGAATCAACAAGCTCTAGCATCCGTAGGAGCGGCGCCGACGGGTCGGCGTAAAGTGCGGCCTGACGACAAGCTCCGCGCCGAACCGGAATTCAGACAGAGATTTGACGCGCAGGTCTGGATTCCGGGTTCCGGCCCATAGAGCGTCGGAGACGGCGTGAGCACGCTTATGGGCCGGCCGGAATGACGGTTTTCACGTGGGAGTGATCGTGCAAATCAATGCCATCGAACCCATTGCCGTCAGTCTGCCGATGCGCAAGCCCGTTATCATGGCGGGCGAACAAGTCCGGCGCGCGGACAATGTTCTGGTGCGAATTGAAACGAACGACGGCCTCGTAGGCTGGGGTGAAGCCGCATCCGCGCCGGTCATGACAGGCGACACACTCGAAAGTATCGTTTCAGCGGTCCATTATTTGAGCAGCGCCCTGCGCGGCCGTGATCCATCCGATACCGACGGAGCATTGGCGGCAATGAATGGCCGGATGTACGGCAACTACGGCGCCAAGGCAGCAATCGGAATCGCCCTCCACGATCTTGCAGGACGCGCGGCGGGAAAGCCGGTGCATGCCTTGCTGGGCGAAAAAAAGAGGTCGCGAATTCCGCTTTTGAGCGTTATCGGCGGTGGAGATTTCGAGGGTGACCTGCGCGACGCCGAAAGCAAGAAAAAGGCCGGCGTGACTGCCTACAAGATCAAGGTCGGGATCGATACGCCGGAAAACGATGCCGCTCGCACGCGCGAAATTTGCAAGGTGCTCGGAGACGGCATGCTTATTTCTGCCGACGCCAACCAGGGTTACAGCGTCGAGCAGGCCCTCACCTACATACGCGCGGTAAACGGGTCGGGCCTCGATTTCTTCGAGCAACCTGTCGCGGCAGATGAACTTGCGGGCATGGCCACGATCGCCGCCGCAACAGACATTGCCATTGGCGCCGACGAAGGAATCCACTCGCTGGAGGACATTAAACGACACCACGAGAAGCAGGCGGCTCGCGGCGTCAGCCTTAAGGCGATCAAGTTGGGCGGCATTCGCGCCGTGACCGAGGCGGCACAACTTTGCGGCCATCTCGGCATGAGTGTGAACATCTCCTGCAAGACCGGAGAATCCAGCGTGGCCTGCGCGGCGGCCATGCACGTTGCGTCCGTAGTCCCAAATATCGACTGGGCGCTGACGCTGACGCACAGCGGACTTGCTGAAGACGTTGTCGCGCAACCTTTGCCGATCGGACAAGGCTACGCAGAAAGTCTCGACCGGCCGGGCTTGGGTGTCGAGGTCGATGAGGGCCGTCTCCATCGCCATCGCGTAAAGGTGGCAGCGCGCAGCGTGGCCTGACCTGGCCCCTCGTCGGTAAATTTCAGATCGGCTGCAGCGATTTATAGATTGGCGGCGAACGCTTCGTTGGTGCAGTCGCTCGCGCTAGTGGGGGCGAAGCTCACGACATGCCTTACCGAAACATTCGCCGCCGTACCGCCGAGGCGGCTCTGCACCAGCAGAGGTGCCGGTGAAGGTCATTGGCCACAACCATTTTTGGTGGTGGTAGCTGAATGCCTGTGCACTTTAAGCGGTGTCGCAATCAAGAAGCTTGGGCAGATGCGACAGGTGCTTGGACAATTGCGAAAACGACGTCACAAGCTGCAACATCAGAGGCGGCGATCTCGAATAGTCCTTTCGGCTGAGGAGTTTTGTGGACGGCCGCCAACTTCCACGGATTCATGCGTTGAATTTGAACGCCGCGCATTGCGCGTGCGCTCCGGTTTCGGCTTCATCTGCTTGCAGAGCGAAATGATCTTGCCGCACATGCCGGCGCAGCCCGATTCATATTCGCCGCATATGCTCATGCACTTGCGGAAATCGCAGCTCGCTTCGAGGCCGTGCGTCGAAGTCACAGCCGCAAAAATCGCGCTCAAGAAAACAAAAAGAAAAACACGGAGCATGCGAAAGGCTCTCGCTAAACCGAGTTGCCTCATCGCGCATTGCGCGACGCCTTGCGTCATACGGTTGCACGAATAATGCTTTAATCATGAACGCTGTTCTGACCGCCGCAATGCCCGGACTTCTTGCGGAATTCTTGCGGCCTTAGCGATATGCTGCACCTGTGCATGGCGATTTCGAGCGAGCACACGCTTCCCGCCGCCTTGTCGTCCGTTCGGATGACTTGCACGCGAACGCGTAACGCAGCGGTGAGCTTCCGGCGGCGGCCCGAGCGAAGAGGCCGATTCGTCCCAGATAAATCGGTCAGCTATTTGAAATTTCCGGCGAATACAAATTATCTTGGTTCCGCACGTCGCGGGGCGTCACGCCATAGCGCCGTTTGAATGACCGATTGAAATAAGACAAATCACCAAAACCCGCGTCGTAGGCGATCGACCCGACCGGATTCTGCGCCAGCCGCGGCTCGGTTAACATACGATGAGCACGGCTAAGGCGCTGTGCCAGCAAAAACTCGGAAAACGTGGTGCCGTCGCTTTCAAACAGTCGCTGAAGATTGCGCGGCGTCAGACCGAGATGTGCCGCGACGACGCTAACGGAAAGATCACGCCGGTTGCTGTTCTCGACAATGTACGACTTGGCCATTCGTAGCCGGGCCGCTGGAATTGCACGCCCAGTCGCGATCCCGCCCCTTGCCGCGCCGAGCGCCAAGGCTACGAGATCGTGCAGATGGTTGACGGCCGTTCGTCGGAATTCGGGTGTCGCCAGCGCAATGTCATTGAATAAAGGCGCCGCGTAACCGGCAAGCAGCTTCAGCGCGTCGGTGTTCTGCGGAATCATCTGCATCACAATGTCGTCGATGTAGGTGATCATTGACGAAAGTATCGGCCGTGGAATGCGAAACGAAAGCGAGCCACCGTAGGAGTGGCGATCAAATACCTTCGTCTCGCTTGCGCTCATCAACAGTGCATCGCCTTCACGAAGCAAAACGTCACGGCCGCGGGAGTAAGCCGTAGCTGTGCCGGTCTGATTGATAATAAAAATGAGGTCGTCGTTGCCATCCGCGAGAAACTCGCGCGTTCGCGTCTGCCGGACGGGCGACATCGCTGTCGACATCACTCGCACGCCGGGCAATTCGCGAGCCAAAATCGAGAATTCCACCTGCCCTTCGTTGATCGGTTCGATATCGAGTTTCATCATGGCGCGGCAGTAGTAATCGCGCCACATAGCCATCCGATCCTTCTCCGGAAGGTCGGCTGTTGAGAACCGGAGGGTGGTAAAACCAGGCTGCTCCATCAGCTTATCGCTCACTTGACGCACGCTGACTTGCTCGCGTCAGCGCGTTTCGACATCTGCTAAACGGGGAAATTGAATACAGAATGAGACTGGCTGTTTGCCGGCGGCCACCAAAGAACGTGACCGCGCGCGCGAAGCGCTCCTACCTAGGCGGCACTTTCAGGTGCGGCGTGAACATTTTGTTCTGCTCTCTTTGGTCGCAAGATACCAGCAAACATACTATTGCGCGTCCTCCAAATAGAGGACGCAACAGAGGTTCGTGCCGGTTGCCAGCTTAGACACTTCAAAGAACGTAAACTCCCTGAGCAAACTACGCTCCGTTGGCGCGAAGTGGATTGGCAAGGCGGAGCATGCGGCAACAAGCTTCGGATTCGCGAAATGCCTGCGATCTCCCTTTTTTTGGGGGCTTGCTGTTACCCGCAGGGCGGTTGTATACGCACGCAACCGCAGGCGGTCTTGGCTGTCGGTGCATGCGAATTGGTTGAGAGTGCAACACTGGTTATCCGAGCATTTTCCGCGATCCTTGTTCGCGGGGGGCAGGCATGACTCTCTGGTCCACCGACTCAATACCGCAGAAAGAACGTTTCTCGTTCTGGCGTGAAACCATTTGCAACACGATCTTCAGCATTTCGCCTGAAGCGCCGGATGAACATTTCTCGGCGCGGGTTCGCGTGCGCAGTAGCGGGTCGTTGCGTTTTGCGATGTGCCAATCTACCAGCTACGAAATCATCCGCACTCAACGCGACATCAGCAGGGCTCCAGCAGACTACTACATCGTATATCTGCAGATGCGGGGTCAAACGTTTATCAATCAGTGCGACGAAATCGCGGGGATGGATTGCAACGACATCGTCCTTTTCGACTGTCGTCGACCTTACCGCGCCGCCCTCTCCAACGACGGTGTACGCGCGGTCGCCGTGCTGCCACGTCCGATGATCAATTCCCGGTCGCCCTGGCTGGGCGAACGCCCGCTCCACAAAATTCATTCCACCTCGCAGTATGTCGATCTTGCCCGGCGTCACCTGCTTCAGTTGATGTCCGAGAAACTGAATGAGTGCGAGACCGATCTGCTGACTGAAAATCTCTGCAATCTGCTCGCGCTCGCCAGCGCACCAGACATTCCGCGGAGCCCCCTGCGTACCGAACTTCAGACCGCGGCTTTGCTCGCTTTCTGCAAGCAAAACCTGCATCGTCCGGAGCTGTCGCCCAAGCTGGTCGCAGCGCATTTTGGAATATCGTTAAGGACTTTGCATGGGCGATTTGAAAAGTTTGGAACGACGTTCGGGCGCTGGCTGCTTGAAATGCGGCTCGACCGTTGCTCGAGGGTACTGAAAGATCCGAACCAGCGCCGTTATATCTCCGAGCTGGCCTATAACTGCGGCTTCAACGATCTGTCACATTTCAACAAGGCATTCCGCAATCGCTTTGAAATGTCGCCGACCGAGTGGCGCGCCAAATTCGCCAAAAGGCGATGACACATCGGGCACCGGCCCCTGTCGGTCACCAGAGCGAAATCACCAACTATTCGCAAGTGGCGTTGCGGTTCGTCGGAGGTCAGTCGACCAATACGCTGGAGTAGCCAGCCACAAGCTTGACGAGATCGGCCTGGCGGCTGACGCCGGTTTTTTCAAACAGACGCCCAAGGTGTGTTTTGATGGTAGTATCGGCGACCCCAAGGTTTCCGGCGACCTGTCGGACGCCGCCAACATTTACAATTTCACGCAGCACGCGCAGCTCGGTCGGCGTCAGCTTGTAAGTCTTGCCGATCACCTCCGATGAGGGCTCGGCCTCAAGCTCCGCCTTCCGCACAAAAAGGGCCGCGACCGCGGTCGGCGCAGCACCGGCCCTTCGCATTTCGCCGGCCGTCAACGGCAAGACATGGGCAACGTAACGCTCACCGGCACGGTCCTTCATTGGCAGAGCGCTGCCTTTGCCGCCGCCGGTCTCTGCGTCATTCTTGCCTGCTGCAACGAAAGCGGCATGAAGTGCCTGATCGACCTGAGGATCAATCGCCGTCAGGCGATTGTGGACGGCCCGAAGAACTTCAGCTTTGTCCAGCACCGAGCGGCCTGCCGCATTGCCGTGGACGATTTGGCCTTCGGCATCGATAAGAAAAATCGCCGGGCTGAGACCGTCGAGCATGTCAACGAACGTGGCTGTTTGTGCCTGGCGAAGATCGATGACCTTCCCGGTGCGGACGGCACGCCGCACGTGCGGCACGATGAGATGCATCCGACGGAGCATCTCTTCATCAACCATGCCACTCGCTTCGTTGCGCAGAACGCTTAGGTATGCACAGCCTGTCGCCGATTTTTCCAACACGGCATTTGCCGCATCTACCCAACCTTGGGGCTGTGCCCATTCGCGATAAAACCGGCCAACTCGAAATTCGTCGTAAGGAACAAGATCCGGAATGCTGAGGATCTGCTCGACATCACAATCGGGCAGACCGGCCACAGGATCGAATTGCCAATATGTCTCGGAATACAACCGCACGTAATAGGGATCGACGCCGGACTGGTAGTGAACATTGCCGGATTTGCTTACCGAGTCCTTGGATAGAAGGCCGGCCGCTTGCCCCCCTACAAATCTTGCGATTTTTCCAAGTACCGACGTCCAGCGCGATGATTCGAGCGCCGCGTCGTAGATGTCACCGATGAGTTGTGTCAGCCCTTGATCGTCTTTCATGTCACCAGCACGCCCAGCCCAATGACCGGGCGCAAACTCGCAAGATCCCGGTGCAGATACCCCTCCACTGGCGCGGCTACTTAGCCGCGTCAGCCTAAGCCTCCACAATGTAGGACATTCGGCCGTCGACTTCTTGGATGATAGCGCAAATGACTTTGCTTATAGCGCGCAGTAAAATTAAATGACTTCTGGATCTTCTGAAGAATTCATAACCAAACCGGAGAAAGCCGAGGCGCATTCGTAGACGGGACATAATTCCGAGCATTTGCCTTCAACTATTTATTTCGATTGACGCAACGGCCGGCAGCGCAGGCGCCATAGCGAAAATGCATTCACGCCTCGGAAAACCTGAGGTCACCTCAATACCGTAACGATTACTGTGGATGTGGTTCGATGTTCACGATGAGCGGTGCGGTGATCGCAATAGTGACAAGTTCCGCCGGCGAATAGGTCAAAAACTGTCAAAAAAGATTTTCAGCGTGAACTCCGGATCTGGAACGCAATTAGCCTCAGGGATTGAATTCCACTATTGATTGCTTGGCATTATCGCATTCGAGCCCTTCTTTTTTTATGACCAGTTCGGCAAGAAACGCACAGCTGGCGATCCTTACGCTTGCCTTCGCACTTAGCCAGGCATTTCGAACGATTCCGTCGATTACGGTCAATGGTATCGCGGAAGAAATGCAGTCCGGCCCCGCCGCTTTGGCGTTGTTTGCTGGTGTATTTCACTGGAGCTTCGCGTTGATGCAAGTCCCGGTGGGCCTGGCGCTCGACATATTCGGCGTGCGCCGCACAGTGATTGCACTCTCTGGATTCGCCGTTGCGGGCGGGGCGATTTGCGCATTGGCTCCCGACATGAACTCGCTTTTTCTTGGACAGATCCTGATCGGCATCGGCTGTTCGCCCGCGTTCATGGCCGCGATCGTCTTCACGGCCAGGCATTGGCCGGTTGCACGCTTTGCTGGCATTTCCGGGCTTGTTCTGGCCCTCGGTACCGGCGGAATGCTTTTGTCCGCGACGCCGTTGGCGTGGTTCATCGACCGCTGGTCCTGGCGCGCCGGCTTTGCGATTTTGGCGGCGATGTCGCTGCTCACCTTGTTTACATCGGTCTTGGCTCTGGAAAAATCGGCCATGATCCGTTCACGAAAACTCGCAGCGGAGATTCTGGCCGCTTTTTATGGCCTTCGATTTGTGTTGTTCGGGCGCCGTCCGCTCGCACTTCTCGCCATAGGCTTTGTGAGTTACGGAGCCGTCATCACGATTAGAGGCCTATGGATCGTACCGATGTTCGTCGAGCGATACACAATGACGCTGTTGGCGGCGGGCAACGTTGCCCTGCTTTTCTCAATATCGATGATTCTTGGACCTGCCCTGGCGGGCCATTTCGATCCCGGAGACAAGCCCCGTCCAGCGGCAATAGCCGCGATGGCGATATTAATGTCAGCCGCGATTGGCGTATTGGCGCTGTTCGACGGATATTCGCTTTGGCTCGATATCATCCTTTGCACTTTTCTGGGGCTGATGTCGGGCTTCTTTATTCTTGTCTATGCCGAAGCGCGCAGCTCCTATCCGGCTGAGCTTACCGGACGCGGACTGACAGCCCTCAATATGAGCATGTTTCTTGGAGCCGCAGTGGCTCAATCGCTTTCCGGAGTTATTGCGGCGGCCGCGCAAAAGACCGGCTGGAACGGAATCGATGCTGTGCTGCTCTTCCTGTCAGCGTCGCTATTTGCCGGAACGTTCTGTTTCTTCGTGCTAATTCGTAGTGCCAAACCGGTGGCCGCCTGAGAGGAGAAATCATGCGCCTGCAATTCATCGGTTGCGGAGATGCGTTCGGATCCGGCGGCCGATTCAATACGTGTTTTCATGTCGAGAGTGCCGACGTGAATTTCCTCATCGACTGCGGCGCATCCTCTCTCGTCGCCATGAAGCGTCTTCCGATCGATCGTAACGCGATCGACGTCATCTTTATTACTCACTTCCATCTCGACCACTTCGGCGGAATACCTTTCTTCATACTCGATGCACAACTGGTGGCCAAGCGAACACGGCCCCTGACCATCGCAGGACCTCCAGGCCTTCCCGGCTGGTATGACCGCTCGCTCAGCATTGCCTTCCCCGGGGAGCGCAAGCTGCCGTTCGAATTGATCTTGCGAGAAGTCGAGATCGGTGCGCCGAACGAGATCGCAAATCTGGCTGTCACACCGTTCCGCGTTCGCCATGATGACAGGGCCGGCCCTTGCCTTGCCTACCGGATCGAGTTTGACGGAAAGGTCCTCTGTTATTCGGGCGACACCGAGTGGACGGATACGCTGATTGAGGCTGCGCGCGGCGCCGACCTGTTCATTTGCGAGTGCTACGCCTTTGACCGGATCACCCGGGCACATCTTGCGCTTTCGACACTGCGCGAGAAGTTGCCGATTGTCGGAGCCAAGCGAGTGATTTTGACCCACATGGGCGAAGACATGCTGTCGCGAACCTCAGATTTCGAGTTCGAAACGGCAGCAGACGGAAAGATCGTCAACTTGTGACGCGATTAGGCATCACATCACGACCAACCTATTTTTAAGCTCATCACGGTTCATGCTGCCCGGCGGAAAGTGCTTTGCAAGCACCTCTCCACTCCGCTCAATGGCCGCGACAAAGCCATCGCCGGGCCGGCCATCCTTTATTGCGGAAACCAGCGCCGAGATGGCGTCTTCCCACACATGCGGACTCACCTTGGAATTAATGCCGTTGTCGGCGACGATTTCGGCGTAGTGTTCAGCGGCGGACGCGAAGATCAGCACACCCGTACGGAATTCGGTCAAATGCAGGCCTTGCGCAAGGAACTGGCGCATCGCTTCGACATGTGCGCGCCGGTGCATGGCTCGTTTTGGCACGATCCGGAATCGTATCGCAGGCGCCGACAAAATGACCCCGGCGATGATGAATGTCGCAAGTTGAATCATGTAGATGGTCGCGGCCGGCAAGTTTGTGAAATAGATCAGCGGCAGCGGTGCCAGGAGCGCAACCAAAGCAGCCCATGCAATCGGCACCAGCCGATAGCTGCTCGACGAGTGCGCAATGACGCAAATAATTTCACCGGACGTTCGAGTCTCGGCTGCCCGGATGGCAGCGACCACGCGATCGACATCGGCTGCGGTAATCATTGTCACCAGCTTCCCGACGCACCGCCGCCGCCAAATGAACCGCCGCCTCCGGAAAAGCCGCCACCGCCAGAAAATCCACCGGATGATCGCGACCATCCCGACCCCGAGGGAAAGGGAATCGGAACAAAAACCGGACCGCCCCGCCGCGCCACTGGGCGGCCGCCGCGTTGCCCGAGATTGCGCATGATCATGATCAAGACGATCAAGAATAAAATAAAGACGATGATATCCACCATCCTCGGCTGATCGTCCGGCCTCTGTTTGGCGCGCTGTCTCCACTCTTCCGGATCGACTGTTGCCGCCTGAATAATATCATCCACGCCACGGTTGATTCCGCCGGCAAAATCTCCGGCTCGGAATCTCGGCACGATGGAATTCTCGATAATCAGTTTTGAGACCGCGTCGGTCAGGTTGCCTTCGAGGCCATAGCCGACCTCGATCCGAACCTTGCGTTCACTCGGCGCCACAATCAGCAGCGCGCCGCTGTTCTTTTCCTTCTGGCCGACGCCCCAATGCCGGCCGAGCTGATACCCGTAGTCTTCGATCGACGTCCCTTGCAGGGATTTCAGAGTCACCACCACAAGCTGACCGGTTGTTCTGGTTTCAAAATCGGCCAGTTTGCGTTCAAGCGCCGCCTTGGTCGCCGGGTCGAGAATCCCGGCCTCGTCGACGACTCTGCCGGTCAATTGCGGAAACGTTAGTGCGTGCGCGCCGACGGCACTCGCTACCAGAAACAGCAGCGCGCCGAGCACGCTCATTTCGATGAGAAATGCGACCCGGCGACTGATGCTGGCGCACACATTCATACGCCAATGCCCGTTAAGCCGTCAGAATTTGACCGTTGGAGGACGCTGCGACTCCGGCGTCGCTGCAAATGTCTCCATGGGCTTGTAGTTACGATACAGGGTGGAAGCCCAGAGAATTCCCGGAAAAGTTTTCAACTCGGTATTGTAAATCCGGACGTTTTCCACGTAGTCGCGCCGCGCGACTGCGATGCGGTTTTCGGTGCCTTCGAGTTGCGATTGCAGCGCCAGGAAGTTCTGGTTTGATTTCAGGTCGGGGTAGCGCTCGACTGTCACCAGCAATCGCCCTAACGCGCCACTGAGCGAATTTTGCGCGTCCTGGTACTCCTTGAATTTGGCGGGATCGGTGACGGTCGAGGCATCGACCTTTATCTGGCTCGCTTTTGAGCGCGCCTCGGTGACCTGGGTAAGCACTTCGCGCTCCTGCGCGGCATAGCCTTTGACGGTTTCGACAAGATTGGGAATAAGGTCTGCGCGCCGCTGATATTGGTTTTGAACATCAGACCATTTTGCCTTCGCTTGCTCATCATATGTCGGGATATTGTTCACCCCGCAGCCGGCCAGCAGCGAGCCTAGACAAACAAGAGTTACAACACGGACAAGGCGGGAAAAAGTTTGCAGGCTGGAACCGACGATTGGCATGGCTTTTCTTTCATTCGCTCTCTCATGCGCGCCAACACCTGAGATCGACGTCGGAAACGACGCGCGCATGCATATCGAGGAGATTACCCCAGTCCTAAAGCGTCAAGACATGGGACTAAGGTCCATTGCCGCTCATGCCGGCTGTTTCAGATCAACGGGACGGCGCGCTTCGCGGGGCCGTTTTCCTGTCCAGCGCTTGAAGGCATGTGAAAAGGAGCCGACCTCCCGATAACCGAGCAGCCAGGCAATCTGGGAAATCGGCAGGTCACCATCCGCCAGGTAGCGATTGGCAAGGTCGCAGCGAAGCTTATCTACGAGGGTCGAGAAAGTAAGACGTTCGGCCGATAACCGCCGCGCAAATGTGCGCGGGCTCACGCCAAGATGACGCGCGACTTCGTCCACCCGTGCCTTTCCGTGGGGCAAAAGAGGCGCGACCGCATTCTCAACGCTCGATCGGAATGAACCCTGACGCCGTCGGTGCGCAATTGCGTCTTCGCAATACTCGGTGAGTATTTTGTTGAGATAGGGATCCGCGCTGACTATGGGCGTTTGCTTCACATTGATCGGAAAGAGGACCTCGTCGGCTGCAGCACCGAATTCGACGTCGGTTCCAAAAAATTCACCGAATGCCGAGGTTTGGGCCCGGCGATGCACGAGCCGCACGCGGTTCGGGATCAGGCGCAAACCGGTCAATTGCCGGCAGATACGAACCAGTGCCGCGATCCAGAATTCGATCTGATGTCTGTCGAGGTGGCGGCTGACTCCTACATAGCGGAACGACATGCCGATAGAGTCGCGCTCGATGCATTTATGCACGATTCCTTCGTTGACGATTGAGCTGTACCGCGCGGCCCTTTGCATCGCGTCGATGAGAACATCGGAAGACGCAAGGACGTAGTAGAGCAGGCCGACCTCGCGAAAGTCCGGCACCTGCGCCAGACGATATCCGAGCAGATCGTCGTTGAGAGCTTCAGCGACCAAATTCAGGAACTTGATCTGGTCGCGAACACCGATGGGCGCTTCGGTATTCTCGATCTGCGAACGGGTGAGATTCGCTTTTTTTAGTAAAGGTTCAAGCGCGATGCCTGCAGCTTTCGCATGCGCATAAGCGAGTCGCGCCAAGCGGCCGGTCGCGATCGGAAGTCGGCCGGTCTTTTCAGCACTCGTTACAATTTCTCCGCGCATTCTCCGAACCTGATCGCTCGGCTGGCACGTGCGGACAAGCCTTTGGCAGACGATAACAAGACGTTTCGCAAAAGTCTCCCATATTTGCATTCGCTGGGTGGCCAAAGCCGCCCTGCTTTTTCCGGCAACCTGGACGATATTTAATGGTCGAAGATCAATGCGTTGTCGCGGTCGTGGATGATGACGAGGGCCTCCGCGACGCACTTGAACTCTTGCTTGCGTCGCTGGGCTTCCAAATCGAGCTCTATGCCTCGGCCGAGGAGTTTCTTGCCGAAGCGATGGACTCGCGCGCCTCCTGCCTGCTCGTCGATCTTCACCTGGGCGATATTTCCGGCGTGGAGTTAGTCCGTCAACTTTCGTCGATCGATTGCCCTTTTCCGGTAATCTTCATGACCGGATCCTGCGACGCGGTTATGGAAAAGCAGGCTATGGAGGCCGGCTGTATTGCATTTCTGCACAAGCCATTCCCGGAGGACCAGCTGCTTGAATCGATCAAAAGAGCAGTCCGCGTAAGTCAAGGCAGCTTGCACTGACGCGCGACATTAGCTTGTTGACGGCCACTCTCGCATCACATCGAGCAGCTCCGATGCCGCGACGCGCTGGCCGCGGACAACTGCTTTTTGTCGAGGCTGCCGACGGACCGTTGTCCCGACGGTTCGTGTAGCTGCCCACGACATTTTTCCCTTTGGCGGATCATCAAGCTTTCATGCCTTGGGATTATTGCAATCCTCCCCCATGCTTGGGCACTGGCGAAAGGAGTGCGCTTGCTTTCGTAGTGGGCTAAGCTGCCGCCACTAACAAGCAGACAATGCGGGGAAGCAATCATGGCACGGGTACTCAATATTATAGGCGGCGCTTTCGTGGCGCTCGTCGTGAGCGGCGCATTTATCGGCGGAACCCGCGCTCAGGATTGTCCGCGCGGGGATCTCGATAAAGCCTATTGCGACCGCAACGGCGACCTGGTGGCCGATACCCCTGGCGACGCCAAGCAACTCGTCAATCCGCCGACGCTGATCTTTGCCTATACTCCGGTCGAGGACCCTGCTCTCTACACGAAGGTCTGGGACGGATTTCTCAGGCATGTCGAGAAAGTCACCGGCAAAAAGGTCGTGTTTTTCCCGGTGCAGTCCAATGCCGCAGAAATCGAGGCGATGCGTTCCGGCCGACTGCATATTGCCGGAGTAAGCACCGGACCTACGCCGATTGCCGTGAATTGCGCGGGCTACGTTCCCTTCGCCATCATGGGTAACAAGGAAGGCCGCTTCGGTTACGAAATGGAAATTATTGTCCCGGCCGACAGCCCGATAAAGACGCCGGCCGACATCAAGGGCAAGAAACTCGCATTCACCGCGCCGACGTCGAACTCTGGTTTCAAGGCGCCCTCCGTTCTTCTGGAATCGGAATTCAAGCTTGTGGCAAAGCGGGACTACGAACCTGTATTTTCGGGCAAGCACGACAACTCGGTGCTCGGCGTTGCGAACAAGGACTATGATGCGGCGGCCATCGCAAACGAAGTGATGGTGCGGATGTTCGAGCGCAAAGTGGTCGACCCCGCGAAGATCCGGACCGTCTATAAGTCCGAGACATTCCCCACCACAAGCTATGGCTTGGCGCACAATCTCGATCCGAAGCTGCAGGAAAAGATCAAAGAGGCTTTCTTCACCTTCCCTTGGGAGGGCTCCGCTCTGAAAGCCGAGTTCAAGACCGAAGATCGTTTCGTGCCTATCACTTATCAGAAGGACTGGAATGTGATCCGCAAGATCGACGCGGCGAGCGGTGTGAAATACGCCTGCAAATAGGCGCGCGCGGCGGGGGCACACCGAATGCTGCGCATCAAAGGCCTGACCAAGCGCTACCGGACTGGTGATCTCGCTCTCAAGGGTATCGACATCGATGTCCCCGACGGCCAGATCATGGCTCTGATCGGCCCGTCGGGTGCCGGCAAGTCCACCGTGATCCGCTGCATCAATCGGCTGGTGGAGCCCACGTCCGGCTCGATTACGCTCAATGATACCGACATCACCAACGTGGGCAGCGCCGAACTTCGGCGTTTGCGGCGTCGAATGGGGATGATCTTCCAGGAGTACGCGCTGGTGGAGCGGCTTTCGGTAATGGAGAACGTCCTCACCGGACGGCTTGGCTATGTTGGTTTCTGGCAAAGCTGGCTGAGACGCTTCCCGCAGTCCGACATTGACGAAGCATTTCGCCTGCTGGAGCGTGTCGGCCTTGATCACATGGCAGACAAGCGCGCCGATGAACTTTCCGGCGGGCAGCGCCAACGTGTCGGCATCTGCCGAGCGTTGATTCAGAATCCCGAATTGTTGCTTGTCGACGAGCCAACCGCTTCGCTTGATCCGAAGACGTCGCGCCAGATCATGCGCCTGATCAAAGAGTTATGCAGCGAGCGCAACCTGTCGGCAATCATCAACATTCACGATGTCATGCTGGCTCAGATGTTTGCGGAGCGCATTGTCGGCCTGCGTCTCGGTGAAATCGTTTACGATGGCCCACCGGACAAACTCACTCCCGCAGTTCTCACTTCGATCTACGGAGAGGAGGACTGGTCGGCGACCATCCGCAAGGTTGACGAAGAGGTTGCAGAGGACGAAACGGACAATGTCGTCCCATTCGAAGTTCCTCGCCCCGACCGTGATCGCTTGGCGGGGCTGACGTAGCTTAATGAGCGTTGCTGCCCTACCCCGTGCCTGGAAAAAACCGCCGCTGATCAGGTCGGCCTGGCTGCGTTGGACCTTGATCGTCGGCAGCGTCATTTATATTGCGCTGGTCTTTCAGACCACACCGGTGAACTGGACGCGCGTCTGGGAAGGGTTGCCGCGCGGTGCCGCCTTCGTCGCAGCATTTTTCCCGCCCGATTTTGTAAGCCGCTGGGAAGAAATAGCGGAAGGCATCGCAGAGAGCCTGTGGATGACTGTGGTGTCCACCGTTATCGGCATCGCGATCTCGATTCCGGTAGGCATCGGCGCGGCTAAAAACATTGCGCCGGCGCCGGTATATTATTTCTGCCGTGCGGTGCTGGCAGTATCGCGCAGCTTCCAGGAAGTCATCCTGGCGATCTTTTTCGTCAAGCTCTTCGGTTTCGGGCCATTCGCCGGCTTTGTGACACTCTCCTTCGCCACCATCGGCTTTTACGGCAAGCTGCTTGCCGAGGATATCGAGGACATGGACCCGGCGCAGGCGGAAGCCGTGCGCTCTGCGGGAGCGAGCTGGCTGCAGTGGCTCAATTACGGCGTCCAGCCGCAAGTAATGCCGCGCATGATCGGCCTCGGGCTTTATCGCTTTGATATCAACTTCCGTGAATCGGCGGTGATCGGCATCGTCGGTGGCGGGGGCATCGGCGCGACACTTAACACCGCTTTTGACCGTTACGAGTTCAATTCCGCGGCTGCAATTATCCTCGTGATTATCGGCATCGTCATGCTTTGCGAATATGGCTCCGGTTATTTGCGGCGCTGGGTGCAGTGATGGCAGTTCTTGCACGTGAACGGACCTGGCGGCGGCGCGATCGCCGCACCGAGTTGCTGGTATGGCTGTGCTGGCTGCTTGCCGCCGCGGTCTTCATCGGATGCTTCCAGATGATTTCCCAGAAGACGATCTGGGCTTTCGTATGGGACGCGCCGCAGCAGGCCGGCGATCTCGCCGTGCGCATGGTGCCGCCCGACTGGCTTTATATCCGGGAGCTTGGCCGGCCGATCTGGGACACGATCAACATCGCGACGATCGGGACGCTGATCGCGGTCCTGCTGGCCGTCCCCGTTGCCTATTGCGCCGCGCGAAACACCACGCCGAGCATCAGTGTGGTCAGACCGGTCGCGCTGTTCATTATCGTCTCGTCACGTTCGATCAACGCGCTGATCTGGGCGCTGATGCTGGTCACCATTATCGGCCCCGGCGTCTTCGCCGGCATCGTCGCCATCGCGCTACGTTCGATCGGCTTTTGCGCCAAACTCCTTTACGAGGCGATCGAGGAAATCGACGAGAACCAGGTCGAGGCCGTACGTGCGACCGGCGCCTCCGGCGCGCAAGTGACGTCATATGGAATCATGCCGCAGGTCCTTCCTGCCTTCGCCGGCATCTCGGTGTTCCGTTGGGATATCAATATCCGCGAGTCGACTGTGTTGGGGCTGGTCGGTGCGGGCGGTATCGGACTTGAGCTTAATGCGTCAATCACCCAGCTCTACTGGACGCAGGTCTCGCTTATTCTACTTGTCATCATTGCCACTGTGATCGTGAGCGAATGGGTCTCAGCCAAAATTCGTCATGCGATTATCTGACTGATCAGCTGAACAGGACCGGTTCGACGAATTCAATAAAACCCGAAGCCAACCGCCATGTCCGACAACATTCGCATGGTGCCGCGGGTATAAAATCCTCCGTACAGCGAAGAATCCAGCGAAGTCGCCAGCGCCAGCAATCCGACAATCCAGATCATCACCCGCATGCGGTCATGGTCGCGTAAAATTACTAACGATTTACATATGTCAAATTTTAAAGGCTTTTTTGCTTTGAAATTTCCTCGCTGGGTGTCGCGCCGCAGTTCCTTACACGCGACTTGCCTGCGATTTCCGTTCCCAGGACACCAAGCCTGATCATCTGCCACTATCTGCCAAGCTTTCAAAAATGCTAAGTGTACCTGACGATATATCTCCCATCCGGAACCGGGTGGTCGTTGACAGCAGCGTGGCTAATCTTAATGACCAAGTTCTCGACTCGCCGCCGATTTTTGCTCAATGCCGGCATGCTTGCCGCGGCATGTGAACTATCCGCTGCAAATGTTGTCCTCGCGGAGGAGCTTGCACCCACGCCGTCCTGCCACGACGGCGACGAACCGACCATTCGCCAGACAGAGGGGCCTTTTTTCAAGCCGAGATCGCCAGAGCGAAGCGACCTGCGTGAACCGGGCGGTGGAGGCCATCCGTTCGAACTTTCCGGCCGTGTGCTGACCAGAAATTGCCGCTCGTTGCCTGGGGCGGTGGTCGATCTTTGGCACGCCAATGAGAAGGGCGAATACGACAACGCCGGTTTCCGGTATCGTGGCCATGTCATCACCGGGAATGACGGCGCGTTCCGTTTTCGTAGTATCGTGCCGGCGGTGTACACCGGCCGTACGAGACACTATCACTTCAAGGTTCAAGCGCCCGGCAGTCATCTGCTGACCACCCAGCTCTATTTCCCCAACGAGCCAGCGAACGCCCGTGATGGGTTGTTCAAACGCGAGTTGCTGATGCGGGTGGCAAACACGGACGACGGCCTCGCCGGCGGGTTCGATTTCGTACTCGATATCCGTTAGATACTTTCGAACTTGCAGAGACTGTATTTGGAGCGAATTCGTCGCCCAAACGCACTGCACGCGTCCTTATTGATCCTTGATAGAAAACCGGTCGAACAATTGGGTCGGCTGGTAGCGGCGCTGATCGTACATCGGCCGCATCACGGGCCTGTTTGCAGGCGGCGCTTCGGCGTGCGCGGCGCGTGCATCCGGGTGAATTTTTGCCACCGCTTCTGACGCCGCTTTGGGTTGAGCATCAAGTACGGCTTGCGATGTCATGTCGGGCTCCGGCGCTGGTTCGCTGATGAGAACCTGAACGTCATCGGAACGACGACGGGGTTCCGGCAAACCTGAGCGTTGACTCGTCACTATCGCAGGGGCGCCATCTTTTTCCAGCGTTGCATCGGCAACGAACAACAGTGCGAGCAATACGGAAGCTGCCACTGCAAGAACGGCGAGAGCCGGCATAGTCGCGCTCCAACTGCGCGTCCCCACCAGCTGCGAGTTAATCCCGGCGGTCGTCGTCAGTCGAGTTGGACCATGGGCCTACGCGCGCTTTCTTGTTTCGAAAAGCGAGGTGTCTCAACAAAAATGGAGGATTTTCCTGCGGCCGATTCCCCGAAAGGACTGCGGTATCCAACGAATACAAGGTTCCCTATCGCGCAGTTTCGCTTGACCGGAGCATGAATATCTTTTTGATAGACATGCGGGGTGACATGCGGTGAGGGCGTAATGGCCTCTGCTGACGAATATCTCGCGATGTCGCTTGACCTGCTCTCGAGAGCAGAATGTGAGGCGGATCCGGACAAACGAGCGAAGCTCGAAGCCTTGGCCGAGAGCTATAGACGCACGGCCGAACAAGCGAAGGCGTCCACGCTTATGATCGAAAGCGATCTATCCTCAAAAGAAGGCGACAAGGCCGGCTAGTTTTTCGCCGACCGATCGATACCCAGCGCTTCGATTGCTTTCTTGGATATCACGCCCGGTCGACGCTCCCCAGTGGCCACGACGGCCGCGATCGATTTTGCAAGCAATTCCGTAATCGGATCATCCTTGTCGCTAAGGCGAAGCACGATAAGAGCAATGTCGTAGGCCTCCGTCATGGCACGGATTTCGTCCGGCCCATACGAGTCGGCTGCTATCAATCGACGAATTGCCATACTGCGCCCGTGAGGGCGTACCCCCCGAAGGGAAGTTTAGGCGTAGTAAAGGGGATGGCACAAGTCACTGCCGGCGACCGGCCAGGCACTCGCTTCACTACTCAAATTACTTTTCGATCACCGACAGCTTTCCGCTTCGCTCCAACCGGGCCGATTTTACTTCCTTCGGCTCTTCGATGCCGTTTTGACGGAGATCTTCAGCGAGATCGTCGTCTGACATGTGGGCCGCCATCAGCGCCCTTCGATCGACCTTGCCGTCGCGGATCAGCACGGTATCGTTACCTTTCACCAGGTAGCTCAACAACTCTGAGCCCCGTGCGAAATACGAAATGACCCAATGCATCAGTATGAGGACGAATGTCCCGGCCAGAGAGGCAAAAAACGGCGCCGTGCCCGAAATGGCGCGGCTTGAAATCGAGCCGATGACGATCACAAGAATGACGTCCAAAGCGGTCGTTTGGCTGAGAAAGCGCTTTTTGGCGAAGCGAACATAGGCAATCAAAACCAAAAAGACGACAACTGCCCGCAGACACACTTGAAGGATACTGAGCTCTTCGGCCTTGGTCGCCGACAGCCCGAGCAACGTATCAATAGCGTCCCAAACAGCTTCCATCACCGATCAAAAAACTCGCCTGAAATGAAAAGGTTCTGCCGGCTGCGCAGGAACTCGCTCGACTGTCGAGCGTCAGTGAGATGGAAACGGGGCTCGCGCGACGTATACGTCTATTTTGACAACGACCAAAAGGCCGCCGCGCCCGCTCTCCGTATAACCGCAGGCGGTAAGCGCAGATGTCAGCGAATTTCAATGCCGGCCTGTCTGAAATGAACCGGACCCCGATTGCGGCGTTAAACACGGCACGCGTCCGGTGACAACCGGGCGCAACAGAGACGATGGACGCAGCTTATTTTGCCGGTTTCTGGCTGCGACACCGACGCATCGGTATGCGTGACATCTGACCTGTTCCGGACGCGTGCGCCTTTGATTCTTTTCAGCTGGGGAGAGCACTTATGTCGGTCGGCACGATCATCCTGATCATATTGGTCATTGTATTACTTGGTGGATTTAGCGGACTTGGCGGCGGACCCTTTTACGGCACCGGTTATTACGGCGGCGGAGGCTTAGGACTGGTGATCATTATTCTGTTGATCCTGGTCTTGATGGGAAGACTTTAAGTCTGAGCCTCGAAACGCCGGGCTGGAAAGCGACGGCTGGCGAGGCCGATGATGGGAGCGCCGCTTCAAGTCATTGGAGAACTGGGCCCGCGATCGTAACGCACTGCTGGTCTGGACAGTGCCTCCAACCGCCGTTCCAGTGACCCGGAACCAAGCTCTGACCAACCGGTTTCCTCGAAAGAGGAGAACGAACCATGGGCGAGCAGAATTTTCAGGCCGGTGAGAAGGCAAAAGAAGGTAGGACCGAAAAAGTTCGCGCGGCGGCAGGCGATGCCTTCTTTAAAGCTTCGGATATGGCCCGCGATGCTGCAGAGAAAGCCAAGCGGGCGGCCTCCGATACAACATCCGGCGTGTCGGACAGCGTGCTGGGCGTGCTCAATGAGCAGCTTGCAGCGGGTGCCAAAGCCGGCGGGCGGCTGGCAAATGCAATGCGCCTCGCCGCTGATGACCTGTCGAAAGAAAGCCCTCTGCTGGCGGGCGTCGTCCGCACTGTCGCGAGAAACGTCGATGACTACGCCTCACGGATGGAAGATCAGACAGTCGATGAACTGACCAGAACGGCATCAGACTATACGAGGCGGCAGCCGGCGCTGGTTTTCGGCTTGGCAGCGTTGGCCGGCTTTGTTGCGTTCCGGACATTCAAGAACGCCCAGTCCGTGTCGGCACCTCCGATCCAGCCGACCAATGCGAATCATTCAGAGCTCGATCGGCGCCATGGCTGAACCGATGAACCAAAGCTTGCCGGAAGCACTCTCTACGGTCGTGTCGGATCTGGCCGACCTGATGCAAAAAGAGGTGCGGCTGGCAAAAGCGGAAATAACGGACAATTTGTCGCTCGGTATTCGTGCCGGCATCTGGATGGCGGCCGCAGCCCTGATCGCAATCGTCGCATTCCTGCTTTTGGTCGAGGCCTGCGTCCTCGGTCTTTCAGCCGCGACAGGTTTGGCCCTGCACTGGTCGAGCGTGATCGTTGCCGTTGTCCTGAGTTTAGGCGCGGCCGGCACATATGCAAAAGCCAGGGCCGACGGCCCGGAACTCACACCTGACCGCACCATCCATCAAGTCAAACAAGACATCGCTGTTGCCAAGGAGCAGTTTCCATGACCGCCCAAGCACGTTCCCTACTCTCGGATAATGGCGAATGGATCTTAAGTGCGATCAAGCGCAATCCCGAGGGGCTTTTACTCCTCGCGGCCGGCGCCGCCCTGCTGCTACGTACCGGCAGCCGGAGCTCGGGCACTGCGCGCCGCGTGACGGCGGCCTATGGGAGGGATTTCAGTGCTTCGGGTAAAAGCGAGCCCGAATCCACCATTCGACAGACTTTTGATGCTGCCGCAGGCGTTGCACGGCAAACAGCAGACACAGCCGCTGCCTATGCGTCTGCTGCCTCCGATTTTGCTGATCGGGCGCGCCACACAGTCGGCGATCAATCCGATCGCATAGCTCGCCAGACTCAATCGATGGCCCGCAATATTCTGCAAAATCAGCCGCTAGCAATCGTAGCTGCCGGACTCGCTGCCGGCGCCGCGATCGGAGCTCTGTTTCCGCCGACCGACCTCGAGAAAGACACGCTCGGCCCGATAGGCGATGAGATTTCGAAAGCTGCAGACGAACTCGGCGATCAACTCAAAGAGGCAACCAGCAGAGCCGAAGAAACGCTGAAAACGGCCGCCGAAAAGCGCGGCCTGAACACCGAGGGTCTGAAGGAAGTCGCGGATGAGGTCGTCGGTACTTTCAAGCAGTCTTTGAAACGTGCAGAGTCGGAAACCAATTTCACCGGATCGGAATCTCCTGGTTCGCGTAACGATCAGCGGAGCAGATGATGGCCGATTCGTCGTTACGCGCCCACGAGCGCGAGGTTGAAGCCGCCCGGGCCAAACTGACGCAAGATCTGGCGGTGCTTTCTGCGCCCGAGATGTTTGCCGACTTCACGGACACCCTTAAGCATGAGGTCGAGAAGACCCGGCAGGCGCTTTGGGAAAAGCTGAAAGCACAGGCTGCTGCCAATCCGGCCGCTGTCCTCGCTATCGCTGCCGGCCTTGGCTGGCGATTGATGCGCCGACCGCCGATTGCGAGTTCTCTGATCGGATTAGGGATATTCAGTCTATTGCGTACGTCAGCAAAACCGCTCGATCACAGCACAAGCTTTCTTCAGCAAAGCACGCGCTCCCTGAAGGGACAGGGAGAGGAATTGGCCTCTGCCATAGGTGGGGCGGCCGCAGAAGCGAAAGACGCCGTCGCTGCGAAAGCCACCGAAGCGAAGGACGGCATCGCTGCGAAAGCCACGGAGGCGTGGGATTCCGCCAAAGAGAAAACCCAGAAATGGAACGAGCAGGCCGGGGAACGGCTCGCCACCGCTCGCTCACAGGTGAAAAACGCCGGCGAATCGATAATGGAAGACATTCGCCGGCAGCAACACGATCTGCGCGATGAAATTGCCGATATCACGGCCGCAGCCGGCGAGACGCTTCGGGATGAAGATACACGTAACACTCTCTTGATTGGGATTGCGGGTATCGCAGTTGCCGCCGCATTGGGGATCGCCGCCCAGAAACGGATTGTCGAGACCACCGATGTCTGACGGGCGCCCTCGCGTGATGTCAGCGTCCGCTAAGGCACTGCGCAGCTCTCAGGCGCAAGTTGCGCTACTTTGACGTCATCATCGTTGCGCAGCACCTCGAGCGAAATGCCTGAAGCATCTCGATGAACGCTCAGGTCGACCCTACTCATATTGTTGATCTGGAGATTGGTCAGAGTAACGGTGTCGAGAAATGCCGGAAGCTGCGGGTTTCGCAAAACGATGCCGTGACCGTCCTGGTTGAACTCCAGGCCCAACATCGCCTGGAGCATCAGAAACGGTGCCCCGGCAGCCCAGGCCTGAGGCGAGCACGCCACTGGATAAAGTGTCGGTCCCTGGCCGCGCCCGCGCGGAAATCCGCAGAAGAGTTCAGGTAGCCTGCGCAGGTCCAGGTAAGTTGCAGCCTCAAACAAGGACTCGAATATGCGTGCGACGCCCGCCTTGTGACCGTAGCGTGCAAATCCGGCCGCGATCAGGGAGTTGTCGTGCGGCCAGATCGACCCGTTGTGGTACGACATCGGGTTATAGCGGCTCGCGTCGGTCGCCACAGTACGGATGCCCCAGCCGGAGAAGAAGGATTTCTGCATCAGGTCGCGGACGACATCATCCGCACGCTCTTTGGATGCAATGCCGCCGAACAAAACCTGGCCGGCGTTGGATGTCCGTACGCGACACTGCCGCTTGTCCCCGTCCAGCGCGACGACATAAGTCCCCAGATCCGGGCACCAGAACGCGTCGTCGAACTTCGTGGCCAATGTGGTCGCGGAATGGTCCAGGGCTTCGGCGGCATCGAGCTTGCCAAGTTGCCGTGCGCAGTCCGCGGCAGCGCGTTTTGCGGCATAGACGTAGGCCTGCACTTCGCACAGTGCGATCGGCCCGTGCGCCAGGCTGCCGTCTTCGTGAAAAATTGCGTCCTGAGAGTCTTTCCAGCCCTGATTGGCCAATCCCTGTTCGCTGCGACGGGGGTACTCCACAAAGCCGTCGCCATCGATATCGCCAGGTCCGTCGATCCAACCGAGAGCGGCTTCGATATTCGGCCAGAGCGTTCGCAGAAGCGTCGCATCATTGGTACGTTGCGCGTATAGGCCGGCGAGCAGAACAAACAACGGCGTTGAATCAACGCTGCCGTAATAAAGCCTGAAGGGAACCTCGCGCAGTTCGGCCATCTCGCCGTTTCGCACCTCATGCACGATCTTGCCGGGCTCCGCGTCGGCACGCGGGTCGCTTGTCGTCGCTTGCAGCGCGGCGAGGCGCGTCAGAACTCCTTTGGCCAAATCGGGATAGCACCACAGCATTTGGATGGCGGTAACGAGTCCATCGCGGCCAAACGTCGTTGAATACCAGGGAATGCCAGCGTATGGATAAGGCCCCTCGTCTGTCTCCGTCACGAGCATCTGCAAGTCCGCGATCGACCGGCACAACACTTCATTCAAAATGCTGTTATTGGTGGATACTGCCGCGATGGTGCGCGCCTTCGCCCGCCGCTGCCGAAACGCGCGCAACAAACCTTGCCGGAACGGAATAACACGGCTCGTGCCATTCTCATCCGAGCACTCCATGGTGACGTAAATCCACCGGGTTTCGCCGGGTGCAATCGTCAGGTCGTATGACGCAGCACTGGCCGCGAGCAGCTGGGGCGGTGGATCGAAGGCAATTCGCATCCACCTCGGCCTTTTGTCGAGACCTTCGTAGGCCATCGTGACCCTATGATTGCCTTCGACGGCAATGCGCATGCTGCCGCGCCGCGCGCGCCGCAAACCTCTGATCTCGAACAAGTCCGCAAAGTCGCTCGCGAATGAAATCGAGATCGTGCAGTCGACCGGCTGCAAGCCGAAATTGTGGATTCTGATCCGCTGATACGCCGTGGCTTTCCAGAGAAATAATGTGCGCACGAAGTGCAGCACGTCCTTCGGCAGCGCCAACTTCTTTTCGAAGTAGATGTCCGGGTTGGTAAGATTGGCGCTGAGGAGAGCGTTGTCGTCGCGGATGCTGGAGCCCAGGAGCAGGAGCTGCATGCCATTGAGCAGCAGCTCGAGATGGCTGAGATAGCGGGTGTCTTTATAGTACAGCCCGTCAGCCGCCCCGGCCGTCGCTCCGATATCACCATGGCTGTCGAAAATCGCGAAGCAGTCGTCGTGCTTCAGTGTGCGGCGCGGGCGCGTGGCCGGCGCCGTCGCTGCGATATAGAAAGGGACCTCAGGCGCCTGCTCGCCCGGCTCCGCGAGCATCGGCTTCACGCGCTGCTCAGGCAATAAACTCTCTCGCGTTAGACGGCGTGTCCTCTGACATCAGAGGCACGTCTTCCAGCAACGGTGTCGTATCCGGTCCGGCACGCAATGCAAGCGCCTGGTAGAGTTTCACATAATTGTGGGCCATACGCTCGACGCTGAAGCGACTCTCGAACTGGCGGCGAACTTTGTACCGGTCAAGCGCCATGACGCGCGGCAACGCCGTTACCGCTTCCTCTACGGTATCGACGATCGCGCCGGTCGTGCCGTCGTCAACCACTTCCGGAACGGACCCGCAGCGAAACGCGAGCACTGGCGTGCCACAGGCCATCGCCTCGATCATTGTGAGTCCGAACGGCTCGGGCCAATCGATCGGGAAAAGCAACGCTGATGCTTCCGCAAGAAATTCGCTTTTCTGCTGATCGTCGATTTCGCCGATAAACTCAATGCCCGGCCCGGCCAGCAGCGGCTTTATCTCCGTCCGGAAATACGCCTCGTCGACGCGGTCGACCTTGGCTGCAATTTTCAACGGGATGCCGAGGGCGCGTGCGATCGTGATGGCGCGGTCGGGCCGTTTCTCGGGAGCAATACGGCCGAGAAAGGCGACGTAGCCTCCCTGTGGCCGGGGCATGAACCGAAGCAGATCGAGCGGCATGCCATGCGGAATGTTGGCGACGAAGTTTGCGTATGGCACCGGCGCGCGCTGGGCAATGGATATCGACACCAGCGGCATGTCATTGAAGCCGAGATAGAGCGGCCAAAGGTCAGGCAGATCCTGTCTGCCATGCAAGGTCGTTACAGTGCGCGCCGCCAACGGCCGGAACAGAGGGAAATGGAACTGGTCGATGTGGAAGTGAATGACGTCAAACTCAGTCGCGCGCTGCCGGACACGGTCAAGCATGAGCATGTAGTAGGGAATGACGTCGCAAACCCGCGGATCGAGCCGCAATGCGTGGGGCACGCATGCGACGAGTTCGGCCGCGGTGACGGAATCGCCGCTCGCAAACAACGTCACTTGATGCCCCTGGCGTACCAGTTCGTCCGTCAGGAAGGAGACGATCCGTTCGGTGCCTCCATAGAGCTGGGGCGGTACGCTTTCGATGAGGGGAGCTACCTGTGCGATTTTCATTTCAAGCCTGGACCATCCCTGCAACCGGGA
>DATBHE010000008.1:0-5206 GCA_036557605.1 Pseudolabrys sp.
GTGGCGCCTCCTTCTCCTATGACAGCATCGATGTCAGCCGCGCCATTGCGTTCCCGAACTTCAGCGATGCGGCCAAGTCGCGCCTGCACGGGCAGGTCGGGCAGGTGTTCGGCGAAGTGGGCTACGGCATCGCGCTTGGCACGTTTGCCATCGAGCCGTTCGCCGGTCTTGCTTACGTGCACCTGCATGACGGCTCGTTCCAGGAAAGTGGTGGACTTGCCGCGTTGTCGGGTACGAGCGCGCGCGAGGACATCGGCTACTCTTCGCTCGGTGTGCGGGCTGCGACCGTCCTGCCGCTTCACAACGGCACGGTGCTGGTGCCGCGCGCGTCGGCGCAGTGGCAGCATGCCTTTGGTGATGTGACGCCGACCACCGCGCTCGCCTTCCAGAGCACGGGCACGGCATTCACGGTGGCCGGCATTCCGATCGCGCGCAATTCGGCGCTCATCGAGACCGGTCTCGACTGGCGCTTGAGCCCGTGGACCAAGCTCGGCGCCTTCTACCAAGGCGAGCTTGCCGCGCACGCGCAGAGCCACGCCATCAAGGCCGCCTTCACGCTGGGGTTCTAGGCCAGGGCGCTACAGCAAATTCCGCTCACCCCCGCGCATAGCCGTCCAAAGGACGGCGTGCTTCGCACGCCTATGCGGGGGTCCAGGGCAGCGAAGTGACGCTTCGAGAGTCAGAGCTGGATTCCCGCGTTCGCGGGAATGAGCGGGTGAGAGTCTGTGCCGCCGTTCTTCGGAATGAGCGGATGAGAGTCCGCTTCGCTTCTCCACACTCTCCCGCTCATCCCCGCGCATAGCCGTCCGGAGGACGGCGTGCTTCGCACGCCTATGCGGGGATCCAGGGGAAAATCGCACGGCATTTCTTTTTGTCCTGGATTCCCGCGTTCGCGGGACTGAGCGGAGATGAGGCTGATGGACATTCTCCCGTTCGTCCCCGCGGAAGCGGGGACCCAGGGCGACTTGCTCAATATTCGAGTTGCGGGTTCTGGATTCCCGCGTTCGCGGGAATGAGCGGAGTGTGTTGGTTCGCCGGTCCAAACGTTCTCGCTCGTCCCCGCGCAACTGAGGCCGGATATGGCCGAAAAACTCAGCCAAGATAGGCAGGGTCGGGATAAGCAGGCGTGAACAGTCGATCATTTCCACCGACCGCCCGGTTCCATCAGGACCGGCGGCGAAGCCGCCCATAATTTTACCGAAATCCGACGTTGGATTGGATTGGCCAAGGCTGCGCAATAATGTTACTGCGGCCCAGGGACGATTCAGGACAGGGGGCTCGCTTGTTGCCACCACGCCGAACTCCTTCTGCGACGGCTTCATTGCTGGTCGCAACCGCGCTTTCCATTTTCGCGCTCTCACCCGCAGCCGCCCGGGCGCAAGGCCAATCCGGGGCGTGCGAGGAGTCGAACCTGGCGGTTCTGGCTTCACCCGTCGCGCCATGGCGGGGCATGCCTCTGCGCGTCGTCTTCACCTCGGAGAAGCCGCTCGACGGCGAGCTGTCGCTGGTTGCGCCGGATGGAAGCGTTGCCGTCAAATCGCGCAAGCGGTTCGGCGGACCGCCGTACTTCTGGTTCGCAGAAGTCAACGCGCCGGCAGCCGGAAAATGGCGGGCGAGCCTTGCTTCGTCGAATTGCGGGAACGTTGTCCGCGAAATCTCGGTTCGCGCCGATCAACCGCCGCGGCCGCAAGGTGCCGCGGGAAGCGTCTGGCCGGTACGCAACGCGTGGGATCGTGGGATGGAGAACCTGTTCTCCGCCTGGATCGAGAAGCTGTTCGACGCGCCGCTGGACGCGGCGCCGTCGTGGCCGGCGCTGCACGAAGTGCTGCGCGACCGCTCGCGCAACGTATTGTTCAACCATCTCGGCCTTGGCGAAGACGAGATGAAGATCGTGCTTCGCCCCGACTGCGCCGATCTTCCTTATTTCCTGCGCGCCTATTTCGCATTCAAGATGGGACTGCCTTTCGGTTATTCGAAATGCTCGCGCGGCGGCGGCGGCAAGCCGCCGGCGTGCTTTGGCTGGACGAGTATCCAGAACGCCGAATCCAAGGGCGGAAACCTTGCCGCATCGTTCGGCAGCTACATGCGCGCGGTCGCCGATGGCGTGCACTCCGGCACAGGACGCACGCGCGCGAGCGACGACAACACCGACTACTATCCGGTGTCGCTGACACAGGATACGTTGCGCCCCGGCACGATCTATGCCGACCCCTATGGGCACATCCTGATGCTGGTCAAGCGCGTGCCGCAGACCAGCGATGGCGCGGGCGTCTTCCTCGCGGTCGACGGGCAGCCGGACGGCACGGTGGCGCGCAAGCGTTTCTGGCGCGGAAATTTCCTTTATGCGCAGGATCCCGCGCTCGGCGGCCCCGGCTTCAAGCGTTTCCGCCCGATCGTGGTCGACAGAAACCACGCACTGCGGCGTCTCACCAATGCGGAGATCGCGAAGAACCCGGAATACGCCGACTTCTCGCTCGACCCCTCGCGTCTCAAGGTCGAAGACTTCTATGATCGCATGGATGACGTGATGTCGCCGGCGCCGCTCGATCCACTGCGCGCAATGACGGAGGCAATCACTTCGCTCGAAGAGCAGGTGAAGACACGCGTGACGTCGGTCGAAAATGGCCGCAAGTATCAGAACAGCGGGAAGGGTGAAGCGTCGATGCCGGACGGGCCGGCGATTTTTGAGACAACCGGCGCATGGGAAGACTTTGCGACGCCCTCGCGCGACCTGCGCCTGCTGATCGCCATGGATGTGGTACGCCATTTTCCGGATCGTGTGGCGCGACGACCCGAGCGTTATGCGATGCCGAGCGGCAAGAGTCCGGCGGACGTGAAGGCCGAGCTGGAACGCGTGCTCGCATCCGAGCTTGCATCGCGCAAGTTCTCGTATCCGCGCACCGACGGCTCGCAGTGGACGCTGGCGCTCAAGGACGTGATGGATCGCACCACCGCGCTCGAAATGGCCTACAACGTCAACGACTGCGTCGAGCTGCGGTGGGGTGCGCCGGAGGGCAGCCAGGAGGCCGCGACCTGCAAGCGGCACGCGCCTTCGGCGCAGCGCGCGAAGATGTCGCAGTATCGCGCCTGGTTCCACGAACGCCGCCGTCCGCCGCGCGCGTAGTCGGACGCCTTCCGTCGGCCGGCAGAGCTCACGCTGCCTTAAGCACGCCCGCAATTTCGTTCAGCGTTGCCTTCTCGGCTTCGCTTACAGTCACGCCGCCAACGCCAAACGATCCGCCTTCTTTGGCAGCTTCGGCAACATGCTGGCTGATTTGCTGCAACCATGCCTTATAGGCTGCGGCATCACCTGGGGCCTTGGCATTGAGTATCGCCGCGGCCTCCCGCAATGTTGCGATACATTTGTCTTTGATCTGATCAGGCTTGCTGCTGCTGAGCTTGTTTTTCAGGTCGTCGCGCGCCGCGCTTCCCTCGGCCGTAATGAAATCGGCCACTACCGCTTTGACGAGCCCGTTTGCCTGGGGGTCGCTCTTGGCTTTTGCCAGCGCCGTTCCGCCCGCGAAGCTCTCCTTGAGCAGACCCCACAGTCCGCTCGGGTCGGCAGCAGTCACAGCCGTTCCGGCGGCAATCATGCTTTGCAAAAGAACCTGCCATTCTGCAGAGGTGAAATTCGATTTGTCCACCATGAGCGTCGTCTCCTTATTGCTGGATTGCTCCCGCCCAGTTCCTTTCGGATAGTCCCAATCGGACACATGAAAAGGTGACTCGATTTCGCCCGCAATGCATAGGGGACCTTGGTCCACTGACCGTTCGGTACATTGACACCGCGACGTACTAAATGGCGCGACTGCCGCAATCCGGTCGCCCCTTCCAGAATACCGGCGCCAATTGCTACGATGCCGCGGGTAAATCAGGACGCGCATGAGAATTGCCAGTCTTCAAAAAGACCTGCCGCGCGAAGAGGTGTTCAAACAGAGGCAATTTCACATAAGAGGGGACCGACGATGAAAAGACTGACGCGAATTCTTCCACTGCTGTGCGTCGCTGCTGCAAGCGCGCTACCGGCACAGGCACAAGAGCTCAAGATCGGATTCCTGGCGCCGCGCACGGGCATCATCACGCAGCTCGGCACCGACATGGTCAACGGCTTCCAGATGTATCTCGACGAGCATGACGGCAAGCTCGGCGGCGCTCCGGTTAAGTTCATTGTTGAGGATGACAAGGGCACCGTCGACGGCGATGTGGCCATGGCCAAGAAGCTCATCCTGCAAGACAAAGTGGATATGATTGTCGGCGCGGTGCTCGGGTCGGCTTCTTACGCGCTGGCGCCGATTTCGAACCAGGAAAAGACGCTCTTCATCGGCACCATCACCACGGGCGACGACATTGCGCAGCGCCAGTCCGACAAATTTCCCTATACTGTATTCTCCACCTGGGTCTCGTCGCAGCCGACCCATGCGCTCGGGCAATGGGCTTGCGATCAAGGCTACAAGCGCGTCTCAGCGATCGGCACCGATTACGCCTTCGGCTATGAGCAGGTCGGCGGGTTCCAGAAGACATTCGAGGATTGCGGCGGCAAGATCGTACAGAAAATTTGGGTGCCTTTCGGCGCCAAGGACTTCGGCCCGTACATCCCGAGCATCAAAAGAGATGTCGACGCCATCTTCTCGTTGATGGTCGGACCGATGGTGCTGCAATTCCCCAAGCAATTACGCGCTGCCGGCATCAAGACGATCATTCTCGGCGGGAGCACCAACTACGATGAATTCGCTCTGCCATTAATGCCTGACGAGGTCATCGGCGATGTCTCCGCGCACGTCTACAGCGCGGCGCTGCAGACGCCGGCCAATGAAGCTTTCGTCAAGAAATACCGCGCCAAATACGGCAAGGTCCCGTCGTATTATTCGGAAGCCAATTACGCGACCGCCATGTGGATCGACAAGACACTGGAGAAGTTCAAAGGCAAGTATCCGGGGCCGGCCGACTTCATCAAGGCGATGGCAAGCATCGAGATCAATCCGCCGCGTGGCCCGGTCAAGCTCGATCTCGCGACCAAGAGCCCGATCCAGAACATCTATGTCAAGAAGGTCGAGAAGAAGAAGATGTTCGGCTACGACAAGGACGAGCTCTGGAACACGGTGGTCAAAACTTACAACGATGTCAGCACATATTGGCACTACGATCCGGCGAAGTTCAGAGCGCAGCCGGTCTACAGCCGCGATTTCCCGCCTTGCAAGTTCTGCGA
>DATBHE010000009.1:0-35461 GCA_036557605.1 Pseudolabrys sp.
CACGCATACGACCATGTGAGGTGATATTCATCAATATGGAAATTGCGGTTGAAACTTGGTTCCGGATCGCGTTTGCTAATGACAACGAAGAGCCCGCCAAGGGCCGGCAGGGGAGGGATTACTGATGCCGCGTCGTGCCGTTTGGCATGGGCGTGCGGTGGCCGCTCTCACGGCCGCGCACGTCGCCGGCCGTGTGTCGGCGCATGGGATGAACTTGGCGATTTCCAAATCAACGATGCCGTATTTGTTCGGTGTGCACATGCCGTGCGCGCTGATCGGCATCTATGAGATCCAGAGGGAGGACTCGTGATGAGTGAGAAGTGGAAAGAAGAAGAGTGGGCAAAGGACTTCTGGTACAGCGGCAAGACCACGCGTCGCACGGTGGTCGGGTGGGGTGTGAAGGCAGCGGCCCTCGGCGCCACCATGCTGGTGCCTGCGCCCTGGCAAGCGGCATTTGGCCAGGCCAAGCCGTACAAAATCGGCTCGGAACAGCCTCTCTCCGGTGCGGGTGCGCTCGGCGGCAAGACCGCGCTGGTCGGCTTGCAGATGGCGGTCGATCGCATCAACAAGAACGGCGGCATCAATGGTCGTCCGGTCGAAATTGTGGTTGCCGATGACGAGTCCAAGCCCGACGTCGCGCGCCGCAAGGTCGAGAAGCTCCTCGTGGAAGACAATGTCGACGTTCATGTCGGCGGCTTCCTGTCGAACATCTGTCTCGCCTGCATGCCGGTGTTCGAAGAGAACAAGGTCGTCAATATGATCAGCGTGTGCCTCGACACCACGCTGACGACGACCAAGTGCAACCGCTACAGCTTCCGCGTCCACGACTATGCGCCGGCGCAGGCGGTCGCTTTCGGCCCAGATCTGGTGAAGATGGGCAAGAAGTGGCACATCGCCTTTGCCGACTACTCGTGGGGTCAGTCGACACGCGACGCTTACGCGGACGAGATCAAGAAGAACGGTGGCCAGGTCGTCGGGACCACCGGCATCCCGCTTGGCACGGCCGACATGACACCGTTCCTCTCCAAGATCAGCGGCGACTTCGACGGCTTGTTCGGCATCTTCTTCGGCAAGGACGGCATCACCATCGGCAACCAGGCTTTCGATCTTGGCCTCACCAAGAAATACAAGTGGGCGGGTGACGGCGCGATCGCCGAATCGACCAATCTTCCGGCGATCGGCTCCAAGATCAACGGCTTCGTCGGGATCAACCGGTACATGCCGGTTTTCCAGGGCCCCTTCGACACGCCGCATCACCGCAAGTTCTTCGACGAAGCGGTCATACGGCTGAAGAAGATGGACCCCTCAGGACCGCTGCCCGACCGCTACGTGCAGGCGAATTTCGAAGCCATGAACGCGCTCAAGCTCGGCATGGAGAAGTCGAAGTTCGAGGGGCGCAAGGACACCATGAAGCTGATCGAGTCGCTCGAAGGCCTGCAGATGAAGCTCTCCGACGACTTCTTCACCGGCGACAAGGTCCTGCGCAAGGAAGACCACCAGGCCTTCCCGCTCGAGGTGATCTTCGAGATGAAGGACGGCAAACCGATCATCACGAAAACAATCCCCGGCGAAAAAACCTTGTTCCCGCCGGCCTGCAAGTTCTCTTCGGCCTAAGTGACCACGGCCACTTCGATCGATGCCCGCTCCCCGGATGTGGTCCGGGGGGCGGCATCTGCCCCCGTTCTGCGGACCGACATGCTGACGGTCCGCTTCGGCGGCCTGGCGGCGCTCAACCAGGTCAACTTCGAGGTTCAGCGCGGCGAGATTCGCGCGATCATCGGGCCGAACGGCGCGGGAAAAAGCACATTCTTCAACTGCCTGACCGGGGTTTTGCGGCCCACGGCCGGTAAAATTTTTTTTGGCGGCGAGGATATCACCGGGCTGCCTTCTAACCGCATTTCCCAGAAGGGAATTGCCCGCTCGTACCAGATCACCAACATCATGCCGAATGCGACCGCGCTGGAGAACGTGCGGGTTGCGGCGCAATCGCGCCGGCACAGCTGGAACATGGTGCGCGACTGCATGTCGTTCGCTGACCTTGTCGAAAAGGCGGAGCGGGCGCTCGATGCAGTCGGACTGCTGGCCAAGGCCAACGAGCTTGCGTCCAACCTTTCACATGGCGAGCAGCGCAACCTGGAAATCGGCATTGCACTCGCCACCGAGCCGACCTTGCTCTGCCTCGACGAACCGACTGCGGGCATGAGTGCGGCCGAAACCCATGAAACGATGGCGCTGGTGCGCCGGATCGCGAAAGACTTCACCATCCTTATCGTCGAGCACGACATGCCGCTGGTGATGGAGCTCGCAAGCCGCATCACCGTCTTCAATTACGGCGCGGTGCTGGCCGAAGGCCCGCCGGCGGAGATTCAGAAGAATCCGCGGGTGCAGGAGGTCTATCTCAAGACATGAGCGCGACCGCATCATCAGCCGAGCCGCTGGTGCAGGTCGATGGCCTGCACACTTACTACGGCAAAAGCCACATTCTTCACGGCGTCTCGTTACAGGTCGGCCGCGGCGAGGTCGTCGGTCTCATCGGCCGCAACGGCGTCGGCAAATCGACGACGTTGAAGACGATCATGGGACTGGTGAACGCGCGCCAAGGCGAGATCAGGCTCGAGGGTAACTCAATTACCCACGAGGCGCCGCACCGGTTGGCGCGCCGCGGCATCGGTTATGTTCCGGAAGACCGGCGCATCTTCCGCCTGCTCACCGTGATGGAGAACCTGCGCACCGGCTTTGACCGCAACGGCGTCACCGAGGCGCGCAAGAAAGCGCTGCTCGACAAGGTCTTCGCCCATTTCCCGGTGCTCGCCGAAAGGCGTGATCAGGCCGGGGGGACGCTCTCCGGCGGCGAGCAGCAGATGCTCGCGATTGCGCGCGCGATGATGCTCGAGCCCAAGATCATTTTGCTCGACGAGCCGACCGAAGGACTCATGCCGAGAATGGTTTCGCAGATTCACCAGATCATCGATGCCTTGCACAAGGATGGCGTTGCGATCCTGCTGGTCGAGCAGAACGTTCCGCTGACGCTCGAGGCAAGCCAGCGCATTTACATCATGGAAAAAGGAATGGTTCGCCACCACTGCAAGACGTCCGAGATCACCATCGATGACCCGCTGATCAAGCAGTATCTGGGGGTTTGAGTATGGCCCGCACGATAGCAACTAAGGCCGCTCGTCCCCGCGAAAGCGGGGACCCAGGGCACAAATTCGGCGCTCGCATTGGCACTCTGGATTCCCGCATCCGCGGGAATGAGCGGAGTGTGTGTGAAGGGTATGCGCGATGAGCACGATCGTCGCCTTCATCCAGAACATCCCGCTCGATCTGCTGCTGATCCAGACGGTTAACGGCATCGTCACCGGCATGATCCTGGCGCTGGTCGCCTCGGGCCTCACGCTCATCTTCGGCATCATGGATGTCGTAAATTTCGCGCACGGCGAATTGTTCATGCTGGGCGCCTATGTCGGCGTCGTTGTCTTCGCGCTGACCGGAAATTTCTGGGTCGCACTCATCCTTGCCACGATGATCGTTGCGATCCTGGGCGCGGCGATGCAGATTCTGACATTACGGCCGCTGATCGGGCGCGATCCGCTGACGACCATCCTCGCTACCTTTGGCATCTCTCTCATCCTGCAGAACTACGCGCTCTGGCAGTTCGGCCCGGTGGCTCGCAAGATTTCCGAACCGATCACGACACATTTCAATCTCTTCTATCTCGAGTATCCCTGGTACCGGCTGGTGATCGCCGGGCTCTCGGCGGCGCTCATCGGCCTGTTCTGGGTATTCCTCAAGCAAAGCAAGTTCGGCGTGTGGATTCGCGCCACAACGCAGGACCGCGTGATGGCGCAGGCCATGGGCATTCCGGTGCCGTGGGTTTACACGGGCGTGTTCGCGATCGGTGCGGCGCTGGCGGCGGCAAGCGGGGTCCTGTTTGCGCCGATGGCCGGCGTCACCCACACAATGGGCCTCGACTGGGTACTCAAGGCCTTCATTGTCGTCGTGGTCGGCGGCATGGGCAGCCTTGGTGGATCGATCGCGGCCGCGATCTTCATCAGCCTGCTCGAGGCCTATGCCGCCATCTGGGTGAGCCCCGCGCAGGCGGTCATCGTGTCGTTCATCGTTCTGATTCTCACGCTTCTGTTCAGGCCGACAGGCCTCTTTGTGCCGACACCGAAATGACAACCGCACCGCTCGAAAAACCGATCGCGTCCACAAAGCCCAGGCTGAGCCACAACGCGATTTTCTGGATCGGCTTCTGCGTGGTGATGGCATTGCTCATCGTGGCGCCGCTGGTGCTGCCGGTGTTCTGGCGCCGCTTTCTCACCGAGGTGTTGATCTGGGGCCTGCTCGCGATGTCGTCCGATCTTCTGATCGGCTACACCGGCATGGTTTCGTTCGGCCATTCCGCGTTTTTTGGGCTCGGCATGTACGGCGCCGCCGCGGCGCTTCTCCTGGTGAGCCCGCCCAATCTGTGGCTGGCGATCGGCCTGGGCCTTGCAGGCGCAGCCGGCGCGGCGCTGTTCGTCGCCTATTTCTCGACCCGGTTGCGCGACATCTACTTCGCGATCACCACGCTGATTTTCAGTCAGATCTTCTACGTTATCATCTTCACCTGGACGCCGGTCACCGGTGGCGAAAACGGCCTGATCTTCACCCGGCCGCATCTGACGATCCCGTTCATTTATGATGCGCGTTTCACCAACGCGACCATGCACTGGTTTGTCCTGGCGGTGGTGACGGTCTCGTATCTCATTTTACGGCGCGTGACGCGCTCGCCGTTCGGTATGGTGCTGCAATCGATCCGCGAGAACGAGGCGCGCACGCGCGCCATCGGATATCCGGTCGAGCGCTACAAGATCGTCGCGGTGATGCTGTCCGGCATTTTCGCCGGCCTTGCCGGTGTGCTCTATGCAATCCAGAACGAGTTCGCCGCGCCGGATTTTGTCTACTTCATTACGTCAGGCGATACGGTGATCTTCAATGTGATGGGCGGCATCGGCACGCTGGTCGGCCCGATCATGGGTGCCGGTTTCTTTCAGCTGATCCGTGAATTACTGTCGCGCCTGTTCGGGGATCAGTTCCCGTATCTCATTCCGCTGGGCGTCATATTTATTGTGATGATCATTTTCCTGCCGCAGGGCCTGCTCGGTTTCGCCCGGCGGTGGCTCAACCGGTAGCCCGTCTGCGCGAAGACACGGCCTGCGCTGCTGCCACAATAAATGCCGGCCGATTGCCCACCTATGGGGTAAAAGCGGACATCAACGCCAGTCGGGGTGTCCATTTAAGGGTAGGACCGCGGTCCAATAGCTCCGATCTGGCTTTTTCGAATAGTGTTTGACGCGACCTGGGTGGCGACTGAACAAAATGTAAGAGACTGTCATGTCCATACCCTGCAAATTCGAACGCAGCGTTCTCAGCTACGATGAGCATGAGATCATCCTGCGCAGTCACCACCCAGGAATCTATGATGCCGGTGTTGATGATCTCAAAGCGTTGCGCCAACGGCTGCGCGATATGCGCGACAAGGAAAGGACTCTGGCGCGTGAGACGCGCCGCCAAGCACGCGGGAAAGCGACGCCGAGAGGCGGGAGTTTTCCGGGCACGTCCGAACATCCATTGCGGCGCAAGCAGGTGTTCGCCGCTGCGTTGAAACGCGTCAACAGGGAGATCGATCGCATGCACAAGCTGGAAGCGCGGGCAGCTCACGCGGAGGCGGCACTTCGCGCTCTCGCCATTCGTCGTGCGGCTCAGTTTCCTGCGCGTCCGCCAAGCGGCGACACAGCTGGCGAGGGCATGCGTTCGCTGCCAAATCGACGGCGGCGCACACGCGTTCCTCCGGCAAAGATCGGAAGCGTGTCACAAGCGACAAAGAATGCACAAGCCGCTCGCGACGCTCGCAACTGATAACGCTTCGTGAGCCGCGAAGTCGACCCTAGTGCGGCCTGTCTCCGGCCAGAGTCACGCGGTGCATCACGCGGCGGAATCCATGATAGTCGTTGATCGGATTGTGGAGGGTGCAGCGGTTGTCCCAGAATGCCAGCGAGCCGACGCGCCAATTGAAACGGCAGGTGAATTCCGGTTTGGTCTGATGTTCAAACAGGAAACTGAGCAACGGCGCGCTCTCGGCCTCTGTCATGTTCCTGAAACGGACGGTGTGGCCGACATTGATGTAAAGCGCCTTGCGCCCGGTTTCAGGATGAGTGCGGACGACCGGATGCTCACTGATATATTCCTTTTTTGCTTCAGCCTTCGCGCCACCGCGCAAGCGATCCTCTCGCGTGCGAGTCACGTCCGCCTTGGCCGAATGATTGACTGCGATCAAACCCTCGAGCATGCGCTTCATGCCGTCAGACAGCGTCTCGTAGGCCAGATAGGTGTTGGCGAACAGCGTATCGCCGCCATAGGGCGGCACTTCACGCGCGATCAGCATGGTTCCCATTGGCGGTATCTCGAGATAGGCAGTGTCGGTGTGCCAGATGCCGCCGAAATTCTTCGTCTCGTGCTCGAGCTTGATAACCGGGATGATCTCCGGAAAACCATCGATGCCTTTGATGAAGGGATATTCGACTACTTCGCCGAAGCGCCTGGCGAATGCCAGAAACTTGGCCGGCGGCAGGTCCTGATCGCGGAAGAAAACGACGTTGTGCTCAAGCCAGACCTGGCGAATTTCGCCGATGACATTGTCTCCCGGCTCGCACGCAAGGTCGATGCCCAGGATTTCGGCCCCTATCGAACCCGACAGACGCCGCACATGAAATCCGGGTTCGCCCATGGCCGCCGACTGTCGCCCCTGCGATGTGTTGCAAATTACCATAGCCACGCTGACGCCGCCCACCACAAAGTCCGGGAGCCTTCGAGGCAAGCAAATTGAAGCGGCATTGAAGGCAATCATCTCGCCAACGAGCAAAGCAGATATTGCCAGCAGATATTTCGAGACTTTACCAGCGGCCGCGGAAGTGACGTCGATAGCCCCAATCGCCATGCCATACCGGAGTGGCGTAGGCATACGCAGGAGGTACCGCATAGACCGGCGCGTAGACCGGATATTCCTCAACAACCACTGGCGGCGGTACCACCATAACGGGGGCCGCCTCCTCGACGACGAAAGGCGGCGCAGTCCGGTACTCGTAGCTTGGAACTTCACTATAGAGAGGTACCTGCAGATCGGCGGCCATTGCCGGTGAGGCGAGAGCCAGTGCGCTTGCTGCGCCTAAAATCGCGTTACGCATCTGCGTTGTTCCCTTGTTTGTCACCCTGTGGCGAGCAAACGCGGAAACACGTTGTTAGGTCCATGAATAGGTATTCAGCCGCTGCTCCTGATGGATTTCCCGGTCGTACCGTGTTCCTTCGCAAAAATAGCCGCTTGCCAGTGGAGAACAGGGATTGACTCCTTATCTTGAAAATCTTGAAACGAGTGCACAGCGCTCAGGCGCGTTTGGACCGGAAGGCCACGCAATGGCAAAGAACACGATTTGTGTCTGGTATGACAAGGATGCCGAGGCCGCCGCCCGGTTTTATGCCGAAACCTTTCCCGACAGCGCGGTGGGCGCCATCCACCGTGCACCGGCCGACTATCCGTCAGGCAAGAAAGGCGATGTGCTGGTTGTGGAATTCAAGGTTGCCGGCGTCTCCTGTATCGGCCTCAACGGCGGGCCCGGGTTCAAACAGACTGAAGCCTTTTCCTTCCAAATCGCCACTGAGGATCAGGCCGAGACGGATCGCTATTGGAACGCGATCGTCAACAACGGCGGCGAGGAAAGTGCGTGCGGCTGGTGCAAAGACAAGTGGGGCGTGTCGTGGCAGATCACGCCGCGCGTGCTGACCGACGCGCTGGCGATCGGTGGCGACGAAGCAAAGCGCGCGTTTGACGCGATGATGGGCATGAGAAAGATCGACGTCGCCGCAATCGAGGCGGCGCGGCGCGGCTGAGTTTTGTTGGACCAAGGGAAAGTCAGGCAAAAATCAAGCGAAGCAATTAAATAGTGCCACGTCTTGTTGGATCATCAAGTGCCAAGTCCAGACGGAGCTACTGCTGGTCAAGAGCAAGGTGAGGCCGGAGACCTTCGACCATGCGATCTGCCGATGTGCCTGGTGGAAAAAAGCCAAGGTACTTTCCATTCGGTCCGACAAGAAAAACGAAGCCGGAATGGTCGATCACGGGATCGGATTTCTTCGACTGATCGTTTTTGGCGTAATAGACCTTGTAAGCGCGGGCTGCGCTCTTGATTTCTTTCGCACTGCCGGTGAGGCCGATGAGGCGTGGATGAAAAAGGCCAACGTAGAGCTTGATCGCTTCGGGCGTGTCGTGTTCCGGATCGACGGTGATGAACAGTGGTTGTACAGACTCGCCCGCCGTCTCGAGCTTGTCGATGGCGGTAGAAATGGCCTGTAGATCGGTCGGACAGATGTCGGTGCAATAAGTGTAGCCGAAATACACCAGCAAAAACTTGCCACGAAAATCGGTATCGGTACGCAGCCTGCCGTTTTGATCGATCAGCGCAAAGGAACCGCCGATCGGCTCCTTGTTCCACATCACCGCGTCCATCAGGGCGGCGGCTGAGGGTTCCGCTGCTGTCGGCGGCCACAGCAACCAACCGCCGGCGGCGGCAGCGGTGACGCCGCCAGCAAATGCGAGGGCTAAAACGCCCTTGTTCACTACCGTACCAAATCCTTAGGCATTGAAAGTTATGCGGCTGCCGGTGGTGCCAAGGACGAGTTTCTCCGGCATCTGCGCACGTACCGCCTGGGTGAAATTATCTCCACTGCAGTGCATTGGGATAATGACATCCGGGTTCAGCGTCTTGATCTCGGCGATTACCTTGCCGAGGTAGTCGGCCGGAGCAGGGCCCAGGTGAAAGCCTCCGATGAGGGCGTGAATCTTGTTCACACCGGAGACCTCCATTGCTTGTCGGGCAGAATTGACAATACCGACATGGCCGCAGGAGCTAATGACGACAAGGCCGCGGTCCTTCAGGTTGAAGCAAGTGGCATGTTCATGGATGTGCTCGTCAGGCACAATCTTGCCCACGAGTTCGGCTGGCAAGTAGTGGCCGGCGTTGCAGCCCAACCCATCTTTCATAGCGAATTCGACAGATGAATTTGGCAGGACTTTTTCAATGCTTGTGCGCTTGATCTTTCCCGTGGTGAACGCGTGGCCGATGACTACCGGATTTTCGCACAGCACCGTCTTTACCTTGCGCGATGCGAGTTCGCGCCGATCGAGTACGCCAAATTCAGACAGCTGGCCTGGCGGACCGCTATAGCGCCTGCAGAAATTATCTTCGCCGCCGGCGTAAAGCGTGAGGTCGGAGGGAAGTTGGCTGCGATATTTGTCGAGCATGCCGAGCAAGCCGCCATAATGGTCGAAGTGACCATGACTGACGACCAGCGCTTCGATCTTTTTCGGGTCGGCGCCGACCATCTCCATATTGTTGACGAGCGCGTCCGGCGTATAGCCAAAGTCGACCATTATGGTGTGCTCTTCGGCGCCGTTCTTGGAATCGAGCAGGAGCGACAAACCCCATTGGTTGTGGAGCGCGCGTCGGTAATCCGTTTGACGCGGGGCGGGCTCGATCTTGATGTTCTTGATCTGGGTCGGTCGCAGAAAAAGATTGTAGGAACCGTCGATCAGAACCCGGATTGCAACTTGGTCGACGGTCGGTGGCTGGATCGGTTCTGCACTTGCAATTTCAACGCAGCCAAACCCTCCAGCCGCGGAGGCGGCAGCAATGGCTGCGGAAGCTTTTAGGAAATCGCGGCGTTTGATCTCATTCATGGTCGCCCCCTGAGCGCGACATTCGACAAATATCCGATCGAACGGTAGCACTCGGTAGGACCAGGCGAAAGATAGTTGGCGGCGTCCGCAAAGCCCGTAATTGATTGGTACCGCCGCCGGTGTCCGCCTCTCTAATCGGCCGGTTCGGGTCAGGCTTGTTTCAGACTATGCGCCGGTACGGTGTCTGTGTCGCTCGCAGGCTTGTGCTTCTCTTCGGAACATGCTGGCTTTGCAATGGCAGACATTGTGCGGGCGACCTCCATCCGATGGTTTCAAGAGTACGCCGTCAGAGGGTCGATCACGGTGACGGTTTCATTGACTCTGGTGATTGGAAACCCGGCCAGGCGCGAATGCTCGCGAAGGCGATCTTCGCTTTCAGCCAGGTAAATGCAGAACGTATTGTCGGCGGCGATGTAGGACTGCACCCATTGCACGGTTCCGGAGAGCTTGGCGACCGCGTCATTTGAGGCGGCGGCAAGTCCTTTGAACTGGGCTTGGCTCACGCCACCGATCCCGGGGATATGGCGTTCAATCACATAGCGTTTCATTTGGTTGGTATCCTTTCGAATTGCGTTTCGTAGGCGGCTACGAACATCAGGCTTTAGGCAAATAGCCGATGGTGCCGGCCAGATCGGTATCGTCGATCAGGTGAAGCCGACTTTTGCTGCCGCGCTGGCGAGCCTCTGCAAACGGCGCGTAGTCGGGATCGTTGGCGAAGGCCATTGCCGCCTTGGCCGAAGGAAATTCGATGAGCACCATCATGGTGGTGTCCAACGGCTTGCCTTCGAGCGTTTTCACATTGCCGCTGCGGGCCAGGTACTTGCCGCCGTGCAGATGCACGAGGCCGTGCACCGATGCGGCATAGTCCGGCACCCACTTGTTGTCCGTTACCTTCACATCCGCGATCAGGTAAACTGGCATGTCTTTGTCCTCCTGCATTGATCGGTTGGCTGAATCGGCCTCGGCTGGGGACGGAAACTAGGTCTGGACGCCTGCCGGCGTCAGATCGGCTTTCGTCAGAAACGATCCTTTTGTGCCAACTTCTGGGACGAAAATGGCCAGTACCGATGCCAAACCTGTCGAGGCATTGATCCTCGCCTTGCCGGAGTCCGCGGGCTCCGCGATCTACGGGTTGATCGACGTCTTCGCTTCGACCGGAAGGCTATGGCTCGAGCTCGTCGGCGATGGACCTGCCGGGCGCCTGATCCGGGCGAAAATTGTCTCGGTCTCGGGCGACCCATTCCAGTGCGGAAACGGGATTCCGATCACGCCACATTCGACCATCGCGGAGACAACGGACGCGGATATCATCGTCATCCCGGAGCTATGGCTTGCTCCCGATGACGATTTGAAAGATCGCTATCCGGAGTTGAAGGAATGGCTGCGCAAGCGCTACCAAGCGGGCAGCATCATCTATTCGGCGTGCTCGGGCGCGGTGCTGCTTGCAGCCGCAGGCCTGCTGAAGGGGAAGACGGCGACTTCTCACTGGGGCTACGAGGATTTGTTCCACCGCAGTTTTCCGGAGGTCCGTTTTGTTCCCGAACCCAATATCGTTTTTGCCGATGACACGGGGCGCATTGTGACTGCAGGCGGTGCGACCGCCTGGCACGATCTGGCAATCCATATCATCTCGCGCCATTGCAGTCCGGGAGAGGCGCTGCACATCGCCAAGGTATATCTGTTGCAATGGCACGGTGACGGCCAATTGCCGTTTGCCAGTCTTGTCCGGCGTCAAGCGCACGCCGACTCGGTCGTGCGTCAAGCGGAGGATTGGCTGCGCGCCCATTATCGCGAACAGCAGTCGGTCGCCGGCGTTGTGGCGGAATGCGGCATTCCCGAACGCAGCTTGAAGCGACGCTTCGCAGCAGCGACGGGATCGACGGTCATCGGCTACGTGCAAAACCTTAGAATCGAGGAAGCAAAGCGTCTCCTCGAGACCAGTGATACCTCGCTCGACGAAATCGCGGTGGCTATCGGCTACGAAAATCCCGCGTTTTTCCGCAAACTATTCAAGCGGTGCACGGGCCTCACACCAGGACACTATCGCCGCATGTTCCGCCCGATCTTCGACGCGGCCCGGATGCGCTAGAAGTAACTGGCCGTTGACGTCGCACAGAATCGGACATCGCCGAGTGGCTTGATCTCACATTGTGCGCAGAGTGAGCGCCAATGAAATCCAAATGCCTCCGTACAAAAGAAGGTCGAGACCGACGAAAAAGCCAAGCACCCAAAGCCCGGTGGCCGGCCATCGCGCCAGAATGAGAATACCCAGGACAAGGGCAATCGCTCCGTCGATGGCCGCTTGCCAATTCCATTGCACCAAGGGAACGGTCATTGAGCCAACGAGTCTGAACAAGCCGCCAATCAGGAAGAACGCTGCCATCAATAGCGTTGCGACTTCCGCGCCCACCACGGGACTCCTGATAAGGAATAGGCCGATAACTCCGAACAAAATGGCAGACAAAGCGTGAAGCAAGAAGCCCGCCCAGGGTCCAACCATGATGGCCTGAACGACTTCGATGGCTGCCGAGATTAGAAGCAGCCACCCAAAAAATAACATCGTGACGACCGTTGCCGTTACGGACCGGACCATTGCGACGATGCCAAGCAGCGACAGGGCAACGCCAAAAGCCAAATACCATCCCCAGTTTCGGATCATTTCTTGAGGGACTTCGGCTTGTAGTATTTGGATGGCGCTCACTTCAGATCCTCTGGACTAACCTTGCACGCAGGCGCTTTAATTGTTCGTCCTGATTGAACCAGTTTTTTACGCTGGTCACTAGCGACGACAACGCACGCGACCCCAGCTGTCACGCCAGCAGCGACGGCAGTGCAGGCGGCCCCATCGGTCTCGCCAACAGCGACGCCACTGTACATCCGTCAAAATATCGAATTCTGCTGTGACACCGGGAGAAATTGGCGCAATCGGCCCAGCTTGTGCAGGCCCGGCCGCGGTCATAAAAAACGAAGCCACAACCGCGATTGCAAATATTGTTGGCTTCATGTGTGTCTCCTGTTTCATGGCGTTTCAATTCATAATCCAAAGCAGCTTTAGACTGTGCTGCACGCCATTAAAGTTTCTGTTGATCTGAGAACCCCGGTTTGGCCACGATACGCAAACGCGTCGGGTCTCGCTCGCCCGACGATGCCGCTCCAAGGATACGCGTCGCCACCAACGTCTTACTTGTTCGTGCTCTTTCCTCCGGTCCCAGCGACGCCCATGCCTCGTCCAGAACGGATTGCAAAAACTTCAAGGTCTCGGGTGTAAGCCTGTCCATTGTTTTGCACCGCTTCTGCCTTTGTCATCAACCAAACTGCAGCAATAGGACTACGACAGGTTGTTAAATGCCTTAATGCTGCCTGCTCGCAGAGGCTCTATGGTAGAGCGCGTGATTTCCTGAGCGAGCGCCGTCAACTCTCTTGTTTGGTCGACCAGCGTTTCGAACTGCTTGCGAGATTGATTGGTCGACAATTCGAAGAACTCCGAAGGCGATTTCACCCTCGACAATTCCTGGAGAAATTCCGACGCCGCCTGGGCATTGATACGCGCAAATTCGATACATTTGACATTGTAGTCTTGCGCGCCTTTAACGGCCGTCGAACAGCTGTTCTGTATCAGCGTGGCTGATTCAGTCGTGGCAGCGCTCCAACGTTCGAGCGTATGTTTGGCGTCACTTCCGGCCATCGCACGAAACACTTGCGTGGCGTCTGCCTTGGAAGAACCAACGGGTTTTGTCGCAGAGGTTTTGGTCGGAGATTCCATTGTCACACACCTATTCGTTGCGCATGAATGAGTAGGCATATGTGCCAAAGCATGGAGATGGAATCGATTGGGCCGAGGTCCTATCGCGATGCGGTATCCAATTACGGCGTCAAGATTTCGAGGGTGAGAGGGGTCGATCGGCAACACACGCCATGGATGTATGCAGCCGGGCGCCATGCCCCGCATATGGGCCACCTTACGAGGCTCACGTTAGATGATCCACGCAGGACCGTAAGCGCTTATATGAATGCTTCAACAACTCCCCCCACTGAGTGCGCATCATGAAACATATCGGCTTCCTCTCCTTCGGCCACTGGACGCCGTCACCGCACTCGCAGACGCAGTCGGCATCGGACGCGCTCCTGCAATCGATCGATCTGGCGGTCGCGGCCGAGGAGCTCGGTGCGGACGGGGCCTATTTCCGCGTCCACCATTTCGCCCGCCAGCTTGCCTCGCCGTTTCCGCTGCTCGCGGCCGTCGGCGCGCGCACGAAGCGGATCGAGATCGGCACCGCGGTGATCGACATGCGCTACGAGAACCCGCTCTACATGGTGGAGGACGCAGGCGCGGCCGACCTCATCGCCGGCGGGCGCCTGCAGCTCGGCATCAGCCGCGGCTCGCCCGAGCAGGTGATCGATGGCTGGCGCCACTTCGGTTATTCCCCGCCGGAGGGCATGAGCGATGCCGACATGGCGCGACGCCACGCGGAAGTTTTTCTCGAGGTGCTGAAAGGCGATGGCTTCGCGCGGCCGAACCCGCGGCCGATGTTTCCCAATCCTCCCGGTCTCCTGCGCCTCGAGCCGCATTCGGCGACTTTGCGCGAGCGCATCTGGTGGGGCGCCGGTACCAACGCCACCGCCGAATGGGCCGCGAAGCTCGGCATAAACCTGCAAAGCTCGACGCTCAAGATCGACGAGAGCGGAAAGCCTTTCCACGTGCAGCAGGCGGAGCAGATCAGGATTTACCGCGCGGCCTGGAAGGAGGCGGGGCATGCGCGTACGCCGCGGATATCGGTGTCACGCAGCATTTTCGCGCTGGTAGACGATCGCGACCGCATGTACTTCGGACGCGGTGAGAGCGAGGACCAGATCGGCATGCTGAGCGCAACCGAGCGCGCCATTTTCGGCAAGAGCTACGCCGCCGAACCGGACGCTCTGATCGAGCAGGTCAAGGAGGACGAGGCGATCACCGAGGCCGATACGATTTTGTTGACCGTGCCCAACCAGCTCGGCGTCGACTACAACGCGCACGTCATCGAGGCGATCCTGAAGTATGTCGCGCCGGGACTGGGCTGGCGATGAGGCGCCTTGTCTTGACTTGCACGTAGTATTCGCCGCCGGCCCAACTTCGAGCGGCTGGCGATTTGCGGACCGAAAGATTCTCGATCTCCGGAAAGTTTTTTGTCGCATCAGTCCGCATTATGTCGCTTCCGTCCTTATCCGAGTTTATTCGGAGCCAACATCACACGTTCGTCAATAAACTTTCTTCACCTCGACTGAATATACTTGCGCGCTCCTCGGCCGATTTGTGCAAGTGTGTCGTCGGTTCTGTCTTTTAAAAAAAGTTTTACGGCGTAATGGGTTCGCGCCCTTGTGGCGTCGCAACTTCGCAGTCGGGGAGTAGTCAGTGGCTATGCAGGCCGATGAGGCCGAGAGCGGTCTCGGTTGCTTGACCTTGCTGCTGCGGTTTCACGGAATTGCAGCTGATCCGGCGCAAATCAGGCATCGCTTCGGCAGCGGCGCAATCGGCGCCACGGAGATGCTGCTCTGTGCGAAGGAATTCAAGCTCAAAGCGCGCGTCATTGCGACCGATTGGTCTCGCCTGACAAAATTGACATTGCCGGCAATTGTCGAATGTACCGGCGGCAGCTTTCTGGTTCTCGGGAAACTGATCGATCAGGGCGCGCTGGTGCAAGGCTCGTCCGTCGGCCGGCCGCAAATCCTGTCACGCGCGGAATTTGAATCGAGATGGAGCGGCCGTCTGATCCTGATGACACGGCGTGCCGTGCTCGGCGATCTGACGCGCCAGTTTGATATCACCTGGTTCTTGCAGGCGATGCATAAATATCGCCGGCTGCTCGGCGAAGTATTGGTGGCTTCGTTCTTCCTACAATTGTTCGGTCTGGTGACGCCGCTGTTTTTTCAGGTGGTCACCGACAAGGTGCTTACCCATCGCGGTTTTACCACACTCGATGTGCTGGTGATCGGACTTGTAACGGTGTCGATCTTCGAAACGATCCTTGGCGCGCTGCGCACTTATGTGTTTGCGCATACGACCAACCGTATCGATGTCGAGCTCGGCGCGCGGCTCTTCCGTCATTTGCTCGCGTTGCCGATCGCGTATTTCGAGGCGAGACGGGCAGGGGACTCGGTGGCGCGCGTGCGCGAACTCGAGAACATTCGCAATTTTCTGACGAGTTCGGCGCTCACCCTGATGATCGATCTGTTCTTCACCGTCGTGTTCCTGGCGGTGATGTTCTACTATTCTCCATTCCTGACCTGGATCGTGCTGGGTTCCTTTCCTTTCTACGTCCTAATTTCGGCCGGTGTGACGCCGGTCTTCCGGCGCCGCCTCGAGGAGAAATTTGATCGTGGCGCGGAAAATCAGGCCTTCCTGGTCGAAAGTGTCAATGGCATCGAGACGCTCAAAGCGATGGCGATCGAGCCGCAGATGCAGCGGCGCTGGGAAGAGCAGCTTGCGGGCCATGTCCAGGCAAGCTTTCGAGTGCTCGCGCTTGGCAACTGGGCGAGCCAGGCGGTGCAGCTCATCAGCAAGCTGGTCACGGCTCTCACGCTCTATTTCGGCGCCCACCTCGTCATCGAAGGCAATCTGACGATCGGGGAACTCATCGCCTTCAACATGCTGGCGGGACGCGTGGCACAGCCGGTCCTGCGGCTGGCTCAGCTGTGGCAGGATTTTCATCAGGCGCGCGTTTCGATTGCGCGGCTGGGCGACATCCTCAACTCGGTACCCGAGCCGGCATACAATCCGGCGCGCGCAGCGCTGCCGCCCGTTCGCGGCGATGTGGCCTTCGAGCGGGTGACATTCCGGTATCGCGTCGATGGGCCGGAAATCCTCAAAGACGTGAGTTTGAACGTAAAGGCCGGGCAGGTTCTTGGCATTGTGGGGCCTTCAGGCTCCGGCAAGTCGACCCTGACCAAACTGGTCCAGCGCCTGTATGTGCCCGAAAGCGGAAGAGTATTCATCGACGGCGTCGATATCGCACTTGCCGATGTGGCCTGGTTGCGGCGGCAAGTCGGCGTGGTGTTGCAAGAAAATGTTCTCTTCAATCGTACGATTCGCGACAATATCGCGCTGGTCGATTCCGCGATGCCGATGCAGCGCGTCATCGCGGCGGCCAAGCTTTCCGGTGCACACGACTTTATTCTGGAGCTGCCGCATGGCTACGACACCATGGTGGGCGAGCGCGGCGCGAGCCTGTCCGGCGGACAACGTCAGCGCATCGCGATTGCACGTGCCCTGATTGCCGATCCGCGCATTTTGATTTTCGACGAAGCGACCAGCGCGTTGGATTACGAAAGCGAGCGCATTATTCAGGAGAATATGCGCGCGATTTCGCAGGGCCGTACCGTCCTTGTGATTGCTCACAGGCTTTCAACCGTGCGGCGCGCCGACCGGATCATCACGATCGAACGTGGACGCATTGTCGAGGACGGCAGTCACGACGAGCTGATCCGGCGCAGCGGTCGTTACGCCACGTTGCATCGGCTGCAGGCGGGACTCCATGAAGTGGTCTAGTGCGTCTGCCACGGCGGCGGAAGGCTCGAGGTTGGAAAGGACGCTGGCGGTTGTGTCCGCCGCGATCGCGCTTCTGTTCAGGCGTGATACCGGGAAAAGCCGTGCGGAAGTGGAGTTCTTGCCTGCGGCGCTGGAAGTCCTTGAGAGCCCGGCTTCGCCCGTCGGCCGCTCAATCGGCGCGGTCATTATTCTGCTTTTTGCGCTGGCCGTCTTCTGGGCGAGTGTTGGGCAGGTCGACATCATTGCGACTGCGTCCGGCAGAATCGTGCCGACCGGACGCACCAAGGTCATTCAGCCGCTCGATGCCGGAATCGTCACGGCGATCAGTGTCAAAGATGGCGACCGGGTGAAAGAAGGGCAGACTTTGATCGAGCTTGATCGGACGGTGTCCACGGCTGAACGCAATCGCATCGGCTATGAGCTTTTGAACGCGCAGCTCGACGTGGCGCGGCTGAGAGCGTTGCGCGCGAAGATCGAGGCCAGTCCTGAACCAGCCGGTTTTGAGCCGCCGCCCGAGGCCTCCGCGTATCAGGTGGCGCGCACACGGGCCGCCATGCTTGCTCAGTCGGACCAGCAGGCCGCCAAGCTTGCATCTCTCGACCAGCAGATCATGCAGAAAAAAGCCGAAGCGGAAGAGGTTGCGACTGTCAGTGCCAAGCTCAAGGCATCGCTGCCTTTGGTCGAAGAAACGGCCGGGATTCGCGAAAAGATCATGCGCATGGAGTTTGGCAACCGCGTCGCTTACCTCGATGCGCAACTCAAGCTGATTGAAACCCGTCATGAGCTGACGGCGCAGGAACGCCGAGGGTCGGAAGTTGCCGCGGCAATAAAAGCGCTGGAATGGGAGCTGCAACGGGCCAAAGCCGAATATGCACAGGGCATCGTCAGCGATCTGGCCGATGCCGAACAGAAAGTTGGCCAGCTTGGCGAAGATATGAGGAAGGCGGACAAGCGAATCGAAGATCAGATTCTCCGCGCTCCCATCGACGGCACTGTTCAGCAGCTCGTGGTCCACACGGTCGGTGGGGTCGTCACGCCAGCGCAGGCATTGATGGTGATCGTGCCGGAGGAAGGCGGCATCGAGATCGAAGCCATGGTGCCGAACAAGGATATTGGCTTTGTGCATGAGGGCGACGAAGCCGAAATCAAAGTCGACACATTCAATTTTACAAAATACGGCCTGCTGCACGGAAAAGTGCTCAGCATCTCCCGTGACGCCATCATTCGCGACAAGTCGAAGAGTCAGGCTCCGCGCGACAAGCAAACTGCTCAAAGCGACGATACCAGCGAGCCACGGGGGCAGGAACTGAACTACGCTGCGCGTATTTCGCTCGACCGCGCTCGGATGCAGATCGAAGATAAATATATGAGTCTCGAGCCAGGCATGGCGGTTACGGCCGAAATCAAGACCGGTCGCCGACGGATCATTGAATATGTGCTTTCGCCAATCCTGCGATACAGGCAGGAAAGCTTGCGTGAGCGATAAATCGTAATCTGGATCTTGTACAAAACGTAACTACACAAAAATTTTTGTAAACCAATGTGGTTTGTAAACGAGGCATCGATTGTACCCACCAAGGTTCCGTTGTATGTATCCACGCTCGTTGAGTGGGGGCTCCTCTCAACTTGTTTTGTTGCCGGCTCGACTTTCGACAATAGCGATGTAGATCCGAAAGTGGAGTCGATCGCGCATTCTAAAAATGTCGTCAACGCATCTCGCGTATCGAGGAGCCACAATGATCAACAACATTTCAGTCCCCATCAAAGCGTCCAATAGTATTCGACCGCAGCGCGGTGCGCAGGATGATGCCGAGCTTGCTGCTGTTGATTTGGCGGCATTTGACGGCGGAGCGCTTGATGCATTGGTGTTGATGAATGGCGTTATCAATCCGGGGACCGCCGGCAACGGCGCGATCGTCTCGGCCGATCTGGTTTCGCGGGCCAGTGACGCGACCGTGCAAATTGACGCGACCGTGCAAAGGATTGGCTCTGAATTCCTGGTCAACACGACGACGAGAGGTGGGCAGTTTCAGCCGTCGGTTTCCATGCTGGCGAACGGCAATTTCGTCGTGACATGGACGGATACCAGCCGCACCGGGGGCTTTTTCGCCGATGCGATTCGCGGACAAATGTTCGATCCCAGCGGTAATAAAATTGGCAACGAATTTCTAGTCAACACGAGGGCCGACCTCGCCGCGCGCAAGCCGCACACGACGGCATTGACGGATGGCGGATTCGCCGTGACGTGGGAAAGCGAAAGTAATCAAGGCGGGGAGATCACGGCGCAGATTTTTGACGTCCGCGGCGGCAAAGTTGGCGGTGAAATCCGGGTCAATACCGCAGTAGCAGGCACGCAGGAGGCCGTCTCGATCACGACGCTGACGAACGGCCGTTTCGTGATCACATGGGAAGATAGCAGTCACCAAGGCGGCGATACCAGCGGCACCGCGATCAAGGCGCAGCTGTTCGAAGCTAATGGCGCGAAGCTTGGCGACGAGTTTCTAGTCAATACGGCGACAACGCGCGCGCAGAATGAAGCGTCGGTTACGGCACTTGCAAACGGCCGTTTCGTGGTGACCTGGGATGACGAGAGCCGCCAGGGCGGCGATCAGAGCGTCAGCTCCGTCAAGGCGCAGATCTTCAATGCCGACGGCAGCAAGTTCAATGGCGAGTTTCTGGTCAATACGACGACTTCAAGTGGCCAGGATGCACCTCAGATCGTCGCGCTGGCCAATGGCGGCTTTGTCGTCACGTGGGAAGACTTCAGTGGCGTGGGAGACGGCAGCTCCGGCTCCATCAAAGCGCAGATATTCAATGCCGACGGCAGCAGATCCGGCAGCGAGGTTCTGGTCAACACCGTGACCGATGGTGCGCAGATCACCCCGAAGATCACGGCTTTGACCAATGGTGATTTCGTCGTGATATGGGACGACAACGGCAACCCGGATGGTACCGTCGCGCTCAAAGCGCAGGTCTTCGACGGGGCCGGCAACAGGATCGGCGCCGAATTTCAAATCAATACGGCACCGGAACACAACCGCACGTTCTCCTCGATCACGGCACTTGCGGATGGCGCATTCATCGTGACCTGGAGCGATTCGAGTGACCAGAACTCCGACGGCGAGGGATTTGCGGTCAAGGCGCAAATGTTCACGGTCGGCGGCAGCAACGCGGCACCGATCGATGAAGTGCTCTCTGGCGATGTGGTAGCCGAGAACGCGGCAAACGGTACGATCGTGGGCATTGTCACGGGCATCGATCCTAACGCCGGCGATCATCTGAGCTACACGCTTGTAAACAGCGCAGATGGGCGCTTCGCGATCGACGCGGATACTGGCGTGATCACGGTTGCCGATGGCGGGCGTCTCGACTTCGAGACCGCTCAGACGCACGACATCACGGTGCGTGCGACCGATCAGGGAGGTCTCTCGTTCGACAAGACCTTTACAATCAAAGTCACCGATGTGAACGAAGGACCGCGGGACGAGACTCTGATTGGCGACACGGTTGTTGAAAATGCGCCGAACGGTAGCGTCGTCGGCACGGTCATGGGCATCGATCCGGATGCGAATTCGGTTCTGACCTATGCGCTCACCAACGATGCGGGCGGACGTTTCACGATCGATGCCAGTACCGGCATCATCACGGTCGCCGATGGCACCCTGCTCAATTTCGAGGCGGCGCAGTCGCACGCCATTTCGGTGTTGGCGACCGACCAGCATGGTCTTTCGTTCGAAAAGACCTTCTCGATCCGGGTTGCCAACACGAACGAGGGTCCGCAGGGCGAGACACTGGACAACAATACGGTTGCAGAGAACGCGCCGAACGGCACTGTCGTCGGAACCGTCACCGGTATCGATTCGGAACCGGGCGCGGTGCTCACCTATGCGCTCACCAATGATGCGGGCGGCCGCTTTGCGATCGATGCCGGGACCGGCGTCATTACGGTTGCCGATGGTACCTTGCTCGACTTCGAAACGGCGAGCGCACAAAACATCAGTGTGCGGGTCACCGATCAGGATAATCTTTCGTTCGAGAAAACATTCACCATCCAGCTGCGAAACGTGAATGAAACGCCGACCGGCGCGACGCTGTCTAACGACACGATTGCAGAAGGTTCCCCGAACGGTACGGCCGTTGGCACGGTCCATGGTATCGATCCGGACGCGAACGATACTCTGACCTATTCGCTGGTGGACAATCTCGGCAATCCGATAAGCGGCGGGCCGTTTGCGGTCGATGCTCGTACAGGGACGATCACTGTTGTCGATAGCATGCAGCTCGACTTCGAGACACATCCGACCGAAATCATCAATGTGAAGATTACCGATCAGGGCGGGCTCTCGATCCAGAAGCAATTCACGATTCACGTTGGGAACACAAATGAGCCGCCGTTGGCAGCGAACGGGCACGCCTCAACCAGTGAGGACAGTTCCGTAACCGTTCAAGAATCGTCCTTGCTTGCGCTCGCCTCGGATCCGGATGGCGGCCCGGTGACGCTGAGCTCGGTCGGCAATGCAACGCATGGCACGGTGTCATTGGTCAACGGCAATGCCGTCTTTGCGCCGGATGCAAATTTCAGCGGCATTGCCGGTTTCGATTACACGGTCAGCGACAAGGACGGTAACAAGACCACCGCACATGTGACAGTCGATGTTACGCCGGTTGCCGATGCGCCCGCTTTGCTTGCGGGCCAGCTCGTGGCCGGCAAGGTCGGCGATCAAAAACAGCTCAATACGACTACGGGGCAGGGCGGTCAGTTCAAGCCGACGATCGCGCAGCTCGCGGACGGCCGGTTTGTCGCAACATGGAACGATACCAGCCGCACTGGCGGCTTCTTTGGCGACGCCGTCAGGGGCCAGATTTTCGACGCCAATGGCAACAAGCTTGGCGGTGAATTCCTGGTCAATAAACTAACTGCGACCGGCCAGACCAATCAGGATGACTCCAAGATCACTGCCCTGACGGATGGCGGCTTCGTCGTGACCTGGGAAGGCAGCAATGGCGACGGCAACGGTCTCGGCGTCAAAGCACAGGTCTTCGACGCGAACGGCGGCAAAGTCGGCGATGAGATTACCGTCAATACGCAAGCCATCGGCGATCAGGACGGTCGCGCCATCGCAGCGCTGGCAGGCGGCGGTTTCGTGATCACATGGACCGATCCCAATGGCGATGGCAGCAGCAACTCGGTCAAAGGCCAGCGGTTCGATGCCCAGGGCAACAAGGTCGGCGACGAATTCCTTGTCAACACGACCACAATCGGCTCGCAGAAAGAATCTTCCGTTACAGGGCTGATGACCGGGCCGGCCGCCGACGGTTTTGTGGTGACCTGGTCCGATGACAGCGGTACGGGTAGCGATCCCAACGCCGTCAGAGCCCAGATTTTCAATGCCGACGGAACCAGGCTCGGCGGCGAATTTTTCGTCAATACGCGAACGGACAGCTTGCAGTCGGCTTCATTCGTGACGACGCTGACGAACGGCAATTTCGTCGTGAGCTGGCTGGATTTCAGCGGCCTGGATGGCGACAACAGCCCCACCGCGATCAAAGCGAAGATTTTCAACGCCAGCGGCGGCAAGGTCAGCGATGAATTCCTGGTCAATACCGCGACAGCGGGCGGGCAATCTCAGCCCTCGATCACCGCACTCGCCAACGGCGACTTTGTTGTGGTGTGGACCGATCCCAGCGGAGTGGGCGGCGATGCCAGCTTCAGTGCGATCAAGGCCCAGGTTTTCAGCGCTGACGGTGTCAAGCTCGGCGGCGAATTCCTGGTCAATACGATCACCAGCAACGAACAGAAGGACCCGACGGTCACCGCCTTGGGGCCAAATGGATTTGTGGTGGCCTGGACGGATCTCAACGTGACCAATGGCCTCAGCGATGGCGTGCAAGGGCAAATCTTCACCCTGCTCAGCACCAGCGAAGATACGGCCCTGCCGCTTAACATCGCCGCGACAGTGACCGATACCGATGGTTCTGAAACTTTGGCTGTTGCCTTGTCCGGCATTCCTGTCGGCGCAACATTGTCCGACGGCGTTCACACATTCACCTCCGTGACGGGTGACACGAGCGTTGACATCAGCGGCTGGAGCTTAGGCAACGTCAGCGTTACGCCGCCATTGAACTTCACCGGGAATTTCCAGCTCACGGTCTCTGCTACTGCGATTGACGTGGCAAACTTGTCGGATGGCTCGCAGCCGAGCAGCACTAAATCGGCATTGCAGACGTTCAATGTGCTCGTGACGCCTCCGACACTCACTGGCGGCGTGGGCAATGACCTGCTTGGCGGCATTGCCGCGAATGATGATTGGTTCGGCTCAAACGCGTCGCAGCTTGCGGAGATCAAGACTACCGACGGCCCGGTGATTGATGCCGGTGTCGCACAGCTGGTCCAGGCGATGGCGACTTACGCGGCGGCGAATCCGGGCTTCGATCCGGCAGCAGCCGCGCAACTGCCAAATGATGCCGGAGTCCAGAACGCGATCGCGGCGCAGTGGCACCATTAGCGTGGGTGCCACGCACCGCGCTCGATCGCCGCTTTTGCCTGCCGCAAATCGGCGAATGCCAGCTGGTCATCAGCATCGGCGGCCAACACTGGGCAGCGCCCATTTAATTCTAGTCGCAGCGCACGGTCATCCCGCCGTCGACGACGATTTCGGTTCCGGTGATGAAGCGCGCCTCGTCGGAGGCGAGAAACAGCGTGGCATTGGCGGTGTCGCGGCCATCGCCCATGAAGCCGGTTGGAATGCGTTCGAGCCGCGACTTCAGCAATGCTTCCACGTCGCCACCGGTGCGCTGTTTGGCGAGACGCGCCTCCACCATCGGTGTGTGCAGTTGTCCCGGAACCACGGTGTTTACGCGGATGCCCTTCTCGGCGTATTGCACGGCGACGACACGCGAAAGCTGGATCACGCCGGCCTTGGTCGCGGCGTAGCCAACCTGCGCCGAGCCGGTCCAGCGCAGGCCGGAGGTCGAAGCAATGTTGACCACGGCGCCTTGCCTCTGACGCTCCATGACCGGCAACACATGTTTCAGTGTCAGGAACACGCTCTTTAAATTGTAGTCGACCTGCGAGTCCCAGACGTCTTCGCTCATTTCCACCGGGCCGCCGGCGGCCGAGCCGCCGACATTGTTCACCAGCACGTCGATGCGGCCGAAGCGCTCGACACAGGTCTTCACCATGACTTCGACCGAGGCGGCGGCCGTGACATCGCATCGATGCGTGACGATCTCGCCGCCCGCTGCTTTCACGCGTTCGACGGTTTCCGTGACACTGTCGAGATCGCGGTCGACCGCGAAAACTTTCGCGCCTTCCTCTGCGAAGCGCACGGCAATTGCACGGCCGTTGCCCCATCCCGGGCCGACGCAGCCGGCGCCGGTGACGATCGCGATGCGGTCTTGCAGGCGGCCGCCCATGCTCCTTGTCCCTCAGGTCAATTTACGCGCCGGAGCGAAACGATAGAAGCGCTGCGGATTGTCGACCAGCAGGGCCTTGCGAGCGGTTTCGCTGGGCGCGATCTCGCCGAGAATGTCCACCAGAATCCCGTCATCAGGGATCGGTCCCTGGTGGTTAGGATGCGGCCAGTCGGTGCCCCAGACGCAGCGGTCGCCGAATTCGGCCACCAGTCTGCGTGCAAACGGCACTGCATCGGAATAGGGCGGACCCTGCCGGGTGATACGGTCGGCACCGCTGACTTTCACCCAGACGTTTTTGTTGTCGAGAAGTGCAAGCAGGGCCTTGAAGGCCGGCTGATCGAGGCCGAGCGACGCATTGATACGTCCCATGTGATCGATCACGACCGGCACCGGCGATTGCCGCAGCGCCGGCGTCAGCTCGGCGATCAGTTCGGCTTCCATGTGGATCTGCAGATGCCAGCCGATGTCGGCGAGACGCTTGGCGAAGGCAATGACCTCATCAATTCTCGGGCCGCGGGCAAGGTGTGTCATATAATGGAAGCGCGCGCCGCAGAGTCCTCCAGCGTCGAGACGCTTGATCTCGGCATCCGAAACCGACAGCGGCACGAGCGCGATTCCTTTATATGAGCCGCCCGTTGCCGCAATGGCGTCGGCCGTCACCGAATTGTCTTCGCCGTGGCAGGCCGGCTGCACGATCACGCAATGCTGGATGGCGAGGCGCTCATGCAGTTTGAACAGCAACTCTTTCGGCGCGTCGGACGGGGTGTAGCGGCGCCCTTCCGCGAATGGAAAGCGCGCACGTGGCCCGAAGACATGGACATGCGCGTCACAGGCCCCGGGCGGCAGCTTGAGTTCTGGCTTGCTTGGCGTCGCGAGCCAATAGGGTGGGTCGGCAGGCGTAGCCGAGGTGTGTTGCATCATGCGTCAGGCGCGCGTGTGCGCTCGAAGGCCGGCTCGTTCGCTGAGAATGCTTTGAGCCACGTCACCAGGCCGGGAAAAGCCGGGCGCCAGTCGATCTGCTTGCGCCAGTCGAGATAGCCGAGCGCGCATGACAGGCCGATCGTGACGACATTGCTTTGTGCGGGATCGGGCAGCGCTTTCTCGAATGTGGTCAGCCCGCGTGTGATCTTGCCGCGTTGGTGTGCGAGCCAGCGCGGCGAATGCGTCGCCGCATCCGGTCGGAAGCGATTCTCGTACACGACCAGAATCGACGCATCCATGATGCCGTCCGCGAGCCGTGCCAGCGTGAGCGCACGGTAGCGATCGCGGCCCCGAAGCGGCAGCAGCCGGTCGGTGCCGGCGACATCCTGCAGATATTCGATGATGATCCCGCTGTCATAAATCGTGCTGCCGTCGGCCAGCACCAGACACGGCATTTTGCCCAGCGGATTCTGCTCGCGCAGCGTATCGCTTTCGTCGAGCGGGTCGGCAGGCTGGAGCTTGATGCGATCGGCGAGCCCAAGCACGTCGATCGCCATGCGGACCTTGCGCCCGAACGGTGACGTCACCGTCGAGCGCAGCACGAAATTTTTCGCGTCCGACATTTCCTATTTCGAGGTCTGGACGCCGGCGTCCTTGATCACGTTCGCCCACTTCTTTGTTTCGCTGTCGATGAATGCCGCGAAATGCTCCGGGCTGTCGCCGACGAGGATCGCGCCCTGGCTCGACAGCTTCTCGACCACGGCGGGGTCCTTCAGCGCCTCGACCGCGGCTTTGTTCAGCGCGGCGACGACGCTCGGCGGAGTCTTGGCCGGCGCGACCATGCCGTACCAGTTTTCGGTGAGAAGGTTCGGCATTCCGGCTTCGGCGGTGGTCGGCACGTCAGGCGCGCTCGCCACGCGTTGCGGCGCGCCGACCGCAATTGGCTTGAGCTTGCCGGCCTTGATCTGCGGCAGCAGCACCGGCAGGTCGAGAAAGACCATTTGCACCTGCTGAGCCAGCAAATCATTCACGGCCGGCGCCGCGCCACGGTAGGGAACGTGCACGATATTGATCTTGGCCGTGAGCTTGAACAGTTCGCCGGCGAGGTGCGGCAGACTCCCGGGACCGGACGATGCGAAGTTGAGCTTGCCGGGTTGCGCGTTCGCGAGCGCGACCAGCTCCTTCATGTTGCCGGCAGGAACGCTGGTGGCCACTACCAGCATCTCCGGCACCTTGGCGACGAGGGTGATCGGCTGCAGGTCCTTGAGCGTCTCGTAGGAAACCTTCTCCATGCTGGGGCTGATCGCCAGCGCGCCTGCGCTCGTGATGGCGATTGTGTAACCGTCAGGCAGCGACTTGGCGACGGCGTCGGTGCCGGCGACGCCGCCCTGGCCGGAGCGGTTTTCGACGATGACCGACTGCTTGAGAATCTCCGACATGCGCTGGCCGACGACGCGCCCGATGAGGTCGTTGGGACCGCCGGCGGGGAAGGGAACGATCAACCGGATCGGCTTGCTGGGAAAATCTTGTGCCATGGCTGAAGGCGCGCACAGCAGGCTCAATCCGATCAGCAGCGCTTTGAAGGCTTTCACGCCGGTCCTCCCATTCGTCAGGTTTTGCCGGCAGCTTACGTCATCGCCGCGCGGCCGCGCCAGATGCCGGTCTCGAAGGGAAAGTGATCAATAAAGTGTCTTGACAATATTCCTATAGGATAATAGTCGCACTTATATACTTTGACAAAAGTGCCGCATAGCCGTCCGAAGGACGGCGTGCTTTCGCACGCCTATGGGGGAATCCAGGCCACAATCTCGATGCTCACAACTAGTTGCCCTGGATCCCGCGTCCGCGGGGATGAGCGGATTTTCCTGCTCCCTCGCTCCCGGCATTCGCGGGAAATGAGCGGGGATTGTTGCTGGCGCAGCGCCAAACTTTTCCGCTCACCCCCGCGAAAAGCGGGGGTCCAGAACACTCGCTCAGTCAGTTGGGCTCTGGATTCCCGCATTCGCGGGAATGAGCGGGTTGTGGAGCAACTTATCGGCAGCCGCTCGTCCCCGCGCAAGCGGGGACCCAGGGCAACTTGCCCAACATTCGTTGTGGACTCGGGATCCCAGCATAGGCGTGCAAAGCACGCCGTCCTTCGGACGTTATGCGCGGGGGTGAGCGGAGATTGTGGGACGCCTTTTGCGGGAACAAGCAGCAGCGGCAATACGATGCTACACAATGACCACAAGCTGAATGAGGAGCACGAGAATGGAAATCGACTTGGCGGACGTCGTTGTGGAGGTGAGGGCGGCATTCGACCGCTACGAAAAAGCGCTCGTGTCGAACGACGTTTCGGTGCTCGACGAATTGTTTCGCGACGACCCGCGCACGATCCGCTACGGTGCCGGCGAGATTCTCTACGGCTATTCGGAAATAAAATCGTTCCGCTCGGCGCGCTCGCCGGTTGCGCTCGGCCGGAAATTGTCGCGCACCATCATCACGACCTTCGGTCGCGAATTCGCGGTGGCTTCGACGCTCTACGAGCGGCCGTCCGCGCCGGGCAAGATCGGCAGGCAGATGCAGACCTGGGTGAAATTTCCCGAAGGATGGCGCGTGGTAGCGGCCCACGTCAGCCTGATGGACAAGCCGGCGTGATGCGCACTCCGCTCGGAATCCAGCGCCAACAATCTCAGGCCTCGAGGCGAGTCCTGGGTCCCCGCTTTCGCGGGGACGAGCGATTGTTCAATTTGATGGGCAATCCTTACAGCGCCGCGACGGCCTGCACTTCGACCAGCAGAGATTCCTGCACGAGGCGGTCGATCATCAGCAGCGTGTTCGGCGGATAGGCACCGTTCGGAAACATCTTCGGAAATTCACGTAAGCGGTATTTCATGAACTTCGGAATATCCTGTGAGTGCACGAGGTAAGTCGTAAATTGGACGATATTTCCCCAGCCGGCACCGACCGATTTGAGCGCCGCTTCAATGTTCGCGAATGTCTGCACGCATTGGGCGTCGAAATCGCCGTCGCCGACAACCTTGCCGTTGCTGTCGACGCCAACCTGGCCGGCGATGAAGACAAATTCCGACGCCTTGACGCGGGTGAGATGAGAGTACTGGCCAAGCGGCTTGCCGAGCGCGTCGGGGTTGAGGACCTTGATGTCAGCCATCGTCAACTCCTTTAACAGTTACGCTGCAGCAAGCCGCCTGGCGGATCTTACTCGACGCTGACCCCGCTGGACTTGATGGGCGCTTCCCACTTCTTGATTTCGTCGCCGACGAATTTGCCGAGATAGGCCGGGCTTCGGCGGTCCGGAGCGACCAGCATCGCGCCCAATCCCTGCAGGCGATCTTTCACCGCCGGCGTATTCATTGCGGCGACTGCGGCTTCATTCAGTTTCTTGACGACGTTTTCCGGCGCTCCCTTCGGGAGGAAGATCGCATTCCAGGTGTAAGCCAAGGCATCCAATCCCTGCTCACGCGCCGTCGGCAGGTTCGGGAGGACAGGCGAGCGCTCGGTCGTCATGATCGCCAACGCCCTGACGCTGCCGCCGTCGATCTGCGGCTTCGCCGTCGAGATGATCTCGCACAGAAAGTCGATGCGGCCGGCGATGAGATCCTGCATGGCGGGGCCGGTGCCTTTGTAGGGGACATGCGTGATGTTGGTTCCCATCGCGCTGTTGAGCACGACGCAACCGAGATGTGTTGCCGAGCCGGCGCCTGCCGAGCCGAATTGCATCTTGTTCTGGTTCTTCTTTGCGTATTCCACGAATTCCTTGAGGTTGTTTACCGGCAGATCTTTACGCACCAGCAGCGCGATCGGGACTTCGGCGATCAGTGCCACCGGCGTGAAGTCCGTCAGGGTGTTGTAGAGAGGGCGCTTGTAAAGCGTCTGGCCCTGCGCGTGGGTACCGACGGTTCCTAGCACCATTGTGTAGCCGTCGGGCTTTGCCTCGGCGACGCGCTTGGAGCCGGTCATTCCGCCGGCGCCGCCGACGTTTTCAATCACGACTTGCTGACCGAGGACTTCGCTCATGCGCTGGCCGACAACACGGCCGAGCACGTCGGTGGGACCGCCGGCGGCGAAGGGAATAACCATCGTCATCGGACGGGTGGGGAAATCTTGCGCGCCGGCCTGACCGGCCGACAGCAATGCGGCGAATGAAGCCGCAAGCAGTACTTTTTTCATTGGGCTCCTCACGAACAAAAGACCTGCACGGACATGCGCCGCCGGCGGCGTCCGGTCAAGCACGCAGGTGCCGGATGGCTAACCGACCTCGATCACCTCTTCGGGAAATTGGTGCAGCCGGTCGCCCGGCCCATTGCCGCCGATGAGGTAATTGTCGCACAGCCAATTGAGATAGCCGGCGTGGATATAGGTCGGATGGACGACGATGTTCATGTCCTTCGCGATAGCCATGGGCTCGTCGTGGCGGACCAGGGGGCGCTCCACCATGTCGTAACCCTGCCCATGACAATAAAGCCTGGCTTCGGCCGGCCTGCCGTTCTTGCGCATGAAATCATTGAAGGCGTCCCAGATGTCCTTGCACGGCGTGCCGGGTTTGAGCAAGTCGAGCGTCAGCTTGCGGGAGGCCTTGCAGAACTCGAGTTCGTCCTTCATCGCCTGCGGCACCTTTGTGCCGACGACACACGAACGACCGAGCTCGGTGAACATGCCGCCAGGTCCATTGTCCTCGACGAGCAGTGCGATTTGATCGCCTCTCTGGATGACACGGTTCTGCAAATGCCGGTTGGCGAACTTGGATGGTGTGCCGAGCGGCATCGAGGCACAAAGATAGATGCCGTTCTCGCTACCCTGGCACTGACTGTAATGTTGTGCGACGGCGGCAACTTCGATGTCGCGCATGCCGGGCTTCACGGCCGCAAAAGCGGCGCGCATGGCGCCGTCTTGCATCAGTGCAGCGCGCTTCACCAGTTCCATCTCCTCGGGACTCTTGATGACCTTGATACGGTCGACCATTTCGGTGGCGTCGACAAAGCGTGCCTGCGGGAAGGCGCGCTTGATGTAGTCGAGCATGGCGTAGGACATCTGGTAGGTGCCGACGTAACCGATTACGCCTTTCGCGAAGGGTTTGAGCGCGGTGGCGGCGAGCTCGGGATCGTATTCCTTGGTGTAATGCGCCGACGCGTAGCTCGGGGTCGTAAGGATGCGCTTGACGCCGCGCCACCTCTGGTCGCCCTGCGCGGTTGCCTCGCTGCCGCCAAAGGGGCCCTGGCACACCACGGTCATTTCGTCGTCGCGCGGAAAGACCACGGTGTTGGGATAGCCGTTGGTGGCCGGCATGTCGGTGAAATAGCGCACATATCCGCCCATGTGATCGTTGTTGTTCTGCATCAGCAGAACATCGACCTTCTCCTTCTCCATGGCGGCGCGCACGGCACGCCAGCGGCGTTCCAGCTCGGCATCTGAGATTGGGGAGTTGAGGCGTTCAGACAAGGCCATGGTTCAGTCTTTCCAGGATGCGGGCTTGCGCACGATGTTGATCATGGATTTCAGATCGCCGGCAAGAAATTTAGCCATGTTACCGGCAATGGTCGGCATGGCACGATCTTCGTAGCCTTGTGAATAGCCGCCGAGGTGCGAGAAGATCGTGACGTTTTTCGTCTTCCACAGTGAATTGTCAGGAGGCAGCGGCTCCTGCGAGAAGACATCAAGACCCGCACCGGCGATTTTCCCTACTTCGAGAGCTCTGATCAGCGCGGGCTCATCGACGACACCGCCGCGCGCGACGTTGACCAAATAGGCCGAAGGCTTCATCGCGCTGAAAACCTTTTCGCCGATGATATTGCGCGTTTCAGCTGAAAGTGGCGTGAGCACGACGAGAAAATCGAGATCGCCGGCAACTTTGGTGAGGTCGTTCCGGTGCGCCATGCGATCGAAATGCTTGGCTTCTCGCGGGCTGCCGCTGATGCCGACGACTGTCATGTTGAGGGATTTAAAGATCGGCGCCAGATATTCGGCGATCAATCCCACGCCGAAGATGCCGACGGTCTTGCCCGCGAGCAGCGCGGACGGCCAACGCTCCCACCTGGATTGCTCCTGCGCGCGCACCGAACGCGGCATGTCGCGCGCGAGCGACAGCATGAAAGCGATCGTCGCCTCGGAGACCGGCGCGCCGTGGATACCGCGAACGTTCGTCACCAGCACCTCTCTGCCGAGAGAGGGCAGGTCAACGATATTGTCAACGCCGGTGCCAAGCGCCTGAATCCACTTCAGCTTCGGTGCGTCGCGCACCACATGGTCGGCCATGGGCGGCGAAAAGCACAGCAGGATGTCCACATCGGCGATATAAGGATCCACATCATTGTGATGACCGACGACATTGATGGTGAGCTGCGGGAAGCGCTCGAGAAGCATCGCCTTGTAGCGTGCACGCATGGCTTCCTGGACTTCGGTAAGAATGAGGACATTCGGCATGGGGGCGCAGGTATAGCGTGCGATTTCGAAAAATGGGAACCGGAGTTTAACGTGACCCGCATCGCGGGTTTGGGCTAGACTGAATAAAGAGTGGTGGGTGCGATGCCGATCGATCTTGCGCAAGTGGACTGGCTTTACGTCATATTGTTGGCTGTCTTTGTTGCCCTTTCCACTTTCATCGGCGGGTTGCTCTCGTTCCGTCATCGCGGCGTGGGCGCCGTGCTGTCGGCGGTGTTTTTTGCGGCGATCTTCATATTCTGGACCTATTATCCGCACCGCGTGCCTTTTCTGCCGAGGACGATCACGACGACGCAGGACGCCACGGCTAGGCAGACCCCGCCGCCCGCACCTGCGGCGCCCGCCGCGCCGCAAAGACCGGCCAACCCGGTCCGCGACATTACCCCGCCGCAAAATCCCGTCACCGACGTTACGCCGCCGGCGCCCGCCACCCCGCCTGCTACTCCCGCCCGCTAGGCTTGCATCCCGCCGGCCGAATGATGTTTTCTCCAAACTCCTGAGACGAAACGGTAGCGTTCAATGAAAAAAGTTTATCCCGACGCGAAAGCCGCGCTGGCAGGCCTGCTCAAGGACGGCATGCTGATCTGCTGCGGAGGATTTGGCCTCTGCGGAATCCCCGAGACCCTCATTAAGGCCATCCGCGACAGCGGGGTGAAGAATCTAACTGTCGTATCCAACAATGCGGGCGTCGACGGCGCCGGGCTCGGGCTGCTGCTTGAGACTCGCCAGGTCAAGAAAATGATTTCGTCCTATGTCGGCGAGAACAAGCTGTTCGCGCAGCAGTATCTCGCCGGCGAACTCGAGATCGAGTTCAATCCGCAGGGTACTTTGGCCGAGCGCATTCGAGCAGGCGGCGCGGGAATTCCTGCGTTCTTCACGCGGACGGGTGCAGGTACCGATATTGCGAAGGGGAAAGAAGAGCGCGAGTTCGACGGCGGCCGCTACATCATGGAGCGCGGCATTGTCGCCGATCTTTCGATCGTTCACGCCTGGATGGGCGATACCGAAGGCAATCTCGTCTACCGGAAGACGGCGCGAAACTTTAACCCGATGATGGCAACGGCCGGAAAGGTGACCGTCGCCGAGGTCGAGCATCTTGTGCAGCCTGGCGAACTCAATCCCGATCACATCATCACGCCGGGTGTCTACGTCAAACGCATCGTGCACGTGCCGAATGCGGTTAAACACATCGAGCAGCGCACCGTGCGCAAGCGCGTGGCTGCGGCTGGAACAGGAGAAGAAGTCTAGCGCATGATCCCGAAAAGCATGTCCTCGACTCTGATCGGGGATAGGAACGGTTTTCGGACAAGATCCTGCGCAAATCAAAAATGGATTTCAAATTCGGAATAAGAAAGGGCCTCTAATGCCTTGGACCCGTGAGCAGATGGCCGAGCGCGCCGCCAGGGAATTGCGCGACGGCTTCTACGTCAATCTCGGCATCGGCATTCCGACGCTGGTGTCGAACTATATTCCCGACGGCATGACGGTGCAGCTGCAGAGCGAGAACGGCATGCTTGGCTTCGGGCCTTTTCCTTACGAAGGGGAAGAGGATCCGGATCTCATCAATGCCGGAAAGCAGACGGTCACCGAATTGCCGACCACCAGCTATTTCTCCTCGGCGGATTCATTCGCGATGATCCGCGGCGGACATATCGACCTGTCGATCCTCGGCGCAATGCAAGTCGCGGAGAACGGCGATCTCGCCAACTGGATGATCCCGGGCAAAATGGTGAAAGGCATGGGCGGCGCAATGGATCTGGTCGCCGGCGTGAAAAAAGTCGTCGTGGTGATGGAGCACACCGCCAAGGACGAGCCGAAGCTGCTTCATAAATGCAAGCTGCCGCTGACGGGGGCAGGCGTTGTTGACATGGTGATCACCGATCTCGGTGTTTTTACCATCGACAAAAAGGCCGGCGGCATGACGCTGATCGAAGTGGCGCCGGGTGTGACGGTCGACGAGATCACGAAAAAGACTGAAGCGAGTTTCAAGGTCGATCCCAAGCTGAAGCACTAGCCCGGAACAAAACCGCGCCCGGGTCTTTGAATCTGGCATGACGCGCGAACCCGACTTTGACGAGGAAATGGACCGGTTGCAGGCCCACATGCCCGACTGGGCCGGCCGTAATTTCGACCGTCTGCGCCAGCCGGAAGCCGTCTGGGTGCGGGTGCCGGCCGGTATTGCACTGACCGGCGGTGGCGTACTTGGCTTTCTCCCTGTGCTCGGCTTCTGGATGCTGCCCATCGGCCTTGCGCTCCTGGCTTACGACGTGCGGCCGATGCGTCCGCCGCTGGCTCGCGCGCTGCGTTTTGCCAACGGCAGGATCGAGAAAAGAAAAGCGCGGAAAACCGGCGAAAAGGCCGATTAGATCGCCGCGAGATCTCTCCCTTTAAATTTTTTGTGCGAACCGCTACAGCATCTGTCGGGCAAGGGGATTGATGATGCTGTCCGACGCCGATCGCAAGAAAGCCGCCGATATCCTGATTGCGGCGCAAAAAGAGCACAAGCAGGCGGTGCAACTGCACGTCACGTTTCCGGACATCACCATTGAGGATTCGTACGCGATTTCCACCGATGTGATGCAGCGCAAGGTGAGGGCCGGAGCCAAGCTGATCGGCCATAAAGTCGGTCTCACGTCGAAGGCGATGCAGCGCTCGTCGATGATCGACGAGCCCGACTACGGCTACATTCTCGATGATCAGCTGATCGCCGACGGCGCCAAGGTCAAGCACGCCGACTACTGCAAGCCGCGGGTGGAAGTGGAGCTTGCCTTCATCATGGGCAAAAGATTGCAGGGGCCGGGTGTTGGCCTGACCGATGTACTGCGCGCCACGGAATACGTGGTGCCAGCGATCGAGATCGTCGATGCGCGCATCCAGGACCCACGCAAGATCGTCGATACCGTGGCGGATAACGGCGCCGCGGCAGGCATTGCGATGGGTGGCCGGCCGGTCGGGCCATTGGATGTCGACCTGCGCTGGGTTGGCGGAATTATGTCGCGCAATTCCGAAATCGAGGAGACGGGTCTCGCCGCGGGCGTGCTCGGTCATCCGGCGCTGGGCGTGGCATGGCTTGCCAACAAGATCGGCCCGCACGGCCACGCGCTCGAGCCCGGGCACATTGTCCTCGCCGGCTCTTTTACCCGCGTCGTCTTTGCGCAGAAAGGCGACACGCTTCATGCCGACTTCGGTCAGCTTGGCGGCATCGCGATCCAATTCGTGTGAGAGAGATTATGCCGGAAATGCAAAGCAATGCCTTCAAGCGTGCCATCGCGCAGGGAAAGCTTCAGATCGGGCTGTGGTCGAGCCTGTGCAGCAACATCGCAGCCGAAGTCATTTCCGACAGCGGATTCGACTGGATCCTGCTCGACACCGAACACTCGCCGAACGAA
>DATBHE010000010.1:0-52812 GCA_036557605.1 Pseudolabrys sp.
TCGTTCCGCGACACGTGCTTGGCGATTTCGCAAAAAGCGAATGGGTCTGGGTGGAGGCGCTCTGCGACGTGATCGCCGACAACGCATCCCTTCTGATAGAGGGCAGGGATTCGACGTTCCAGAACAAGGTCCACCTCGCGATGGAAGCCAAAGGCTTCGACCAGGACGATGACGAGTCCCCCGCGTCCAAATAACGATGTGAAATGTAAAAAGACGGCCTGACCATGGGATTTAAATGCGGCATCGTCGGCCTGCCGAATGTCGGCAAGTCGACGCTCTTCAATGCGCTCACAGAAACGGCGGCGGCACAGGCCGCCAACTATCCATTCTGCACTATCGAACCGAATGTCGGCGAGATTGCCGTGCCCGATCCGCGGCTCGACAAGCTTGCTGCGCTTGCAAAGTCGGCCGAGATCATTCCGACCCGCATCTCGTTTGTGGATATTGCAGGCCTCGTGCGCGGCGCCTCGAAAGGCGAGGGCCTCGGCAACCAGTTCCTCGCAAATATCCGGGAGGTGGACGCCATCATTCACGTTGTTCGCTGCTTCGAAGACACGGACGTCACTCACGTCGAGGGCAAGATTGATCCGATCGCGGACATCGACACAATCGAAACCGAGTTAATGCTGGCGGATCTGGAATCGCTCGAAAAGCGTGTCGATGCTCTCGAGAAAAAGGCCAAAGGTAACGATAAGGAAGCAAAGGAAACGCTTGATCTGGTCAACAGCGCGTTAGCTTTGCTGCGCGAAGGCAAGCCGGCTCGTCTCACCGAACGCAGGCCGGAAGAAGAGAAGCTGTTTCACTCGCTCGGCCTGCTGACCTCGGCCCCGGTGCTCTATGCCTGTAACGTAGACGAGGCGTCTGCCGCCGTCGGCAACGCATTCTCGCGCAAGGTCGAGGAGCGGGCGAAGGAGGAGGGCGCCATGTCGGTGGTGATTTCAGCCAAGATTGAGTCCGAAATTGCCATGCTGCCGCCTGCCGAGCGTGCAGACTATCTTGCCGCGGTGGGCCTGAAGGAAACCGGGCTCGACCGGCTGGTGCGAGCCGGTTACGCGCTGCTCCATCTCGTGACCTATTTCACGGCCGGGCCGAAGGAAACGCGCGCCTGGACCATCACCAAAGGAACCAGGGCGCCGCAGGCTGCCGGGGTGATCCATACCGATTTTGAAAAGGGTTTTATCCGCGCCGAGACGATTTCATACAATGACTACATCGCAAACGATGGCGAGACCGGGGCCAAGGAAGCCGGCAAAATGCGGCTCGAGGGCAAGGATTACGTGGTCGCGGACGGCGACGTGATGCATTTCAGGTTTGCCACCTGACACGGCCGGTGCGGCGCGCGGATGGCTGTCATGCGGGACAACCCCCGCCGTGTCGGGCTACAAAAGCGCGGATGCCAAAACATCATTGGGAAGATTTCAAGCTGGGCACTGTTACCGTCTACGGTCCGCGCCTGGTAACGCGTGAGGAAATCATCGCCTTCGCCTCCGAGTTCGACCCACAACCGATGCACCTCGACGAAACTGCGGCAGCTGCCACGCCTCTCGGCGGCCTCGCCGCGTCCGGCTGGCATTCCTGCTGCCTGCTGATGCGGATCATCGCTGACGGTTTCATCAACGGCTCGCACTCAATGGGCGCGCCCGGCGTGGATGAAGTGCGCTGGCTGAAGCCGCTGAGGCCAGGCACACAAGTGCGTGTGCGTGCCACCGTTCTTGGCACGCGCGCATCGAACAGCCGGCCGGAGATCGGGTTCGTCAATTTTCTGTTCGAGATGATCGACGATCAGGACGCCGTGGTTACCACGCTGATCAGCCCGCTGATGGTCAGACGGCGCGATACCGCCTCGCAGCCATGAAATACTTCGAGGACATTGGCATCGGCGAGCGTACTGTTGTCGGCCGTCACGCCTTCACGGCAGACGACATCAAAGCCTTCGCGATGCGGTTCGACCCGCAACCATTCCATGTCGATGAGGAGGCTGCCGGGCGCTCCCATTTTGGCAGACTGGTTGCTTCCGGCTGGCACAGTGCGATCGTCTGGATGCGCTTGATGGTCGACGAGCGCCGCCGTCAGGAGGACGTGGCGCGCAGCCGCGGTGAGCCGGTCGTCGCGATGGGACCGGCGCTTGGCCTGCGCGATCTGAAATGGCTGAGGCCGGTGTACGTGGACGACACCATCGCGTATGAGAGCGAGGTGATCGAAACGCGTATTTCCGAAAGCCGTCCAAACCTGGGCTTGCTCACGATCCGCTCGACCGGCACCAATCAGCGCGGTGAACTCGTGATATCTTTTATCAGTACCACATTCGTCGAACGCCGGCCGGTGAACAAATGACAGCTGCCGTCCCGACTGCGAGCACCAAGCAGGACGAACGGCGTGCACTTGGCGTCGCCTGCGGCGCACACGCGCTGCACGACGGCTATACCGACCTTGTCTATGTGATGCTGCCGATCTGGCAGACCGAATTCGGGCTGAGCTTTGCCGCCCTGGGACTGATGCGCACGGTATTTTCAGGCACGCTCGCGGGCTTCCAGATTCCATCCGGCTTTCTGGCCGAACGTTTCGGCACCGCAGCGGTCCTTGCGCTCGGCACCGCGTTGGCGGGTGTTGGTTACATTTTTGCCGGACTGAGTGGCAGCGTCGTCACTTTGGCGATTGCGCTTTTCATCGGCGGCCTTGGCGCAAGCACGCAGCACCCTTTGGCGTCCTCGCTGATTGCCCATGCATTTTCAGGGACGCGTTCGCTGAAGGCGCTGGGTACGTACAATTTTGCCGGCGACATCGGAAAAATGACTGTGCCGGCGGCGGCGTCCTTGCTGATTCTGGTGTTGCCCTGGCGTGATGCCCTCATGCTGCTTGGTGTATTAGGCACGATCGGAGCAGTGGCGATCTTTCTTCTTATCCCGCGCCTTGGTGACGAGCCCGCCGCCAGCCGCAAAAACGACGAGAGCGTGCGCGCGCCGGGCGCTGCGGCCGCCTATGCCTTTCCGCTTCTCTTGTCGGTCGGGGTTATCGACAGCGCCACGCGCATGGCTTTTCTTACGTTTCTGCCGTTCGTCCTCACCGCCAAAGGCGCAAGCCTGCAGACCGTCGGATTTGCCTTGACGCTGGTCTTCGCCGGCGGAGCGTTGGGCAAGCTGGTATGCGCATTCATCGGCGCCCGTATCGGCGCGGTCGCCACCGTCTGGCTGACGGAATCCGTGACAGCCCTCGGGATTGTCGCCTTGCTGCCGCTGCCGCTCGGAGCGGCTCTGGTTCTGCTGCCCGTTGTCGGGATCGCTCTTAATGGCACGTCTTCAGTCCTGTACGGCTCGGTCCCCGCTCTGGTCGCGCCGCAACGGCGCCAGCGCGCATTCGGAATCTTTTACACGGGCACGATCGGTGCCGGGGCCATCTCACCTGCGATTTACGGCGTGCTCGGCGACGCGGTCGGCGTGCCGATCGCTCTTACGGTCGTTGCGATAACTGTGCTGGCGACACTCCCGATCACACTCTTGCTGCGGCCTGCATTGCCAAAGTGAGGCTGTGCGGAACTCCTTTGCGCGAATAAAATTGTGCAGACATGGGCAAGAAAGCCAAAACGGTCGCTCGCATGACACCCGAACAGGCGAAGCTGCTTCGCAAGCTGGCTTTTGATGCTTACGAGCCGGAAGCCTTCAGTTCCGACCTCACCAGCGCCGAAGCAGAGCAGCGCATCTGCGTGCTGCAGGCGAAACTGAAACTTATGAGCGAACCGCCGCACACCCAGTGACAATATTCGTGATGCGCCTGTGAGTTTGATGAGGAACTCCTCTCCGCGAACTGGCGTTTGCCGGTCTGGACCGGAATCGAAGAGGAGGAACTCATGACACATTTCCGCCATGCAGCGATGGTCGCAGCGCTGGTGGCCGGCGCGACGACGGCAAGTGCGCAGACTACAGTCATCACTCGCGAGCCGGTTGAATCAAGAACCGTGGTTACCACCGAGCCGCTGCAGCTGACGCCGGTTCAACGGCGTACAATTTATCGCACAATCGTGCGTGAGCATGTGGTGCCTGCCGAGCCGACAATCGAATATCGTGTCGGCAGTCGCGTGCCTGAGAGCGTCCGGCTCTACTCGGTGCCGCGCGCAGTCGCAGTCGAGGTACCGGAGATCCGCTCTTACAAATACATGGTGGTAAATAGTCGCATTGTACTGGTCGACCCGGCGACAAGCCAAGTTGTCGAGGAAGTTATCGACTAGAGACGTCCCACAGGTCGGGATTGTGCCCGGCGCGTGAAAGCGCGCCGGGTTTCGCTTTTCGGTACCACATATTTACCGTGAGCCTGCCGGGCCGATATGCGCGGGCGGTAAACGCTGGATTTTCGGCGCTCCAGGGGCCATATTAGCGCTTAAGGAGCTATTGATTATGTCGATGATCAACTACCGCGCACCGTCCGAACTGTTTCCAAGCCGCAGCCGCAAGTCGCGCCGGCCGATCGGCTACAAGCGGTTTCCGACCGCTGCCGAGGCGATCCGTTTTGCCATCGAGGAACTGCCGCCCGAGCTGTTGCTTGGCGCCTATCTCGAGGTCGAAGAGAAGCGGTTCGATGGCAACGGCATTCGCGCGCTGTATGATAGCGCCGACTATCCGCTGCCCCGCAAGGCTGCGAAGACCAAAGTCGCAGCAGCCAGTTAACTGATTGCCAGCATATCTGAGCGCCGTCCGTCACCCGCGGGCGGCGCTGGAATTTTGTGCGCCCGTCTGCCTTGCCGGCTATGCAACCGCTGCCGCCCTTCAGCGGTTGTCGGTGTATAGCCGATGGAGGCTCACATGAAAAATTCGAAGCGTTTCCTGGTGACGGCCGGCGTTGCCGCCATTCTTACCTTGTCGTCCTTGGGTGCTGTTCTGGCTCAAAATGAACCGAAACAGTCGATCAACCCGGGACAGAATCCGAGCACGGGGCAGATCAATTCCGGCTCGGCGCCGCAGGCGTCACAATCATCCGAAGCGGGCAATATCCCGGCGACGGAAGAGGCCAGGGCCGCGTTGATGCAACCGATCTCACGGCAGCCGTCCGCAGGCGACAGTACCCCAGGAACGACAGGGAGCGCAGACCGGCAGAGTCAGGCGCAGAATTCCGGAGCAGCGAACGAGCCGCCGCCGTCGGGACCGATTGGCTCGTTCGGGCAGACGATTCCGGCAAAATTCTCCAAGCGCAACGACGTTCTTGACCGGTTGCCAATTATGGCGTGGCCACTGCGTTTGACCGACGAGCAGCGCAAGCAGATTTACGATGCGGTGATGGCGGAAAAATCATCACCTGTGGCCGGTGCCGACGCGCTCAAGCCGGCAAGCGAACTGTCGCCGAACCAGGCGCTCAATGAGATGCGACCTTTGCCGGAGAGTGTACGCGGAATCGCCGACGTCTCTCGGCTTTATTACATAAAGGCAAAGGACAAGGTCCTGTTGATCGAGCCCAACATGCGGACGGTCGTCGATCAGATCACGGCGTCTTAAACGACAAGGATTCCAACGACAGTGACGTAGCGTGAGCGGAGCGAATGCGGGAGAGGCTGCAGCCCCGGATTTCGCTGCGCTTGATTCGGGCTACGCTTGCGCGCTATTCAGCGGGCGGGTTGTAGTCGTTCGGCGCGCGCTTCCATTGCATCAGGCTGTCGCCGATCACTTTCATAGCGGTCATTGCCGCATGACTGAGGCTGGCATAGCCCGCAATTTCGCGGCCGACCCGCTCGCCCTCGGTGCGGAGCATTTCGCGCACGCCCTGCAATTCGAGTATGACCCGGTCGATCTCCTCGATCGACGCTCCAGACACGCGCCGGATCAACACGTTGAGGCTGTCGATCACCGGCTCGGGCGCCGGCTGCTCCGCGTCGCGCTGGCGGCGCAGGAAGGCGACGTCGCGCCGCACGAATTCGCGAATCTCTCCCTCGAAAGCGGTCACTGCCGCCTGCTCGGCCTCGGTTCTTTCCTGAGTTTTCCGGGTCGGCGCATAGGCCTCCGGGCCGGTCTTCTCCGGAACTGATCTGTCCGCGCCAAGCCGCTCGGGTCTTATGGCCGTCATTGGTCCCCCTCCCTACGTAAGCGCAAGAAATATGCGCGAATGTTCCCACTAGCAGCCGATTGCGGCACGCGACTGAGGCGGCCATGGGGCGAGCATGGGTACGGTGTTGAAACATTCCGGCCAAACATGGCCGCGAATGAAGTTATGCACGACTTTTAAAGGCGCGCCGGTATTCCAGGACGCTACCAGTGCAGCTTAAATCCGGCGGTAATGCTCTTGTTGCTCGTGACCTGCCCGACGTCGGTTACCGAGGTGGTGACCTGAAGGGGCCCGTAAAGCTTCTGTTCGGCACTCAATGTGTTGTGGGTAACCGGGTCGTTGCTGGCGGTAGCGAGGCCGGCCCCTAACGTCGTGCCGGTCGGCAGGATGTTGAACTTGACCGCTTTCTCGTTTCCGTAGACCTGAGACGGCGCCGACGGGTTTGGACCCGGCAGTGACATCAACGGCAAGTCACCCGCGCCCGGGGAGGTTTGGCTGATCGTTTCCGTCACCGAGTACGTGTCCTGCACCGTCACTGCGAAGCGGCTGCCAAACGGCATGGAATGCTTGAGCGTGGTGCCGACCTTTCCTTGTTCGTTCGCCGGATCGACGCGCGCATCCACGCTGGCAAGATTCGATACGCCGATCGATGCCCACGCGGCGCCGGCGGGAAGCCCGTTATTCCGCTCACTCGGCAGCGGCAGGTCGAACGGGCGCGGCTGTGACGCGGCGACATCGGCGCCAACCGAGTTCGACCAATAGGTTTCCAACGGCTGCTTCACCACGACTGTGGTCGAGCCGTCCGGTTTCTGTGTGCGCGTGATATTGTAGTCGCCGTTTCGTGAGCCGGGTATCCGCAGTGTTTTCGCGGGTGGCATCGAAAGCGCGGCCGGATCGAAAACAAGCGCGTTCGCAAGCAGCGCGCTGTCTTCCGGCGTAAGCGCGGTCCCCTCCGTCGTCTCCTGTGCCGAAGCAGGCACGGCAACGAGCAACGTGGCAACCAACAAGGCGCGATAAGCGCTCGCTCGCATTCGCTAAATCTCCCCCGAGATTGCCGCTCCGGCGATTTTTCCAAGGCGCGATGTTCAGCGCAACCGGTTAAGCATTGGTTGCCTTTGCCATGGAACTTTGGCGAAGCTGTGGAGCTCGAAAACTTTAATCAGCTGCAGCGCGCAGCAATCGCTTCGTTGACATGTTCCACGTCTGCATCCAAACGGCCGAGGTCGCGTTCCCGTTCTGGCTCGCTCTTGCATAGCGCCGTCACCGCGCGCGCCTTCACGACTTCGAGGAAATAAAGCCGTGTGGCACTGCATATGTCTTGCCCCTCTTTGGCCCCCTTCATGCGCGCCTGCATGGCAGCCATATGGGTGCTGGCCTCCGCGAGGTGGCGGTCGCAGCCCGGCGACTGCGCCGGAGCAGGGCTTGCCGGCGGGGCGGCCAACGCCGCGACGGCAAATGTGGCCGGGACGATAAGTCCAACGAAAGCGGCAAAAGCAAACAAAAAGCGTCTTAACATTGAGGCCGCCCTCCGTTGTTACCACCAGTTCGTCGCACCGGGGGCCAAAAGGTTCATGTTGCGCCGGGCCAGGAAACCGGAACCTTGCTTGCGGATTGTCGGAGAGAGGACCGCGTGACCTACGGGAGAACGGCTATGCCCGCGCTATTACCGATTATTTTGACTGCATCGCACATCGTTCTGGCGGTGGATGCGGTTCCGAAATTCAATGTCGAGCAGAGCTGCCGCCGGGCGGCGGAGGTGTCAGTGTCGCTTGGGCGTTCCACCGGCGATTGCAAGCGCGATGAAGAGGACGCCCGCGGCAAGCTCCAGCAGGATTGGGCTCAATACAGCCCTGCACAACGCATCGATTGCGTGCGGCTGTCATCGCTCGGCAGTTCGCCGAGCTATGTCGAATTGCTCACGTGCCTGGAGATGGCCAAGCAGGCAAAAGAGCTGCCCGAGTCGAGCAAGCTGGGCACGACCGGGCAGCGCTAGAGGTCAGGATTTCTTGCCGATCAGCGTGGTGTGCGAGCCGCCGGAGGAGCCCTGCATCTGCGCGAGCTTGTAGGCGGAAAGCTGCTTCGGCTTGTCCTTGTCAGCTTTCGGCTTCTTCTTTTCCTTCGTGGAACGCACCTGACCTTTCGCCATGACGACCTCCCTCACGTGGAGCGATGGCGAATGGTAGCCGGCGCGCGGGCCGGCGCAAGGGTGTTCAGGTTTTCGGCGTCGTCACGCCGGCGCCCTTGAGTTTCTCCTCGATGCACTTGTTGACGATATCGGCGCGCTTATCGAGGTCCTGACGCGCGCCGTTCTTTTCGGTTCGCATCCAGCACTCACGCGCCGCACGTGTGCGCGTCATGGGCTCCGGCATGGGCTCCGGCTCGCCAGCAGGCCCCAGCGGCCTTGCGGTTTGCACCCTCGCCGTTTCGGGTTTCACCGCGAGGTCCGGCGTGCTCGATGCGGCCTCCGCCTTCGGCGCGCCCGTGGCCAAAGGGCCGGTACCGTCCGTCTCACAGGCCGCGAGGGCAAGCGCTGCGGCCAGCGCGAGCAAGATGAGTCGAATATTGCGAATTGTTGCAACGGTCATAAGGAATTCCAGAAGGCGATCGGCGCCGTTATTGCCGAATTGACCCCGTTTACGCAACGCCTGCGGAAGGTGCTTTCACAATTGCGTGCACGCCCGCGAACCGCGGTCCGCGCGGCGACGTTGACGCCATGAACCGTACAAAGGAACTCGACTTTTCGGAGGTATTTATGCGTGTTTTCTGGGCGGCATTCGCAGCCGCGACACTTGTGTGCGGCGCCGCGCGGGCTGAGGGACATTCGCAATTGCCGGCAGAGGGCGATGCGGCGGTCGGCGTCGGCATCATTTGCAACACGGCAGACGAAGCGAAGCAGTTCGTCGACCTGCGCATCCACGGCGCCGGTCCTGACCAGGCTATGCATGCGGTCAATGCCAATGCGATGGATGAGCGTGCGTGCGGCGTCGCGGCGATCGCTTATGTGCGCGACGGGACCATCGATACAATGACGCTCGAGAACAGGCTGGTGCAGATCGTCCGCATCAACGTGGTGGCCGGGTTCAACGGCGCCGGCTGGCAGCGGGTCTCCGACATGGTGCAATACGCGGTGCTGGAAGGCGACGGCGAGTCGATCTGAGGGCCGCGAAGCTATTCTGCGGAAACCGAAGAATGACCTGGAACGTTTCCTTTAGGGGCGGCGTGAAGGAAAAGGAGTGCGTTTCCATGTCATCCCGCATTATGCTGACAGGGGCCGTAATGCTGATCACGGCCGCGGCGTCGGCCGTCAGCGCGCAAGATGTCGCCCAAAAAATGCAAGGCGCGGTCGAGTTGAGCGAGGGCACCAAGGTGCCGCAGAACCCGACGCTGCCGAAGCTGAATCTCAACAACCAGCAACGCGAACAAATTCGCAAGAGCGTGCTTGGCCAGAACACCGAAGTCGAATTCCATCTCAAAAGCACCAAGAGCGCAAAGGACTTCGCCCCACAAATCGGTGTGAAGCTGCCCAAGGGCGTGACGGGACATTCGCTTCCGCCGCCAGTGCTGGCCAAGCTGCCGCAGTTGCGCGACTACAAGTACGTCACGATGAAGAACCAGGTCCTGATTGTGAATGCGATGACCAAAACGATCGTCGACATGTTCCCGGAAACAAAGCCGCTGATTTGACGTCGCTGCTGAAAACGTTAAGAAAATCTGTGGCTCAATGCTTAACCAAGGCGCCCATTTTGATTTGCGTTGCGGTCCCTGTTGGTGAGACTCAGCCCAGGTTTCATTCGACTTTGGGCGTCATCATGAATCGTCTTTTTATTGTGGCTGCAATATCGGCTGCCATTCTCGGCACCACCTGCGCTTCATCGGTGGCGGCGGATCTCGGGCCGGTCACCGGCAAGCGTCATGTCCGGACGGGCTGGTACGGCTACAACTGGCGCGATCGTTGTGCCTATGCCGGCTATTACTGCCTCTATGCCTGGGACGGCTTCGTTTATCACTATCCGTTCGATGACCGGCCCTCGGCTTACGCCTATTACGGCCGCCGTCACCGGCACAGGTTTTAAGCAGCAACTCCCTTCGCTGAAGCTCGCGCCTGTCGACCATTTACACGCCGTGAGCGGTGCGGCTGTCGACAGGAACTTGCGCTCGGTTGCGCATGCCGTAGTACCTCATTACACCGGCAACGCGTAGACGATAGTCTGAAAAAATCTCGCGGCGCCCTTTGCTTTGCGCGAGACGGTGTTCATTAACTGCGCGCCACGCCTGCACAGCAGCTTCGTCGCGGAAGAACGAAAGCGAAAGTATTTTTCCCGGTTCAGCCAGGCTTTCAAAACGCTCGATCGATATGAAGCCGTCAATTTTCTCGAGCAGGGGCCTTAGTTGGGCGGCAATATCCAGGTATTCGTTTTTTCGATCAGGCTTGGGCCAGACCTCAAAGATGACCGCGATCATGGTGGTTCGCTCCTCAGGGAGGGGTCTCAAGATACGTCGTACCGGCCTAAAGCGGGATCCGGTTTTAGCAGGCTGTTTCAGTGCTAGCGTCGGTGTTTGTTACTTCTAAATCCGCCCCGCATCCCAGGCTTGCCGAGCTTCGAGCGCGGCGAGTCCGTCCTTGCCGGCTTCACCTCGTGATAAAGCGCGATGCCCATTTCGTCGAGCTCCGGCTTGTGCGGGCGTGAGCGGGACTGCAATCCTTTCGTCTGCGCGACCATCACGTCGCGCGCGGCCGGATTGTCCAGCACCGCCATCTCGGTTGCGCGCAGGCGCTTGATCTCATCGCGCAGGCGGGCGGCTTCCTCGAAGTCGAGATCGGCGGCGGCTTCGCGCATGCGCGTCTCGAGATCGGCGATCACCGCCTCGAGATTGTGGCCGATGGTTGCGGCTTCACCGAATTCTCCGGCAGCGCCCGCGGCGCCGGTCGACACCAGGACGTGGTCACGCTCGTAGACGCTGTCGAGAATGTCGGCGATGCCCTTGCGCACGCTTTCGGGCGTGATGCCGTTGGCGGCATTGTATTCCTGCTGCTTCTCTCGGCGCCGGTTGGTCTCCTCGATCGCGCGCTGCATCGAGCCGGTGACGCTGTCGGCATAAAGAATCACCTTGCCATCGACATTGCGCGCGGCGCGGCCGATGGTCTGGATGAGGCTGGTCTCGCTGCGCAGAAACCCCTCCTTGTCGGCATCGAGAATGGCGACCAGCGCGCATTCCGGGATGTCGAGGCCCTCGCGCAGCAGGTTGATGCCCACGAGTGCATCGAAAGCGCCGAGCCGCAGGTCACGGATGATCTCGATGCGCTCCAGCGTATCGATATCCGAGTGCATGTAGCGAACGCGGATGCCCTGCTCGTGCAGGTATTCCGTTAGGTCCTCCGCCATGCGCTTGGTCAGGACGGTGATGAGCGACCGGAAACCTTTCGCTGCGACCTGCCGCACTTCGCCGACGAGATCATCAACCTGTAGGCGCGCAGGCCTTATCTCGACCGGCGGGTCGATCAGGCCGGTCGGGCGGATCACCTGCTCGACGAAGACGCCGCGCGCCTCCTCCATTTCCCAAGGCCCGGGCGTGGCCGACACGGCCGCCGTCTGCGGCCGCATGGCATCCCATTCCTCGAAGCGCAGCGGCCGGTTGTCCATGCACGAGGGAAGGCGAAAGCCGTATTCGGCGAGCGTCGCCTTGCGGCGGAAGTCGCCGCGATACATGCCGCCCAGCTGCGGAATCGTGACGTGGCTTTCGTCCACGAACACCAGCGCGTTGTCCGGCACATATTCGAACAACGTCGGCGGCGGTTCGCCCGGCTTGCGGCCGGTGAGATAGCGCGAATAATTCTCGATGCCGGCGCAGGCGCCGGTCGCTTCCATCATTTCGAGATCGAAAATTGTGCGCTGCTCGAGCCGCTGCGCCTCCAGCAGGCGGCCGGCTGCGGTGAGCTGATCGAGACGCTGCCGCAGCTCGTGCTTAATGCCGCCAATAGCCTGGATCAGCGTCGGGCGCGGCGTCACATAGTGCGAATTGGCATAAATTTTCACGAATTCCAGCTCGTCGGTCTTCTGCCCGGTAAGCGGATCCATCTCCTCGATCTTCTCGATCTCGTCGCCGAACAGATGGATGCGCCAGGCGCGGTCTTCATAGTGCGCCGGGAAAATATCGACAGTGTCGCCACGCACGCGGAACGAGCCGCGGAAGAAATCGCTCTGCGTGCGCTTGTATTGCAGCGCGACCAGATCGGCGAGCAGCTGGCGCTGGTCGATCTTGCCACCCTGCTTCAGCGTGAAGGTCATCGCCGAATAGGTTTCCACCGAGCCGATGCCGTAGATGCACGAAACCGATGCCACGATAATCACGTCGTCGCGTTCGAGCAGCGCGCGCGTCGCCGAGTGGCGCATGCGGTCGATCTGCTCGTTGATCGTGGATTCCTTCTCGATGTAGGTGTCGGTGCGGGGGACATATGCTTCCGGCTGGTAATAGTCGTAGTAGGAGACGAAATACTCGACCGCGTTGCCGGGAAAGAAAGACCTGAATTCGCCATAGAGCTGCGCGGCCAGTGTCTTGTTCGGCGCGAGGATCAGGGCAGGGCGCTGCGTCGCCTCGATCACCTTCGCCATCGTGAAGGTCTTTCCCGAGCCGGTGACGCCAAGCAGCACCTGCGTGCGGTCGTTGCGCTTGACGCCTTCCACCAGTTCATTGATTGCCTGCGGTTGATCGCCTTTCGCCTCGAAGTCCGACGCGATCACGAACCTCTTGCCGCCCTCCGATTTCTCCGGACGTGGAGGGCGGTGGGGCGTCCATGGCACCGCCGAGAATTCGGGCCGACCCTCCCGCAGAAGACGATCGAGCGATTGCTGGCTGGCCATGCCGCCAAAACCGCCGGGCTGTGTCGGCAGGTCCGCGCGCGGCAGCCGGTATTTCGAGTTGCGCTGACTTTCAGCACGCACGGCGCGCTCCCTCCCCCCTTGTTGGGGAGGGTTGTGGTGGGGGGTATCTGACGCGGCGGTCGCATCACCCCCACCCCCGACCCCTCCCCACAAGGGGGAGGGGAGTTCGGGTTCGTCGGGTGACAGTCCGAGTTCTTTCTCCAGTTTCGGATCGAGGCCGGTGATCGGGCTCGCCGCGTAGTCGCGCTGCGGCGCTTCGTTGAATTCCTTCGCCGTCGACTTGCGCGCCTTGTGGGCCTCGGAAAAATCGCGCCGGCGGTCCCATGAGTTGTCGGGCGGCGGCTGCAGGCCCGTTCCCGATCCAAGTCCCGCCGTGCCTTTCTTGATCGCCGGATTGAGCAGATCGGCGAGCGCTTCCGGCGTTGGTTTATCGTCGGGCCGCGCCGCTTTTGCACGCGTCGGCTTTGCAGGATCTTTCGGCTTTTTCGGAGATTTGGCCATTGCCCGGAATATGGGACGAGTCCCGTGGCGAGGAAAGGGCGGGACCCGCAGCGCGGCGTGGTGCTAGGTTTCCGGCGGAAAAGCGGGGAGGAAATGATGACTGGATCGAAAGTAACCCGGCGCGTGCTGTTGGGCGGACTCGTGTTAGCGCCATTTGTACGGATCGCAGGCGCGCAGGGCGCCTGGCCGAACCGGCCGGTTCGCGTGATCGTGCCATATCCGCCGGCAGGCGGAGCCGACACGACGGCGCGCATCGTGTTTGCCAAAATCGGTGAAATGTTCGGCCAGCAGTTTGTCATCGAAAATCGCGGCGGCGCCGGTGGGACGATCGCCGAGGCCATGGCGGCGAAAGCAGAGCCCGACGGCTACACCGTTCTGCATGATGCCACCGCGTTCTCCGTCAACTCGTCGCTCTATTCGAACCTGACTTTCGACTACAAGAAGGACTTCGACCCCGTCGCGCTCATATCACTCGTCCCGAATATTCTGGTGGTCACGCCATCAGTGCCGGTCAAAACGGTTGCCGACATCATTGCCTTGGCGAAGGCGGCGCCCGATGGCATCGACATGGCGTCCTCCGGCAACGGCACGCTGCAGCATCTGTCGCTCGAAATGTTCCGGCATCAGACCGGGGTCAAAGTCAGCCACGTGCCGTACCGGGGCGGCGGCCTTGCTCTCAACGACGTGGTTTCCGGGCAAGTGAAGTTTTTCTTTGCGAACGGGTCCTCGGTCGTAGGTCTGATTCAGGGCGGCAAGGTAAAGGCGATCGCGCATACGGGGAAAGGCAAGCTCAACAGCCTGCCGGACATCCCGCCCATTTCCGCGACGCTGCCTGGTTTTGAAGCCTATGAGTGGAATGGTGTCTTCGTGCCGCACGGCACACCGGCGCCGATCATTCAAAAACTCAATTCCGGCATCAACGCGGCGCTGCGTGATCCGAATGTCATCGCGCGCTTCGAGCAGCTCAACATCGAGACCCGTCCGACCTCGCCGCAGGAGTTCGGCAGCTTCGTCGACGAGCAGATGGCGCGGTGGAGTAAGGTCGTGAAGGAAGCCAACATTCGGCTCGGGTAAAGTGCCATGGACGCGGATCGAGAGCCGCCACGCATCGCCGGCCCGGTCGCGCAGCCGAAAAAGCCGTGCGTGATGCCACCGTCCGGCGCATGGGATTCGCATGCCCACGTCTTCGGGCCAGCGGACAAATTCCCTTATGCGCCCGGCCGCGGTTACACGCCGCCTGACGCGCCGGCGGAAAAATATCTGGCGCTGCTCGAAAGGCTCGGCTGCGCGCACGGGCTCGTGGTGCAGGGCAACGCGCACGGCTACGACAACCGCGTGGTGCTGAATGCCATCACGCGCTTTCCGCAGCACCTGCGTGGCATTGCCATCACTGACGGGCGCGTGAAACCGGAAACGCTGCGCGAGTGGCACAGGCACGGCATGCGCGGATTGCGCTTTCATCTGCTGCCTGAAGATCCAGGCTATGTGCGTGGTGTCGGCCTCAAAGTGTTCGAGGTGTTCCGCAAGACCATGGCCGAGCTCTGCTGGGTGATGCAGCTGTTCTGCGATCACCGGGTGATGCAGGACGTCGCGCCGATATTGCAGGCGGTGTCGCGCGAGATGCCGGTAGTCGTCGATCACATGCTGATGGTGCCGGCGAGTAAAGGCGTGAATGAGCCAAATTTCCAGGCACTGCTAAAGCTGGTCGGGGACGGCCATGCGCATGTGAAAGTTTCGGCTGCCTACCGGCTGTCGGAGCAATTTCCCGACTATCCGGATGCGAAACCGTTTCATGACGCGCTACTGCGCGCGAATCCGGAGCGGTTGATGTGGGGTACCGACTGGCCGCACCCCTGGATTTCCGCCGAGGCGATGCCGGACGACGGGCATCTGCTGGATTTATTTATGGACTGGACGCCTGACGAAACGGTGCGACGAAAGATTCTGGTTGAGACGCCGTCCAGGCTGTTTGGAAACTAGCGGCCTTCGTCCGACCGTACCGAGCCTGCTGCCACGGGCATGCACGCTCAGTGATATGCGTCGCGCGCGAAATTTCTCAGCTCTGAATTGAATCGTTCCGGCGCTTCAAGAAATGGTGCATGACCGACACCCTCGAACCACGAGGCTTTTGCAGTCTTGCAATGGTGCAGGATGTACTCCGCCATGGCGGGGAGCACGACGGTGTCCGCGCGCCCATGGGTGACGAGGACGGGCAAGGTGATTGCTTCGAGAACCGGGGCGAAATCAAGCTCGCGCTGAATCAATGCGCCGCGCACGCCGGGTTTTACCGTCATATTGAACGCGAGGATTTCCTCGAATTCATCCCGCGAAATTGGCTGGACGATGCAGGCACGCAGGAACCTGCGAATTGCCGCGATATTTTCCGGAAGGTCTTTTTGACAGGCCCCCGGCGCGTTTTCCAGAAAACCTGGGCCTATAAGCGGACCGAAAGCCTTCGGGCCGAGCACGACAGCGGCCGCAACAAAATTGATACCTGAAATCCTGTCCTGTCCTCTTCTGCGAACGTAATCCGAAACGATGTAGCCGCCGTAAGACCAGCCGACCAGGATCGGCCGATCGAGCGCCAGTTCATCGATCACGGCCTCTATGTCATCGGCCCATTTGTCGCCATCGGTATAGTGATCCGGCTCCATCGGGGCGTCGGACATACCGTGGCCGCGAAGATCGAGAGCGACGATGCGCGCCTCATCCGCAAGCGGGCTCCCGTATTGCTTTGACCAACAGAGGAGGCTCTGCGACCAGCCGTGAATAAAGAGAATTGGAATGCCGTCCGATTTTCCATATTCGCGAACATGCAGATTTACGCCAGCTGCGCCCTTGACTGTGTGAATTCTCATTGCCAACTCCCCACCTGCAAGGGGCGGACGTCGATATTACGGCATCGAATGACCGGTAGCGATCAGCCAAATTCCCGCCGCGACAAGCACGACCCCGCAAATGCGGGAGAGGACGCGGCCCGAGGGGATGACTTTTTCCGCGAGAACAAAAACAGCAATTCCTGCAATCCATAGGGGGTTCATGATCCCGCCCACGAACAGCAGGGCCATGAGGGCCCAGCAGCAACCGATGCAATAAAGTCCGTGGCGAAATCCGATGCTGAGCGAGCCAAGGCCATCACGTCTAAATCCGCCATGCTGCTGGATGAAATGCAACGGCGCCTGGCAATGCTTGAGACAGGCGTCCTTCACGGGCGTCCATTGATAAAGTCCGGCCGCCACAAGCACGAGCCCGCCAATGAAATTGCTGGCGCTCTCGAGCATCGGGGTCACTAGGCTCGCTCGCTCCAGCAGCCATTGGCCGATCGTGGCAACGAGCGCAAACACGGCCCACGCGGTCAGATAACCGCCAGCGAAATAGCCAGTCGCTGCCAGCGGCTTCCCCTGTAATTCGGCCTGCCTCCCTACGCGCGCATAGATGAGGACCATCGGCGCTACAGACGGGGTCATCATGCCGACCATCATGATGACCCACATCACGAACGTGAAGGTGAACTCAGCCGCGCTCCATGGCTGCAGCGAGGGAACCATCGCGACGTCAAAGGGATTGGCGATCATGCGCATGTCGAGCATTTCCATGCCGCCCATGCTCATGGTGGGAATGAGCCAGAGCACGTAAGCCCAGGCGATTGCAATCAGCGCAAACAGCGATGCGCAAACTATCACGCGATCTCGCCGCAGGACGGCTGTGAGCGCGGTTTCCGTCATTGCTTAGTTTATGATGCCGCTCTGGCTCAGATTGAGATGGCAGAAATGGCCGTACGAATCGGCGAGCTCGAAAGCCATGGGCTTTTGCGTTTTCGCCCACCCGCGGCCAATCTCTGCGAGCTTGTATTCAAAGCCGCCAACCATATCGATGCGCGCCCGGTGTTCCTTGCCGGTCACCGGATTTAGTATTGGTTCTCCGCGCATTTCGATAACCCCGGGAACGACCAGCCGCGCTCGCCGCTTGTCGATATCAACCTCGAAGTCGATCTTGCTGAAAATGGGTTCATGGACTTTCTCAAGCGTTGAAGCAAAGACATTGAAGATCGTGGCCCCGGGCTCGGTGTCCTGTCCGCTGAGAATGCGCAGCAACGCCCCGCGTTGGGCTTCGTTCGCCCGCTCGTCGATTACGATGGCGGCTTCGCCTTTGCCTTCGTGGACCGCGCCGGGCCATTTGAAAATACCGGCGACCTTCAGGCCGTCGAGCTTCGTGGTGCCGTGATGGCCGGTGTCTATCTGGATTCCGACGACCGCACGACAATTTCCGTAAGTCGGCAAACCGTTGAACTGGCAAGGGCAGCCGTAGGAGCAATTGCAGTTGGCAAATTCGCGCGCCCTGATTGTCCAATTGGTATCGGTCATCGTTCCCACCTCTGAATTTCGGTTGGCGTTCCCCCACGCGTGGAGCGACGTTAGCAAAATTGACAACCGTGGGACAGGCACACGGACAGCTAGCCAGCGGTGGGACTGGCCAATCCAGAAGTAAATGAGGAAAGCCATGGCAACGTTGACTCGCAAATCGCCCGCAAGAGCCCACAAGCCCTTTGCCAATTACTCACACGTCGTCACCGCGCAGGGCGCCAGCAAGCTTGTCTTCTGCGCCGAGCAAGTCGCTGCCGATGTCTCAGGAAAAGTTCTGCCGCCCGATGACTTTGAAGCGCAAACCAAGATGGTGATAGAGAATCTGAAACTCGCGCTGGCCGAAGGCGGCGCCGGCCTCAAAGATGTCACGAAAGTAACGATCTTCATCTGCAATCAGCACGACGTGCCGAAAGCGCGCTCCATCCTGCAGGAGTATTTCGGCGACCATCCGCCCGCCAGCACGCTGTGTGTGCTGCGTGGCCTGGCGAACCCAAATTTCCTGCTGGAAATCGAAGCGATCGCCGTCGTGTGAGGTGCTTTTTATTGACCCCTTTGTGGCCGAAGCCGTCCGGCGGCCTGGCCGGACGGCACGCAGTGGTCATATGTCTCCGTCTCCGTCAGTCAGCCGGATTTTTTCAAGGCCGAAAGCTGATCGGTGTCATAGCGGCTTCGCAATTCCGCGATCGCCTTGGGGTCCGGCGGACTGCCCGCCGCAACCATGCTTGAAAGCTCCTCGAAATAATGCTCATGGCCCGGCGGCGAAACGGTCATGATCATCCTTGCGGGCTTGTCGCTGGCATTGCCGATGTTGTGGGGGACGCCCGGAGGGACGAACACATATGTTCCCGGCTTGGCGCGGACCGTCTGGTCGCCGATCTGCCATTGGCATTCGCCTTCCAGCACGTAGAAGGTCTCCTCCTGAACGCGATGGACATGTAGGCCGGTCGAAAAGCCGGCCGGCACGGTCCAGTCGAACATGGACGTATGCTTGGTGTCACCGCCGGTGACGAGGAACTCCAACGGCTGTCCAGCCAGCCTGACCCCGTTGGTCTCCCCGGGCATTCGAATGACTGCCTTTGCGCTCATGCTGGTTCTCCATGGCTCGTTGTTTCGACCTGCTACGGCCAGCAGCATGAAGCCCACGCACGGTGAAGTCGTGAATCCCTTCCGAAAATGTTGCAAAATGTTTCTGAAACAGGGGCCTACCGGCTAATGACGACGATCCATCAATTCGGCCCGTTCCATCTCGATGCAGACGCCGGAATACTTTTTTGCGGCGGCGAACCGACGGTTTTGGGCCGACGCGCCATTGCACTGCTCCGCGTACTTCTGGAACAGCCGGGAAAGCCGGTTTCCAAGGAAGCTCTGATTGAAGCTGCGTGGCCCGGACTTGCGATTGAGGACAGCAACTTGACGGTGCAGATTTCGGCGTTGCGGCGGATTTTCGGAGAGGCGGCCGGGGGTGCGGAATGGATCGAGACCTTGCCGCGCCGCGGCTACCGCTACATCGGGCCTGACGTCGCTACCGCAGCCGTCAAGACCAACGTGCCGGCAACATCGCCGCTTGTGCTGCCTGACAAGCCATCGATCGCGGTGCTGCCATTTTCAAATTTGAGCGGCGACCCGGAGCAGGACTATTTCGCCGACGGCATGGTCGACGATATCATCACCGGCCTTTCGCGCATCAAATGGCTGTTCGTGATCGCGCGCAACTCAACCTTTATTTACAAAGGCCAGCCCGCAGATGTGAAGAAGGTCGGTCGCGACCTCGGCGTGCGTTATGTGCTGGAAGGCAGCGTGCGGAGGGCGGCAGATCACGTGCGCATCACCGGGCAGCTGATCGATGCCGCGACCGGTGCGCATGTATGGGCTGAGCGGTACGATCGCAGATTTGAGGACATCTTCACGCTTCAGGATGAGATCGCGCTGTCGGTAGTCGGCACGATCGAGCCAAGTTTGCGTCGCGCCGAAATCGAGCGTGTCAGACGCAAGCGGCCCGACAGCCTCGATGCCTATGATCTCGTCCTGCAGGCTCAGTCCGACGTTTATTCCGGGATGCCGGCCCAGGTGACGGCGGCGCTCCCGCTTCTGGAGCGTGCGTTGACGCTTGAGCCGACCTATGCATTGGCGCACGCCTTTGCCGCCATGTGCCATCACTGCCTGTTCCTGCGCGCAGGGCTGCGCGAGGAAAGTAGGATCGCGTCGATCCGTCATGCCCGCGCCGCCATTCTGCATGGCCAGGACGATGCGATTGCTCTCTCTTTCGCAGGATTTTCCATCGGGATGGATGATCACGATCATGCGGCGGCGTTTGCAGCGGTGGAGGCGGCGCTCGCCATCAGTCCTTCATCCGCTCTCACCTACATCGTTGGCGGCGTCATGTTCGGATGGGCCGGAAAAGCCGAGCGTGCGATCGAATGGGGCGAAAGAGCAATGCGCCTGAGCCCGTTCGACCCCTGGATATGGTCGGCATTCCACGCGCTTATGCTCGGACATTTTCATCGTGGTCGTTACGACGAGGCGGTCCGCGCGGCCTACAAAGCCGTCCAATTCAATCCCGCCCACAGCATCTCCCACATGCTGCTGGCGGCATCGCTCGCCAAAGTCGGACGGCTGGAGGAAGCCAAAGCGGCTGCGGCGCGCGTCCTCGACCTGCAGCCTGCGTTTCGCTACAGCAGACAATTTACAGGTGTAAATTGCGCGCCGCAGCTGGCCGTCGCTTTGGGCGACGCGCTTCGTGCGACGGGTCTGCCGGACTGACAATCGTGCTGCAACAGTTCAATCTGCCTTCGCGCAGTTCACTACCCTCGCTGAATGGATGGCTCATCGAACGCATAATCGCCCTCAATGACGGGATTCAGGTCTTGCGTCGATTTCCGTACGCCCCAAGTCTTGGGGATGAACGACTGTCTTGATCTCTGGTGGAGGGATCGCCGGAACCGACGTTGGCTTTCTGGTTGAAAGCAACTGGATTTAGTTCGACTTTTAGGCGGACCGAGCCCAGCGGGAGCCGATTGTCAAATTACGTGAAGACCGGACGGAGATTCATGCGGCACTCAGAATTTTTAATACGAACTGAACGTGAAAAATTGGACTTGAATTTTTTTGCGATTTTCTTCGTGCAGGTATCACAGGCCAGCATAATGGTGTCATCAAACCGCGGCTGAGCCTCGGGTCATCGAAAGATCACTTTCCTCTCATCGAAAGACCATTTTCGAAACACAAGATTTTTTGCAACGGGGTTCAGCCATCGGCGACAACCACGACAGGGGCGATGTCATGAAAAAATCCGCATTCGGAGATCTCGACGGCTTTGGCAATTTCAACCAAATCGACCTTGAGCACCCATTCTCATTTTTTCATCACGGGGGTGGCGGCCATCCTCCGAGTCCGGCATCAAATGTTCAGTTCCGCTCTATCGACGGGTCCGGTAACAATCTTGCTGACCCCACCATGAATCAAACGGCCACCGACTTTGCTCGGGTGGCTCCGGCGAATTTTTCAGACGGGATCAGTGCAATGACACCGGGGCCGAACCCCCGCGAGATCAGCAACATTCTTGTGACGCAGGCGGACACTGGAGAGGACGGCCCGCATTTGACGGACGACAGCGGAACCGCGCTGTCAGGCATGATGTATGCTTGGGGCCAGTTTGTCGATCACGATCTGGATCTGGAAAAAGGGGGCACAACCACTGATATTTCGATCACAGTCCCGGATGACGATGAATTTCTGCCGCCCGGCAGCACCATTCCTTTGACGCGCGTAGCAATCGATCCCGCGACTGGCGTTCCTGGACATCCGGCAACTGCAATCAACACGATCACAGGGTGGCTGGATGGATCACAGGTATATGGGTCCGACCCAGCCACTGCAGCGAGCCTGCGGACAGCAGACGGCCATATGAAAACGTCGGCAGGAAACAACCTGCCGATTGATCCGCAAACCGGGATGTTCATGGCGGGCGACGTGCGGGCGCAGGAGAACCCTGATCTGACAGCCTTGCAAACCTTGTTTGTGCGCGAGCACAATTACCAGGTCGACCAACTGCATAAGGAACATCCGAACTGGAGCGGCGACCAGCTGTACGAGATGGCTAAAGCCATCACGACGGCTGAGATGGTCAACATTACCTACAGCGAGTTCTTGCCGCATTTGTTGGGCAAGGACGCCATTCAACCGTACCACGGCTATGATCCCACGGTGGACGCGCGGATCACCGAAGAGTTTGAGGGTGCTGCCTATCGCTTTGGTCACTCCATCGTCTCCGACGAAATCAGCGCAATCAGCAATATCGGTGCCTTCACTTCGGAGCAGACCCTGGCGGAGTCATTCTTCGAAGATCCGGCGACTTTCAGCGCTACGGGCGCGGACGGCTTGCTTCGGCACCTGTCCGGCGACTTGGCGAATCCGCTGGACACCCATCTTGTCGATGGCCTGCGGAATTTGCTGGTCGATCCTCCAGACGGTGTCGATCTCGCGGCGATCAATATCCAGCGCGGTCATGATCTTGGGTTGGGTACACTGAACCAGACCCGAGAGGCGCTGGGACTGACGCCTTACACCAGCTTCGATCAAATCAGCTCTGATCCGGCGACGGCGGCGGCTCTCGAGGAAGCCTATGGTGCCGTCGATGCCATCGATCTGTGGACCGGTGGATTGGCGGAGGATCATGTTGCAGGAAGCGTCATTGGACCCACGTTCGGCAAGATCATCGGCGATCAGTTCACGGCATTGCGCGACGGCGATCGGTACTATTTCGAGAACCAGGGTTTCGATAAGCAGACTCTGAATGAGATCAAGAGCACCACCTTGTCTGACTTGATACTGCGCGACACTGATACCACAGCGATGCAGAGCGATGCATTCGTCGCCACGGAGCGGCATAGCGGCACCCTGGGAGGAATAGACCCGGCTGGAGAGGATGCTGCCGAAGGTATGGCACAACTTGTGATCGGATCGCCGGGCAAGGATACCCTGACCGGCGGGGATCTAAATGACACGCTGGTTGCGGCGCGTGGCCTCATGACGATGACCGGTGGTGATGGTGCCGATACCTTCGTCATCGGACAGGGCCGCATCAACGCGACTATTACCGATTTCACGCTGGGCGTGGACAAGCTTCATTTCGATGGCGTCGGCAAACTGGGTTACCGGAACGTTCACATCCGCCAGGATCACGGCAACACCGTCATTGCGGTCGGCGACGACCATGTCGTTTTGAACGGCGTTAATTCGCATCAAATCCATCCGCACGATCTTGGCAACTTCCTGGTTTAGGATTGGCCGCGTGGCCAAGATCGAGCCGGAAGCTGCCGAGTGCGCCGAATGAGGAGAGCAAAACCAAAGCGATACTATTGATGGGGGGACCATGCCGTCTGTCGACGGGGACGACCCGGTTGCAATTCAGTTGCGCGCGAGCGCACGACGATTGGCAGGCGTGGCCGTATTCAGCGGCATGGTCAACCTCCTGACGCTGTCAGGCTCGGTTTACATGTTGCAGATTTATGACCGGGTCATTCCGAGCCGCAACATCGCGACCTTGCTTGGCCTGTCGGTCATCGTGCTCGTCGCCTATTTGCTGCAAGGTTATTTCGACGCGCTCCGTTCCCGCATGCTGGCCAGGATCGGCGCGCTTTTTGATGCTGAGCTGCAGCCTCTGATCTATTTCGCGCTGGTCTCGCTTCCATTGCGGGGTACGAGGACGATTCTGGCGCAACAGCCGTTGCGCGACCTCGACCAGGTGCGTTTATTCCTGTCAGGTGCCGGGCCGACCGCTTTTCTGGACATGCCATGGATTCCGCTTTTTTTGATTCCGCTGTTTCTCTTTCACCCGGCGATCGGAGTGGTGGCTTTAACTGGGACGGTGGCCATCATCGTCATGACGTTGCTTACCGAGTGGCAGTCCAGAAGCGCGACAAGGATATCGACAGAGGGCAGCGCTCAACGTCAGGTCCTGTCGGACGCACTGCGTCAAAATGCAGATGTCATCCGTGCGCTCGGCATGACCGGCCGCCTGGCGGAACGATGGTCTCTTGCGAACGACCACTACATTAATCACAACACGCGCCTCGCCGACGTTCATGCGAATCTCGGCGCCGCCGCCAAGATATTGCGTTTCGTTCTTCAATCGGCAGCCCTCGGAGTCGGCGCTTATCTGGTAATCGTCGACCAGGCATCGGGTGGCATTATCATCGCATCCACGATCGTGATGGGTCGCGCTCTGGCCCCTGTTGAGGTCGCGCTGACGAACTGGAAGCAATTCGTCGCCGCGCGAGAGGGGATCGGCCGCCTGCGCGCGATCCTGAAAGTGACGGCACCGCCTTCCGCACCTGCTGTCGTTCTGCAGCGCCCGAACCACAGCCTGACCGTGGAAGACCTCAGTGTAGTGGTGCCTGGCACGGACAAAACGGTCGTTTCCCGCGTATCCTTCGAATTGAGACCGGGACATGGTTTGGCGCTTCTGGGTGCCAGCGCCGCCGGAAAGTCCTCCCTCGCCAAAGCGCTTGTGGGTATTTGGCCGGCGGCGGCCGGCACCGTGCGGCTCGATGGTGCGGCTCTCGATCGCTGGTCCTATGACGATCTAGGGCGCCATATCGGCTATTTGCCGCAGGATGTCGCATTGTTCGACGGCACCGTCGCGACAAATATCGCACGCTTCGATGAAAGCGCGACATCTGAGTCGATCCTGGATGCGGCACGGGTATCCGGCGCGCACGAGATGATCCTGCGTCTGCCGGACGGCTATGATACCCGGATCGGCGAACGGGGTGTCTCATTGTCGGCAGGGCAGCGCCAGCGGATTGGCCTGGCGCGGGCTGTATTTGGCCATCCCTTCTTGATCGTGCTCGATGAGCCAAACGCCAATCTCGACGCCGACGGCGAAAATTCGCTCGTCAATGCGATTGAAACTCTGCGTAGCGAACAGAACATTGTCATAGTCATCTCGCATCGGCCCAACGCACTGGCCGCATTGAACATGGCAATGGTGATACACGGCGGCCGGGCCATCGCGTTCGGGCCGCGTGAGGCGGTGTTTGCGCGTGTCGCGCAATCCGCCGTCCGGGCAGGCGTACCTCCGAAACAAAGTGGCAGAGCTTCCCGCTTGGCAGCAGGAGCGGCGTCATGACCGACTTCTATGCTCGCGGTCTTCCGCCTGAATACCAGGAGACTGACGATGTCGTTGGCCATTCGACAGGCCAGCAGCAGGCCCCCCTTGTCTGGGAATTGCGCCGGCTGCAAAAGTTTCTTGACCAGGAGCGGCAGGAGCGGGCGCGTTTTCCGCGGGCCGTTGACCTTCAGTCAACCAACTGGCCTTCGACCGGCGCTCACAAACAGAAAAATAGTGCGCATGAAACGGTCGATAGCCCGGTCAACCGGCTCCTCGACAAATTTGGTCTGAGCAGGCGCAAGCTGGAAAAGAGACCGCGCCCACGCCGCAATGCGCCGGCAATTGCAAGGCCATCCGGGCGACAGTGCGCCGCGGTGATAGCCGAGGTTCGGCCCGTGGAAAAAACCGAACGGAGTCCTTGCCGGTCGAAGACGCATGACAAACGCGAACTGCACAAGTCCAATCGTCATCCTGGCCGCAAGCTGTCGGTCGTTCCGGCGGTGGATCACGTTGGACATGTGTCACCGCAGCGCGGCGGACGAAGACGATCTCTTTTCGCGCTGGCGTGGCAGTTTGTCCGGCGTCGATTGTTTTCCCGCGCGGCCCCTGCCTACGGTTTTCTGGCGGGTCAAACAGATGCTGGCGCATTGGAGGACTCCGAGAAAGAGCTCACGGTGCGGCTTGTGCGCGCCTATGAAGGCGAACTCAAAACCGGTCTTCGCATTCTGATCATTGGCGTCGGTATTGTCGGCGGCTGGGCAACCTTGGTGCCGCTATCAGGTGCCGTCATCGTGCCTGGAACCTTGGTCGTTGAATCGGATGTGAAAAAGATTCAGCATCCTGCGGGCGGAGTGGTGTCGAATATCCCGGTTCGCGACGGGATGCATGTACGCGCCGGTGACCTGCTCTTGCATCTCGATGAAACCCAGCCACGGGCCAACGCCCAAGTCGTGACCCAGCAACTCGGGCAGATTCGCGTGCGGCTGGCGCGGCTGGTGGCCGAACGCGATGGTTTTGAGCCGCAAATGCCGCACGAAATGGCCGATCCGGAAAGCACCAATGATCAAAACCGGCTGTGGTCATCGGAAATTTCGCTGTTTAACAGCCGTGCAGCGGCGCGGAACAGCGCAAAGGAGCTTTTACAAAGCCGTATCGCACAGCTGCATGAGCAAATTTCTGGTCTCGACGCGCAGGTAAAATCGAAGGCGTCCCAGCACGAGCTGATCGCAGGCGAGCTTCAAGGCGTGGACAGCCTTTATCAGAAGGGCCTTGTACCTCTGACTCGGAAGACATCGTTGCAGCGGGAATCTGCCCGTCTCGATGGCGAGCGTGGTCAGGCGACGGCGGCAATCGCGGAAGCAAAATCAAAAATCAGCGAAACGCAGCTCCAGATCATACGTATCGACCAGGACTTTCGCACGGAGGTCATGAAAGATCTGCGCGAGGCGCAGGACAAGGAAGCCGAGCTTGTCGAGAAAACCATCGCCGCCCGCGATTTACTCGCGCGTGTCGATTTGCGCGCGCCTACCAACGGCATCGTGCATCAACTTGCGGTCCACACCATCGGCGGCGTGATCACGCCGGGCGAAGTCATCATGGAAATTGTGCCGGAATCAGACGAATTGCAGATCGAAGCCAGACTTCCTCCCCAGGAGATCGATCACGTCCGCGCGGGGCAGCGCGCCTCTATTCGTTTTCCGGCTTTCAATCAGCGCACGACCCCGCAGCTTGACGGCATTGTGTCATTCGTGTCGGCCGATTTGAGCCATGACAGACAAAGGAATTCCAACGCGGCCTACTACACAGTTCGCGTGACGCTTCCGGCCAGCGAACGCCGGCGGCTCGGCGGCCTGCAGCTGGTGTCCGGAATGCCGGCCGAGGTATTTCTGCAGACCGAAAGCCGTACGATGATGAGTTATCTGCTGAAGCCGATCACGGACCAACTTCTGCGCACATTCAACTAGTCTACTGTCGCATTTTTGCGAACGAGCGGGCAAATCAGGCCGCTTTCGCCCAAAGCTGTTTGCTCGCCCGCCGCGCGCCTTCGACCAGGGACTGCAGTTTGAGCCAGACGATCTTGCTGTCGACCTGCACGCGCCCAGCGAAGGTGCCGAAACCGCAATCGACACCGGCCATCACGTTCTCGCGCCCGACCACGTTGGCGAAATTCAGGATGCGGTCGGCCACCACTTCCGGGTGCTCGACCACGTTGGTCGTTGAATCGATCACGCCCGGAATGATCTTCTTTCCTGCAGGTAACTTCACATCGCGCCAGACCTTCCATTCGTGCTCGTGACGCGCATTCGCCGCCGGGAACGACACGGCATGCGGCCGGCCCGAAAGCACGATGTCGATGATGTCCTTGATCTCGACGTCGGTGTGATGCGGCGCCATGGTGGAGCCCCAGCACACATGCATGCGCATGCGCTCGGGCGGCAGCTCACGCACCGCGTGATTGAGTGCGGCGACATTGACGGAAATGATCTTACGGTAGTCGGCAAGCGGCAGATCGAGATAGACCATATGCCGAAGCATCGCGAGGTCCGGACAATCGAGCTGGAGGATGAAGCCTGCTTCGACGATTGCCTGATATTCGCGTCGCATCACGTCGGCGAGCGCGTAGATGTATTCCTCATCCGTCTTGTAATAGCGGTTCTTCAAGTACCGCGCGATCTGGCCGGGCGAGGGCGAGGTCATAAAAATGTCCTCTGCCCTTGCGTCTTTTAGCGCCGCCTTTGCGAGATCAATGTCCGCCTGTGCCGCCGGCCAGTCTTTCCAGGCCACGGGTCCGTTGCAGGCCGGACGATACTGGAAGGGCGAGGCGAAGTGCTTGAGAATTTCCGCAAGCTCGGGAAATTCCGGTTCACCGGTGCCCATCGGCGGCGCGCTTTGGCCTTCATAACCGGTCAGGCGCTTGAGAACGTGCACCGTGTAATCGGTGCGGCCCTGCTCGCCATCATTGATGATGTCCAGTCCACGTTCGGTTTGCTTTTGCACAACACCCGCGACCGCCTCGCGAACCGCTGCCTGCAATTCGGCGTGGCGCGTTCCGGGATTTTTCTCTTCGGCAAGCAGCAATTCCACGACTTTCGCCGTGCGCGGCAGGCTGCCGGTGTGAGTGGTGAGGATGTGGTTGGTCGCGTTGGTCATGCTGATCTGCAGTTTCGTTATCCGCTCGTGCTCGCGCAAGCGGGGACCCAGGAATTCATGGAAAGATCTTTGCGTTCGGCTCCTCAATTCCCGTTTACGCGGGAATGAGCGGAGTTTGTTTTCGCTTTGTCATCATCTTAAAAACCGCGGATCACCTCGGCCACATGCTCGACATAAGGCGGGGAGGCGAAGCAGTGACCGACCAGCTTGCGCCATTCCTGAAAGTCGGCGGATTCGCGGAAGTCCTTGGTGTGGTTCTCGATCGTCTCCCACTGCACAAAAAGCCGATAGCGCTGCGGCATCTCGTGCGAGCGGTGCAGGGTCATGGACTTGCAGCCTTTGGCGCGCTTGAAGATAGGCGCAGCTTTATTCACGCCGCTTTCTAACTCGGTTTCCATGCCGGGCTTCACGTCGATCTGTGCGATTTCAAGGATCATGCGACTTGTCCGTGTACTGACAGCAAAGGGCGGGACAATATTATGAAGTGGTCCGGCGCGCGAGAAAAGGCCGGAACGGCGGCTTTTAAAATGCTCGCATGCGGCGAAGCGCGTCGGCCAGATTGCTGTGTCCATGCGAGGACTTCTCTCGCTGTTCGTGGCCGGCGAACGGGGTCGTCACATATGACAGGAGGGAGAATGGCACAGGTGGCCGGCACGCCCGTCCCGCTTCACTGGTGCGGGTTAGACCTGTCGACCCGGCTCCTGACGTCCTTTCGCCTTGCGATCAGAGCTGCGCGACAGGCCTCGTCCGCTTCACCAGTCCGGACTATTTCGCATCCAATCCGAGCCCAAGGGATGGCCATTCCGGCATACATCTCGCCGGCTACGTCAAATGGCCGCGGGTCGTCGAATGCTCCGCCCGCCAGAATCTGCCGTTCCTTGAGGGCAGCAACGTGCCACCGCACCGTCGCAGCACAATGAGGACAGAACTCGTAGTCGACCTCTTTGCCGCTTTCAGCGACGAGTGTGAAGATTCTGGTTTCGCCGCGAAATTCGATGACCTGCCTGTTCTCGACAACTACCGAAATCCCATAGGCGCGGCCTGTCCGCTTCTTGCACGCATCGCAATGGCAGAGATGGGCGTAAACGTAATCCTCGATTGCGAATCGCACGGCGCCACAGGAACATCCGCCGGAAAACAGTATCTTGTCCTCCTCGACGCAAAATCTATCGACTCAATCAGTGATTGGGCTGGACGGTAAAGTCTATCACTGTCGCGCAGCGAGGGCGCGAGCGATACCGGTCGCAGATGATGGTTGACCTTGAAGAAGTCGCGCTTCTGCCACCAAGGCCCGGCCGGCGGAATGCACACCGTAAAATACAATGACATACGCAATCAGCAGTGCAAAAGCTGCCATCGCAATGATTTTCGGGGTTTGCCACATAGCGGTCAGTCCACAGTCAGCGGTGGGCCGACAATATCGACACCATAAGCGCGGCCGAACAGGCGCCAGTCGTCAAGCGTCAGTGGCCGCAATTGGCTCGTGTGACATGCCTTGAGGAAGAGCTGCTCAATTCCTCCGGCCGGCTGAAACATGATCAGCAGTGCACTCGCATCCGTAGTGCCGGCAAACGTGTGCGGTACCCCTCGTGGGCCGAGCAGGGAGTCGCCGGGCTTCAGATGGAACATTTCGTTCCCGACAACAAAAACGAATTCACCATCGCGCACATAAAACCATTCGTCCTGATCATGGTGAACGTGCAGCGGTGGACCGCCTCTACCAGACCGGATCGTATCAAAGATGCAATAATCACCATTGGTATCGCGGCCAGATACCTTGCATTCGAACCGCCAGTCGACGATCTGCAGTGCGTTGTCGTCGCGGTCGCGGCCGGCTTCGACTTTGATCGCTTTGAGGGGGCGCCGGCCGGTAGTGCGTGACATCATCGCTGGGTCAGGCATTGCAGTATCCTTCCGGACGCCGTTCCGGCTCGCCGTTGGTCGACAATGCTCGATAAGGGCACAAAGTCTCTCCAAAACGCAGCAGCAAGATTGCGAAGTGAGCGGGCAAAAGTGCATAACTAACGCATGTTCGACTGGAGCGACCTCAAATATTTCCTGGCGGTGGCCAAGGCCGGAAGCACGCTCGCTGCCGCCAAGTCGATCGGCGTCAATCAATCGACGGTGCACCGCCGCTTGCAAGAACTGGAAAAACGTCTTGGCTGCCAGTTGGTGAAGCGTCATCCGACGGGATACCGGCTCACGGAGTTTGGAGAAGAGATGCTCGGCTATGCCGAAAGCGTAGAAGACGCGGCTGTGGCCTTCGAACGGCATGTTTCGGCGTCGAGCAAAGAGCCGAGAGGCACAGTCAAGGTCACATGTCCGGCGGCGGTTGGCGCGCGTCTGATGCGTTCGCGCCTCATCGAGAAATTGCGGACGCGGCATCCGGCCCTACGCGTTGAATTCGCGATGAGCGACATGACTCTTGATCTTGCAAAAGGCGAAGCCGACATCGCCATTCGCGCGAAAACGCCCACCGACAACGCATTGTTCGGCCGAAAAATTGCCGATTCTCAATGGGCTGTTTATGCGAGCCACTTATATGTGGCGCGGCACGGGAGTGTCCGGCGAGCAGCAGATATCAACGATCATGCTGTCGTGATGTTCTCAGGCGAATTGCGCGATCATCAGTCTGTCCGCTGGCTTAAGTCTGTCGCTCCGAAAGCGACAGTGGCTGCTCACGGTAGCAACCTGACGGCTTTGCTGATGGCGGCAAAATCGGCGGCTGGGCTCGCACCAATGCCGCTCATTGTCGGAGAATACGAAAAAGATTTGGTGCGAGTGTTCGGTCCGGTGCCCCAAATGGCCACACCCTTCTATCTGCTCATGCATCAGGACATGCGACAGACGCCACGCGTGCGGGCAGTCTTCGATTTTGTGATTGAACACCTGTCGGTGATCAGGCCGCTGCTTAACTGCGAACCCGAACCCTTCCCGACGCGCAAGCGGCCATCAGGGCGGAAATCTGCAGATGGTCGAAACATCACGTCGCGTAAACAAGGCCGGCGGTAGCCGTGGCACCGCCTGTTAGCTCTACTCGGCGGCCTGCTGAGGCACGGAGGAATCGATGAAGCCGCCGGACTGCCGGCGCCACAACGCGGCGTAGTGACCGTTATGACGAAGCAACTCCTCGTGCGAGCCTTGCTCGACGATGCGACCATGGTCGAGCACGATCAGGCGGTCCATCTGCGCAATCGTCGACAGCCGGTGGGCGATCGCGATCACCGTGCGACCTTGCATCAGGGTGCCGAGGCTCGACTGGATGGCGGCCTCGACCTCGCTGTCGAGCGCCGAGGTTGCCTCGTCGAGCACGAGAATTGGCGCATTCTTCAGGATCACGCGTGCAATGGCGACACGCTGGCGCTGGCCGCCCGATAGCTTCACGCCACGCTCGCCGACATGGGCGTTGTAGCCACGGCGGTCCTTCCAGTCCTCCAGCTCGAGGATGAATTCATGCGCATGTGCCATTTGCGCGGCGGAAATGATTTCCGCCTCACCCGCATCTGGCCGCCCGTAGCGGATATTGTCGCGGATCGAGCGGTGCAACAGCGAGGTATCCTGCGTCACCATCGAGATATGAGCTCGCAGGGTTTCCTGCGACACGACGGCAATATCCTGACCATCGATCAAAATGCGGCCGCCCTCGAGGTCGAAGAACCGTAACAGCAGGTTGACCAATGTCGATTTGCCGGCACCGGAGCGCCCGACCAGCACGATCTTCTCACCCGGACGTACGTCGAGTGTGAGGTCGTCGATCAACCCCGATTCGCGGCCATAGCCGAAACGGATGTTCTCGAAGCTAATTTCGCCCCGAGCAACCTTAAGCGTGCGCGCATCCGGCCGGTCGACAAGCGTGTGCGGCCGCGCGATCGTGAGCATGCCTTCCTGCACCACGCCGATGTTCTCGAAGATGTCGGTGATCTGCCAGGCGACCCAACCCGACGCGCTGATGATCTGCATCGTCATCGGCAGTGCCATCGCGACCGTGCCGACGCCGACATAGCCGTAGCGCCACAGCACAATGGCGAACGCGCCGGTGGTCGTGACCAGCAGTGAGTTCAGGACCGTCAAAGTGAGCGCGAACAGCGTGTTCAGGCGCAGCGACTCATGAAAGCGGTCGGTGTGGTAGTCGATCGCCTCACGCACATAGCCATCCTCTTCCTTGGCGCGCGCGAAAAGCTTCACCGTCACGATGTTCGTGTAGGTATCGACAATGCGCCCGGTCAACATCGAGCGCGCTTCCGACATCACTTTCGACTTGTTCTGCATGCGCGGTACGAAGACGCGCAGCATCACGATGTAGCCGGCAAACCACAGCAAGACTGGCAACGCCAGCCATCGGTCGGCGGACGCCAGCAGGATCAACGATGAAGTGCCATAGATCAGAATGAACCAGACCGCCGTCAGCAACGATACAAGGCTTTCGCGGATCGCCGGCCCCGTCTGCATCACGCGTGTCGCGATGCGGCCGGCGAAGTCATTCTGGAAGAACGACCAGGACTGCCGCGATACGTGCCAATGGTTTTGCCAACGGATGCGGTTCGATACGTTCGCGGCGATGGCTTGATTCATCAGCAGGTGCTGGCTTGTCGAGGCGAGGGGCCGCAGCACGAGCAGCACGGCGGCCATGCCGAGCAGCCACGGCCAGGCGGTCGCCAGCAACTCTTCCGGTTTGCTCGCTGTTACCAGCGTGACGACCTTGCCAATGAAGACGGGAATCATCACCTCGATCAGCGCCACGGCAAAGCCGATGGCGAACAGCGCGAGGAACAGCGGTTTTGCCTGCCGCGCGTAGTGCCAGTAGAAAGCAACAAGACCGGCCGGCGGCTCAGCTGTCTGCGGCACCGCAGTCGGCTTCAGCGATCTCTCGAAAAAGTGAAACATCGGCTTTCCAACGCGAGAGCGCGCGACGCCGGGGCGCCGCGCGCGTTCAACTCAACACCATGCGATTCATTGTAAGTTAGAACCGCATAATGTCGGGAGCAAGGCACGCTTACGTGATCAAGCCTGTGCGTAGCGGAATTGGTTCGTTATGCTCGTGCGTATCTTCCACGGCCAAAGAACCTGTCCTTCTGGTCATCGGTGGCCTTGTCGCGGACAGATTTCAGCGTGGGGAGATGCGCAAGCGCCTGCTTGACTGCGTCACGCGCGGCAATCTTGTCGGCCCAGGCCTTGATCGTCGGATATTTGCCAGGATCGATCGCCAGTAGCTCGAAATTGCGAAGCCACGGCCATGCGGCGATGTCCGCGATCGTGTAGTCGTTGCCGGCAACGTAAGGTCGTGTCGCCAGCCGTTCCTCATAAAGATCGAACAGTTTGATCACCTGCGTGCGATAGCGCCTAGCGCTGTAGTCGTGGCCAGGACCGGCGAATTTACTGAAGTGCACGTGCTGGCCGCTCATCGGGCCGAGATTGGCGATCTGCAGCACCAGCCATTGCAGCGTGTCGTAGCGTGCAACCGGCTCATGCGGGATGAACTTGCCGGTCTTTTCCGCGAGATAGATCAGGATCGCGCCCGACTCGATCACCGTATAAGGCTTGCCGCCGGGCCCATCACTGTCGACGATCGCAGGCACTTTCAGAAGCGGATTGATTTTGGCAAATTCCGGCGTGAACTGTTCACCGGCCCACACGTCTACCGGCTTGATGTTGTACGGCAGCCCGCATTCTTCGAGCATGATGAAGATCTTCTGCACGTTCGGGCTGGTCAGCGCGTAAAAGTCGATCATAAATATTGTCTCTCGTCCTGCGGCCGCGGACTGCGGCCGCTCTCTATAGACGAATGGACGTGGGTGCGGCTAGCCGCCTCGCTCTGCCTCGCGGCGGCTCTCGGCGAGTGCCGTGGCTGCCTTGCGCAGACATGCAGGGCACAGGCAATCTTCAATCGAAGCCTTGGTCGTCGGGAGACGATAGGGCTCGGCAGCGCACCAGCAATCGCCGGAAAGGCCGCAGTCAAAAGAAGCGCCACATCGGACGCAGACGATCCGGCGTGCAGAGGCTGGAGATGCCATGACGAGAGCCTGCGCGCCGAAGGAGACGAAGGCAAGATTGTCATAAACGCACAGGCGAATCTGTGTATGGCTGCGGCATGACATTCGGATGGCCAGTCGACTTCATTGGCGCTGCAGGCGCCACGCTCACCACGCTGTGCTGGCTGCCGCAGGCGATCAAGGTCATTCGAGAGAAGGAGACGCGGGCGCTTTCGCTGCCGGCGACCGGTGCATTCACGGCGGGCGTCCTTCTCTGGCTTGTCTATGGACTCGCCATCGAAGACTGGCCGCTGATTGGCTCAAATGGCGCTACGCTCGCGCTGATGCTGCCAATTCTCGCGATGAAGCTCAGGTACGGCTGAGGGTTGCGTTATTCCGCCTGCGAACGTCCGCTATGCGCGGATCGTGTCGCTTTGTGCCGATGCGACCTGGTGTATCTGGTTATGACCTCGCGGCAACTCGGGTTAAGCTGACTTCTGTTTTCCACCAGACACTGAAGCACGTTGTTGCGGTCCGGAATGGCGGACCAGCAGACCCGAAACGCATCTCCGATGCACGCCTGCCGGTCTTCTGCTGTTTCAGCCGAAACGGTCCAGCCCGATGCAACGAGCATCAATGCAGCCGCGATTGGACGGAATGATTTCAATGCCGCCTCCCCAAGTGCCCGGAGGGCATCATAGGTGTCCGCTCGCACCGCTCTATGAGAGATGCACAACAGTGCACAGGTTTGTCGCAGATAAAGTTCCAGCTTCACAGGCGCCCGCTGAATCGCTTTTGTTTGCGAGAACGCGCTCAGCAAAATGTGGCGGTCGTCGTGCGCTTCCCTCCCGCACCATGGTATGGTTCCATCCATAAAAATCTGAAGATTTTAAGGGGAGGGCACGATGGGAGGACGAAAGATCGCGGCTCTGCTTGTGCTGCTTGCGGGCATCAGCGGAGCACAGGCGCAGGACTATCCGACGAAAACGGTAACCGTAATAGTGCCGTTCGCGGCCGGCGGACCCGCCGACGTCACGGGAAGGATCGTTGCGGACATCTTCAGCCGGCACCTCGGTCAGCAATTCGTGGTTGAAAACGTTGGCGGGGCCGGTGGCACCGTCGGGTCGCTCCGCGCCGCGCGCGCCGCTGCCGACGGCTACACGCTTATTTCCGGCCACATGGGTACGCATGCGGCGGCGCCGTTCTTCTATCCGAACCTCGGCTACGACCCGCAAAAAGACTTCGAGCCGATCGGCCTGATCGCGGAGCAGCCGGAACTGCTTACCGTCCGCAAGGACTTCCCCGCGAACAATCTCAAGGAGTTCATTGCCTACGCAAAAGCGAACGAGAGCAAGCTCAACATGGGGCACGCCGGCGTCGGTTCGGTATCCTACGTCGGCTGCCTGCTGCTCAACTCGGCGATCGGCATCAAGCCGACGCTGGTGCCGTTTACCGGCACCGCGCCAGTGATGAATGCAATTCTCGCGGGCCAGATCGACTATGACTGCGATCCGGTGCTCGGGCCATTGCCGCATGTGCGCGCCGGCAACGCCAAGGCGCTGGCCATAGCATCGAAGAAGCGCAGCCCACTGTTGCCCGACGTGCCGACCTCGCATGAGCAGGGCCTGCCAGAGTTTGACTGCGCGCCTTTCTATGCAGTGTTCGCGCCGAAGGGTACGCCGCAGGCGATCATCGACAAGCTCGCGGATGCTCTCAGCAAGGGCCTGAGCGAGGAGGCAGTGCAGAAGCGGTTGGGCGCGCTCGGCGCCGAAATTGCGGAGCCGAATCGGCGCGGGCCAAAGGCGCTCGCAGCGTTGGTCAAAAGCGAAGTTGATCGCCTGACGCCTATTCTGAAAGCCGCCGCGTCGAAATAGATCTCAACGCGCCACGCAGGCCGAGGTATCCTCGAGGGCACGCCAGATTTCCTCGATCTCGCTGCTGTTCTTGTTGCCACTCTTGCCGGCCTCGGTCTGCTGGTGCAGATGAATTTGAATCGGTGTCGAGAGCCACCAGCTCAATGAGACTGGCCGGGTTTCTTTCTTTTCGCCCTCACCAGCCGGGGCATATTGCGGCCAGACGCGGACGTGGGCGGTATTTTTGCGGCGGCAAGATGAATTGGTCAGCCTGTCGAGTGCGGCGTTGAGCTGCAACACCGCCAGCCTGCCTCGGCCGTTGCGTGTATTTTCGATTGCTTCAACGGGGATCGATACGTCGGTCAGGAAAACGGTATCAGGCACATCAATGCGGTTGAGGTCGGGGTTCTCTTCCGGGTCATTGGATATCACGAGCACGAACGGTGCGAGCGCCGGCTCAACCGCGTCGATTGCGACGGCAAGCTCCATTGCGGTCAGCGCGCCGTAGTTTTCGATATAGCCGCCATCGACAATACGATCGACAATGTTGTGTTCGAAATTGCGCACCGCGCCCGGCGGCGAGATCACCGGGAATCGCGCCGAATTGTGTGCGGCTGTGCTCAGGCGTACATCGTCGAGCCTTTGCCTGGAAATATTGAGGAACGGCAACTTTTCGCGAACATATTCCCACAGGAACCACCGCTGAAGCTTTGTCGAGAAGCCGATGTCGGTTTGCTTCGCGAGCAACTCATGAAACGGAGTGGCGTCCATGAAAATTGGGCAGCCACGATCCTCATAATTTTGTTTTACGGGCGACTTTGCTTTTAATTCGCGCACGATCTTCTGAGGCGCCTGGGTTGGGCAGCCGTGCGTCACCGAGTAGTCTGAATCGAGCACTGTGGTCAGCAGTCGCCGCCCAGTCGCCGCCGAAGTGCCGTTCAGAAGAAGCAAGGGCACCCAGCGCTGCGCGTTCGGACGCACCGTCATGAAGGGACAACGCATGTCGCCCGGACAGCCGTCCTGCCAGTTGCCTCGCCTGGTGCCCATGACGTTCGCGAAACGCAGCTCCCACGATCGTTCGAGCAATGCTGCCCGGTCCCGCCACCAACCGAAACGGATGGTGTCGTGAAAGGTGAGCCCGATCATGGTCGCGGTCAGAAAGTCGCCCGCCATCAACGCCTCGAGACAATCCCGCCAGTTATTGATGTCTTCGCCATACCAAAGGCCAGGATTGTGTTTGCCACAGGGCTGAATTGTTTCGGGGCCGGATCGCGCGAGCGCCGCGACGGTCATCGCAGCGCCGACGGCACTTCCGGAGACCGCGGAGATCGCAAAGATTCGTTTGCGGATCTTGCCGGCATCGAGCGTGTTGCCTTCCGAAGTGTGAAATTTTGCCTGATCGAGCAACTCCCCGATGACACTCGCTGTAAAAAATCCTGCCCGGCTTGCGCCGCCGGCGCCAACGATGATGATCGGCCTCGGACATGAGCCGGGGTTTCCCGCGCAGCCGTTCTCCCTCATCCACAGGTCGAGTGCCTGATTGAGGCGAACTGTCGACATATCGACAGGCCGGTTTAGAAGCGTTGCCGCATTGATCCGCCGGACGGAATGATTGTCGCCGAGAAAGGCAGAAAACACCGCGACTAGAAGTGCAGCACCAACGATCAGCGGCGCTCTCATTCGCCGTCCAAGCCCCGAAAGGAATGTCAGCAGCGGCAGCCATCCTCCGAGGATGACCGGAACGATCAGCGCGCGAGGTAACCAAGCGGCGGCATGATCCGCGCCAGCAAAAATAACGGCAGCAGCGAGAAGAAAGACGATGATAAGCAGCAGTGGTCCGAGCGCCGGCTGAATCCGCCTTGCATCATGGGCATTTTGCCTGCCGTTGCCGCCCAAACCGAGCGGCTGCAAGAGGCGATTGACGATGCCCGCTTTGGCCTCGGCTCGCCGCACCAGCCTCGTTGCCATCAGGTCCTGACGTTTCACCATGTACCAAAGGAATGCCGCGGCGACCGCCACAACGAGGGCATCGAACACGCGCAACGTCCGAACGACTGCAGAAATTTTTCCGGCGTCGGCAATCTCAGGCAAATTCCAGATCGACCGTTCCGATGCGATCAGGGCGATGGCAAAAGGCATCATGCCGAGCACGCGAGGAATCCATCGTTCGACGGATGTCAGGAAGTGCGACGCGTGGGCATTAACGTAGGCGCCGAAGCGCTTGTCGGTGTCGAGCAGGAGACGTGCTGCATAATGGGTCGTTGCAGCCCAGACCAGGGTCAGCAACGCAAGAAACAGGATAAGGCGGCCGTAATCGTCCGCGAACTCCGTAAACAGGTCCTGTGCCTGAGCCGTGTAGTCGAGGATCAGGAATCCGACGATGACCGCACAGAGCGGCACGCGCACAATCCAGAGTACCAGTGCGAGGTCGAGGCAATTTTGCCAGCCCCTTGCGATGCAATCGCGCCAGCGCTTGCCTTTCATAGTGTTGTCGTGTGCAGCCATGATTCCCCGAGGGCATACTCTTTAAAGATCCGGCGGGATCAAAGAGCACGATGCTGAACGACTGGGCTTCGGAATGCCCGAAGTTTAATTCAATATCGGTCCCGCACGCCGGCCAGTGTGAAATACTTCACAGGCACGGCGCTTTACTGTACGCCTCCGGCGCTGAAAATATCTCCGATCTTCCAGTCGCCTGATCGCTAGAAAATATGCAACCCCGGCACATCAGTGCCGGCAGGACTGTCGGAAGGGCAACCCGCGACGCAACAACTGACGGGAGCAATGCGTTGGTATTCGGCGGTAGGATGCGGTGAACAGGCACTGTGGACTTTCATCGCAACGAGCCGCTGATCTTGCCCTCATCACGAATCCTCCCGCACACCCGAGAATGACATGCCTGCTTTGTCGCTTTATCTCACGCCGATCCTGCTGCTGACCGGCTCAAATGTCTTCATGACCGCCGCCTGGTACTGGCACCTGCGCTACAAGGAAGTGCCGCTTTTTAAAGTGATCCTGATCAGCTGGGGCCTTGCGTTTTTCGAGTACTGCCTGGCGGTCCCGGCCAATCGATATGGAAATGCCGTCTATAACGCCGCCCAGCTCAAAACCCTGCAAGAGGTCATCACTTTCACTGTGTTTGCCGCGTTCTCGTATTTCTATCTACGTGAGCCGATCACCTTGAGTCAGGCTTTTGGCTTCGCGCTTATCGCTGCCGGCGCGTTCTTCGTGTTTTACAGGTGGTGACGCCGCGTCCCGGAATGACAAAAGGTCATTTCGCAGGTGCCACACGCAAAATGCGCCCGCCCGAGTTGTCGGTAAGCAGATAGAGTGCGCCGTCCGGTCCCTCCCGCACGTCGCGGATGCGTTCATTCAGTCCCTGCAGCAGACGTTCCTCTTTGACCACCTTGCCGTCCTTGATTTCAAGCCGTGACAGCAATTGGAATTTCAGCGCGCCGCTGAACAGACTGCCCTTCCAATTCGGAAAGAGATTGCCTGTGTAAAAAGCCATGCCCGACGGCGCGATCGATGGCGTCCAGTGCCAGAGTGGATCGTCGACGCCCTGCATCTTTGCCTTGCCAGTGCCGACCGGGGACCCGTCATAATTGACGCCATAACTGACCAGCGGCCAGCCATAGTTATGACCGGGCACGATGAGGTTGATCTCGTCGCCGCCCTTGGCGCCGTGCTCCTGCTCCCACAACTTGCCATCGGCTGGATTGATGGCGAGACCCTGAGGATTGCGGTGACCGTAGGACCAGATTTCGGGCCGTGCGCCCGATTTGTTGGCGAAGGGGTTGTCGGAGGGCGCGGCGCCGTCAGCGGTGATGCGGACGATCTTCCCAAGATCGTTGTCTAGCGTCTGCGCCATGTCGCGGTCGGTGAAATGCTCGCCGTTGGTGAGGAATAGCGTGCCGTCCGCGGCCTGCACGATGCGCCCGCCGAAATGATTTCCCCGTGACGGCGGGCCGTGCTGGCGATAGATCACCTTCACGTCGGCAAGGCGCGGCACTTCGCCAGCTTCGAGTTGGGCCCGCGCCAGCGCGGTGCGCGCCCCGCCGTCGAACGGCTCGGCGTAGGAAAAATAGATCGTGCGGTTCTGCGCGAAATTGCGGTCCAGAATGACGTCGAAGAGCCCACCTTGGCTGACGGCAAACACCTTCGGCACGTTTGCAAGCGGCGGTGAGAGTTGACCGTTTTGCGCAACGATGCGCATGCGACCCGGGCGTTCGGTCACCAGCATGCGGCCATCGGGCAGAAAGGCGATCGACCATGGATGCGAGAGGCCTTGTGCCAACGTGTGAACACTGAGCTTGCCGGCAGAACTTGAAAAAGACGGGTCGGCTGCCTGTACTGTGCCGCCCGCGGCCAGGAATGCGCACAAGGTCAGAACTGCTCGCATGCCGTCCTCCATCGATGGCGCTCTCAACTGTGCGTCATCTGTCGGAGCTCCGATAGACACGATTTAGCGATTTAATTTTTTAGCTGTGCCTGTTTCGGTGCTTGGAGTGCGGCATCGACAGCACGGTCAGACCGCCCATGCCGATGAACAAAAGTCCAAGCAAGAGGGCGATGGCAAACACGCTACCTTCGCTGTCGATCACATTGGTCGCGACATCGGCGCGCGCGACACCGATCGAAACAATCGTAGCGGCAATCAGGGTAGAGAGGGCGAGAGCGACGGTCGTGACCAGTTCAGCCAAAATCGTGGTGTGGCGCTCATGGCCAAGGGCGCGGCCCCTGGGAGGCGTAAAGCCCGCTGACTGAATATGCCTGCTCATGACGAGTCGTTTTGATAATGGTGTCCTGATAACGCCGGAACCCGGCATCGGTTCGGCCCGATTACGGCAGAGCCGGTCACGAAGCGAGGCGTTTTCATGGCAGGGGCAGGGGTCAGGAATCAGGATTCAGTGATCAGAATCGAAGGAGCAACCCGACTCGGGGTCCCTGATTACTGACTACTGATGACTGCTCCCTGACTACTGCGCCGCTGCCAACTCCGGTTGCCAGGACATGGGGATATAGCCCGGCTCATCGGCGATCCGCGCAAGCCAGGCCCGGACGGCCGGGAAGCGGCTGAGTTCGAAATCGCACTGCTCGGCGACGTGGGTGTAAGCATAAAGCGCGATGTCAGCGATCGTGAAATGATCGGCGACAAAATAGCGGTGACGGCTGAGATGCATTTCCATAACGCCAAGCGTGCGGTAGCCGTTTTCCATCCAGTCTTCGAGCGCGTGGCTCTGCAACTCGCGGCCGCCTTTGATCAGCGCAAGCCAGAAATAAGCCGCCCCGATGTTCGGCTCGAGGCTGTGCTGTTCAAAAAACATCCATTGCAGCGCCTCGGCGCGCGTAATGCGGTCTTCCGGCGCCAGAGTGGACCCGCCTGCGACGTACCAGAGAATCGCATTGGATTCCGCGAGATGACGGCCGGGCGCGACTTCCAGCAGCGGCACCTGGCCGTTCGGATTTTTGGCGAGGAATTCCGGCGTGCGACTCTCGCCCTTGAGAATGTCGACCTCGACGAGATTGTAGGGGATACCAAGACGTGCGAGTGCGAGGCGAATTTTATAACTGTTGCCGGAGCGTTGCATCGAATAGAGCGTGTACATTCCGAACCTGTCAGTTGACCGCGCCCATCCCGAACATGCATTAGGACGAACAAAGTCCGGCAATTGCAAGGCCGACACGAAGATCAGATTCACGAAAACGTCAGAGCTATTCGCTGCATTGCAGCAGCAAAGGTCCCCATCGTGCGCCCGTTCTATAGAAGAATTCTATTTCGTAACGAAACGATGAAGTAAAAATCACGAAACTATTTCAATGAACGGATCGCCAGCTGTGACAAAGGGCTGCTGTCCGTCTCCGTCATGGCGCGCTGCAACAACCGAACAAAAATGGTCAGCATCAGCGGCACCGCGAGCGGAACAAACGTGGTTTCGGCCACCGGGCGCGTGACGATCGGCACAAGCCATAGCACCGCGAGGAGCGTTTTCTCCCAAGGACTGAAGCCGCTCTGCATGCCGTCGGCGGCGAGGAACGCGATCGCGGGTGCGAGCAGCATCAGATCGTAGTCCAGACTGTACGGCGTTGCGAGGATCGTGCCGATCGCTAGTGCCGCCGCCTTGAGCGGGAAGGCGGCGCGGCTACGCCAGAGCCAGGCAAGCGCGGTTGCAACAGCGACTGTCACCGTGCCCTGCACCGCATAGGCCAGCGGAATGCCGCCCCCCCACATGCGCACTGCGGAAAAAACACTCTGGATCTTGTGCCAGCCGGTTTCGCCTCGCTCGAGCACGACAGTGCGGGTGAATTTCGTCGACGCCAGGAACGCGTTCCAGATATCAAGGCCGAAGACGAGCGTCACCGCCACCGTCAACACCGCCACCATCGCCGCCGCCGCAGCGAAGGCCCGCCACCGCCCGCTTGCCGCGAGCACAATGGGAACGAGTATTCCGAATTGCGGCTTGTAGGCGATGCAGCCGAACAACACACCGGCAAGCACGGGCCTGCGATCAAGCTGCAGCAACGCCATTCCGAACAGCGCCGCGGTCAGGAAGCCGTTATGTCCATGGCCGAGATTGACGAACACGGCCGGGAAGCCAATGACGAGCGGAAGCCACAGCGGGTCGGCGAGGGCGCGAGCGCGTCCAGCTTTCAGAATTTCCCGCATCGCCCAGAGATAGAGAGCGAAGGTGGTGAGCTGCCACAACGCGAGTGCGAGCGCATAGGGCATCGCGGCGAGCAGCGCGGCGAGTCCGAGAAAATACGGTGGGTAGTGCCAACCGTAAAATGGGGTGTCCTTACCGAAAATCGCCTGCTCGCGCGCGTATTGGCGTGGCGGGTCGAAGGGAGTAGCAGCATCGCCGTCGAGGACATAGGTTCCGGCGGCGTAGACGTTGGAAAAATCGGTGCCCAGCGGCCGGCCGAAACGGTCGTTGAGGCCGTTCGACGTTGCAACCACAAACACCGCGGCGATCAGCATCGCTGCCAGCAGCCCGAAGACCACGAGCTTGACCCGCTCGCGAGTCAGCCAGGCGCCGGTCCGTAGCATGTCGCAGATTCGTTCCATGGCCTGTGCCATGGCAGATCGACTAACACCTGTGCCTTAAGGGACGGTTATGCCATCAACAGTCTTGATAAAGGTCATCACCCTTTGCGACTTGCCGTTGCCCTATTGGCCCTTTACGACACTGCGGCAGGGGTGTTTTGGCCCCCGGATTCGGAGTTTCCATGGCCTTTCTCGCGGAGCAGCTCAAGCGCATCAAGCCGTCGGCAACCATAGCCGTCACGGACAAGGCGCGCGCGCTCAAACTGGCCGGCCGTAACGTCATCGGGCTGGGCGCGGGTGAACCGGATTTCGACACGCCGGACAACATCAAGCAGGCGGCGATCGAGGCGATCAAAAGCGGAAAGGCCTCGAAATACACGAACGTCGATGGCATTGCCGAGCTCAAGGACGCGGTCGTCAAGAAGTTCAAGCGCGAGAACGGTCTCGACTACAAGCCTTCCCAGGTGACGGTCGGCACCGGTGGCAAACAGGTGCTGTACAACGCATTCGTTGCGACGCTTAACCCGGGCGACGAAGTGATCATCGCCGCGCCCTATTGGGTCAGCTATCCCGAAATGGTTCTGCTTGCCGGCGGCGAGCCGGTGGAAGTCGTCACCAGCATGGCGAACGGATTCAAGATGACGGCGCAGCAGCTCGAGCGTGCGATCACGCCGAAGACCAAGTGGGTCTTGCTCAACTCGCCATCGAATCCGAGCGGCGCGGCCTATACGCGCGCCGAGCTCAAGACGCTGACCGACGTGCTGGTCAAGCATCCGCATGTGCACGTGATGACCGACGACATGTACGAGCACCTTGTCTATGACGAGTTCGTGTTTACGACGCCGGCCCAGGTGGAGCCATCGCTTTATCCACGCACGCTGACGATCAACGGATGCTCGAAGGCCTATTGCATGACCGGCTGGCGCATCGGCTATGCCGGCGGACCGGAGCCTTTGATCAAGGCAATGGCGACGGTGCAGTCGCAGTCGACATCGAACCCGACGGCGGTGTCGCAGTGGGCGGCGGTGGAAGCGCTGAACGGACCGCAGGATTTTATCGCCAAGCACAACAAAATCTTCAAGGAGCGACGCGACCTCGTGGTGTCGATGCTCAACCAGGCGAATGGCATCAAATGTCCGACCCCGGAAGGCGCATTCTACGTCTATCCGTCCTGTGCGGGCACGATGGGCAAGACCGCACCGACCGGCAAAAAGCTTGCGACCGACGAGGACTTCGTCACCGAATTGCTCGAAGCTGAAGGCGTGGCGGTGGTGCAAGGCACGGCGTTCGGCCTAGGCCCCGCATTTCGCATTTCCTACGCGACCAAGACCGAGGACCTGGAAGAGGCCTGCCGCCGGATCCAGCGTTTCTGCGGAAATTTAAAGTAACCCTTCCCGAGCCGCGCTTATCCCCGCGAAAGCGGGGATCCAGCAGTAAAATTCAAGCTGATCCAGGAATTCTGGATTCCCATACGTGCGGAAGCATGCCGTCCTTCGGACGGCTATGCGTGGGAATGAGCGGAATACTGTGCGAAATGAAGCATTTCCCATTCACTTTCTCTTATGCCGGCCTCCGCTAATCTGAGGGCATGATTCGACGCGCGGTTACGCTTTTTATTTTCATTTCCAACCTGGCGTTCGCAGCCGATGCGCAAGAGCGCGTGATCATCGGAACGCAGCGGCTCACCGAAAACGGCGCGCTGTTTCTGGCCGCGTCGCAGGGCTACTTCAAGGCGGAAGGCATCGACCTTGCAATGACCGCTTATGACTCCGACAAGGCAGTTGCGGAAACACTGGCCTCCGGGGTGACCGACTTCGGCCTCGCGCGCTTCACTCCGGCCGCGTTCGATGCCGCCGGCAAGGGATTGATCAAGGCCATCGCCGCACAGGCGCGCGAAAAGCGCGACTATGAGGGCAATCAGCTGGTTGCCTCGAGTATCGGCCTTCAAAAGGGTCTGCGCAAATTCGACAATCTGGCGGGCAAGACGGTCGCGATCGACGCGATCGGTTCGACCTCTCACTATCAATTGGAGCAAATCGCCCACATCAAGCACGTCGACCCCGGCCGCATCACCGTCAAGCCGCTGGGCACATTCGATGCTATCGCGCGCGCTGTCGGCACCGATGAGGTTGACGCCGCGATCATGCCGGCGCTCTACGCGCGCGAACTGCTGGTCGCAAATCAGGCGAAATTTCTTGGCTGGTACTCCGAGCTCGACGAACAGCAACTCGGCGCGCTGTTCGTTTCAAAGAAAATGCTGGATAGCCGGCACGGCGTGGTCGCAAAATTCATGGTCGCCTATCGTCGCGGCGTTGCCGACTATGCCGCCGCACTGCTGCGCAAGGACCGTAACTCGAAGCGGACCTCCGACATGAAATCAAAGGAGGCGGCGACGACGATTGCGCGGTATGTCTATCCGGATCGAGGTCCGGACGCCGCTGTGGCCGTCGAGCTCGGCGCTTACTACATCGATCCAAAGGCGCGTCTTGATGTCGCCGACATCGCTCGGCAGCTTGCCTGGTACAAGTCGCAGGGACTGATCGACAACGCCGTCGACGCACGCGCTATTGTCGATGCGAGCTTCGTCAAGTAGCAAATTTCTGCACCGGCGAATCTCTGCCCTTGCAAGCTTCCCTGCGTCCTGAGACGATGACGCTATAGGGCCGGGAAACCAGGTCCGACCTCCCGGCCGGCGAGGGAGGCGTTTATGGGACAAAACGACACGGGTCCCAATGGCACAAGGAGTTCGGGTCCACGGTGCATCGCGCTGGTGGGCCCTTTCCAAAGCGGCAAGACCACACTGCTCGAGGCGATCCTTGCCCGCACCGGCGCTGTCCAGCGCCAAGGCACCGTTGACGCGGGTACCACAGTAGGTGACGCAAGCAAGGAGGCCCGCCATCACAAGATGAGCGTCGAGGCCACCTTCGCTACCACCTCTTTTATGGGCGAAAACTACACACTCGTTGATTGCCCAGGTTCCATCGAATTCATTCAGGACATGCGCAGCGTGCTGCCGGCGGTCGATGCCGCGGTTGTCGTCTGCGAAGCCGACGAGAAGAAGGTCCCGCAACTGCAACTGATCTTGCGCGAGCTGGAAGACCAGAACATTCCGCGCTTTGTGTTTCTCAACAAGATCGACAAGGCCGACAAGCGCGTACGCGAGACAATCAAATTGCTGCAGCCGGCTTCCCGCGTGCCGCTGCTGCTGCGCCAGATTCCGATCTGGCATGGCGACATCATCTCCGGATTTGTCGATCTCGCGCTTGAGCGCGCCTATGTCTACAAAGAGCACGCGCCGTCCGAGATCATCGAGCTGAACGGCGAGAACCTTGACCGTAAGAAAGACGCGCGCTTCACCATGCTGGAGACGCTGGCCGACCACGACGACCAGCTGATGGAGCAACTGCTCGAGGATATCGAGCCGCCCCGAGATAAGGTCTTCGACGATCTCGCCAAGGAATTGCGTGATCGTATCGTATGTCCGGTCTTGCTTGGCGTTGCCACGCGCACCAACGGCGTGCTGCGGCTGCTGAAAGCGCTTCGCCACGAGGCCCCGGGGTCTGCCGAAACCGCGCAGCGGCTCGGCGTTAAGGCCGATACCGACGCGGTGACGTTGGTACTCAAGACCTTCCACACCACGCACGGTGGTAAAATGTCGGTTGTGCGCCTGCTTGCAGGTCAGGCCGGCGACGGCACTACGCTGACCACCACGGCAGGCGAGGCCGGACGCGTGTCAGGCGTTTTCAAGTTGATGGGACAGCATTTCGAGAAGCGCGGGCAAGCCACGACCGGCGAGACCGTCGCTTTTGGTAAACTCGACAACGCCAAGACGGGCGATACGCTTTCGTCCGGGAAGCAGCCGCCTTCGGCGCTTGCGCAGGTCAAACCCTATCCGCCGGTGCTCGCCACTGCCGTGCAGGCGAAGGAGCGCAAGGACGACGTCAAGCTCGGACCGGCATTTGCCAAACTGACGGAAGAAGATCCTTCGCTCACGGTCGTCCACAATGCGGAAAGCCATGAAGTCGTCATCTGGGGCCAAGGCGAGATGCACCTTCGCGTGGCGTCGGAACGCCTTGCCGAGCGGTTCATGGTGCCGGTCGCGACACGCCCGCCATCGGTCGGCTATCGTGAGACCATCCGCAAACCGATCACGCAGCGCGGCCGTCACAAAAAGCAGTCCGGCGGGCACGGTCAGTTCGGCGACGTCGTGCTCGAGATCAAGCCGCTGCCGCGCGGGAGCGGCTTCAAGTTCGAGGACCGCATCACCGGTGGCGTGGTGCCGCGCAACTATATCCCCGCGGTAGAAGAAGGCGTGGTCGACGCGCTCAAGCACGGACCGCTCGGATTCCCGGTGGTCGATCTATCGGTTGCGCTGATCGACGGCTCTTACCACACGGTGGACTCGTCCGATCAGGCGTTTCGGACCGCCGGACGCATCGGCATCTCGGAAGGCCTGCCGCAGTGCCAACCGGTTCTGCTCGAACCGATCCACCTTGTGGAGATCGTGTGCCCAAGCGAGGCCACGGCAAAAATGAACGCAATCTTGTCCGGACGGCGTGGCCAGATCCTCGGCTTTGATACGCGTGAAGGATGGGATGGTTGGGACACCGTTCGGGCGCAGATGGCAGAGGCGGAAATCGGCGATCTTATCATCGAGGTGCGCTCGGCCACGGCCGGCGTCGGCTCATTTATCTTCAAATTTGACCATATGGCGGAGCTCACTGGGCGAACGGCGGATCAGATCGTCGCCGCACGGCGGGCAGCGGAGTAAATTTCCGTCGCCGGAAATAGTCGCGGCGCTTGGCGTGCGCGACCGCAACAATTTCCGCAAAGCCGATGCCGAGAGCTGACTTGCTCGGCCGGCTGCGCTCACGCGAAGGGAGCCGGAATGCCGCAGGCGCGGCTCGCACTTAGCTGATGCCGCATTCCGGCTGGTTCCGCTTTCTCTCGCAGAAGCGTGACTTGCCAGTGAGCCTTCCGGCTTTTACCTCTGGATTGCGATTCTGGAGGATCCGCCGATGAACGTTATCCGTCGCCGTGGCTGGGAAATATCTGACCGCCTGGCCACGCCCGAGCATCTGGTCTTCAGCCGCCGCAATTTTCTGGCCGGTGGCGCAAGCGCGCTCGCGATGGCGCCCTATGCTGCGCAGGCGCAGCGCCTTTCCGACGTTGCCAAATTGGCCGATCCGAGCGCGGGCCTCTATCCCGCCAAACGCAATGAGAAATATGTGCTTGACCGGCCGATCACCGACGAAAAAGTCAACGGCAACTACAATAATTTCTACGAGTTTGGCACCTCAAAAACGATCGCCACGGCCGCGCAGGCGCTGCCAATCAGACCGTGGATGGTGAAAATTGACGGCATGGTCGAGAAGCCGATGGAGGTCGGCATCGACGACCTCATCCACAAGCTGACTTTGGAAGAACGCACTTATCGTCACCGCTGCGTGGAAGCCTGGGGCATGGCAATCGCATGGACCGGGTTCCCGTTCGCCAAGCTCGTCGAGTTTGCGCGCCCGCTTAGCTCTGCAAAGTACGTGCGGATGGAAACTTTCATGAATCCCAAGATAGCCCCGGGACAAAAGCAGCCCTGGTTCCCTTGGCCTTATGTCGAGGGACTCACCATGGCGGAAGCGACCAACGAGCTCGCATTTCTTGCGACCGGCGCTTACGGTCATCCGCTGGTGCGCCAACACGGCGCGCCGCTACGGCTGGCGGTGCCGTGGAAGTACGGGTTCAAATCGATCAAGTCGATCGTGTGTTTTACTTTCACGGACACCCGCCCGAAGGGTCTTTGGGAGGCGTTGCAGGCATCCGAATATGGGTTCTGGGCGAACGTCAATCCGGAAGTACCGCATCCACGCTGGAGCCAGGCGACGGAAGAGATTATCGGCACCGGCGAACGGCGGCCGACGCTTCTTTTCAACGGCTACGGCGACTACGTCGCCGGCCTCTACAAAGGTTTGGAAAAAGAACGTCTTTGGGCTTGAGGGCGCCGCGCTATAGCGGAAGCACGGGCAGGCGTTTACCATCCGCGGGATGAAAATCCGCGGAGGTTCGCATGTCCACTCAACCCGATCTGAGAGGCGTACAACGCGCAGTCCAGGGTGCATTGCATAGGCATTGGGTGCTGTTTCTGATCGAAGGCATCGTGCTCCTTGTCCTTGGCGCACTCGCGGTATTGGTCCCGCCGATTGCCACGCTCGCGGTCACGCTCCTGTTCGGGTGGCTTTTCCTCATCAGTGGGATTGTTGGACTGATCACGACTTTCTGGATGCGCAATGCGCCCGGATTCTGGTGGTCGCTGCTCTCGGCTGTGCTCGGCATCGTCGTCGGCCTGCTGCTGTTGGCGCGGCCTTTGGGCGGTGCGCTTTCTCTCACGCTGCTGCTGATCGCATTCTTCATCGTCGAGGGCGTCGTCTCGATCATGTTCGCGCTTGATCACAAGCGTGAACTATCCGGTCAATGGGGATGGATGTTGGTCAGCGGCATTATCGACCTTGCACTCGCCATGATGATTTTCGCCGGCCTTCCGAGCACTGCGGCGTGGGCACTTGGTCTGCTCGTAGGCATCAATATGATTTTCGGCGGCGCCGCGATGATCGCCATGGCGTTGCACGCACGCAAGCTGGCTTGATAATTACAGATTCTCGCCGCCCTCCACTTCGGCCAGCTTGGTGCGCCAGTCGACGCGGTGGAGCACGAAGGTATAGGCCGCAAGCACGAGCAGGCCGATGCTGACGAGAATCAACCCGAGCGAAATCGGCCGGCTGAAGAAAATCAGATAATTTCCGTTCGACATGATTAGCGACTGGCGCAGGCTCTGCTCCAGGATCGGCGCGATCACCAGTCCGAGCACCAGCGGCGCCGGGTCGAAATCGAACTTGCGCAGCGCATAGCCGAGCACGCCCATGATCAGCATGATCCAGACGTCGACGATCGAATTGTTGACCTCGTAGACGCCGATGATGCAGAACATGATGATCATCGGATAGAGATAAGCGTAGGGAATGCGCAGAACCGTGACGAAAAGACTGACCAGCGGCAGGTTCAACACCAACAGCATCAGGTTGCCGACGTACATTGAAGCGACGAAACCCCAGAACATGTCGGGGTGCTCGTTGACGAGAGTGGGGCCGACAGAAACGCCGTGTATCATCAGTGCGCCGATCAGCACCGCTGTGATTGGACTTGCGGGAATGCCGAGCGCCAGCAACGGCACGAAAGCCCCGGTCGAAGCAGCATTGTTCGCCGTTTCCGGCCCGGCAAGCCCGGCGACCGCGCCTTTGCCGAACTCTTCGGGATGCCTGGAGACACGGCGCTCGATCGCGTAGGAAAGGAAGCTGGAAATCACGTGCGCGGATCCAGGGATAATGCCGATAATGAATCCCAGGAGCGTGCCGCGCACGATCGGCATCTTGGCGTCTCGCCATTCGGTGCGTGTGGGTAATAGCTCGCGCAATCGCGGACTGATGACATTCTTCACCGCACCGGCGCTGGGCGTCGAGAGGATCTCGCCGAGTCCAAAAAGCCCCACCGCAACCGGCACGATGCCGACACCGTCGCCAAGTTCGGCCAGGTCGAAGCTGTAGCGGAAATGTCCGGTCATGTTGTCGATGCCGATCATGCCCAGCAGCAGGCCGAGGCAAGCCATGAGGAGAGTCCGGATCAGCGAAGATGACGACATGTAGGCCAGGAAAATCAGGCCAAGCACGAGCAGCGCCGTGAATTCCGGTGGACCGAACCGGAGCGCAATCGTCGCCAGCGGCGGTGCCACCATGGTGAGAACAAGAACTCCGAATGTACCGCCGATCCACGAGCCGACAGCCGCAATGCAAAGTGCAGCGCCCGCGCGACCTTTCTTGGCCATGGCGTAGCCATCGATGCAGGTCATCACCGACGATGCCTCACCTGGAATGCGCATCAGGATGGATGTGGTCGAGCCGCCGTACTGCGAGCCGTAATAGATGCCCGCGAGCATGATGATGGCTTGTGTTGCGTCAAGGCCGAACGTCACCGGCAGCAGGATGGAGATGCCGGCGAGGGGCCCGATGCCGGGCAAAACGCCGACCAGTGTGCCGACCAGGCAGCCGAGGAAAGCGTACCATAGATTTGCCGGCGCAAGAGCGACCGAGAAGCCGTGCATCAGGCTGAGGAGGGTGGTTTCCACGGCGATCTAGAATCCAAACGGGCCGGTTTCGAGCGGCGTCTTCAGCACGTAGACAAAGAGCACATAAGTGACAACCGCGACGCCCACACTATAGACCGCCGCCGGGAGCAGTTTGCGGCGCTCGATCACTACGAGCAGCGCAAGGATGAGTAGTACATTCGTGGTAAGGAAACCCAGCCGTTCGTAGAGCGCAGCTCCCAGCGCCGTAATTCCGACCACCATTGCGGCGTGCTTGACATCCGACCACGGCACTTCCGCAAAGGGCTTGCTTTCCCCCGCACGCAGCGCGAGCACCAGCCCGAAGAAAATTGTGAGCACCGCCACGATTTTCGGCATGAAGCCGGAGCCGGGTAAGGACAACGTTCCCGTCGGCAAATCGCCGCTCAAGGCGACGATGAGCAGGCCGACACCCATGAAGAAGGCGCCCGCGACGTGATCGGCGCGTATTGTCATTAAATGATCCTCAGACTGGAGGAGATATGGAGCCCCTCGATGGAAGAGGCTCCAGCCGTCTTCACACTCATCCTTGCACGCGGCCAATCGAATTAATCGCGTCTTCCTGCCGCTTGGCATCGACTTCCCAGAATTTCGCAAATTCCGGCTGGTCCAGATAGGCGAGCTCTTGGCCGAGATTTTCGAGCGTGTCGAGGAACTGCTTGCTGTGTGCGGCTTTTTTGAAGCCGTCGCGCAGTGTAGTGATAATCGGCGTCGGCGTGCCCTTGGGCGCGAAAAATCCGACCCAGAAATAATATTCAAGGTCGTAGCCGAGTTCCTTGAAGGTCGGCACGTCGGGCAGCGCCTTGACCCGCTTGGCGCTCGACACCGCAAGCGCATGAACCTTGCCGGCCCTGATGTGCGCCAGTGCTATCGATGTCGGAGACATGAAGAAGTTGACATTGCCGCCGAGCACCGCAGTAACCGCGGGGCCGCCGCCGTTGGTCGGCAGATGACGCATCTGCAGGTCACCCGCCGACTTTGCGAAGAGCACAGTCGGAATGTGAGATGCGCCGTATAGTCCTGAGGAGCTGTAGATGACCTTGTTCGGGTTGGCCTTTGCGTCGGCGACAAGCTCTTTAAGACTCCGATAGGGGACGTCCTTGTTGACGATCAGCACGATCGGGTCGGCAATGACGCGGCAGATCGGGATGAAATCGGCATTGGTGAATTTCGGATGCCGCCCAAAGAGCTTGTCGACAGCGGCAAAGCCGGAAATCGACACGATGTGGCTGAGCAGTGTGTAGCCGTCGGGCTTGGCGGCAGCGACGTATTGGGCGCCGACCGCCCCGGCAGCACCAGTCTTGTTTTCGAGCACGACGGACTGCTTGAATACCGCCTCAAGCGCCGCATCGAGCGGACGCGTAATCGTATCGCTGACGCCTCCAGGGGGAAACGGACTGATCATCGTGATCGTTCGTGTCGGGTAGGCGTCCTGTGCAGGCACCTCGCTGCCGATGAAGGTGGCGGCGGAAGCGACTGTGCCGACAACGAAGCTGCGGCGATCCATCTTGTTCCCCTCTTTTTTCGTTACCGGTCGGACCGGCTTGTCGACCGATCGAAATTGCTTCAGCCCTGCACGCGGCCGATCAATTTGATCGCCTCGTCGGCCTGTTTCGCATCTTGCTCCCAGAACTTGGCGAATCCAGCGGCGTCGAGAAATGCGAATTCCAGTCCGGCATTGCTGATGGCTGTCTTGAATGCGTCGGAGTTTCCAGCCTTGTTGACGGCCACGTTCAATGTCGAGATG
>DATBHE010000011.1:0-27195 GCA_036557605.1 Pseudolabrys sp.
CCGTTCACGCTTTCCAAAGCAGGTATGCTTTGTTATAGCGGCCCGCTGCCACTACGTCGGCGTTGTTCCCCGGTAGCTCAGTGGTAGAGCAACCGGCTGTTAACCGGTTGGTCGCTGGTTCGAATCCGGCCCGGGGAGCCAGCTAAAATCAGCAATTCCGTGAGGACGAAGCGATTTCGCCTTCCGGCAATTGCTGTTTGGGCAACGGTCTGGGCAACATCCTTTATCTCTTGCCGATGATTTGTTAGCCGGCATCGAAGTCACTCCTCAGCAAATGAAGCAGCCTGTTTAGTGCAGGGCTGGCTGTCGCTGTTTTCTGCGACGCGCGAGCAATCCGATCACGCCAAGACCGTCAATGTGTGACGTGCGGCACAGATTGCCTGGACAGCCCGAGTCAGACTACTTGGCGAAAAGTGTTTCTCGAGCGCGGAGCCAAATTATGCGGATGCCAATTTTTGGCTACTTCGTGGTGGTTGGGACCATACTCTTCGGGGCGCTAGCCTTGGTTAGCAGCGATCTGGAGTCCAAGCCGCTGCCAGTATCGCAAACGATCGGCGTGCCGGCGCCGTTCAAGGCTCCACTGGAACCAACTGCGGACATTTCAGTTCGTTAGCCCGCGACTGCATACATCCGGCATACCCGCGCAGGGTTTCAGCGACATGATTGGATCATGACGCCAAGTCCTCATCTTCCTTGTCAGCCTTCGGCTCCGCCTTGCGTTCGCGCTTGCGGCGCGTCCGACACATCATCGCCGCTCTGATCGCGGTCGCTTCCATCGAAGTCAGTTAGCACCCCGGCGACTCGCAACCGCCACCTTGCCAATCGACGGCCTTACCGACGACGAAGCCGATCAGGCAATCGATCACCAGAACAAACGCATAGAAGGCACCGGTGGCGGAGCAGTCACACGCTTGGCTTTGGTCCGCCAGCTCGTCAGAACACATTTGGGCTCCGGTTTCGCACCGTCGAGCCAACTGAAGATACGATACTGAACATGCGGCTGCATATTCGATTGCGTTTTTGTCCCATGACGACCGGGACGACCGGGGACCGGGTAAACATCAAAAGTCACCGCCGTGAACGGTTCGTTGTTGAACTGTTCAGCAAGGCACACAGTTTGCCCGCTGTTCTTGTGGTTGGCTATGATGTTCCACCAGATGTTATTGACCTCCCACCCGTTGGCGTAGACTGAGCCAACTGATCCAATCACCAATAATCCGACAATCAAGATTGTTTGGACGAGACGCACCATCACAGACTCCCGTTGGAAATATTCACTCGACATCCGCGCGCATGCTGCTCCATGCAAATAGCGGTGCAGCTCTCGCCGTACCTCGACTTCTCCATGTTCATGGGACCTCAGAGCCATAACTTCGATTCGCCTGGCAGTGTCACTGCCAGGGACGTTTGGAGTTAGCTACGACCGCTTGGATCGTACGCGCGCCAACTCTCCTGCTTGAGCAGTTCGTACATTGTCCTGAGCAGCCATCTAACCCGCATGCAAAGCTGCATGTGTATTGTCCGTTCAAACCGCAGGCCTTCTGACACCTGTCCCAGCCCGCGCAGACGGTCTTGACTTGGGTTCTATTCAACGCGACCGGTACGGACACTGGGGCGACGTTGTTCGTCGCTTTCTTTGCGCCAACGAGTCGGCATTTCGCCACCCAATCCCTTTTCGTAATCCCCGCTGCCTGGTTAAACACCTTGTTCGCTGCCCATTCCTTTTCGCACGTGGCCAAGGACTTTTTTTGAGCGAACGATGACGCCGGAAATGCGAGCACCAGGCAAATGGCGGAACACACAATCAGGATCGATCGCTTGGCGACGAAACCAAGACCGAAGACGCCGGCAATTCGCCTAGTCATGCCAGGAATCGGAAATCTCAAAACGAGCGGGACCGAGTTCATGGTTCATCTGCCTTTCTTCTGTCTCCGACGGATTGAACGATTTTCGTCGGCCAATGACCTGAAATCGAGATGGACTTTGGGGCAACAGTTCGGTTTGCGGGGCCATGCGCCAATGCGCGCGTTGTCTGCTTCACTCCAGAAGCGGTGCAGAATGGCATGCTTCCGCGATCTGAAGCGGATCAGCATTCTCATTTTTGAAGTCGCTATTTCCACCAAGCAGCCGCTTGCGAACTTACCAGGAGGAACGAACGCGCGACTGCGTTCCTGTCTCGCCTACATTGACCTGCCAATCGACCAGCCAATCCCACGGACAATGCCGTAGGCAGCGAGGGCGATGAGCCCAATGGCGATCAAGACGAGCGAGATGTTGCGGCCGAGAATTGGAATATCGCTGAGAGTCAAATCCAGGAATCTCAGACCCACGGCATCCTTCGCCATGAGCATGAGGCCCGACGCGACGATGATCCCTGCAACAACAAGCCCAAGCTGGTGAGCCCGTCTGCTCGTCCGATTGAGCTTGTACTTCCACCGAGGATCGTCAGTGTCGCTCATGGCGCCGCCCCATCAAGTGCGCAAGTAAATTTTGGACCTGATTCATTAGCGCGTTGAGCTTAGCATACCACGCCGCGAAGGCATTGCGGCAGTCCAGGAGCCCGCCCCGCGGAGCATGCCGCCTACGTAACGCTACTTTTCGAATATCGCTTTCTTACCGAGACTGCTGAGGGCGCCTTCACATAATTTATCCGGGTCGCGCTCACCTTGTTTCGCCAGCGCAACGATGCGCTGCGCGATAACCTCGTTAACAATATCAGGCTGGCCGGTGTCATGCAGCGAACGACGCGCTCTGTCGTAGGCCTCGCAAAGCGTCTTGACCGTGTCAGGATCAAACGCGGAAGCGCTAAAGAGTTCGGTGACCTTACCCATCAGGCTACCCAGAGCACTATGCGCCCGCTTCAACCGGCCGGCTATATAATAAAGTATGAGCCGTTATGCAGCGCGCGCAGCCGGACAGCTTCCGCCCATGTCCCGATGCCAATGCGCCCTCCATGACAACCAAAGCTATGCCGCCGGCGCCTGGCAATTTCGCTGCGTGTCCCGAATACAGGCGTAGATGCCGGCGGCCGATTGCGCGACGGGATGACGCAGCAGCGTGGCCCAGTGATCCTTCACATACGAAGGCAACTCGACCTGTAGTGGATACTGAAGCTCGGGAGGCGGCAGACGGTGGCAGTTTGTCATTGACCCTTCTTCCGGCCGGCGTAACCTCAACACAACTTCACTGGGGATGGAGTCCCCCGACAACCGCCGCATGGCTGATGACTCCTACCGGGCGCTTTCGCGCCGGTAGGAGATTGTCTCCCCGGCAGGTGCCCAGAGAAAGGGGGCACCATGCTGAGACTGATTCCCTGGGACGTGTGGATCGCTGCGGCCCTCGCCGTCGGCGTCACTCTCGCCGCGATCTTCGATCCGGCGCCGGTGATCTTTATCGCTGTCTATTTGGGCCTGTGCGCTTACATCATTCTCGAGACGGTGAGCGGCGAATTGCATTGAGCAGATCCTGATGACATCGCGCGCAATTTCAAAAAATGAGAAATTGAGTGAATGAATAACGGTGCCGCCCCGGGCGGAACGCAAATGAGAGCGCGATTTCCCGACTGGGCGGACCTCGATGCAACGGGACGCGCGCGGGTTTCGACTCACGCCCTTGAATGTGCCCGCAGTCTCGACGTGCACCTACAGGCGTTCGTCGCCTTCGAACAACAGCCGGAAACATCCGCACATGGCGCACTCGGCGGAATGCCCTACGCGGCAAAAGACATGTTCGTGTCAAAGAGGCGCATTCCATGTGGTGGTCTCGCCGACGCTTTGCCCGCATTGAAGAATGTCCAGCCCGCGACCGTGCTTGGACATCTCGACCACGCCGGCGCGCATCGCATCGGATATACGGCAATGACCGAGCTGGCCTACGAGCCTTCGGGCTACAACGCGACGCGCGGCGCGCCGAAAAATCCCTGGAATTTCGACTACGTCACCGGTGGCTCGTCATCGGGCTCGGCCGTCGCGGTCGCCAGCGGCTCCGCCGTCTTTGCGCTCGGATCGGACACTGGCGGCTCGCTGCGCATCCCGGCGCATTGCTGCGGCGTCACATCATGGAAACCGACTTACGGCGTCGTTCCGGCAATCGGGGCGATGCCCCTGTCCCCAAGCCTGGACACGATCGGCATACTCGCACGCAGCGCCTCGGATCTGCAGGAATCGGCACGTATTCTGTACGGTGCAGGTGCGGTCGCCCCTGTCCGCAAAGTTGCCGTCGTTCAGGATGTTCTCGATCTCGCCGAGACGCCGATTGCAAATGCATGCGGCAACGCGATCGAGATCATCGGAAGTTGCAGCATCGAACTCAGCAATACCGACGGCGTCGCCGCAATCGAGGCGCTCGACCCGCATTTCTTCACGGTCATACAGGCGGAAGCCGCGCGAGCTCACCGCGCGCTGCTGGATTCGGGTACGCTCGACATCACACTGATGAAGCGCCTGCGCAAAGGCCTGGAGATCGATGACGCGGCGCTGGCCGCGAGCATCGCGGCGCGTCCGCACCTTGTGGCCGATTTCACGATGCGAGTATTTCGCGATGCGCAGGCCATTGCTCTGCCGGTGCTGACCACAAGAACACCGGAAACCTGCGAATGCGACCCGCGCTCGCCCTCGTTCAACGCGAAAATGCTCTACCAGCTCAGCCGCTGGACCCGCTTCGCCAACATGCTCGGGTTTCCAGCCGTGACGATCCCGGCCGGTTTTGATGATCGCGGCCTGCCGGTCGCGCTGCAGATCGTCGGCCGACCCGGCTCGGACCACGCGCTGATCGCGGCAGCGGCAGCGGTGCAGAAACGCAGCGACTGGCACGCACGGATTCCAGCCGCGATCCGCGACCAGGTGGCATCGTCCTGTAACGGATCATTGGCATGAGCCCTGAGCCGTCGAAAGCGCTGGCGCATATTCGCGTACTCGACGTGTCGCGCGTGCGTGCAGGTCCAACCTGCTGCCGCATCCTCGGCGATTTCGGGGCCGACATCATCAAGATCGAGGCGCCGCCCGGCGTCGATCCCAACGAAGGGATCAGCGGCGCGCGCGACGGCTACGACATGATCAATCTTCACCGCAACAAGCGATCGCTCACGCTCAACCTGAAAGAAGCGCCGGGGCACGAGATTTTCATGCGGCTGGTAAAGGACGCAGACGTGGTGGTCGAAAATTTCCGGCCCGACGTCAAGGACCGCATGGGCATCGGCTACGAGGCTCTGAGTGCGGTGAACCCGCGCATCATTCTCGCGTCGATTTCCGGCTTCGGGCAGGACGGTCCCTACAAAATGCGTGCCGGCTTTGACCAGATCGCGCAGGGCATGGGCGGATTGATGTGGGTTACCGGCATGCCGGGCTCGGGCCCCATGCGTGCCGGCATTGCGGTGGCCGACAGCTCGGCCGGCGTCTACGCCGCAACCGGCATCCTGGTCGCGCTGGCCGAACGCGAGCAGTCCGATCGCGGCCAGTGGGTGCAGACCTCGCTCCTGCAGGCGCAGATCGCGATGATGGATTTCCAGGCCGCGCGCTATCTCGTCGATGGTGTGGCGCCCGGCCAGGCTGGCAACGACCATCCCTACTCGACGCCGATGGGCGTCTTTCCGACCGCCGACGGCTTCATCAACATCGGCGTCGGCGGCGACGGCCAGTGGCGCGCGCTATGCGTCGCGCTCGGCCGGACCGAGCTTGGCACCGCGGCGGACTACGCGACCAACGACATGCGGCTGCGCAACCGGCCCAAGCTCACGGCTTTGCTCAACGAGATCTTCAAGACCAGGCCGTCATCGCGTTGGCTCGAACTACTCGAGCAGCACGGCGTGCCGGCCGGGCCGATCTACAAGGTCGACGAGGTCTTCGCCGATCCGCAGGTGCAGCACCTTGGCATTGCCGAGCCGCTGCATCACCCGACGCGCGGCGATGTTCGCGTGGTCGGCACGCCGATTACCCTGTCGCGCACGCCGGCGAAAGTGGTTTCGCCGCTGCCCGATCCGGGCGCGCATACCGACGAGATACTGCGCGGGCTCGGGTATAGCGCGGCGGACATTGCGGACTTGCGTGCGAGGAAAATTGTTTAGGGAATAGTCCGTTGAGATTTAAGACAGCCTTGGTTTCCGCTCATTCCCGCGCATAGCCGTCCGAAGGACGGCGTGCTTTGCATGCCTATGCGGGAATCCAGTTCTTTCTTCCCTGGGTCCCCGCGTTCGCGGGGACGAGCGGATTTTGAAACGAGTGAGCTAAGCATGTCTGATCAGATCACATTGGTAACCGGCGCGAGCGGCTTTCTGGGCAAAGCCGTGATGAAGTTGCTCGCCGATCAGAAGCAACGCGCGATCGGCCTCGATCCGCGCGCATCCGCCACCGCTCAGGTGGTGGACGATCTGTCTGACAGCGCAAAGCTCATCAAGTTGCTCGCAGGTGAAAAGATCACACACATCATTCACGCCGGTGGCGTGTCGGGCCCGATGGTGCTGGCCGACGACCCGCTCAAAGTCATTACCATCAACGTGCTCGGCAGCCTCAATCTGCTTTATGCCGCAATGAATGCCCGCGTACGGACATTTGTCTATTGCTCGTCGGCCGCCGCGCTCGGCAGCTTCCACGAGGATACACCGGTAGACGAGAGCTACCCGTTACGGCCGAACAATACCTACAGCGCCTCGAAAGCGGCGATTGAAATGGTGTTGCGCGGACTGTGGGGCAAGACTCCGCTCGACCTTTGCTCGCTGCGCTTCACGGTGATCTACGGGCCGGGACGCGAGACAACCTATACGGTCGAGGAAATCGTCGGTGCGGCACTCGCGGGCAAAGTTGCGCGCATCGCGCCGGTGGGCGACTGGCCCTACGTCTATATCGACGATGCAGCGCGCGCCGCGGTGCAGGCCTGCCATGCGAAAGATCGCACGCAGCTCAGTTACTTCATCGCGCACCCGGAAAGGGTCACGCCCGACGACATCGCCGCCGCAGCGGCCGCCGCCGGCAAGCCGGTGCGCATCGAGATCGATGCCGGCTGGCCGAGAGCCGAGCGTGGACCGCTCGATGTCGAGCCAGCCGCGCGCGACTTCGGGTTTCGCGCGCAAGTCGGTCACCGCGAGGGAGTTCGCCGCCTGATCGAGGCGGCGCGGTAGCCGACAGGTTGCCGACGCGGATTGAATAACCGCTCGTCCCAGCGAAAGCGGGGATCCAAAACAACAGTTTGAAGACTCCAAGCAAGTGGCCCTGGATTCCCGCTTTCGCGGGAATGAGCGGGGTTGTGGAATGCGCAGCTTATCCGCTCGTCCCCGCGAACGCGGGGACCCAGGGCGACACACCGAAGGGTTGAAGTAAGCGTCCCAGGATTCCCTCCATAGGCGTGCGAAGCACGCCGTCCTTTGGACGGCTGTGGGCGTGCGAAAGCACGCCGTCCTTCGGACGGCTATGCGCGGGAATGAACCGGATGTCGTTACTTGCGAACAGGTTGCCGATCCTGCGCGCGGCCTTCATAGTCGCTGACCGTCAGTTTTTACGGGGGACACCATGGATCTGAGACTTGCCGGCAAGACGGCCTTGATCACCGGGGGCTCGAAAGGCATCGGCCGAGCCGCCGCGGAAATTCTCGCCGGCGAAGGTTGCAATGTCATCATCGTCTCGCGCAGCGCCGACACGCTGGCCGCGACGAAATCAGCCATCGCACAGAAGTCCAATGTGCGCGTGGACACGCTCGCCGCCGACCTGTCGGACAGTAGCAAGGTCGACCAGCTCGCGCGCGACTATCCCGACATCGACATCCTGGTGAACAATGCGGGCGCCATTCCGGGCGGCAGCCTGCTCAATGTCGACGAGGCGACCTGGCGCAAGGCCTGGGACCTCAAGGTCTTCGGCTACGTCAACATGTGCCGCGCCTTCTATGCGCTGATGCAGAAGCACAAACGCGGCGTGATCATCAACGTGGTCGGCAACGCCGCCGACACGCACGACCCCGAATATATCTGCGGCGTCGCCGGCAACGCCGCGCTTGCCGCCTTCACGCAATCGCTCGGCAGCGTCAGCGCCAAGGACGGCATCCGCGTCGTTGCGATCAATCCAGGCCCCGTCGCCACCGAACGGCTGGTCACCCTTATGAAACGAAAGGCGCGCGACCGCACCGGCAGCGAGGACAACTGGAAAGAGCTGTTCAAGCCTCTGCCGTTCGGGCGCGGCGCCACCGCCGAGGAGATCGGCGCGGCCATCGCCTTCATCGCCTCCGACCAGTCCGGCTACACCAGCGGCTCGGTCGTCACCATCGACGCCGGCCTTTCCGCGCGCGCGCAGGCTTTCTGAAAAAGGTTTCTGAACGGGGTTTTCATGCCACATCTGACGACCGACGACGGAGTGAAGCTCTATTACGAGGAGACCGGCAAAGGCATCCCGGTGGTCTTCGTGCATGAATTTGCCGGCGACTGCCGCTCCTGGGAGCAGCAGATCCGCCACTTCGGGAAGTATTACCGCTGCATCACCTTCAATGCGCGCGGCTATCCGCCCTCCGATGTTCCCAAGGACCAGGAAAAATATTCGCAGGAGCGCGCGCGTGACGACATCCGTGCCGTGCTCGATGCGCTGAAGATCGACAAGGCACACATCGTCGGCTTGTCAATGGGCGGCTTTGCGGCACTTCACTTCGGCTTCACATACGGCAACCGCGCCCGCTCGATCGTGGTGGCCGGCTGCGGCTATGGTGCTGCGCCCGGCGAGCGCGCGAAATTCGCGGAGGAAGCGGAAGCCTCCGCCAAGCGCTTCGAAGAACTGACGATGAAGAAGGCGGCCGAGGGTTACGCGCTGGGCCCCACTCGCGTGCAGCACCAGAACAAGGACCCGCGCGGCTGGCGCGAGTTTGCCGACCAGCTAGCCGAGCATTCGACCGAAGGCGCGGCGCTCACGATGCGCGGCGTGCAGAAGCGGCGACCGTCACTGTTCGATCTCGTCGACAAGATGAAGACGATCACGGTGCCTACTTTGATCATGACCGGCGACGAGGACTGGCCCTGCCTCGAGCCCGGCATCCTCATGAAGAAAAACATCCCGACCGCGTCATTGGTGGTGATGGGCAACTCCGGCCACAACATCAATCTCGAGGAGCCGGCGATCTTCAACATGCACCTGTCGGACCTGTTCCAGGCCGCCGACGCCTGCACCTGGCCGACGCGCGATCCGCGCGCGATGGCGGGCACGATTTTGGGACGGTAAGTGAGCCAGTCGCATCGTCCACAGAGTCATGGCCGGGCTTGTCCCGGCCATCCACGTCTTTGCGTTGTCAGAGCGTAAAGACGTGGATGCCACAGCCGTTCGAAGAACGGCGTGCTTTCGCACGCCTATGCATAAAGCCTGGCATGACGGTGGAGGGACCGCTGTTACGTCGCGTTGTAGCCGCCGTCGACCAGAAGGTCGGCGCCGGTCATGAAGCTTGACGCGTCGCTTGCCAAAAAGACCGCGGCCTGCGCGATCTCCCCGGGCTGGCCAAGCCGCTGCAGCAAATGCTTCGGGCCGGCCGTGCGCCGTGCAGTGTCCATGTCACCGAAGCGTTTCACCAGCCGATCGGTCTCGACTGCGCCGGGCGACAGCGTATTGACCCGGATGTTCTGCGCCGCGTGGTCGGTCGCCATCGCCTTGGCGAGCTGGATCAGCGCGCCCTTGCTGGCACAGTAGACCGCACGTCGTGGTCCCGCGACGCTGCCGAGCTGCGAGGCGATGTGGATAATGCTGCCGCCACCCGCCTTGATCATTGCGGGCAGGATGGCGCGGCTCATCAGAAAGGCGCCGGCGACATTGACCGCGAAGACCTTGTTCCAGTCATCGAGGCTAAGCTCGAGTACCGACCCGTTCGGATCGTGACCGGCCGCGCCATTGAGCAGGATATGTATGACTGAATATTTGGTGAGGATTGTCTTGGCGGCGGCCTCGACCTGCGCCTCGTTGCTGACGTCGCAGCCAATCGCGATTGCCGCCTTCCCGATCGCCGTCGCCGTTGCATCGGCCGCGGCCTTGTCCAGGTCGACACAGGCGACGTTGGCGCCAGCCTCGGCAAAGGCGAGCGCAATCGCGCGGCCGATACCGTTGCCGGCGCCGGTAACGACGGCCGACTTGTCCGCGAGCGAATATTTTCCGGCGAGCGTCATGACGCCGCCGACGCCGCGATGCGTCCGAGATAGGCCTCCTGCACCCGCGGATTGCGCTTGAGCTCGACGCAGGGGCCGCTCGCGATCAGCGAACCGGTCTGCAGCACATAGCCGCGGCTCGCCGTGTCGAAAGCATAGCGGGCATTTTGCTCGACCAGCAGAACACTGGTGCCAGCCGCATTAATGGCTTTGATCTTCTGGAAGATGTCCTGGACGATGATCGGCGCCAACCCGAGCGATGGCTCGTCGAGGCAGAGCAGCTGCGGTTCCGACATCATGGCGCGCCCGAGCACCAGCATCTGCTGCTCGCCACCGCTCAACGTGCCGGCGTTCTGGGTGCTGCGCTCGGACAGGCGCGGAAACATGGCGAAGACGCCGTCCATGCGCTGGCGGACTTTTGTCCCGTCGTTGCGCACGTTGAATCCGCCAAGCTCGAGGTTCTCGCGCACCGTCAAGTATGGAAAGACATGGCGGCCCTCCGGAACGAGCGCAATGCCGAGCTTGCTGCGCTCATAGGACGGCATCTGCGTGACATCCCGGCCGCCAAAGCTGATCGTGCCCCGCCGCGGCGGCAGCACACCGGCAATCGCGCGTAGCGTGGTGGATTTTCCGGCGCCATTTGCCCCGATCAGCGCGACGATCTCGCCTTGGTCGAGCCGCAGTGAAATATCGCGGCAAACAGCGACTTGGCCGTAGGCAAGCTCCAGCTTGTCGACCTCGAGCAGCGCGCTCACGACAATTCTCCGCCGAGATAGGCCGAAATGACCGCTGGATTTTTCTGTACTTCCTCCGGCACGCCTTCGAACAGCCGCCGCCCATAGTCCATGACCATGATCCGGTCGGCGACATTCATCACCAGGTCCATATTGTGCTCGACCAGGATGACCGTGGTGCCGCCGCTGCGCAGTGAGCGGATGCGGTCGAGCAGGCCGTCGACTTCCGCGGCGTTCAGCCCCGCCGCCGGTTCGTCGATCAGCAGAAGCTGCGGCTTGGTGGCAAGCGCGCGCGCCAGCTCAAGCATGCGCTGCTCGCCATAAGAGAGCGACCCGGCTTGCACATGCAGGCGCGCCGACATGCCGACGAAATCGAGCAGCTTGGCAGCCTGCTCGCGACAGCGCTGTTGATCTTCCGCAAAAACCGCACCATGGACGACATATTGCCAGGCTGGGACGCTGTGGTGAACGTGAAAGCCCGCAATCACGTTCTCAAGCACGCTGAGCTGCTTGAACAGGCGGATTTTCTGGAAGGTCCGCGCGATGCCGAGGCGCACGCGCCGGTGCGCCGGCATCCTCGACAGGTCGTTGCCTTGGAACGACAGCGATCCCGCATCGGGCCGGTAGATGCCACTGATCAGATTGAGCAGCGTCGATTTTCCCGCTCCGTTCGGTCCGATCACCGCGAAAATCGTACCGGCGGGAACGTCGAAGAAAATGTCCGCCACCGCTTTCACGCCGCCGAAATTTTTGTGCAGGCCCTGGGCCTGCAGCAGCGGCTGCGCCGTCGCGGCTACTGGGGCTGCCGCGCTCATGTGGAGTTCCTCACGCCGAATTTTTCGGCGATGACGCGGGCCGCCTGCGCGAGGCCTCCCGGCATGAAGAGCACGACAAATGTGAGTGCCGCGCCATACACCACCAGGCGCAGGTCGCCGAAGCCGCGCAGAACCTCCGGCAGAACCGTGAGGAGAATGGCGCCAAACACCGGTCCGATCAGCGTGCCCATACCGCCGACGATCACCATGGCGAGGATGTTGAAGGCTTCCGACACGAAGAATGCATCCGGCACCAAAGTGCCGACGAAGCTTGCGTAAAAGCAGCCGGCGGCGCCGGCGACCGCCGAGCCGACGCCGAATGCGAAGACTTTCCAGGCCGCGCCGTTGATACCAAGCGAGGCAGCCGAGACCTCGTCTTCGCGGATCGCCGTCAGCGTTTCCCCGATCGGCGAGCGCACCAATTGGCTGAGAAGGATGTAGGACAAGAAGGCAAAGCCCGCGACCAGGTAGAAGAATGCCGCGAGATTATGGAAATCGGCAATGACCACGCCGCCGATGACGATCGCCGGCGGCGGCGCGATGCCATAAATTCCAAGCGGCCCCTGCGTCAGGCTGATCCAGTTCAGCAGGATCTGGTGAACGATGACGGCAAAGCCGAGCGAGGCGATGGCCAGATAGTGTCCGCGCAGGCGCACTGCGAACACCGACAGGAACGTGCCCGCGATGCCGGCGAAAGTGACACCTGCAATGAAGGCAATCCAGAACGGAATGCCGAGCTTCACGATCAGCAGTGTCGAAACGTAGGCTCCCAGCCCGTAAAAAGCCGAATGCCCAAGGTTGAGCTGACCGGCATAACCAAGGATGAAGTCGAGCCCGATGGCGAGCAGAACGTTGATCGCGCATACCGTCAGATTCGTGCGCCAATATGTGTCATTAAAGATGAGCGGCAAAACGATGATGACCGCGACCGCAAGCGCATAGGCGAGCCACCGGGATCGCAGCTTCGCGTGCTGACCCGGCAAATGCTGTGCGATCGCCGGATCAGACATTTTCCTCGCGCCGCTCCGAAATGAGCCCGGTTGGCTTGATCGCGAGCATCAGCAGCAGCAACGCGAACACGACGATGTCGATCAGGCCGGGATCGAGAAATTGCGTGGTGTAGCTTTCGATCAGGCCGACGATCAGCCCGGCAAGAATGGTCCCTTCGACATTGCCGAACCCGCCGATAATGACGATCGCGAAGGCCTTTACGATCACGGACGTGCCGGCAAACGGCGTCAGAACCAGCACCGGCGCGAGCATGGCACCGCCCATGCCGGCAAGCGCCGACGCAATGACGAAGGTCAGCATGATGAGATAGTTGGGATTGATGCCCATCAGGCCGGCGGTCTCGCGGTCCTGCGCTACGGCACGCAGCGCTTTGCCCAGAAATGTGAATTTCATAAAGGCGTAGAGCAGCGCGATGGTCAGAATCGACACGATAATGATGATCACGTTCTGCCAGGACACGAAAATGCCGGCGAAACGGATGACTTCGCTGCTGTATTTGGTTTCGAAGGCATAAGGGATCGGCCCGAACCAGGCCAGCATCAGGTTCTGCATCATCACCGATACGCCGATTGTGGCGATCAGCGGTAGCAGTTCGCTGCCCTTGTGCCGCAACGGCGTAAAGATCGCGGCGTTGATCAGCCACCCGAGCGCGGCACCGACGACAAAGGCGACGGCGATGCTCAGGATGTAGCCACCGCCGATGAGGTGCATGAAGAAATAGGCGGCGAAGGCTCCGAGCGTGACAAAGTCGGCGTGCGCGAAATTAATCTGCACGAGCACGCCATAGATCAGCGTCAGGCCTAGCGCCACCAGGACGTAGAGACTTCCGAGAACGACGCCGTTGATCGCCTGTTGCAGGACGATCGTTGTTGTCATCGCCCGGTCAGTTCCACTTCAGGCTGGTCCACGACATGTCGGGCTTGGTCTCCATGTAGTGGATGGTGTCCATCTTGATGTTCTGGTTGGTCTTGTCGAACTCGACGCTGCCGGTCACCCCCGAATAGCTTTTCGTAGCGGCAAGCCCGTCGCGGATCGATTGAGCGTCCTTGCCGCCGCGCCTGACGACGTCGGCGATCAGCATGATCTGGTCGTAGGCGTGTGCGTTCAGGTGCGTGGGGTCGGCGTTGTATTTCGCTTTGAAGGCCGCCGCAAAGTTCTTTGCCACATCGCGAGTGTCGGTCGGATCGAACTGCACGATGCGGATGTAACCTAGAGCCGCCTTGCCCGCTTTCTGCTCGAAACCGAAGGGCAGCCAGATCGTGCCGATCTGGATGGCATTTCCGCCGCCGCCTTTGGTGACGCCGGCTTGCGCGAGCGCCTGTGTAATTTTCAGGCCCTGACCTTCGAGCGTGTAGGTGGGAATGACGTCGATCTTGCCGAGACCGGCCACGCGCGTCGCGATCGAGGTAAAGTCGTTTACGTCGCGACCGAAGCCGATCTCCGCCAGGACCTTACCGCCGAGTTTGGTGAAGTTCTCCTTGAACACCTGCGCATTGCCGATGCCGGCATTGGTGTTCTCGAACAGCAGCACCGCGGTCTGCGCCTTCATGCGCTTGGCCGCGTTCTCCGCGAGGTTGATACCCTGCATCACCTCGTTCGGCATGATGCGGAATGTCCACGGATTGCCGGGCTGAGTGACCTTGATCGACGACGAGCCGGCATTGAGCAGCGGCACTTTCGCCTGCTCGACCACGGGCATGACCGCGAGAGTTGCGTCCGAGCATTCCTCGCCGATGATGACGTCGGGCTTGAACTGCTCGATCAGGCGCTTGGCGGCCTGTGTTGCGGGAAGCGGGCTGCAGCTTGAATCTTCATATTGTACGGCGAACTTGTAGCCGTTAACGCCCGTTTTGTTGAGTTGCTCGAGCGCGAGCTCGACGCCCTGCTTGTCCTGCGCGCCAAAATAGGAGCCAGGCCCCGACATCGGGAACAGCGCGCCGATCTTGATGGTCTTGTCTTGAGCCTGCGCAGCAGAGCCAATGGCCAGAAGACCGACTGCCGCCGCGCTCACGAAGAGAGTACGCAAATCCTTATTCATACTGTCCTCCCCGATTTTGTCGTTGGGTCAAAGCCTATCAACCAATGGCTGATCCCGTAAAGCAACTTGCCGACGAGCTGCTGCGGCCCATTAGCAGAGCAAGTTGGATTCCCGGTCGATTTCGCGGTACATCGACGCGCTGCGCGACGCTGATTGCAACGTATTGCCGCGTGTAAAGGCCCTATGACATCCACCGAAAGTCCGCTCACCACCGACCTCTATGAGCTCAACATGGTCCAGGCCTACCTGGACCATGTTGAGGACAAGGAGGCCGTATTCGAGTTCTTTATCCGCCGGCTGCCGGAACGCCGCAGCTTTCTTCTGGCCGCGGGGCTCGACGATGTGCTCACATATCTCGAGACGCTGCGTTTCTCACTGGACGAGATCGGCTGGCTGAAAGGCACGAGGCGCTTCCGCAGCAATCTCATTGATTATCTCGCCGCTTATCGTTTCACCGGTGACGTGCACGCCATACCGGAAGGCACCGTCTGCTTTCCGAACGAGCCGCTGATCCGGATTACCGCGCCGCTGCCGATGGCGCAGATCGTGGAGACGCGCCTGATCAATATCATGCATTTCCAGACCATGATTGCCTCGAAGGCCGCGCGCATGGTGCTCGCCGCTCCGGGCAAAATCCTCTCGGACTTCGGACTGCGTACCGCGCACGGCGCCGAGGCCGGCCTGTTTTCCTCGCGCGCGAGCTATGTCGCCGGGTTCTCCAGCGCCGCGAACGTCCTCGCCGGTGAACGCTACGGCATCCCGATCGTCGGAACGATGGCTCATTCTTTCATTCAGGTGCACGACGACGAGATGACGGCATTCGAGAATTTCGCGCGCTCACGTCCGGAAGGCGTGATCCTGTTGATCGACACCTACGATACCGAGGCCGGCGCGCGAAAGGTGGTCGAGCTCGCGCCGAAGCTCAAGGCTGACGGCATCGCGATCCGCGGCGTACGGATCGACAGCGGCGATCTTATCGCAATGGCGAAAAAGACGCGCGGCATTCTCGATGCCGGCGGACTCAAGGACGTCATTATCCTTGTCAGCGGCGGCATTAATGAAGATGTGCTGCTGAAGATGGCGGCCGCGAAAGCGCCGATCGATGGCTTTGGTATCGGCGTCAATCTCGATGCCTCGATCGACGCGCCATCGCTCGATTGCGCCTACAAGCTGCAGGACTATGCAGGACGGCCGCGCCGCAAGCTCTCGGAGGGCAAGCAAACCTGGCCGGGCCGCAAGCAGGTCTGGCGCAGCTTCGAAATGGAAGGCCGCATGCGCGGCGACGTGCTGTCGCTCGAAGACGACAGGCACGACGGCGAGGCCTTGATCGTTCCGGTCATGCGGGGTGGCAAACGCATCGGTACGACTCCGTCACTCGCGCAAATTCGCGAACGTGCCGCGCACAACCTGGCGCGATTGCCCGAACCGCTGCGTCGCCTCGAAGCCGGCATCACCTACCCGGTGGAAATCTCCGCCAAGCTCAAGGCGCTGGCGGCGGAGATGGATGCCGAGGTGCGCGGCTAGCCAATGCGGTCGCGCAAAATACCTGCGGATGAGTCCTTCGGATTTGAGAACGGCTTATGACGGTCCCCAGGGCGGCATCGTCGCGAGGCTGGAGGTCAAATCGGCGGTCTTGACCTGGCCATCGGGGTCGCCGTCTTCGTCGACGTCCACCCCACACCAGGCGCCGGATCGCATAAGGATTCTGACATTGGCATTGCGCGGGATACGGATGTCGGATTTGCAATTTTGACGGCCACCGATCGATCCGCCGCCGTCCGCGCTTTGCTGAACGACCGGCGTTGGGCGAATCGCGAAGCAGCGCTCGTCGAAAATTTTCTGATTCCGGCTTTTGTCGACTTCTCCCGCTCCCCACGCGCCGATGCCGGCTGCCCGCGGGTTCTGCAGGTCCGTATCGACGTCGAGGCCGGTCGAGCATTTGCCGGGCGGCGCGAACCAGCGCCGGTCAACCTGGTTCTGAAAAAGATGCCATTGTCCGCTGTTATAGAAATCGACGGTTCCTTCATGTGACCGCGACGCGCTTATCCAGTTGTACGCGACGAGTTTTTCCTGGCGGAGAGTCCGGTTCACGAAACCGTTGCCGTAAACCCCGATTGCATAGTGGTTGCCTACCGTCCGGTTGACGGCGCGAAAATATTCGAGGACCGGGTCGACGGAGGCGCGAGTCACATTGAAGTCGATGCCGAAATAGATCGCCGATCCTTCCGGCTGCTCGACCAGTTTCGCCTGATCCAGCGCAGCCTTTATGTCGGCTGCGACTTCCGCCTTTGCCGAACCGGTATCTTCCAGTCCCTTTGAAAATTTCTCCGGAAGATTATTGCGGTACTGGTAGAGCGACACGATCGAAAGGCCGTGTCTGATCAATATCGTCGGCTCGCGTACGCCGTCGATCATGTTGCCGTCGGACGCCATGACCTTCTCGCGCAAGCCCGCCTGCGGCTTTCTCGCGAAGAACCGCACGACGACCTTCACATTCTGGGCGGCCAGCTTCGACGCCACCTTTGCGGCGTTGTGAGGAGTATCGATGATGGCAATGCCTGCGGGGTCGTTGGGTTGCCCAACGGCCGAATGAGCCGGCACCAAGGCGCTGGCAAGCAGACCCTTGGTGAATGTTCTTCGCGATACGACTGACATTGCCCCCCGGAAGAGCTGTTGCCTGATCATTCAACCTTTATGCTGTGCTTTGATCTCACCGAATTTGGCCAGTGCCCGCTCGAATGTATCATTGAAGAGCCACATCGAATCCAGAATTTCGCGCATGGTTACGGATGTTTTCGCGCGATCAGCCTTGCCGAAGGCAAACATGCTGTTGTTGCGCAAGTATCCCATGATTCGGGGCTCGGAAATCCGGTAGCCGAGTAAGTTGCCTGAATTGAGGGCTGATTTGGCCGGGCTGGGAATGATCTGGATCAGCTCAAAAAATCGCATTTGATCGATCGGGTCCGGCAAAGCCTTCATGATTGCCGGTATTTTCGGGAAAAGGTCCGCGTGCGCGTTCATGAGGCCGTTTCTCACGGCAGTCCAGTGATTGTAGCGCTGATCTGAATTGCCGACCCGCGCTTCTTCCCTGTCGTCGCGAGCATTCAGCTTCGGATCAAGGGCTGCGACGGATTTCTTGATTGCCGCCCATTTTTTCCGACCGATTTTGTCCTCGGACACCCCGGTCTGGAAACTTCCTTTGTAGGAATTCGAGCGTGCGTTACCTATGTTCTGATTGCCGCCCGTTTCCGCAAAGAAAACAGCAAGGCTGATACGGCCGGCGATTTCGGCATGCGCCGCATCGAGACCTTTGACCCGCGCAATTGCGGTCCCGATGTCGACGACGTCTTCAAATGGCGTATCCGATTTCTGCGCGTTGGCGGGCGGCGCCTGCATGATAGCGAAAAGATTCTTGTACTCGTCAACGAGCGGCTCATTGTCGGCATCGAAATATGCCGGAGGAATTTTGTATTTATTCGGCCTGCCGATTCTCGACGGCATAACATCTGTCAGGTCCTTGTACGCGCTCATCATGGCGATGCGGGCAAGGTAGAGATCTTGTCCCGGTTTCTCCGGCAGCTCTTGCTTCGCATCGATCTGTGCGCGCCGTTCGCGCAGGATCGACTTAAAGTCCTGTACCGTCTTGTTGTATGCGTTGAGCGCCTCCGACTGCGCTGCCGTGAGTGCGGACTGAGCCGGCGCGACCGGCACCCCGGTAAAATTTGCGGCACAGCACAGTCCGATGACTACCATTAGTGAAGGACGATTCAGAATACGCACGAGCCTCGCTCTCAGGTGTCAGCTTTGATGTCAGTGCGTCAGCACGATGAAATCCGTATCCTGTCCCGTCTCGCCGCTGATTCCGTAGTCGGATATGATAAGCGACGAGCCTGGCGTCAGCAATTCAGCGATCCGCGCGGTAACATCCTGAGGTATTTCGATGCGATTGAGAGCGGCATTGGCGTTGTCCGGCGACGGCAAGACAGTCCTGATCGTTTGGTCCGCGCGCCCTCTCCGCGGCTTTGCTGCCGCCACCTGACGGTGTGAAGGCCTCTCCGGGACCGAAACGACGGTCCAGCGAATGGGCGCACCGTCATTCTTAAATTCCATCGCGGTAAAAACGTGCGTTCCCGTCGGCTCTGCCGCATCTTGAATCGTCACGGGGGCGTCGAACAGCGGCGCAAAGCCCTGCCGCACGAAAAGCTTGCTCAACTTGCGGCTCACAAAGACGGAAATTGGCTTGCCCTTCTGAGCCGCGAGCTTCTCAGGCGCGATGCTGACGGAAGGGAGGTCGGGACCTTTGGCATCTGCTTTGGCCTCACCTTGCTGCGCGGCATTCGAGATGAGCGCTTCCGTCGCATCGGCGGTCATCGTGCCAGCCTCCGGCTGGATGGCCGTGCTGGGTGGCGCCAAAGTGGACGCTACTTTTGGAGTCGGCACAAAGAGGCGCGGGTTGCTGATCTCCGCCGGCTGAAGATCGTCGCGCGCGACAATGACACGTGTGCCACGCTTGGTGAGATGCCAGAGACGAACAGCAAAGTCATTGGTCAGGCGGATGCAGCCGTGTGATGCCGGATAGCCGGGCAAAACACCCGCGTGCAGCGCTATTCCCGACCAGGTGATGCGCTGCATATAAGGCATGGGCGCGTTGCTGTAGATGTTCGAGCGATGAAATCTGCTCTTGCTGATGACGCTGAAAACGCCGAGAGGCGTGGGATGATTCTTGACCCCCGTCGATACCGACGAGCGTGCGATCAGCACCCCGTTGTCATAGAGCGAGATCCGCTGATCGGAGATCGAGATTATGATTTGAAGCGGGCCCTTTGCAGCGGCTTTTAAAGCGCCTTTTGAACTGGCGTCGGACTGATCCTTCCTTGGTACATCCGATTTCTTATGTCGGTATTGGTGCTTCGGCCTGAATGTGTGGTCGATCCACAATGATCTGTACGGACCCCAATACTGGGACCGGGCATGGGAAGTTCCTGCCAAATGCAGACTGACCACAAGCACCGTCAGCAGGAACCAGGTGAATCCTCGCCGCCGCATGTGTCTCCCACCCGAATTCAAAGGGATGGTAATGAAGAATAAGGCCAGTGGATGGCGTAGGTAATGTCCGCAAAGCGCACATCCATTGGACAGCCGGCTGGAATGCAACTCAAGCGCCGACAGCGGACTTGAGAGGATGGCACGGACTAGACTCGGAGTTGGTCCGACCTCTCAGGCCGCAAGCATTACCGCCGAGATTTGCATCGAGAGCAGTTGATGTTGCGTGTTGCGTCCATTGTTCTGATCTTTTTGGCGGGGGCGGCTGAGCTGGCCGCGCAGGAAGCCGCCGACACTTCTGATCCCGCCCCGATGACGAACAATGATGGGACAAACCGCCAGGCTCAGCAATCAATGTGTCTGCTGGTTGAATCGGCGGCGCAGGCTAACGAATTGCCTATCGAATTCTTTGTCAGATTGATTTGGCGGGAAAGCCGGTTTCGAGCCACGGCCATCGGGCCACGAACGCGAACCGGGAGGCACGCCCTCGGAATTGCACAGTTCATGCCGGGTACTGCAGCCGAGCGAAATCTGCTCGATCCGCTGAATCCGATCGAGGCGTTGCCGAAGGCGGCCGAGTTCCTCAAAGATCTGCGCAGTCAGTTTGGCAATCTTGGGCTTGCGGCGGCTGCTTACAATGCGGGGCCTAAGCGCGTCCGTGCATGGATGGCGGGCACGGCCTCGATACCCGCCGAGACGCGAGCCTATGTGCTGGCAGTGACAGGGAATTCCATCGACGAGTGGGCAGAGGGCCGGGATGTAAAAAGCAAGACCGAAGGCGAAATGACCTGCTCGGTATTGATGGCAAGGCTCAGACAGCCACCAACGACTTTCCTTGGCGCCCTTCAGCAACGTGTTGTCTCGGGTGCGATTCAACCTTGGGGCGCCATTCTTGGTGCAAACCAATCGCGCGCGGAAATCCTGGAGCGCTATGCTGCGCTCCAGCGAAAATTCTCGGCAGCGCTGGCTGGACGGGACCCGATTATATTTGAACGCAGGCGTGGTGGACTGCCTCGCTATCAAGTCAGAGTCGGCGCCGAATCGCGGGTGACCGCAAATGATATCTGTAAAAAAATTCACGCGGCTGGAGGCGATTGTGTCGTTCTTCGCAATCCGGGTAGCTAGCGCACGATCCTTCGGAGCAGCCTTTCGTCTTGTTACGGCGAACGCTGTCTCAGTTCGAGCGTGACCAGCCGAGCCAGCAAAGTGGCCGGATAAAGTTGACCAACGACGCTTTCAAGATTGCACAGACTGCGCGCGATGGGATGTACCGGAACAATGTCGCCATATCCCGTCGATGTCAGCGTCACAAAACTCAAATAAAATATCTGGTTTGCAAGCGCCGGACTGTCTTCAAACGTTATTCCTTTAAATGAATCCGGAACCGACAAGCCGACAAATACAAACAGCGTCGCGAACATGACGGCGATGAGCAGGTAGAGAAGAATCGCACCGATAATCCGGTGATAGGTAATGCGGCCGCGCCTGAAGACAGCCTGGGCAACTACGATAGCGAGCGTGACTGCGACTGCGAGCCAGGCGGCCGCCAACACGTAAAGATTATAAGGCCACGGGGGGTAAAACAGGCGCAGCAGGAAAACGACGATATTGGCGGCCAGACAGATCGACATCACGGTCAGGGCGGCCGGATTGTCGGAGATGATGAGCATGCTGCCAATGATCGCGAGCAATGCCGCAATTGCGAAACCCTGAAATATGAAAATATCCAACGCCTGCAGCGGCGCGAATACAAAGATGGTGAGAGCGATCAGCACGGCGAGCAGTGTGAGCAGCCGGTCGCGATACTTTTGCCGTAGCTGGCGTACGTTGCTTATCGGATCCACGATCCAGCCCCTTCTGCGATCGTAGCGGGAAACAGACTCTGGACATCACGAAGAAATTTGCTTTTCACGTTCCGCTGACGCCTGTCCCCGTACGCAGTATTGGCGACGCGACGAGCGGATGAGTGAGACTATCTTTGCCCTGCCCTGTTCCAGCCCCGGGCGCCTTCGCCGTAGACCTCGTGGCCCTTGTCGGTCACGACGACCGTATCCTCGAGCTTGATGAAGCCGCGCGCCGGATGCATCAGCGTGGTCTCGACCGACACCACCATGCCGGCCTCCAGCGGCTCCTTCGCGTATTCGCTCGGATAAGGCACCGGCCCGCGGTCGGTAAGACGCGGCGCCTCGTGGCTCACCATGCCCATGCCGTGCGCGAGAAATTCCATATGATTGTTGTGTTTTGACTTCTGCACCAGCGGCGCCGCTGCGGCGTAAATTTCACCGCCGATCATTCCAGCACGGATCGGCCTCATCGCCGCGCGTTGGATGGTTTCGATCTCGCCCAGAAGGTCCTCAAGTTCGGTGTCCGGGTCGCCCTGGATTGCCATACGGCAGACGTCGCCGATATAGCCCTTGTAGTTGCCGCCGGAATCGATGGACATGATCTGGCCCTTCTCCCATTTCTGACCGGAGGGCGCGCGGTTCATGCTGGTGCCGCAGGTAATCAGGCAATATTCAAAGGTGAGACCGCGATTAGTTTCCTCGCGGCGCAACGCCTCGACCACTTCGGCCTTGGTGGTCCCGGGCTCGCTCGCCGCGATGACGGCCTGCATCGATTCGATGACGGCTTCGGACGCGTATTTCAGCAATTTCAGTTCTTCGGCGGATTTCTTCACGCGCTGGCGTTCAAGCACATAGAGTGCGTCGACCCACTCGGCGTCGGGAAATGCGGCACGCAGCACCTGCGAGGCATCGTAAGGCAGAAAACCGAACTCGGTCGCAATACGCTTCGGCCTGAGGCCGATCTTGCGCATATGATCAACCGCCTTCTGCATGGCGTCGACCGCGCCCCAGGTGGTGGTCTGGGTTTCCGGCGTCCACATCGGATTGATCTCGCGCTGGAATTTCTCCAGGCGGTGGCCGATGTAAGCCGCCTTCTCGGGCGCGCCTTTCGGGTAGACCAGCACGGGCAGATAGCGGGTAACGCCGGTCGCATCCATGTAGTCAAAGAAATCGGCGCGATGGCCGCCGAGCAGGTACTGCACATTGTGCTTGGAGGTCGCCAGCACCACGTCGATGCCGGCCTCGTCCATCAGACGGTCAAGACGATGATGATCGAAGGGGATCGCGAGCCCTTTGGCCGGCTGAGCATTGACGTTCATGAAGCGAGCCTCCTGCTTGCCGTGCACCTTGTGTGCCCTGCGTACTCTGGATCAGCAGCGCAAATTTTTTCGCTCATCCCCGTGCATAGCCGTTCGAAGAACGGCGTGCTTTCGTACGCCTAGGGCGGGGAATCCAGATGACAACTCTGACCGTGGGGACCTAGGTCCCCGCTTTCGCGGGGACAAGCCTAGAGCCAGAGTTCCCGGCTCGCAAGGCGCGCACCTTCGCTCAGCGCTTCGAGCTTCGCCCACATCACCGATGGATGCACGCGGCGATAGAACGGCCCCTGCGCGAAGCCGCAATCGGTGCCGGCGATGATATTCTCGCGGCCGACTGCCTGCGCCAGCCGCGTGATGCGCTCGGCGACCAGCTCGGGATGCTCGACGACGTTGGTGGCATGGCTGATGACGCCCGGAATTAGAACCTGCCCGGCGCCGAGCTTTGCGTTTTTCCATACCTGCCACTCGTGTTCGTGCCGCGGATTGGCGCCCTCGATGACATAGGCGCCGACCTTCACCTTCAGGATCAGATCGATGATCTCCTTGAGCGGCACGTCGCTGGTGTGCGGTCCCGGCCACGAGCCCCAGCACACGTGATAGCGGATGCGATCGGCCGGCAGGCCTTCGATCGCGTGGTTGAGAATGTCGACCTGCTTTGCAAGCCAGCTGCGGTAGTCGGCGAGGCTAGCCGGCGGCACCATGCGGTCGTAGGTCACCGCGCTGCGCGCGTCGTCCAGCTGCAGCAGAAAGCCGGCATCGATGATCATCTTGTATTCGGTGCGCATTGCCTCTGCGATCGCGGTCTGCAACTCCTCGTCGCTCTTGTAGTATTGGTTCTTGCGGTCGGGAATGACGCTCGCCGGCGCGGCCACTGGAAGAAAGGCTTCTTCCACTTTGACGTTCTTAAGCGCGGCCGTGAAGTTATCGATGTCGCGCTGCAGTTCGGCTTGCCCAGTATACTTGATCGGGCCGACGCAGATCGCTTCCGTCGTTGTCGCAACCGCTTCCTTCGCATCGAGCTCGGCATAGACCTCGGCGAACCTGGTGCGGTCGGCACCGCGCTTGAACGGGTTGGCGGCCTCCTGCCTGATCGGACGGCGTTCGAAACCGGAAAGCCGCTCCAACGCGTACTGCGCCCAACTGATTGACTTGCCGAACTCGCCATCGCTGACGACGTCGATGCCGGCGCCCGCCTGCTGGCGCACGATGTCGGCCACGGAGTTGGTCAGGCATTTCTGGTAGCCCTTGACGTCGTAGGGCTTGCCGCCCTGTTTTGCGCGCAGGAATTCCTGCAACGGCTCCGGCCGGATCAGGCTGCCGACATGCGTGGTGAGAATGCGACTTGTGCTGCGTTTCATGCGCGCGTTGCTATGCGAGACAGCGCTGAAAGGCAACGTGTGGGCGGATGCCCCGGCTCCTACCCCTCAAGACGTCCCGGCATCGCTGAATGCCCTTGGTAGATCGTCAAACGGGGTTGGACCTCAGTCCAAGATGACTTTGAGGACTTGCAGGTTCAATTTTGCGTTGGACGGGCAACCGGAGCCAGCTCATGCTCAAGGGTATTTCTGCAGCTTGTCTGTTGAGCGCTCTCGCCGCTGCTGGCGTTTGCATGTTCGTAAGCCCCGTCACCGCCGATAAGGCAACGGTTATCACCATTTCGGTTAATCGGGCTGCCAAAGGCGACCGCCAACCAATAGCGCTGACGATAGTTCGGCCCCGTCAACATGATTTCATCTCGAATGAAAGGCCGATCCTCAAGCGCGCGCTGCCCGGATGTGAGCGGGCATTCAGCTCACTCATTGAACCGATGCACGCACAGATACTCATACACTGCACGACGTAATGTTTGAGAACACATATCCGCTTCGATCATAAGCGGACATTTGCACGGCAACAGCTGTGGCGGCTAACTTAGGCCTTAACCACGCCGATAAGTTGCTCGAGCTTTGCCGGGTCCTTGCGCAAAACTGTGCTCGCGCCGTCATAGACGATGCGACCACGATCCATCACCACCGCGCGGGGCGCAATGTCGAGCGCAAGGCGGGTATTCTGCTCGACCAACACGATGGCGAGGCCGCTCGACTGGGTCAGCCGTTTCACCGCTCGCGCCAGCTCCTCGACGATGACCGGCGCCAGCCCTTCCGACGGCTCGTCCATCAGTAGGACCGTCGGATTGCCGATGAGCGCGCGGCCGATCGCAAGCATCTGTTGCTCGCCGCCCGACAGCTGATTGCCGCGATTGTCGGCGCGTTCCGCCAGGCGCGGGAAAAGCTCGAACACGGTCTCGACCGTCCATGCGCCCGGCCGCGCCGCGACCTCGAGATTTTCAAGCAATGTGAGCGAGGGAAAAATCTCTCGCTCCTGCGGCACGTAGCCGAGCCCCGCGCCAACGCGGCGATAGGTCACCATCTTCGCGATATCCTTGTCGTGCAGCGCGAGCCTGCCGCCGTGCAGCGTGGTGTGCCCCATGATGGTGGCGAGCAGCGTGGTCTTCCCGACCCCGTTGCGGCCGATGATCGACACTGTTTCGCTGGCGCCGAGCGCAAAGCGGATGTCCTCGAGCACGACAGTTTCGCCGTACCCGGCGCGGACATTCTCGAGATCGAGCGCCCACTTAGCCATGAGCACCTCCGCGGTGACCTTCCTGACCCAGATAGACCGCCTTCACTTGCTCGTTTTTCATAATTTCGTCGGGTGTGCCGTGTGTGAACACCGCGCCTTGCACAAGAACGGTGATTTCCCTTGCGAAGCGGAAAACCACGTCCATGTCGTGCTCGATGATCAGCACCGCGATGTCGGGATCGAGCGCAGCCACCACATCGAGAATGAGGTGGCTTTCCGACGAAGGCACGCCGGCCGCCGGCTCGTCGAGCAGCAGCACGCGCGGCTTCTGCGCCATCGCAATGGCGATCTCCACCAGCCGCTGCCGGCCATACGGTAATTCGCGAACCAGTTTGAGTGAATCTTCGCTCAGCCTGAGCGAATCCAGATGATCAAGCGCCTCGTCAATCACTTCGCGTCTCGCGCCGGCGGATCGCCACAGATTCTCGCAGTGACCATCCCTCTCGCCGATCGTCATGCAAAGATTTTCGAGGACGGTGAGCCCGCGGAACAGCTGATTAATCTGAAACGTGCGTGCCAGTCCCCGCCGCGCGCGTTCTGCCTGGCTCACGTTCGTGATGTCCTCGCCTTTTAGAATCACGCGGCCGGATTGCGGCTTGAGCGCCCCGGTTATGAGATTGACCAGCGTGGTTTTGCCCGCACCGTTCGGACCGATCAGCGCGTGGCGCGCACCGCGCTCCAGCGTCAGGTTGACGTTACGCGTGACCGGCAACGCACCGAAAGCCTTGTTCAGTGCCTCTACTTGAAGCGCGGCCGCGGTCATGACGGCGACTCCTCGACCGCAGTGCGGCTGGCAATGAGCAAGGCGACCACGTTGACCGCTGCCCCGACTGCCGCGCCGCCAAGTGTAAAAATAATCGCGCGCGCCGGCATGCCGGTGACGTAGGAGGTCATCAGGTCGGCTTCCTTCAGATTAACGGCAAAGCCTGCGAGGAACCCCATAACGGCGCCATCGAAGGCGGACGAGCCGAGCGCGCTCCAGTATTCACGTTTCCACACCAGCCGGCGTGAAGCGCGTTCGCTGCCGCCCAACAGGCCACGGGCGCCTTCGGCCAGACCAAGCAAGCCTCGCCGGGCAAACAACACCGCCAGCACCAGCAACAATCCGATGCCGAACTGCCAGAAGGTCGGGCTCAATTTTGAAAAATAGTCTTCCAGGATCATGTAGACCGCCGCGCCCAGGAACGGCCCATAGAGTCTGCCCGTGCCCCCGAGGATGAGCATCACCATAACCTTGGCTGAATTGTCGAAGTCGAACACGGTCAAAGTGACGTAGGCATTGGTTTGCGTGAATAGTGCACCGGCAACGCCGGCAATCGCCGCCGAGATCGCATAGACCGTCACCAGGCGCCGGTGCACCGGGGAGCCGATGGCGTGCATGCGGCGCACATTTTCGCGAATGCCGGTGAGCGCCTGGCCGAACGGCGAATAGACGATGCGGCGCACGAAATAGAAAATGACCGCCAGCACGGTCAGCGCGTACCAGTAGTTGGTGTGCCCATAGAGGTCGTACTGGAAGGTCCCGAGCAACGGCTCGAACATCAGACCAGGCAAGCCGTCATAGCCGCCGGTAATATCGGAACGCAGATTGCCCGACTCCTGCAGCATGGCGGCGAATGCAATGGTCAGCATCAGCAGCGTCAGGCCGCGATAGCGCAGGATGAACCAGCCCACGA
>DATBHE010000012.1:0-8290 GCA_036557605.1 Pseudolabrys sp.
GCGACATGAAGCGGCGCGGCATCGCCGTGGCGATGAACACCAACGGGCTGACCCTGACCGAGGACCTCGCCGAGATTTTCTGTCAGATCAAAGTCGATTCCATCATGTTCAGCCTGGATTCGACCACTCCAGACACCTTGAAGAAGGTGCGCGGCGTCGACAAGCTCGCCAAGATCGAGGCTGCGGTGTTCCGCATGCTGCGCGTTCGCGGCGACCGCGAGCACCCACGGGTCGGCGTCTCGTTCACCGCCCAGGGCACCAACCGCCATGAGGAGCAGGCCTTCGTCGACCGCTGGGTCGGTGTGGTCGACGTGGTCCGCATGGGCATCGTGTTCGAGAACGGCACGTTCCCGGACATGATCGAACCGCCCAAACGCGTGCCCTGCGCGGTCATCTACAAGTCCATGCCGGTGCACAATGACGGCAGCGTCCGGCTGTGCTGCCTCGACGGCGTGCGTGCCACCGACATGGGCAACGTGTTCGAAAGCGGCGTCGAAGCCGTCTGGCACGGCGAGGAGTTCGCCAAGGCCCGCTATTATCATGAGACCGCGCAGTGGGATAAGGTGCCGTTCTGCAAGGGCTGCAACGGCTGGGCGCAGTACGAATACTCTGAAGAGATCAAGGACGGCCTGTTGATCCGCCATTCGCCCGAATACACCTACTACAATCTGATCGATCGCCTCGACAATTGGACCGGCAACCTGCTGGGCGGCCACAAGCCGCCGCCGCAGGAGTTGCGCACCGAGAGGGGCGCCGGATAAGCCGACGGCCGCTTCGTCAGGCAACGCGCGGGCATCATCGCCAAGGACACGATCGCAGGTGCGGCGCGCTGTTTTCCTCGATCGCGACGGCGTCATCAACGCCAACCTGGAGCGCGACGGCCGCCCCGTGGCGCCCACCACCCTCGCCGAGTTCCGTATTTTGCCGGGCGTCGAGGACGCGGTGCGGCGGCTCAAGGAGCACGGCTTTCTGGTTATCGTGATCACCAATCAGCCTGATGTCGCCAATGGGCTCACCGAACGCTCAACCGTCGAGGCCATGCACGACGTCATTCGGTCGCGCCTGCCGGTTGACGACATCAGGACCTGCTTTCACAACGATGCCGCCGGCTGCGATTGCCGCAAGCCGAAGCCAGGCCTTATTCTCGGAGCGGCCACCAAACATGACATCGATCTGGAGCGAAGCTACGTGGTCGGCGACCGCTGGCGGGATGTGGCGGCCGGCCGGGCCGCCGGTTGCACGACCATTTTCGTCGACTATGGCTACAAGCAAGACGGCGCGAATTTTCCCGACGAAGAGGTGCAATCGCTGCCGGAAGCGACCATGCTGATCATCGCCCGCGGGTAACCGCTCAGGTTCGTATTTCTCTTGAGTTTGAGCGGGCAAAATCCGTTCCGCAGTCGAACGCCTGACCGGCATCATGCCGCGGCATTGACCGCTCAAAGCCTTTTGCACTATTCCGACCAAGAGGACGGACGGGCTGGGGTTCGCGGAACCTCGTTGCCATCGATGCAATCGGAACCGCGGTACTGTGTTTTTCCGACGCAAGATCAAAGCATTCCTGCAAAACGGGGCGGTGTTCCTCGTCTCGTTGTCGATCTCGTTCGTGGCCGCCGAAGCTGGATATCGGATTTATCTTTACAAGGTCATCACCGATCAACTGGTCAAATCAGTCGAGGCCCATCTCAATCCGGCGACAGGGCTTTGGCAGTTCGATGCCGAAATCGGGCTTCACTACAAACCCAATTCCTCCTGGGTGGACATAGCCGCTTCCAAGGACGACGTGCGGATCAACCAGTTCGGCTTTGTCGCCAATGACCTCGATCCAGAACCCTATACGGTTGCAAAGCCGCAGGGCGAGTATCGGATCGCCGTGCTTGGCGATTCCTTTACCGCCGGCCTGCAGAACTACATAAGGTGGCCCGATTTCGTGCAAGGCCACCTCAACCGCTCTCCGCAATGGAGAGCCCGAGTCGGCGGCAAATTTACTCGTGTTCTCAATTTCGGCATCGCCGGGACCGGCTTTGCACAATGGGCCAAGGTCTATCAATTCCGGGCCCGCCAGTTCGAGCCTGATCTGGTGCTGGTCAGTTTCGTGACCTACGACATTCCTCGGCGCTTCCTTTACGGCGGCATCGTAACGGATCTGCGAGATTCAGATCATGCGGCGATCAGTGAATTTCTGAAAAAGCATTTGCTGAACGAGTTGCCGTGGTTTGGGCTGCATTCGGAAATCATTGCTGCCGTGGGCAACCTGTTCACCACGACCGATCGCCGGTTGACGGCTGCCGCGGCTTACCAAAAATACACCTCTTACGCCGACCGCCCCACCGCCATCAAAGAGAGCGTTTCAGCTTTGGAGCAGATAAGCTGCATGAATGCGAATACGATCTTTCTCCAAGATCCGCTCATCGACGAAATGCAGGTGCGGGAGGACACGCTGAAGCGATATCCGTACGACAACCCGGCCCAGCCGCTTTGGACGGGTTTGGAGAGCGAATTCCTTGCCGCCGCCACAGCGCATCACCTCGATATCATCCAATTGTTGGACCGCAATCCCTTGCCGCCGGATCATTCCAGGATGCATGCGCTCTATAATGAGCCGATCGACACCCATCACAGCGACTACGGCGCGCTGCTCTACGCCAGATGGGTGTCCCGGTACTTGCTGAGTTGGAGCGCTTCGCATTCCGTCGAGCCGGTCATGGCTCGCTTCTGTGCCGAGCAAAGCTGATGCTGCTCTCTTACAGCCGGATCAAAAGCTTCCTGCAGAACGGGGCGCTGTTCCTCATCTCGCTGTCGATCTCATTCGTCGCCGCCGAGGCGGGATATCGAATTTACCTTCACAAAGTCGTCACGGATCAGCTCGTCCAGTCGGTCGAGGCGCACCTGAATCCGGCAAAAGGCCTCGACGTGTTCGATCCCGAGATCGGATTTCATTACGAACCGAACTCAACCTGGGCTAATTTCGCGTTTTTTCGCGACGAGTTTCATATCAATCAGTTCGGCTTTATGGGCAACGACCTTGATCCGAGCCCATATACCGAGGCAAAGCCGCCGAACGAGTACCGCATTGCGGTCCTCGGCGACTCCTTTACGTTGGCCGCCCAGGGATACGTAAGATGGACGGACCTTCTGCAGGATTATCTCAATCATTCGGCCGCATGGCGGGCCCGAGTCGGCGGGAAGTTCACGCGAGTCCTGAATTTTGGACTTGACGGCACAGGGTTGGTGCAATGGCCGGCGGTCTACCGCTTTCGTGCAAGTCGATTTGCTCCGGATTTGGTCCTGGTCAGTTTCATTACTGGAGATATTCGCCGGCAATTCGTTTACCGCGGAGACCCGGGGGGCGTAGCGGGGGCCGGCCACGCCTCCATCCGCAAGTTCGTGGAAGATAAGTTGGTCGATCGGCTCCCCTGGTACGGGCTGCATTCGGAGATCATTGCGGCGGTCGGCGGACTATTCACCAACACGGATCGGCGCCTCACCGCCGCAGCCGCGTACGATACGTACACCTCAATCCGGGATCGTCCGACTGCCATCCGGGAAAACATCTCGGCCTTGGCACAAATTCGCTGCATGAATTCCAATTTGATCATCTTTCAACATCCGATGCATGATGAACTCATGGTCCGGGAGGATATTCCAGCCCGCTATCCGTCTGATGTGGGAAATCCGCCCATTGTCGTGGGGCTCGAAACCGAACTTCTCGCAGCTGCCAAGCAGCGCGGTATTGATATTGTGCAATTGGCCAAGATCAATCCGCTGCCCCCGGACCGCAGCAGAGCGACTTGGCTCTACAATTTTCCTATCGATGAGCATAACAGCGATTACGGCGTGGTGTTATACGCTCAGTGGATTTTTCGCTATCTCGTATCCCGAAGCGAAGTGGGCGCGACGACATCGGCTTCGCCAAGCTGTAAAGGACTGGACTGATGCGATGCTCAAAGCTTGCTCGTCTTGTGTTTGCCGGCGCTGTTGCAGTCGCCATCTGCGCGTGCCCGATGACGAGTCCGGCCATTTCACAAAGCATCGAGATCGGCGGTTGTCACGTGGAAATCAGTTTCACGTTGAAATGCCCGGGATCGGACTTTTCCAAACTTGATCTGCGCGGCCAGTTCTTCGCCCAGGCCGACCTGTCGGGATCGAACTTTCGCGAGGCGAACCTCGAGGATCTCGATTTGTGGAAGACCAACCTGCGAAACAGCAATTTCAGCGGCGCCGACATGATGGGCGTGTTCCTGACCGGAGCCGACCTGAGCGGCTCCGACCTGCGCGGAGCCGACCTGCGGCAGGCGTTCATCTACAGAGCGACAATCGATGGCGCGGATTTCGCCGGCGCGAACCTGGAGGGTGCCCGTTGGGTCACCGGCGCCATATGCGGGCCGGGCTCCATCGGGGAATGCAAGCCGCTGCCACCCATGGCCGACTTCGACCCGCGTCCGCTAACCTGGCACCTGCTGCCCCCGGCGTGCCGCGAGAAGTGGTTTGCGCCAAGGCCGAAGCAGGTCGCGGGCGCGGGAGAAGCCAGTGCCGGACCTGCGTTGATTCCCGAATGCGAAAGTCCAACACGGTAATTTTTCGCGGTCCCTGGTGCTGACGCGATATGAAGTCGCAACCGGTGCTGCAGATCCGCAATGCCGTCGCCGCGATCTTGCGCGCGCAGGACGACGGCTACGTCTTGCAATTACGCGACGACGTCCCGCACATCTGGTATCCCGGCCATTGGGGCTTGTTCGGCGGCAGCGTCGATCCGGGAGAGGACGAGTTGGCGGCGCTGCGCCGTGAACTATATGAAGAGCTCGAGCTCGAGATCGACGTCCCGCGAGCGCGCCTGTTCACACGCTTGCAGTTCGATCTGCAACCGCTCGGATTCGAGCAATATTTCCGCAGCTACTACGAAATCGCGATCAGTGACGCCGAAATCGGTCGCCTTGTCCTGCACGAGGGTGCGGCGATGCGCACTGTCGCGGGCGACGAAATGCTGGCGATGAAGCTCGTGCCGTACGATGCCTTCGCGCTGTTTCTCCATCATCGGCAAACGCGCCTGACCGGGTCGACGGTTTGAAGTTAACGCCGCGCCTGCCTGGGGCTGTAGCGCTAATACGGCCAACCGGTTTCGGAAAGCTTCAATCGCTCGGCGTCGGCGATGTCGCGCAGCCGGCAGCCGACATGCCAGGGTGAATAGCGGTAGCGGAGCTCGGCATGCAATTGGCCGGAAAACAGCAAAGCCGCCTGATCGACATTGGCGCGCAACAACCGCGCTCCGTCGGGTCGCGAAAGCCGGACATCGAAGCAGTGGCTGAATTCGACCGGCAGCACCAGCAACGACGTCCCGGGACTTTGCGCGTCGACCTCCAGGCGGTCGTGGAAGACGCGGATCTGCGATGAATCGCCGGCGACCAGCGGGGCGGTGATCGGCTCGTACACGGCAGAATCCTCGGTGGTCTCGGACGCGTCCATCCACAACATGGCCCGGCGCGCGTCATCGACCTTTTGTGGATGCACGGACCAATAGCCACCGACCTTGGCGTCGGGAATCTCGTAGAGAAACAGCGTCCACTGCTTGGGGTATTCCGGCTGCACCACCAGCGTCTGCTTTGGCGCGAGGCCCGGCAACGGACGGCTGGTGATGACGAAGCGTACGCCGAGCATGGCGAGGATCCGCGGCCTGAAGCGGGTGATCGTCGTCAGATTGCGCGCGTGCTTCTCTTCCGGCGCGGTCAACAATCGCGAATTGATCACGTGAAAGAACGGCGAGGCGAACTGATTGCCTTCGATCAGGGTGGGAATATCGAAATACCACATGCCGTAATAGCGATGATCGTTACCGGTGTTGAAAGCGACGGCGCCGTCGTAATCGTGCTGACTGATGATCGGAGCCCAGGAATATTGCGGCTCAAACTCGGTGCCCGCGATATTTACGACCCGGCCGCGAAAGGCGCCGCCTTCATGCAGCCCGATCTCGTCCTGCAGCACGCGCGTGATCGACGTTTCCTGCGGCGGCCATGGAAACGGATTCTGCTGGTGAAAGGCAAGAATCGAGAACGGATGATGCAGTGCCGGCAGCGATAGCCAGGGCAGGACGGCAACAATTGCGGTTGCCCAGCGCGCACGACCGGGCGCTGCAGTCCACCAACCGAGAACAAGGTAAGCGCCAAACAGCGCATAAAGCGGCAGACAATACATGTCCACGTAGGCGAGCGGCGGCCCGCCCCAACTCATTCCGGTAACGGCCGCGGTGAGGTAAATCGCCAGCTGCAGCGCGACGAACAACAGAAAAGCGACCGCAAATACGCGCAACCGTCCGCGTTCACGCCACGCCGCAAGGACCGCACCGGCAAGGCATGCCGTCCACAGATAGGGGCCGGCCGCGCCGCTTTCCGAGAGCACAAACGACTGCTGTTTCCAATTGACGGCAAAGCTTGCCATGTCATTCCAGAAGTACGTGGTGCGTGCGTAATAAAACAGCGCGAAAATATAGAGGCCGAAGCTTACGACCAGAATCGCCGCAACCAGGAGAGCGGCGGCCACTTTGCGCAGCCGCTCGGAGTTGTCTCGCGCGCCGAACAACGCGGCAGCCCCGAAAAACCCAAGCATCGGCGGGAACAGAACGGCGCAGCCCGGCGCCGCCAAGGTGGCGTAAACCAGTAAACTCAGAACGGCTAAAGCGAGCGCGGCATCGATCCGCCTACCGTTCCTGCCGATCACCAGATAAGCGCTGAGCGCGAGGTTATTGACCGCAATGAACGTCATAAAATGCGGGTTGCCCCAAACTCGCCATGCCACGAGCGTCGGAACGAAGAACGGCAAAGTGCACACGGCGCCCGTGACAGCCGCGGACACACTCAGCAGTCGACTGGCCCCGATGCAGCGGGCCAGGATCACAGCGGAGAAGAAGTATTCCAGAGTGAAGACGAAGCATGCGACCACCGGCAGCCAACGCGCGTCGAAGTGCGTGCCGAGCGCAAATCCCGGCAGCAAGCCCGTCGCCAGCGGAAACCAGATATCGCCAATGCCTTGCAAGAAATTCAGGGAGAAACCGATACCGTGCGCCATCCATTCATGCTGGCCGCGCGCCATGGCCAGAATGAACGTGCCGTCGTAACGGTAGAACAGCGCGTCCTTGTAGAACGCGAAGTCGATCGCGGCGACCGTGGCAAACGACAGCGCCGGCGACAGCCACCACGCCCGGTCGTCACGCGCAAACCATAGCATGAGGGATTTGCGAGAGATCAACAGCGAACTTCCATTGCTGTGTGCGACCGCGTGGGACGGACTTTGGGGATTCGCGAGGCCGCGCACGGCTTACGTTGCGCTTTGACAGGCGACAAATTTGTGCGGATGACTTCGCACCGTCCCTTCTGCGAGCGCGTCGAGCACAACGTCGATCACGTAGTCCGCATCGCTCTCATCCATCGCAGGATGGAGGGGGAGCCGAACGATTCGACCGGCGATGTCTTCCGTCACCGACAGTTTGCCCGACGCTCGCCCGTACCGCTCGCCGGCCGGCGAATTATGAAGCGGCACGTAGTGAATGACCGAATGGACGCCGCTCGCTTTAAGCCGGCGCAGCACCTCCGCCCGGATTTCCGGCACCGGAACCAGGATATAGAAAATATGGCCGTTATGCCGATGCTCGACGGGAGGATGCGGGCAACCCAGAAGGCCGTCTTGCTCGGCCGCGGTAAAGCCTAGGCTGTAGCGATCCCAAAGCGCACGGCGATGCGCGGTGATCTGCGGACCGTCCTCCAACTGCGCCCACAAGAAGGCGGCGATGAGTTCGCTGGGCAGGAACGACGAGCCGACATCGATCCAGGTATACTTGTCGATCTCGCCCCGATTGAAACGCAGCCTGTTGGTCCCTTTCTGCCATAAAACCTCGGCCCGTTCGGCATGTGAACCATCGTTGACGATCAGCGCCCCGCCCTCGCCCGAAATGACGTTCTTGGTCTCGTGGAAGCTCAGTGCCGCCAGCTCTCCGATGCTGCCGAGCGGCCGATCGCGCCAGAACGCATGATGCGCCTGCGCCGCATCCTCCACGACCATAAGGCCGTGGTCCCGCGCGACCCGGCAGATGGCGTCCATCTCGCAGGCAACGCCGGCGTAGTGGACGACGCAGATCGCGCGGGTCCGCGGCGTTATCGCGGCCGCGATCTTGGTCTCATCGATATTGAGGGTATCGGGCCGGATATCGACGAATACCGGCACCGCGCCGCGCAGAACGAAAGCATTGGCCGTGCTGACGAACGTGAACGACGGCATGATCACTTCGTCGCCGGGCTGCACG
>DATBHE010000013.1:0-4311 GCA_036557605.1 Pseudolabrys sp.
GTGAGATGGTCGAAAAGCGCGGACGCCTTGGCCGCAAGAACGGTAAAGGCTTCTACGACTATCCGGCGAATGGACCGAAAAAACTATGGCCGGGCCTTGCCGACTTCCAGCCGAAACCGCTCGACCCCGACAAGATCGACATCGAGGAAATGAAGCTGCGCCTGCTCGGCATCCAGGCGCTGGAAACCGCGCGCTGTTTCGAGGAAAAAGTGCTCACCGATGTGCGCGAGGCAGATGTCGGCTCGATCCTCGGCTTCGGCTTTGCTCCCTTCTCTGGCGGTACGCTCTCTTGGATCGACATGATGGGCACGAAGGAATTCGTCGCCGCGTGCCGCAAGCTCGAGAAAAAATTTGGCCCGCGGTTTGCACCGAACAAGCTATTGCTCGATCTCGCCGCGAAAGGCGAGGGGTTCTACGATCGCTTCGCGCCTGCCAAAAAGAAAGAGGCGGCGTAGGCTCGCTCAACGGTCATGGTCGGGCCCGTCCCAGCCATTCCGATTCTGCTGGCAAAGCTCTGCCTTACTAAGCGAGATCGCCGGGACAAGGCCGGCGATGACATTGAAATAGGCAGAGAGCAAGGCCATGCGATCGCAGTCAATCCTCCGCTGGCGTGAAATTCCCGGCAGCGTCTGGATCCTCGGCCTCGTGTCGATGTTCATGGACGTCTCGTCCGAGATGATCCATGCGCTTCTGCCGCTCTATCTCGTCACGGTGCTCGGCGCCTCGACACTCACCGTCGGCATCATCGAAGGCATTGCCGAGGCTACGGCTTCGATTACGAAAATTTTTTCCGGGGCGCTGAGCGACTATCTGGGCAGGCGCAAGTGGCTCGCCGCATTTGGCTACGGTCTGGCCGCCGTGACAAAGCCGGTTTTCCCGCTTGCCTCGGGTATCGGCTGGCTGACAGTGGCGCGTTTCGTAGACCGCATCGGCAAGGGCATCCGCGGCGCGCCGCGGGACGCGCTGATAGCCGATCTGACGCCAGCCAATCTACGCGGCAGCGCCTATGGGCTACGCCAGTCGCTCGACACCATCGGCGCGGTGCTGGGGCCACTGCTGGCGATCATCTTCATGGCGGCGCTCGCGAACAATTTTACCGCCGTGTTTTGGATCGCGGTGATCCCGGCTTTCATTTCGGTCGCGTTCGTCGTGTTCGGCGTGCATGAGCCGGAGCGCCGACGCGGGCTGCGCGAGGTGCGGTCGCCATTGGCGCGCCGCGAACTCATGCGTCTCAGCCGGATCTACTGGATGATTGTTGGCGTTGCCGCAATCTTCACGTTGGCTCGGTTCAGCGAGGCCTTCCTGTTGCTCCGTGCCCAGTCGGTCGGGCTGCCGGTAGCGGTCGTGCCGGTGGTGCTGGTGGTCATGAACATCGTTTACACGCTGACAGCCTGGCCGGCCGGCGCGCTGTCTGACCGCATCGGACGATATGGTGTCGTCACGGTAGGGTTTGCGCTGCTGGTGCTGGCCGATCTCGCGCTTGCCGTAGGGGGCACCATTACAGTGGTGATGTTTGGCGTGGTTTTGTGGGGCCTGCACATGGGCCTAACGCAGGGATTGCTCTCTGCGCTGGTCGCCGATTCCGCTCCCGAGGAATTGCGCGGCACGGCCTTCGGGATGTTCAACCTGGTAAGCGGCATCGCAATGCTGATAGCGAGTGTGGTTGCCGGCGCGCTATGGGACATCGCCGGGCCGACCGGCACGTTCATCGCCGGCGCAGCTTTCACCGCAATCGCGCTGGCGGCGCTTCCGTTCGTGCGGTGGCGCGCCATCAAGATCAGGCGAAGTTCAACCGTACTTAGACCACCACCGTGAGCTTTCTCGCCGCTCGAGTGATGCCCGTGTAGAGCCAACGCTCGCGGCTCTCGGGGAAGGCAAAGCTCTCGTCAAACAGAACGACGTCGTCCCATTGCGAACCTTGCGCCTTATGCACGGTGAGGACGTAGCCATAGTCGAACTCGTCGTAAGGTTTGCGGCGCTGCCAATCCACATGTTCGATGCCGCCGGTGAAGCATTCCGGCCGCACCGAGACTTTGACACCGCGCGTCGCCGTATCGTCGTCCGGCAATAATCGCATCGTCATGATTCCGGTCTTGGCGCCCTTGCGCCCGCCGCGATCCTTCACTGTCCAAAGTCCGCCGTTGAACAACCCTTTCTTGCGATTGTTGCGCAGGCATACGAGCTTGTCGCCCGCCGACGGCATCTCGCCTTCGAAGCCGCGCCGCTCGCGCATGCGCTTGTTGTAAGTGCGCCGCGTGACATTGCGCCCGACCAGAACCTGGTCGGCCTCAAGCACGCGCTGCGGATCAAGATCGTTTTTGCGCAGCACATAGGTGTCACCGTAGCGCCCCGGCTCGATGTATTCGCCGGCACGGACGTCCATCGACAGCCGCACGATCGGGTCGTCCTGCGCCTGTCGATGCACTTCCGTCAGCATCGCGTCCGGCTCGGCCTCGGTAAAGAAGCCGCCGCCCTGAATGGGCGGAAGCTGCGCAGGATCACCGAGCACGAGCACGGGTACGCCGAACGAGAGGAGGTCCCGCCCAAGCTCGGCGTCTACCATCGAGCATTCGTCGATGATTATGAGCTCGGCTTTCGAGGCCGGCGCCTCGTCCCACAGGTCGAAGCTCGGGATTTCCTCGCCGCTCTCGCGCGCGCGATAGATAAGGCTGTGAATGGTGGACGCGCCCTTGCAGCCTTTGCCGCGCATCACCGATGCGGCCTTGCCCGTGAAGGCGGCGAATTTCACTTCGCCGTCCGCCTCGTCGGCGATGTGGCGGGCAAGCGTGGTCTTGCCCGTACCGGCATATCCGAACAGGCGGAAGACCTGCGGCGTGCCGCTGCTGCCCGGACCGGCCTTGAGCCAATCGGCCACGGATTTCAGGGCCTTATCCTGATGGGGTGTGAACTGGGGCATGCCGTCCATCCATAGAACAAGCCTCCGGGAAGAGAAAGAACAAAATATGAACTTTGCTGTTGACACCGACGCTCTAGGATAATATTCACATCACGTCTTGCTCGATCGAGGGGCGCCTTCTAGAGACGATCCTGAAGGCAAGGTGCGCTCCACGGAAGCACGGCCGGGGACAGAAAAGCCGCTGGTGGAGCGCCGCGGGGCGCGTGCGTCGCACCGGACGCACGCCGCGCCCAAAGCGCGGAGATTGTTGGTGCGCCTCGCGGTGCTCCATCCCCCTCGCTGTTGGCGAGGGACAGAAGACAGGCCTGCCCGGGGCCTCCACAAAGAATACAGGAGGCGGAGCGTTGGCTGCCGACGCCTTCGAGGAAGCCGGGCTGTTTGACAAGTGAATCTGATGTCCGACGGGAGAGACCCCATGCAATCGTGCAAAATCGGCTTGCCGAACCTCACATTGCCCTTTGCCTGTTCCCATGTTTAAGGTCGCGACCTTTTTGCCTGCATGATCCCGAAAAGTGGGTACCGGTTTTCGGAAAAGATCATGCACAACGACAATGTGACACTGCATGGCTCGCGACCAAGTCGACATGACGCCTATCGATACGCGCGACGAACTCGTCGCCTGGCTTGAGGCAGGCTGCAAGCCAAAGACGCAGTTCCGCGTCGGTACCGAACACGAGAAGTTCGCCTTCACGATCGCCGATCACCGGCCGGTGCCTTATTCAGGCAGGCGCAGTATCCATTCTCTGCTTGATGGCATGCATGAGCTGCTCGGGTGGGAGCCGATCATGGAGGGCGAGAACATCATCGGCATGTTCGACGTGACCGGTGGTGGCGCCATCTCGCTTGAACCGGGCGGCCAGTTCGAACTGTCGGGCGCGCCTTACGACAACGTCCATCAAACAGCGGCGGAGCTGATGGCGCACCTTGCGCAGGTACGCGAGGTGGCCAAACCACTCGGCATCGGCTTCCTCGGCATCGGCATGACGCCTAACTGGACGCGCGGCGATATGCCGAAGATGCCGAAAGGCCGCTACAAGATCATGACCGCCTACATGCCCAAAGTCGGTAAGCTTGGCCTCGACATGATGTACCGCACGTGCACTGTGCAGGCTAACCTCGACTTCTCAAGCGAAGCCGACATGGTGAAGAAGCTGCGCGTCTCGCTCGCATTGCAGCCCATAGCGACTGCGTTATTCGCGAACTCGCCGTTCACCGAAGGAAAGCCTAACGGCTTTCTGTCGATGCGCTCGCAAATCTGGACCGATACCGACAACGAGCGCGCCGGAATGTTGCCGTGGGCGTTCGAGAACGGCATGGGGTTCGAGCGATGGGTCGACTACGCACTCGACGTGCCGATGTACTTCGTCAAGCGCGGAGATAAATACATCGATGTT
>DATBHE010000014.1:0-10080 GCA_036557605.1 Pseudolabrys sp.
CTGGACCATCATCGAGTAACGGCCTAAAACTGCCCCCGCCGCGCTTGCGGGCGGAGCGCGCGAGGGGTCGAAGCTGCTGAATCGACAGGAGTTTTGCGGCACGCGCCGCCGCCGCGGTGGCAAGACCTTCGCGCCAGTGAAGACCCCGTTCAGGGAGCCGTACGATGCACGACATGACCCGTCGTAACTTCTTCGATGGGACGGCTGCGCGGGCGCGCTGCTTGCAATATCGCAAGCGCATCCTCGATATCTCCCAGCAAGTGCAGGCGCTGCATATCGGCTCGGCCTATTCGTGCACCGAAATGGTCGACACGATCTATAACGGCCTTATGCGCCGCAATCCGGACGGCAGCTCGCCCGACACGTTCCTGATGTCGAAGGGCCATGGCTGCATGATCCTCTACGTCATTCTCGAAGACATGGGCGTGCTCAGCCGCGAGGACCTCGATCTCTATTGCAAGCCCAACGGCCGGCTCGGCTGCCATCCCGACTACGGCAATCCGGGCATTGAAGCTTCGACCGGAGCGCTCGGTCACGGCCTGTCGATGGCGGTCGGCATGGCGCTCGCCGAGCGCGGCCGCAAGACCGGCGGCGTCATCTATACGGTGCTGAGCGACGGCGAGGTGCAGGAAGGCTCCACCTGGGAGGCGGTGCTTATGGCATCCTCGCTCGGCCTGTCCAATCTGGTCGCCTTCGTCGACAACAATGATTTCCAGAGTCTCGGCCGTACCTCGGAAACACACCCGACGTTCTATCCGCTGGTCGAAAAATTCCAGGCGTTCGGCTGGGAGTGCGCCGAAGTGGACGGCCACGATGCCGCCGCGGTGTTTGCCGCAGTGAGCGGCCGGCAGGGCGGGCGGCCTTTCATGGTCGTCGGCAAGACCACCAAGGGCAAAGGCATCAGCTACATGGAGAACGTGCCGATCTGGCATTATCGCTCGCCGAGCCCGCAGGAATACGTGCAGGGCAAGCAGGAGCTTGAAGCCGCGGCGGCAGCGGCAGCCAAGGTTGGGGCGCCGTCATGAGAAACACGTTTTCGGAGGCGCTCTACAAGGCCGCCACCAGCAATCCGGACATTTACATCGTCGTCGCCGATATTTCGCCGGCCGGCAGTATGGGAAAATTCCGCGATCAATATCCGGACCGCTTCATCAACGTCGGCGTCGCCGAGCAGAGCATGATCGGCATCTGCGCTGGGCTGGCGCTCAAGGGCTGTCAGCCGTTCGCCTACACGATTGCGACGTTCTCGTTGTACCGGCCGTTCGAGATGGTGCGTGACGATCTGTGCTATCAGAACCTGCCGGTGACGGTGGTCGGCATGGGCGCCGGCGTGATCTATTCGACGCTCGGTGGCACGCATCATACGCAAGAAGATATCGCCATCGCCGGCGCGCTGCCCAACATGCAGATCATCGCGCCGTGCGATCCGGCGGAATGCACCGAGGCGACCGCGTATTGCGCTACTCAAAAGAACGGCCCGGTCTATCTGCGGCTCGGCAAGGCCGGCGAGCCCAACTTCACCGACAAGGCGGTCGACCCCTGGAAATTCGGCAAGCTGCGTTACATCAAGCGCGGTACCGACGTGTGCATCCTGACCTACGGCGTGATCATGCCGAAGGCGATGCAGCTTGCCGCGCGGTTCGAGGCCCAGGGCAAATCGGTCTCGGTCGTGTCCTGCCATACGTTAAAACCGCTTGACGTCGACGGCATCCGCGACGCGCTGCGGCGGCACGGCCAGGTCATCGTCGTCGAAGAGCACGCACCGCAGGGCGGCCTGGCGCCGCAGACCAAGCAAATCGCCTGGGACATGCAGGCGCGCTGCCGGCTCGATACGTTCACGCTGCAGGACGCCTTCATCCACAATTACGGCAGCCACGACGATCTCCTGGCCGCGCATGGCCTGGAGGTCGGCACTATCGCCCAGCAGGTGGGGGCATGATGAACGAGATCGTTCCGCCCGGCAGCACTGCCAAGGCCGAACCGGCGCAACCGCGTCCGGCGCCAAACGCCACGCTGGCCATTCACGGCGGCGAGAAGGTGCGCAAGACGCCGATGCCGCCGCGGCTCGCGCTCGGCGAAAACGAGCGCAAGATGGTGCTCCAAGTGCTCGATTATTACCGCGAGCGCGACATCGATCCCGGCTACGAAGGCCACTTCGAGAAAATGTATTGCCGCGCCTTCGCCGACATGATGGGCGGCGGCTACGTCGATGCGGTCGCCACCGGCACCTCGTCGCTCTACATCGCGGTCGCGGCGCTCGATCTGCCCAAGGGCAGCGAGGTCTTGGTCTCGCCGATCACCGATCCGGGCAGCCTCGCCGCCATCGTGCTCAATGGGCTCAAAGCGCGGCTGATGGACTCAAAGCCCGGCAGCTACAATGTCGGGCCCGAGCAATTCGCCGAGCGCATCGGTCCGAACGTCAGCGCTGTCATGGTGGTGCACGCCGCCGGACAGGCGACCGAGATCGACAAGATCGTCGAGATCGCGCACGCCCGCGGCATCAAGGTGATCGAGGACTGCGCGCAGGCGCACGGCGCGCTGCTGCGGGCGAAGCGCGTCGGCAGCTTCGGCGATATCGCCGCATTCTCCACCATGTACCGCAAGGCCCACATGACCGGGCCGTCGGGCGGCGTGGTCTTCACCAAGGATCTCGAGCTGCACCATCGCGCCGTGGCCCACGCCGACCGCGGCAAGCCGCGCTGGCGCGAGGATTTCAGCGATCGCGATCCGTCGAACTATCTGTTCCCGGCGCTCAACCACAACACCGACGAAATCTCCTGCGCGATCGGGCTCGCCTCGCTGGCTCGACTGCGCAGCACCATCATCGGCCGGCTCGCCTTCGTGTCGGATTTCGTCGCCAAGCTGGTCGACGCTTCCGAGGTTTGCTCGCCGTATCCGTTTTCGCCGACTGACTCGCCGTTCTTCTATCCGGTCATGGTCGATTGCGACGCCATCACCTGCAGCAAGATCGAGTTTGCCGAGGCCGTGCGCGCCGAAGGCATCGACCTCAATCCGCATTACCGCTTCGTGGTATCGGACTGGCCCTACATCCGGCCGTATCTCGCCGACGGCTTCGATGCGCCCAATGCGCACGACGTCTGCAATCGCTCGTTCAACCTCTATCTCAACGAGCGCTATGGCGAGCGCGAAGCCCGCGACGCGGTGAAGGCGATCGTCAAAGTCGAGAAGCACTTCGCCAGGCACTAAGGCGCGTCTTCGCGCACAAGCGCGCGCCGAGTCAATCGGCGCGGCTGCTGCGGTGTGGCCGAAATTTTCGGTAACGAAAAGTTAAACGTAGTTCCCGTGGAACCAGCCGCGGGAAACATTATTTCATCGTGGCAAGGCATTTTCCCATGCGGGCCGATTTTCGGCGGGGTTGGGGATGATGACAATAGAGGCGGACATGTCACTGCCCTCCAAGCGCTTCATTCTACCCTACGAGCCGCAATACACCGCGCACCGGACCGACAGCCGGGTCAGCCGGACGATGCGGCTGCACAGAGTAGCGCAAAGAGTAACCGGGCCGAGCCTCGTACCGGACGCGGGCGGCGATTCAACGTCTGACGGTGGACTACGGCGACTGAAAGGCCGTTTGGCCGAACGCAGCGCGAGCTTTGGCCCGGCGCGCTAGGGCAAACCGCGCTCGATCGTCCTGCCTGATGCGCGTCGCGCCACGCCGGAATATCTCTCCTATAATGCGCATCTCTGCGGCAACCGGGGTTTGCTGCAGTTGACAGGATCGCACGCGTCCTGCATTAGCGGAATTCTGGTGGACTCCGGGGTTGCGTTAGGATGCTTGTTCTGACTGCACTCATACTTGCGATCGTCATTTTCACGGCTGCGGCGGCAATTTTGTTTGTTTTGAGACTGCGGCGTGTATTGCGAGCGCATGGCCACATGCTCAAGCGCGTGACAGAGGGCGTTCAGCTTCTGATCGAGGACAGCAGCCGTCAGAACGAGACCCTTTTGCGGCTGATGAGGCAGCAGCAGGAGGGTGGTTCTCAGACACATCTGTACGGTAAACCTTCCGATGTCATCCTGGACGATACGGATACCTATGAGAAACTCGATCAGAATTGGTTGAGCATTCGCGATACGTCGGGCCGGCATGAAACGACCACGGCCATTGAGGGTGATCGAACGTGCACTGCGGTGATCGTCGTCGTCGGACAGTCGAATGCCGCCAACCACGGTGCCGGGCGCTACGTTGCCAAGCGCCGCGTCGACAATTTCAATATCTACGACGGGAGATGCTATCGCGCCGAAGATCCGCTTTTGGGAGCGTCGGGTGACGGAGGCAATTTTGCGACGCGGCTCGGCGACAAACTCGTAGACGCCGGGCTGTTTGACCGGGTCATCCTGGCGCCGATCGCGATGGGCGGCACGACTGTTGAGCAATGGGCCGATGAGGGCATGTTCAACCGGCGCATTCCCGTTCTGGTCAGGCGTTTGTACGACGCCGGACTGAGCGCCGATTTGATCTTGTGGCAGCAAGGCGAGGGCAATCCCGGCATCGGCGATGTGCAAGGCCGGCAATATCGCAAGAATCTGTTGGAGGTCATCGGAAGCTTTCGTAAGTGCGGAGCTGATGCACCCTTGTTCGTCTCCCTGACCACATTGTGCGGCGGCCCCCATGCCAATGCCGACAACATTCGTGCCGGTCAGAAGGGCGCGGTCAACCCGGCGGTGGGAATATTCCAAGGCCCCGACACCGACACCATCGGCGTCGAGCACCGCTGGGATGCCTGTCACTTCGATGAAGTTGGACTCGACCTGGCGGCGTCGCTTTGGCTTGAAGTCATCGTCGATTTCGCGCGTGTAACGGGTCGCATCGCCGTGAAAGCTTCGACTGGCGACGGAGGACGGGTGCCGGCGTATTCCAAATAAAGACGTGGAGCTCGCCTCTAAATCTGGAGCTCATTTTTCCGACACGCTCGGTTGACAACATCGTACGCGTCCTGCATTAGCGCAAGCGCGATAACGCGCAGGACTCGCAATAATGTCTTATCCGGCTGCGTTCGTCATTGCGCTAGGCATTTTGGGTGCGGCGGGAGCTGTTCTCTTTGCCTGGAGGCTCAGACGTGCGATGCGCTTTCACGGCGAGGCGCTGGGGCGACTGACGAGTGAGAGCAGCCAAAGGCTCTCGGCCGTAAAGGACGAGCTCTCGGTCGTGAAGAACGAACTGTCGATCGTAAAGAACGAGCAGGGTCGAATCGCAGAAACCGCTGACAATTTGCTGCGATTGGTGAATGACCTTAGGAATCAAAAGGGCCCCTCAGCCTCTCGCTCCGGCAGGCCGTCCGATATCGTTCTCGATGAAACCGATAGCTACGAGAACTTGGATCAAAATTGGTTCAGCATTCACGACACTGCGGGAAGGAAACAAACGACGGCGGCGATAGATGGCGATCGCAGCCGCACCGCGGTCATCATTATTCTCGGTCAGTCGAACGCCGCCAATCACGGCTCCGGACGATACGTCGCCAAGCACCGCGTTGACAATTTCAATATCTATGACGGCAAATGCTATCGCGCAGAAGATCCTCTGCTGGGCGCTTCGGGCGATGGCGGAAATTTCGCGACCCGGCTCGGTGACAAGATCATCGAAGATGGATTGTTCGATCGCGTCATCCTGGCGCCCATCGGGATGGGCGGAACCACGGTCGAGCAGTGGGCCGATGAAGGCATGTTCAATCGGCGCATCCCCGTGCTGATCAGGCGTCTATACGATGCCGGATTAAGCGCCGATTTCATCCTTTGGCACCAAGGTGAGGGCAATGCGGGAATGGGGGACCGCGACGGCCGGCAATACCGCAAGAACTTGTTGGAGGTCGTCGAGACGTTTCGGCGATACGGCGTCACCGCGCCGTTTCTTGTAGCGCTGGCGACGCTGTGCGGCGAGCCGCACCCGAATGCACAGAATATCCGGGCCGGCCAGAAAGGTGCGGTCGACCCCTCGGCGAGTATCTATCAGGGCCCTGACACCGACATCATCGGTGTCGATTACCGATGGGACAAATGCCACTTCGACGAACTCGGCCTCAGCTTGGCGGCGGCGCTCTGGCTGGAAGTGATCGCCGAGTTTCAGTCCGGTCGGCTCCAGGCCGCAAAAGCTTTGCGGGACGCGTGAGCTCGATTGGTCGGCGACCACGATCTGTCGTCGCGGCAAGCTATAGCTGAGCTTCTGCCAGCTGCTGCGGTTGCTCCGGTTCGGTTTTGATGACGTTGCGAAAGCCGACCGGGAGGTGAGCCGGTGCCGGGCCGTTCAGATGCCAGGGGCGTGGTGAGGCCGCCAAGCGTTCAAGCGTGTCGGCGTATCGCTTCCACTCCTCGGGCGGTCGATAAATGTCCTGCGAGGGCAGTCCGGTTTGTTGAGCCTCGGCGCCCTTTTCGGCGACGAGCGCCACGCCATCTGCATGCGTGATATTGTCCCACATGTGATTGTAAACCGGCTGCGCATGCGCCAGCAGCCATGGATAATCGACCGTGGCTACCGCAGGAGCATCTTCGGTATCCCACAACAGGTAAATCCGACAGTCGGCGTACTGCGCAATGACACAGTAGTCGAGCAGCCATTTTGCGGTCAGTCCCAAATACTGGTCGACGAGCCGTTGTCCGTAGATGAGCCGTCCGCCCGGCATCAATCGGCTGCACATCTGGTCGAGCACGGAGCGTGGGCGAAAAGCGTGGCGCAGACTATCCCATGCCACCACCATGCGCGCCATTTCGGCGGCCGGCCAGGCTTCCCCCGCGAGGCCTTCAGACTGCAGACACGAAACCACGTCGCTTGGGTTGACGGCCGTGGCGTTGAGACGCTCGTCCATGACCATGACGGTGTCGGATTCCGCCCGATGGGCAGTCTCGGTGGTGAAGGCCGCGGCGAGTTGGCGTTTGATCATAGGAATATGAGAGCCCCCTAATGCCGGATCACCATGTGACCTATTGGTATCCGATGTCCATCCCTTTTGGCCCCAATCGCTCTATGGTAACTGCACTGGGCGCCGCAAGGAGGCTTCATGGGCTTGGCCGTTTACATGCTGGAGGGGATTGTTCGCGAGCACCGCCATCGCGGAATCCACGGATCAGTCGTCCAGATCGGACGACAGACGGTGGAACTGACGGTCCTCGATATGATCCGCCTGTTCATGAGCTATGGATTATCTCTGAATATCTTTCGCGACGGCGTGGTGGAAATCGATCGCCAAACGCTGCAAGTGCGGCAGAAGAGGGTTCGATTTGTCAACGACCGCACTTTTTTCGGCGCGCTCGGGGCGGCCGAGGTGCATGCGGTCGATCACTCTGATTTCGAGGGTGCCGACATCATTCATAACATGAATGAGCCGATTGGCGCGTCACTGGAAGGAATCGCCGATCTGATCCTCGACGGCAGTACGCTCGACAACGTGCATGATCCCGCACTTGCGCTGATGAACTATAATCGCATGCTGCGGCCGGGCGGCCGGGTCATTTCGATAAATGCCGGCAAGCCGGATGTGCAGGGTGCCTATTGTGCAACGCCTCCTGAATGGTTCCTGGACTATTATGCGGCGAACGACTATGCGGATTGCCAAGTTTACGCTCAGCTCAATCTGCCGAACGCGAAGTGGGAGTTTGCCTGGAACGTAGCGCAGGCGTTTCTGGCGCTGGATTACAAATGGGCGCTTGAGCACGGCCGTGCGCCGCCTCTCCAATATGATGGTTGGGCCTTTACCATCGTAGTCGCCGAAAAGGGCACTGCCAGCACCTGGGATCGCTTGCCGACCCGAGCCCGGTCTCGCAACGACGCCGAGCAGGCGCAGTGGCTGACGGCGGTGGAACGCTTTGCAGCGTCGAAGCGTCCGTCTTTCCTGATTACCGGGCAACCGGACTTGGCCCCGCCGGAGGGGTTCGCTACGGCAACTTTGCGGAAATAAGCTAAGCGGCGGGCTGAACACTGACCAGCCTTACTGGGCTCATCGCGCGAAGCCAGACGAGCAGGCGAGATGACAGTGGGCCGTCGCGCTCGACATCTTTAGCTGGACCGTGAATCGTCCCAATGAGTTCCGTCCGAATTCACTGGCTGGGTTGATGTTATGAAGGCGCTTTGTTATCACCGCGGGGGGAACATGCTTCACGTCCTCCGAGGTGATCGAGGATTGAGTTCATCACTCAAGCTCTCATAGTCGGTTGGAGCATCGTTCCATTCTCAGCGCGATCTCATGAGTGACCATTCCGCCGCCGTCCCGGCATCCTTGAGCTTGCCCACCCGCATCATCAGCTACGCGTGGGGCGATTCATACGTCGACGAACTGCTCAGCCTCGCCATTCCGGCATTGCTCGCTCCCGGCAATCTGCCGGCGGTTGCTTCGCAGGTGAAATGCGAGCTGGTCCTCCTGTCCGAAGAGCGCTTGTTCGGCAAGATCGGCGCCCATCCTGCCATCAAGCGAGTGCAGGAGCTCTGTCCGGTCCGCCTCATCGGTCTCGATGACCTGATCACGCGCAGCGACAAGTACGGCATGGCGCTGACTTACGCGCTGCACCGGGCGTTCGCCGATCTCGGCCCGGCGATGACCGATGCGTGGCTTATCTTCTTCAATGCCGATTTCATTCTTGCCGATGGCAGCCTGCGCAATCTGCTTGGCCACCTGATGCGCGGCGAGCGCATCGTTGCCTCGCCGAGCTACTGCACGGTCAAGGAGGAGGTCGTTGCCGAGCTGAAGCGGCGGCTGGCATACGATCCGACCGTGCTCGCCGTTCCGCCGCGGGAGATGGCCGAACTCATCCTGCGGCATCGCCACATCACGATCCGCGGTAAGACGGTCAATCAGGCCCGTTTCCATCTGCTGCAAGCCGATCAGTTCTATTGGCAGGTGGACGACATGACGCTCGTCGGCCAGCAGATGCCGGTGGCCATCGTCGGCATGCGGCCGCAGCGCCATCTGGCGGAGCCCAACTCGTTTTGGGATCACGGGCTGATGCTGGAATTGTGTCCGGATGCCGAGGCAAAGTTGCTCGGCGATTCCGACGACTTTCTGATGCTCGAGCTGCGCAGCGGCGGCGTCGCCCAGGAGCAGATTGTCCCTGGTTCGGCCGACCCGCGCGACCTCGCCGAGCGCATGATCATTTGGGTCACGCCCTACCAGGTGAGCTTCGCCCATCGGCCGCTGATCCTGCACGCGGACGATGTTCCACCAGGGGTGCAGGAGGCGCACCAGAAGCTCGATGCCTTCGTCACCAAGGTGTTGTCGTTTGCGCCGGCCTTCCCGTCCCACCTCGGTCACCCCCAATGGGACTATCATTGGCCCGATTTCATGAAGATCCGGCACGCCTATCTGTCGACCAAGCTCGGCGGGCGGACCGAGCTGGAGGCGCCTCCCGCGGGCATGCTGGCGATCGACCGGCTGTGGTGGCGCTTGGACGGCGCCGAAAAGGCTCATACGCGTCGGATCGAATTGTTGAACAGCAGGCTCGAAGAGATCGATCGCGAAGTCACCGAGTATGCCGGCACCGTGCTCGACGAAGTTGCCACCGCAGATCTCGAGGAGCAGCCGACGGCGGCAGCGATCTTCGCCGAGGCGGCGTTGAAGCCGGCGGCGCAGAGCATGGACGCTCACCTCGGCCGCAGCATTTTGAATGCGATCGAACTCAAGCTGGCCGTCAAGCGCGACGAAGCGGAGCGGCGGAAGTCGAAACTGCAGCTCGCCATGACGGCCGCGGAGCAGGACTATGCGGTCGGCGAGTATGGTGAGCTGCGCAAAGCCCGGGACGAATACCAGCAGCTGGTACGGCCACGGGTGACGTCCGCCGGCATCCCTATCGTTTATTGGCGGACTGCCGCGGAACTCCATTCTAAGCGGCGGTTCGAATCGGTGCAGTTCACTGCGGGCCAGCCGCTTTTCGACCTCCCTTGGTTTCAATTACATCGGCAGTCTGCCCACGAGGCCCCACTCACGCCCGGTCTGCATCCGCCTGAAGGTTGGCAGCGCAGTGTGGTGAGGAGAGCATACTTGCGCGTATTTGGACGCTGGCCGCATGTGAGCATAGTCGATCCGTTCTGGTCCTCTGCGCAGCCGTTACTTGCCGCGATCAAGGCAGCGAAAG
>DATBHE010000015.1:0-10046 GCA_036557605.1 Pseudolabrys sp.
GCAGCAGGCCAAAGGGCCGACCAGAATTGGTTTGCTGCCGTTCGGTTCACCATCCAACGCCTATGACAAGTCGCTGGTTGACGCGTTTCGATCAGGTTTGCGCCAAGCGGGCCTGATTGAAGATCGCGACATCGTGCTCGACATTGTATGGACTTCCGGCAGCGATGCGGACACCGACAAAGCGGTGGTGGAATTAATGCGCCGAGGCGCTGAAGTGTTGGTACCCACCGGCTCAACCGCGTCGGTGGCTGCGAAGCGCCATACGTCCACAATCCCGATTGTGTTCATCAGTGTGGGCAACCCCGTCGCCATGGGTTTGGTCGAGAACCTTGCGCACCCGAATGGAAACGCCACTGGTTTCAGCGACGTCTTTTCTGAGTTGAGTGCCAAGTTGGTGGAGTTGGACACAGGGCTCAACAAACAAGACACAATTGATTATCTCTGGCACACCGCGTGGCCAGACGGAAAAAACCGGTTTCGATCCACCGAGCAGGCCGCTCAATCACTCGGTGTAAAGGTGCGGGCAAGAGGAATTGCCGAAAACACGGAGATAGACCAAGCCATCACGGCAATGAAGCAGGACGGCGCGAAGATAATCATCGTTCAACCGAGCCCTTTCACTTATCGGGAACGCGCTCGTATCGTAGATAGCGCGTCCCATAATGGCTTGGCGACGATATTTGGTTTTCCAGCAGCAGCGAGAGATGGTGCGTTGATTTCATACGGCCCCGACTATCTCACGATGAACCAGCGGGCTCCACTCTACGTCAACCAAATTATCAAAGGCACAAAGCCTGCTGATCTCCCTGTCGAGTTGCCCACCAAGATCAGCTTGCTTGTAAACCTTAAGACCGCCAAGGCGCTTGGGGTTCACGTGCCACTGCAACTTCTCATTCGTGCCGACGAGTTGATCGAATAACGACCATTTTTATTGCACGGCATGAGTCCGCTGTTGGCCCATAGCGGACATCGGCTCTTGCACTGCGCACGTCCGCTCTCAGGGGTAAAGCCGACACAGCAGATGCCTAAACAATGCTCTAGGTAATGGGCGTGTCTGTATAGAAAATCTGAGAATGACTCGATTTTTCCAAATCAGTCGTTCCAGTAGTTTGACCGATCGGGTCTATTCTCCCGCGTTAAAATTCAATTTGAGCCGTTGTGCATCGATATCGGTTGGTTGGCCATCCGACTCTTAATCAGCGGGTCCAAGGTTCGAGTCCTTGTGCGCCCACCACATTTTCCTGGTGATTTGCGACCTCACGTCCAAGGCGGGATTGCCTTGGCAAACGCTGAGGACTAGTTCTGCAGGGATGACTGCCGAAACCGTGCTGATCTCGGGTGCTGGGATTGGCGGACCAACGCTTGCCTACTGGCTGAAAGCAGCTGGTTTCGTGCCGACGATCATCGAGCACGCATCCACCCTGCGCAGTGGCGGTTATGTCATCGATTTTTGGGGCTTGGGCTACGATATCGCCGAGCGCATGGGCCTGATCGAAGAGATCAATCGGGCCGGCTACCACATCCGGGACATGAGAATTGTCGACGCTGAAGGCACGCGAATATCCGGCTTCGGCACAAGCGTTTTTCTCGAGCTGACGGGCGGACGCTATGTGACGGTTGGTCGTAGCGCCCTTTCCCAGCTCCTGTTCAAAAAGGTGAGCCGCGATATCGAGGCGATCTTTGGCGATCAAATAGTCGAGATAGACGATCAGAAAACTCATGTGAGGGTGCGGCTCGAATCGGGTGTCGAGCGGCGGTTCGACTTTGTTGTGGGCGCCGATGGCCTGCACTCCGGCGTCCGTCGCCTGGTGTTTGGCCCGCAGGACCGCTTTGAGAAGCGCTTGGGCTATGTCGTCGCTGCCTTCGAAGCGCCCGGCTACCGGCCTCGCAATGAAGATGTGTATGTGATGTACAATGAACCCGGCCGTATGGTTGGGCGGGTTTCGCTCCGTGGCGACAAGACCCTGTTTCTTTTTGTTTTCGCTGAAGATGCGGACACGCCGATGCATGATTTACCGGCGCAGAAGCGCCTGGTGCGAACCAAATTCGGCAACAGCCGCTGGGAATGCCCCAATATCCTCGATGCCCTGGACGGCGCTCCGGAGCTTTATTTTGACCGCGTCAGTCAAATCCGCACGGAGCGTTGGTCATGCGGCCGGGTCGCGCTTGTCGGCGACGCAGCGTATTGCGTCTCGCTGCTGGCCGGACAGGGGTCGGCATTGGCCATGACCGGCGCCTACGTTCTCGCGGGCGAGCTCGCCAAAGCGGCTGGCCAGCACGCCATCGCATTTGCCAACTATGAGAAGCTCCTGCGGGGTTTCGTTGAAAAGAAACAGCGCGGCGCAGAACATTTTGCATCGGCCTTTGCGCCGAAGACGCAGTTAGGACTGTTTTTCCGCAATCAGGTCGCCCGAGCGGCGGCCATTCCAGGGCTCGCCCGGCTCACTTTTGGCCGTGACATTATCGACACGCTGCTGCTTCCTGACTATCAGTGGCCACACCCGACCTAGTTGGACACAATTTATCAGGGGCGCATCGCTGATCACCGGTGCGAGAGGGGTGGATCTAATGTTTGGTATTCCCCGCAGATATAGCCATTTTCTTTTCGGGGTCATTCAAGCTGGGCTGACAAGTTTGATTGCCGCTGGCATTGCCAGTTTCCCATCGCCCACCCTCGTAGGATTTTTCAAGCATTGGCTGTTGTCCGGGCTCGTTGCGTGGATCGCCATGTTGCCGGTGGTGGTCTTGGCCGCCCCGGCGATAAGAGCGCTCTCCGTCGCGCTCACGAGAGAAGAACCGACGTGATGTCTATTTTTGACACCCCATGGCGCTCGTTGAAACAGATCAAAGTGCACCCCTTCCTGCGCTTTCAGGTCCCTTCCTCCGGAACTTTCAGAATGGATGCGCGCGCGGACAGCTGACAGTCCTGCATCGATATAAATGCAGTGAAATTCGTGTGTGGTAGCATCGCACTTCGAAAAGAATCGCGACTCAGATTTATATGATCGTGTGGCGTGCGCAATTCGTTGCTACCGAAGCGCTATGAAGCCGCTCGTTGTCGCTCGCAATCAATGAGGAGTGGTCGTGACCTCTGTTGCTGATGCCCGGCAAGCCACACCAACGCGATTTGTCTGCCGGTCTTATTTGGCGGTTGTGCTTGCACCGGAACCGCCGATTGTCGAGTGGATGTCCGAGATCGATCAGAGGATAAAGAGCGCGGAAAGCTTCCTGAGCGGTGCGCCCGTCGTGGTTGACTTGAGCGCGGTGAAACTCAGCAAGCTCGCGATCGTGCACCTGATTTCGGAACTCGAGCAACGCGGCATTCGCGTTTTGGGCCTCGAAAATGCTGATCCGCTTGCGACCGGCGCGGGGCTGCCACCTTTATTGCGGTCCAGCCACGCCGCCAGCGTCATGCCTGATAAAAAAGTTGAGTCACCTGCACCTGCACCTGCGCCGGACGTGCGCAAGGAACAGACGCTGCTGCTCGATAAGCCGGTACGGTCGGGGCAATCGATATTCTTTCCCGATGGAGACGTGACGGTGCTCGGATCGGTGGCATCCGGAGCGGAGATTGTCGCGGGCGGTTCCATCCACGTCTACGGCACGTTGCGTGGACGCGCGATGGCGGGTTCCCAGGGAAACTCCAGGGCGCGCATCTTCTGCAGCAGGATCGAGGCTGAGCTTCTGGCGATTGACGGCTATTATCTGACGGCCGAATCACTCGATCAGAAGTTCCCAAAAGGCCCCGGCCAGGCATGGCTCGATGGCGGTGCGGTGAAGATCGCCGCATTGGACTGATCATTCACTCAGGAGATGCAGACAATGGCGAAGGTCGTGGTTGTTACTTCCGGCAAGGGTGGCGTGGGGAAGACCACAACGACGGCTGCAATGGGGGCAGCGCTGGCGCAGATTGGACAGAAAGTCGTCATCGTCGACTTCGACGTCGGCCTGCGCAATCTGGACCTGGTGATGGGGGCTGAAAGGCGGGTGGTTTATGATCTGGTCAACGTGATCCAGGGCATCGCCAAGCTCCAGCAGGCCCTTATTCGCGACAAGCGCATCGACACGCTCGCACTGCTTCCGGCCTCTCAGACCCGCGACAAAGACGCGCTCACCGAAGACGGCGTTCGCCGGATCATTGGCCAGCTTCGGCAGATGTTCGATTGGGTCATATGTGACAGCCCCGCGGGAATCGAGCGCGGTGCAACGCTCGCAATGCGCTTTGCGGAGGTCGCCATCATTGTGACAAATCCGGAAGTGTCTTCGGTGCGCGATTCCGACCGCATCATCGGGCTCCTTGACGCCAAGACGCAGAGGGCGGAGCGCGGCGAGCGCATCGACAAGCATATCCTGATTACACGTTACGACCAGAGCCGCGCGACCCGCGGTGAGATGCTCGGCATTGATGACGTGCTTGAAATTCTGTCGACGCCACTCCTTGGCATTATTCCGGAGAGCGAGGAGGTCTTGCGGGCATCGAATCTTGGCTCGCCGGTGACACTGAACAATCCGGCCAGCGCTGCCGCGCGCGCCTATTCCGATGCCGCCAGAAGACTTATGGGCGAAGAGATCGAAATGACGGTGCCATCCGAAAAGGTTGGATTGTTTGGCAAGCTCTTCGGTCGGAGAGCAGCATGAACTTTTTCAATCTGTTCAAACGGGGAGGGTCCGCCCCCGTAGCGCGCGACCGTCTGCAGATTCTGCTTGCACATGAGCGCTCGGTTCCCGGCTCTTCCGATTTGCTGACCGTCCTGCGCCACGAGATTCTCGCCGCCGTGGCCCGACATGTCGACATCGACCCCGGCGGGGTCAGCGTGCAAATGACTCGTCGCAAAAAAATTTCGACACTCGAGGTCGAAATCGAAATTCCGAATAGCGCCGGGGCACTGTCCAGCCGAGGCCGCCACAAGCGGCCGCTGCAGCCGGCCCACCGTTCCGCCTAGGCGCAAAGATTGAACGGATTGGCGGCGATGGCGTCACGATGGCGTCCCGTCATCGGAAACCCGCGATGTCCGCTTTCGCGATCGTCAATCGTGGCACGAAGTGTCGGGCGCAGGCGCAACTGACGCCAAAACCCAAATTTTTGTCCGGATAGCGCAAGAACCCTGCGGAACGCTTCAGCTATATCGGCGGCGCTTTTCGTGCCGCGCGGAAGCCCGCATCATGACAACCTTCTATGACTACGACGTGCTCTACGGCAACTCCAGAATGGAGCTGTACGTTCTGCGCGCCAACAGGTCCGCCCTGCCGGCGGGGCGTTGCTCGATCTGGCGCGACCGAAACCACCACTGGGTGCGGGTCACCTGCACGCGCAGCAAATACGGCAAGCGGTACAGGCGCTACGCCACCCTGAATGAAGCCATGACCAGCGGCATCGCCTGGGCGCGCAGGCGCGAAGCCCAAGAGCGAAGCCAAGAGCGGCAAGCGGCATGATCACCGCGCGTGCCCGGGCCTGAAACATCGACACCCGGGCCCGCCTGGAAATCCCTGACAAACCGGCCGAAAGCCGGACCGGCCCCGTTTCCCGCGAAAAACCGCGCCGATTTGCAAATAAAATGATGAAGCCTCACGATCGGCATTGCGTCACCCGGGAGGGGTCTATGATTACCGTTCCCGAACTCGCGGCGGAGGCTCTAAGCACTTATCTCGGCGAACATATGGGTCGCCGCTTCGGCTCGACGGACGCGGATCTCATCGCGCTTGTCCAGTCGGCGGCGCGGCTTGCGCTCGATTGTATCGGCAACAGCGACGCGCTCTATCACAACGTCGAGCACACGATGCTGGTGACGCTCGTCGGCTACGATATCCTGCGCGGGCGCAGGCTCCTGACCACCGCAAGCGCGAGCGATGACGCGCACATTCTCTTTGCCTGCCTTTTTCACGACATCGGCTATGTCCGCGGCATTCTCGGCGGCGACAACGGCGACGGCTTTGTTGTCGATGCCAAAGGCGGCAGGGTAGCGCTGCAGCGCGGCGCCTCCGACGCCGCGCTGATGCCGTATCACGTCGACCGCTCGAAGCTGTTCGTGATGGATCGCATCGCCAGGACGAAGTTGCTCGATGCCGCCCGCATCGCCGATGCCATCGAAGCCACGCGCTTTCCGTCGGTCGGCGATGCCAATGAAGAGGGTGCCCTGGTCCGCGCCGCCGATCTCATCGGCCAGCTCGGCGATCCGCATTACCTGCGCAAGGCCAATGCGCTTTATTGCGAGTTCGAGGAGGTCGGGATGAACAAGCAGCTCGGCTACACCTCGCCGGCCGACCTGATCGACCTCTATCCGCAGTTCTACTGGGGCAACGTGTCGGCGTATATCGAAAGCGCGATCCGCTACCTGAACGTCACGTCCAACGGGCGGCAGTGGATCGCCAATCTCTACAGCAATGTGTTTCGCGCCGAGCGCGAACTGAGCCTGTGCGGCCCGCAGCGGTAAGATCAGCTGCGTTGCCGCATCAGTTTCGGTTGGCCCGTCGCTGTCGCGAATTCAGTTGTTGGTGCTCTTCTTTTTCTTCGGCTTGTCGGATACGCCGAGCGCGCCTTTCACGCCTCCGGTGACGGCGCCGGCCGTACCGCCAACGACGGTGCCGACAGCGCCGCCGACAGGTCCTGCCGCTTTATTCCCTTCGCGCGCGCCCTTGCTGGCTCCTTCCTGCGCGCCGCCGACAATGCCTTGTGCACTGGCGACAACCGGCGTGGACAACAGGGCGACAACGATAATGGCCAACCATCTGATCCTCATGGCGTTCTCCAAATGAGATCAAAAATGCAAGCGACTATAACTCTTGCGGCGGCCATGGCAGCATTGATTTAGATCAACGGCAAGCGGCACATACCGAGCACATACCGCAACATTTGCACGGATCAACGGCCCCACTTTTGTGGCAGGCTTGCCGGCAGGCGAAAAATCGGGGCACGCGACCAGGGATACGACTATGGGCAAGGAACGTCTGGCGGCCTTCAGCGACGGCGTCATCGCCATCATCATCACCATCATGGTGTTGGAGCTGAAGCTTCCGCATGGCGCCGACTGGGCGACGCTCGCCGGGCAGGGCCCGCATTTTCTCAGCTACGTGCTGAGCTTCATCTATCTCGCGATCTACTGGAACAACCACCACCACATGCTGCATACGGTCACGCGTGTCGACGGCCTCATTCTGTGGGCCAACAGCCATCTGCTGTTCTGGCTGTCGCTGATCCCGGCGGCCACCGCCTGGCTCGGCGAGAACTACCCGGCGCCGTTGCCGACCGCGGTCTACGGCGTCTCGTTGCTGATGCCGGCGATCGCCTATGTGCTGTTGCAGAATGCGATCGTGCGCAGACAAGGCAGGCATTCGGTGCTGGCCGCGGCTGTCGGCCGCGATCTCAAGGGCAAGATCTCGCCGGTGCTTTACATCGCCGGGATCGTGCTTGCCTTCGTGCAGCCGCTGATCTCGATCGCGCTCTATGTTCTGGTCGCGGTGATATGGCTCGTGCCCGACCGCCGCATCGAGAAGACGATCGGCGAGGCGTGAGCTGTCCTACCCACCGTTCGTCCCCGCGAAGGCGGGGACTCAGTTTTTGCTCTGGATCCCCGCTTACGCGGGAATGAGCGGCAGAGGCTTGGATTTCCGCTTACGCAAATGAAATGAGCGGGAGAGCGCGAAACAAACTCCGCTCGTCCCCGCGAAAGCGGGGACCCAGCTTTTTGCTCTGGATTCCCGCGTCCGCGGGGATGAGCGGGAGAGTGTAGTGCGGGCGAGACAAATCCCGCTCATTCCGGGAAAGCTGGCGTGGCCGAGAAAAATTCCGCTCATTCCCGCGTAAGCGGGAATCCAGAAGGAATGAACGCAGGTGGAGATTCGTTAGCTGGATCCCCGCGTTCCGCGGGGATGAGCGGAAAACTGGCCGGACGACCATCACAACCGCGAGGCCGATATTCCGGCGGGATCTAACGTCCGCGTGCCTGCTTCTGCGCGTCCTGCGCTTCGCGCACGAGCCGCTGGCGCCGCAGTTCCTGCGTGCGGTCGCGCGTGCGCTGGATGGCTGCGTGATACTCCGCGAAAGCTTTTGGAGCATCGGCTTTTTGCTGTTCGCGCACCTTGAAGTGCCGCTCAGCGCGATCCTGGTCTTGTTGGGGCATGCATCATCAACGCGCAGGGGCGCTGAAAGTTCCACGGGGCGGAACATCTGCTTTACGTGTCATCTCTTGCACGCATGTCATGCATGTCATGCAAGCGTCATCGACGAACGCGAAACCCTGGTTCGTCACGCAAGCGACTCGTGGATGCTCGTTGTCATCCACCCGCGCGCACCTCGATGCTACTTCTCTTCCAGTTCCGGCTTGAATCCGCGGAACGCCCAGCCGGCGACGAGGCCGAACACCATCAGCGCGACCGGCGGCCCGATCAGCAGCACGGGAATCGCGAAAAATTCGTGCTGATCCTGGAAGCCGCCGCGGATTCCGTAGATCATCAGGTAGACGACCCAGCTCATGATCCATGCGGCCGAGAGCAGCAGCCAGATGCGGAAAAATCCGCGCCGCCAGTTCACCTGCGTCGGGCTGTTCGACACGCCCTCGAAACTGCGGCGCGGCATTCCGAAATGGGGCATCGCAAGGCGCTCCCGAAATTTATCGAGCCGGTGCGCGTTCCGGCTCGGAGTTTCACCAACGCGCGCCGCGCGCCCCCGTTCCGCAACGCCGGCGCGGCTTTCCGCATTGCCGCATCACACTATCGCAAGCCGCCGCACTTTCCTAGGAACGCATGCCCGCCGTGTCCTGTTGATTTATGACAGGCCGTTCATGTGACGAGGCTCGCAAATGACCCGCGCCGAACAATATCTTCATCTGGCCGCCGAGGTGCGCGCCAGGGCGGCGCGGGAGGACAGCCCGATCATCAGGGCCGAATGGGAAAACCTGGCCGAGACCTACGTGCGCCTTGCCGAGCAGTCCACCGCCAGCGACCGTGGCGACGCGACCTACGATCCGATCCAGGATCTCCTCAACCGTTCGCGCAAGAAGGGGTGAGACGGTTCACCGCGCCACGCTCTCCCGCTCATCCCCGCGCATAGCCGTCCGAAGGACGGCGTGCTTCGCACGCCTATGCGGGGATCCAGCTAAAAAATATGCCAAAACGGGGATGGCCGGAACAAGTCCGGCTATGACAGGATGAGAAGTCGTGCCACTCAGCAAGGCGTCATGCGCGGGCATAGCCGTTCGAAGGACGGCGTGCTTTCGCACGCCTATGACCCGCGCATCCATGATGGGACGCCGCGCGTGAGGGCCCTACAAAGGTTGTCCTGTGTTGAGAGTCATCATGGATGGCCGGGTCAAGCCCGGCCATGACAGTGTGTGAGGCGTCTGCCATGACGAATGAGAGGCAGTGCCTTTCCACAGTCATGCCCGGCTTTATGCATAGGCGTGCAATGCACGCCGTCCTTCGGACGGCTATGCGCGGGAATGAGCGGAGTTTGTCTCGGCCGCACCACGCTCTTCGCTCATCCCCGCGGAAGCGGGGATCCAGCTAACGATATGCGCAAGAAAGAGGGATGGCCGGAACAAGTCCGGCCACGACAGCGGAAGGAATGACAGCGAACGCCTAGCGCACCATTGCGCGGATGCGCTCGGACGATGTGCCGTATTTTTCAACCAGCCAGATGAGATCGCCGATCGAGATGCGCAGCTCGTTGGTCCAGTAGTTGAGCTCGCGCTCGTCGTTGATGTCGATCTGGTCAAGGTTTTGCGGCGTCCAGTCGTCCGGCACCAGCGGAGCGGAGGCGATATACGATCGGTACGGCATGTGACACATCCCCGACTGACGCAACATATCCACGAACTTCGATGACCGAAGGCGGCGGACGGTCGCGCTCCAACGCGCGCCCTCCCGGTCTCTTTCGGACCGCCAAGCCAGCCTGGATCGGATAAGGAGCCCGGGCGGCCTTCGCCCGTGCAACGCATGATCCCGCCACCCCGTTCCTGGCGCCGGGCAGGGTGGGGCAAGCGCTCCCCGAGCGCAACCGCCATGCGGCCGAGTGCGCCGAACGGCCGCTTTTAACCCTAAAACCGGGGATT
>DATBHE010000016.1:0-17204 GCA_036557605.1 Pseudolabrys sp.
TCTTTCTTCAGCTCGACGATGGTGTTCGCCATCTGTTCGACGATCACCGGTGCGACACCCTCGGAGGGCTCGTCGAACAGCACCATAAACGGATTGCCCATCAGTGTGCGCGCGACCGTCAGCATCTGTTGCTCGCCGCCGCTCATGCGACTGCCGAGGCGGTTCGGCATCTCGCCGAGATTGGGAAAAAGCCGGTAGAGTTTCTCCGGCGTCCAAGCGGGCGCGGGCTTGGCGTCATCGAAACGCCGCGGAGGTTGGCGCCCAACATCGAGATTTTCAGCAACAGTTAGATCGGCGAAAATTCGCCGGTCTTCTGGCGTGAAGCCAAGCCCGCGACGCGCGATCTCGTAAGGCTTGAGCCGCGATATGTCGCGTCCGTTGAAGCGGATTGCGCCGTGCCGCCGTGCAACCAGGCCCATGATCGACTTCATGGTCGTCGACTTGCCGGCGCCATTACGGCCCATCAGGGCTACCACCTCGCCGCGGCCAACCTCGAACCCAACGTCGTACAGTATCCGGGCCGCGCCATACCAGGCACTCAGGCGTTCGACGGAAAGCATCGGGGCGCGTGTCATGGCGCCCCTGGTTGTGCTGAAAGCGCAAAAGTTTTGCCGGTCCCGAAATAAACCTCCTGCACCTTCGGGTCGTCGCGGATTTGCGCCGCGCTACCATCCGCAATCAGCCGGCCACGCGCCAGCACGATGATGCGATCGGCAAAAGCGAACACCACATCCATCGAATGCTCGGTAAAGAGGACGGAGATGCCGCGCTCGACCACCAGACGCTTCACCAGCGAGATCAGCTCATTGCGCTCGCGCGGCGCCATGCCGGCGGTCGGCTCATCCATCAGCAATAACCGCGGCTCGTTGGCGAGCGCGATGGCCAGCTCGACACGTTTGATGTCGCCATAGGCAAGCTCACGGCTCGGCCGGTCGGCCGCTTCTTGCATGCCGACCTGATTCAGCAAGGCCAGCGCGCGATCGCGATGCAATCCGGCGGCTGCGTGCCAGAGCCCGTAAGTTTCATGCCCGTGCGAGATCAGTGCCATCTGGACGTTTTCGACGACCGTGAACGAGCTGAAAGTCGCGGCGACCTGGAATGTCCGACCGACGCCAAGTCGCCACACCGATCGCGGCTCAAGACCTGCAATGTTGCGCCCCTCCAGGAGAATTTCTCCGGAGTCCGGTCTCAGCTGGCCATTGATCATGTTGAAACAGGTCGACTTGCCCGCCCCGTTCGGCCCGATCATGGCGAGGAATTCACCTTGCGCGATCTCGAAGCTGACATTGTTGACGGCGTGAACGCCGCCGAATGCCTTGGACAACGAGCGGACGGCGAGCACACTCACGGCTTCGTCTCCGCTTTGCGCCAGATCGACGAGAAGGCGCCGACGAGTCCCTGCGGGAAAGCGAGGACCAGAAGGAGAATAATGAGGCCGAGTAAAGCGCGCCAATATTCGGTCTGGCGCATCACCGTATCCTGCAGCGTGGCAAAAACCGAGGCTCCGACGATCGGGCCGGTCAAAGTCTGAATGCCACCGAGAAGCACCATGACAAGACCATCGATCGAGCGGCCGACATGGATCGTTTCGGGGGAAATCGAGCCTTTGGCGAAAGCAAAGAGCCCGCCAGCCACGCCGCAAACGCCTCCGGCAATGGCGAAGCCGAGCCAGTGCACGCGCTTTACGTCGATGCCGATGGCCTCGGCGCGCAGCACAGAATCGCGGCCGGCGCGCATGGCATAGCCGAAGGGAGCGAACAGAAGGCGTCGCAGCACCAGTACGGCGATGACCGCAAGCACCAGGGTCAGCAGAAAATAGACCCAGGCTTTATCGAATGGCGGAGGCGGCCAGACTCCGATGACGCCGTTGGAGCCGCCGGTGAGCGCTTCCCACTGGAAGACGAGCGCCCAGACAATCTGCGCGAAGGCAAGCGTCAGCATCGCGAGATAGACGCCCGAGAGGCGCACCGCGAACCAGCCGAACAGCAGCGCACCCGCAAGCGCGACAAGTGGCGCTGCGATAAGCGCCGCCCCCATGGGGGCCCCAAGCCACTTCACCAGCAAGGCCGCACCATAGGCGCCCAATCCGAAATACGCGGCGTGACCGAAGGAGTGCATGCCGCCCGGGCCCATGATGAAGTGCAGCGAGGTAGCGAAGACAATCGCAATCAACACGTCGATGCCGAGAATCAGCATGTAGGGCGAGCCCTGCGCTAGCAGCGGCAGACAGAACAGCACGACAAGCACGGCCGCACCGAGCATCTTCAAAGCCGGGGTTGCCGGGCGGATCGGATCTTCGGGTTCTGCGACCGAGCGAACCTGCGCCTGCGGCCGGCCTAACAGGCCGTAGGGCCGCACGATCAGCACGATGGCCATCACCAGAAACTCGGCGACCAGCGTCAGCTTGGAGAAATTGACCGTGACAAAGCCAAAATCGACCACGCCGATGCCGATGCAAATCGCCTTCACCTCGGCAATGATCACCGCCGCGAGGTAGGCGCCGGTGATCGAGCCCATGCCACCGACGACCACAACCACGAATGCGTCGCCGATGGCGATCAGATCGGTGGCAAGATTTGCCGGTTCGCGCGCGACCTGCAGCGCGCCCCCAAAGCCGGCGAGCGCGGAGCCAAGGGCGAACACCGACGTGAACAACAGCGCCTGATTGACACCGAGCGCGCTTACCATTTCACGGTCCTGCGTAGCGGCGCGCACGAGGCGTCCGAAGCGCGTGCGAGCGAGCGCGAAATGCAGCGCCAGAAGCACCAGCGGACCGATAACGATCAGAAATACGTCGTATGTGGGGAGCCGGCGTCCGAGCACCTCGATCGACCCACGCAAACCCGGTGCGCGCGGGCCGAGCAGATCTTCAGGACCCCATAGCCAGAGTGTGGCGTCGTTGATGATCAGCACCAGCGCAAACGTCGCGAGCAGTTGGAACAGTTCGGGCGCGCGGTAGATACGGCGCAGCAACACCATCTCGATCAATATGCCGATGATTCCGACGATAATGGCGGTGGCGACGATGCCGCCCCAGAAGCCTGTCGCCCCGCCGATATGCGTTGCGAATGAGTACGCGATGTAGATCCCCAACATGTACAGGGACCCGTGCGCGATGTTGATGATGCGGGAGACGCCGAAGATCAACGAAAGGCCGGCGGCAACGAAAAACAGCCCCGAGGCCGTAGACAGTCCGTTAAGCGCCTGAAACAGGAAAGCGCTGAAAGTCATAAAAAGTCACCTCTCCCCGCCGGGCGGGGAGAGGTTAGCGAAGGACGTCACGACCGAAAACCTAGTTCGATTCGACGGGTCGAAGCTTCTTGACCTCGGCGTCGTCGGGCAACACCGACGCGCCGTCGACATATTTGAAATCAGCCATCGTGCCCTTGCCGCCTTCGAGGACGATCTTGCCAACATACGCGCCCATCGTCGCCTGATGGTCGCTGGCGCGATAGAAAAACGGGCCGAACGGACTGTCGACCTTCAGGTCCTTGAACGCCTCGACGAGTTTTTCGGTATCGGTTGACTTTGCCTTGGCGATACCGGCCGCCAGCGAATGCATCGTCACATAGCCGACCACCGAGCCAAGCCGCGGGTAGTCATTGTATTTTTTCTTATAGGCATCCACGAAAGCGAGGTGTTCCTTGGTCTTGATCTTGTCCCAGGGATAGCCAGTGACAACCCAGCCGACCGGCGCCTCGTCCTTGAGCGGATCGAGATACTCCGGCTCGCCCGAAAGCAGGCTCACCACCGTTTGATTCTTGAAGACGCCGCGGGTATTGCCTTCGCGCACGAACTTCGCGAGATCTCCGCCGAACAACACGTTGAAAATCGCATCCGGCTTGGCATCGTCGATGGCCTGCGCCACAGCACCGGCGTCGATCTTGCCGAGGGGCGGAGCCTGTTCGGTAACGAACTCGACGTCGGGCTGCGCCTTCTTCATCAGTACCTTGAAGTTTTCGGCCGCCGACTGTCCGTACTCGAAATTCGGATAGACCAACGCCCAACGCTTTTTCTTCGCGGCCGTCGCTGCCGGCATTAGCATGGCGACCTGCATGTAGGTCGAAGCTCGCAGGCGGTACGTGTACTTATTGCCATTCTGCCACGTAATCTTGTCTGTGAGCGGCTCCGCGGCGAGAAAGAAAACCTTCTTTTGGCCCGCGAAATTCGTCACAGCGAGTCCGATGTGGGACAGGAAGGTGCCTGCGATCATCGAGACGCCTTCACGCGTCACCAGCTCCTCTGCTACGCGGACGGCTTCGCCCGGATTGGCGCCGTCATCGCGCGAAATCACTTCCAGCTTTTTGCCGAGAACGCCGCCTTTGGCATTGATCTCCTCGATCGCCATTTCCCAACCCTTCTTGTACGGATCGAGAAAGGCTGGTTGCGCCTTGTAACTGTTGAGTTCGCCAATTTTGATGGTCTGCTGTGCGAAGGCCGGCAGCGAAAGTCCGGCGGCCAGACTGCCGGCGAACGCGAGAGTGAAGACGTGACGCGTCGGTCTCATGATTGAAGCTCCCTCCCTGGCGGTTGATCGCGCTGTTGGCGCGCGCCGCGATATCAAACCCTGTCGCCTGCGGCGGGCGAGCTTGTTTGTGCACAAATAGTCCGACCGGTTGGCCGAGCTTGTCAAGCGAAGCAATTTCGCGCTGACTGCCTAACCTTTGGGCTTGTCGCGGAAACGGTCCATCAATGGCTTGTCCTGACCACCGTCGATTTCGATCATGGTGCCATTGACCATTTCCATGAGCGGCGAGGCGAGCATAGTCACCAGATTTGCGACCTCCTCCACTTCGGCGATCCGGCCCATAGGTATCGACGCCGGAGCGAGCCTGTCAGCCTCCTCGTAGGAGATCTTCATGTCCCGCGACATCGCCTTGACCAATCCCGCCCAGCGCTCGGTCCGCACAGGGCCCGGATTGACCGCGACGAAGCTGATCCCGTTCTTGCCGTATTGTCCGGCGAGCGACAGGGTGAGGTTTTGCCCGGCCGCGTTAGCCGCCCCTGGACAGATCTCCCAATAAGATGGCTTCACGCCGTCATTGCCGATCAGATTCACGACGCGGCCACCGCCTTGCTTCACCATGATCGGCAGCACGTAGCGCAGGCAGCGCACGTAGCCCATGAACTTCAGCTGAAGGCCCTTCTCCCAGTCGTCCTCGGTCAGATGCTCGATAACCCCGCCGGCCGCCGAGCCGGCATTGTTGATCATGATATCGACACGTCCGAGCGCCTTGTGTCCTTGCTCGATAAAGTTCTTGGCATCCTTGTCCTGACGCAGATCGGCGGGGATGGCGATGATCTTGCGTCCGGTCGCCTTGGCGATTTCGCCGGCCGCTGCCTCCAATGGTTCCTTGCGCCGCGCGCAGATTGCAACGTCAACGCCTTCCTTCGCCAAAGCGAGCGCGATCCCTTTCCCGATGCCTTCGCTGCCACCAGTGATCAGCGCGGTCTTGCCTTTGAGCTTGAGGTCCATCGCTCTCTCCCGGTTCTTACTGTGGCTTGTGCGCGAGCCAACGGCCTGCTTCCGCGTCGGCAAATAGCTCGGCCAATGCGACGTTGAATTTATCGGGCTCTTCGCTGGTGAGGGTGTGCCCGGTACGTGGAACCACGAAGAGACCTGCGGTTGGCACTATACGACGCAAGAAAATGCTGGCGTCCACGCACCAGTCGTCTTCATCACCGACGACAATGAGCAGCGGCACAGAAAATCTCTTCAGGTCGGGTTCCATGTCCCACAGCGTCGGCCGCTTGGCCTGCAGATTGATCATGGTCAACGAGTGACCGTCCGCGGAATGTTCGCTCAGGATTTGCACGAATTCGGCATAGCCGCGCGGATCCTTGTTCTTGTGCGCCTGCCGCGTCGGACCGTCGGCGTAACGCGCTGCCGCAGTCCTGATATCAGTGGAGGCAAACATCTTGCCGGTCTCGCATGATGCGGCGCGCGTTTCTTCAACGATCTTTTTGTCTGCGCTCGATCCATAACCGCAGCCTGCGGCCGTCATGGAAATGCAGCGCTGCGGATAACGAATGCCGACGTGCAATGCCGTCAGTGAGCCCATCGAGTGACCGACAATATGCGCTTTGTCGATCTTGAGCGCGTCCATGAGTGCAATGACGTCGTCGCTAAAACAGTCCTGGGTGTATCTATCTGGGTCGCTTGGAATATCAGACGGCGGATAACCGCGCTGGCTGTAGGTGACGCAGCGATGCGAACGCGAGAAGCGCCGCATCTGCGGCTCCCAGGTGCGGTAGTCCGCCGCATATTCATGCACAAAGACGACCGGCGTGCCCTGCCCTGCTTCCTCGTAGTAGAGCCGCGTCCCGTCTCGCGCGGTGATATGCGGCATCACGCCCTCCACTCACTGACGTCCAATTATTTGCACGCAAACGAAAGCGGAGTAAAGTCGCGCTCGCCTTTGAGCAAGCTGACGCGCAAGATCGCTGCTCGAAAATAAGCAAAGGGGGAACGTCATGGCCAAGATGTCTCGACGGGGATTTGCCGCGGCATTCGTGTGCGCGGCGGCACTGACTTTAAGTTACGCGCCGCGTGTGCAGGCTCAGCAGAAGCCGGTCATCAAGGTGTCGAGCCTCACTTTGCCGGTTTTCAACCCTCTGGTGTGGAACATCATGAAAGCGCGCGGCATCGACGCCAAACATGGCTTCGAACTCGATGCCAGAGCCTATCCATCGATCTCGGCTTTCTACGCGGCCTTCGCGACCGGTGAGACCGATGTGCTCATCGGTGGACCGACCATCCTGCAAAAGCTCTATCAGGAAGGCGTGCCGGTGCGGATCATCGCCACCGGCTTCACGCTCGCGGACCTGGTGATCTTCGCCAGGGACGAGAAGATCAAGTCGCTCGCCGATCTCAAGGGTAAGCAGCTCGCCATCGACATGGGCGGCTCGCAGTTCCAGGTCACGAAGATCTACGCCAACGCCAAGGGTCTCGACCTCGGCAAGGACATCATCACCGTGAACGCCAACTTCGCCGTTGCGCGTGCGCAGCTCGAGGCCGGTCGCGTCGACGCCGCACTGGTCATCGAGCCGCTTGCAAGCATCACCGCCAGGCAGCATCCGGACTGGCACGTCATCTTCAACGGCGCGCAGGGCTGGAAGGAGATCACCGGCGGCGACGGGTGGGAGATCGTGACCGCCATGCGCGCCGACGCGATCGCGAAGAACCCCAAGGCACCGCAGATGCTGCTCGCGGCACTGCAAGACGTCGCCGACGTCATGCACAAGGACACGGCTGCCGGCGACAAGATCGCCAACGAGACGCTGAAGCTGCCGCCGGGAATCCTCACGGCCGCAGTCGACAGCAAGCGGCTGCAGATGATCATCAAGCCGGCATGGGATCCGGCAACACGCAAGTCCATTACCGACATCATGGAACGCGCGGTCAAAGCCGGCTTCTACGAGAAGATGCCGGACGAGAAGATCATCTACGCCCCCTGAGTGGATAGCCGCACGTCAAAATGAGCACGGAGCATCGTGAGTCTGTCCCGGTTCTGATTTTTCCGCGCCAGACTCTCATCTCCCTGCTCGTCTTTGCGCTTGCCTGGGAGGTGCTGTCGCATCTGGCGCCGGCACTCGGAATCCCGCCCTTCGCCATTCCGAGTCTGCTGCGGATCGCAAAAGCGATCACCACTATTACACCCCTCGATATCGCCGTCACGCTGGCGCGGGTCATCGGCGCGCTGATCGTCTCGTTTGTGCTTGGCATCATCCTGGCGATGGCGATGTATCGCTCCGATACGCTCGACAAATATCTGCATCCGATGATCCGCATCCTGATGGCGGTGCCGGTCGTGTCGTGGATTTTGTTCGCGGTGCTGTGGTTTCCCGGCGTCGAGTTCCGCATTGGTTTCGTGCTGGTTGTCGTCTGCGGCCCGGTTTTCCTGGTCGATACGCTTGACGCCATGCGCTCGGTGCCGCGCGAACTACGTCAGATGATGCGCTCTTTCCGACCCACGACATTGCAGTTCTTTGCGAAGCTGATGCTGCCGGCGATTGTGCCTACGATCTTCACCAGCTGGAAAGTCAATATCAGCCTTGCGATACGCGTCGTCACGATCGCGGAGCTGGTCGGCGCCGTCACGGGCATCGGGCATCAGCTGTCAGTGGCGCAGGAACTGTTCTCGGTCGCCGACGTCTTTGCCTGGACCATCGTGCTGGTCGCCCTGCTGTTTCTGCTCGAGGCCGTCGTGGCTCGAATCGAGACACGTCTGCTGCGGTGGCGCGCATGAACGGGCCGCCGCCAATCAGCGTCGCCGGGCTGCGCAAGGTATTCCGCCAGGCCACCACCGGTCAGTCGGTTGTCGCGATCGAGCGGCTCGATCTCACCATTGCGCCGCGTGAGATTGTTGCGATCGTCGGGCAGACGGGCTGCGGCAAATCGACATTTTTCGACCTGATGATAGGCCTTGAAGCTCCCACAGAGGGCGCCATTCATATCGGTGACAAGAGTCCACACACCGACTTTGATTCCTTTCGTGGCCGCATAGCGACCGTCTTCCAACAAGACCGTCTGCTGCCATGGCGCTCCGCGCTCGACAACGCGCGGCTTCCACTCGAGCTTATCGGCGTGCCGGAGACAGAGCAGCGCGAGCGCAGCCTGACATGGCTGAACCGGCTCGGTCTCGGCCAGTTTACCAACGCCTTTCCACACGAACTATCCGGCGGGATGCGCCAGCGCGTCGCAATTGCGCGGGCGTTTTCGGTACAGCCGGAGATTCTGCTTGCCGACGAGGCTTTCGGGCATCTCGACGAGGTGACGGCGGCAGAACTGCGCGAGACGTTCCTGCAGCTTGCGCGCGAATGCGGCTCGACCGCAATCCTGATCACGCATCAGTTGGAGGAAGCGATCAGCGTCGGCGACCGCATTATCGTGCTCGGCAAGTCGGCGAAACTGCTTGCTGACATCCATGTCAGGCAGTGGCCGAAGGAAAAGCATGCGCTGCTGCGAGAAGCGATCCAGTCGACGCTGCAGAGCAATGCACCAGACGTGCGGCTGGCGCAGTAATCTTCCGCTCATCGTACTTGCGCGGGAATGAGCGTTTGTCGCCTGCCGACAATCTCACTTGTGCAGTATGGCCTTGGCAGCGTCGCCTATTGCCTCGATCTTGTCATCGACATCGAGGAAACAGACGATCCGGCAGGGGCACCCTTCAAGACCTTCGTAGCGCCACGGGAATGCACCGATGACGCAACGCTTTCCCAGCATCATCTCGATGTCGCCGCCGAGATTCTCGGCGTGCAGCAGGCCTTCCTGGAATGCCCAATTGTGGAACGGAAACACGTCCGCCGTGACCTTCCGGCCGGATTTTTTATGCGTGTATTCGAACGTTCCGAAAAATTCGCCGGGTGTCTTGCCATGCTTCTTGGTGAACTCCTCGGCAAGGTCGGGCCGCATGTAGCGGATGGATGTGTTCATGGCGTGGTCGCAGGACCCGGTGTCCATGCCCCACCACTTTATTTTCTTTTTCAGCATCCAATGCAGCGTGTCGAGGCTCGGGCCGGGGTGGTAGCAAAAATAACGAACCAGATCCTGCTGCGGCTGCCCTTCGTAGTGTTTGTGCCATCCCGTATGCAAAATGAGGATGTCGCCTTCGCGGATATCGGCACCACTGCTTTCGATGATTTCCGGCGTAATCACCGCCCAGTCGTGCATGTGCTTGGAAATGTCGACGACGACGCCGCGATTGACGAGATAGTCGAGCGGCAGGTGCGCCATATCGCCCTTGTTGTTATCGGTTGCGTGCATGGCCCCGTCAAAATGAGTACCGACGTGCAGTGCCGTGTCGATGCGCTGCGCAACGATCCTGACCGTCTGCAGATTTTGCGCGTAGTACATTTTATTGCCGGCGTAGCCGACCCAGCCAGGCGTGTGCACGTTCATGACGTGCGAAAGATCGACGATTTTCATAACACGCGTCCTGATAGCGAGAATTGAGCGCCTAATCGATCATAAGAGACCGCGCAATGCCAGATGGGCTCCAAGCAACAGCAGGCCGACAAGAAAACACAACCGGAAGGTTTCCGCCCGCACGCGTCCCCGTACCAGTTGGCCAAAAACCATGCCGAAAAGTGAAGCCCCCAGCGCAACGAGCGAAGGGCCGGCGAGCGATGCGTGTATTTGACCTGCGTGGGCAAGCGCCAGAGCAAGGGTTACTGTCGACACAGTGAAGGACAGCCCAAGCGCTTGTACCAGTTTGTCGCGCTCGAACTGCAATGATTGAACATACGGCGTACCTGGAATAACGAAAATCCCGGTAGCGACCGTAATCGCGCCGGTCGCCATTCCCATAAGCAGACCGAGCCAGGTTTCGGCATGCTTCGGCGCCTTGAAATTCACGTTAACGAGACCAAGCGCCGCGTACAACGCGAGAGCCAATCCAAGCCAGATCGTCGCTTGGCCCGTATCGTCATGCGGCACCAGAAAGGCACCGGCAAATGTACCGAAGCAGATTCCGCCAAGCATGGGCCACAGACGGCGCAACAGCGCAACTAAGCCGCCGCCGGTCACCGCCTGCCAGACGTTCGTAACCAAAGACGGAACGACAAGAATTGCGGCAGCTTGCGAAGGCGTCATCAGCAGGCCGAGCAGGCCGACGGAGACCGTCGGCAAGCCAACGCCGACAACACCTTTCACGAAGCCCGCCAGAAGAAAGGCGCCGGCGGTCGCGGCAAGAATGGCGCCTGACTCCATTTGTCCTTCCTTTGCGCGCACAGGACGATGTGTGATGCTGCCGCTTCACACAATGCGCATCAGCGCAAGTCAGTGTTCGGTTCCTACGAAGTCAATTCGTTGCCGCACAACACGATTCGGTGTCATACTTTCGTTTGAATAGCACACGGCCTGGAGGCTCAATGTCGGAGGTGTTCGTCGCCAAGGCCACGCAGTTCCCTGATGGCGAGCGTCGGATCGTCAATCATGCGGGGCGAGAGATCGGCGTATTCCATTGGCAGGGAAAATACTACGCGTATGAGAATCTCTGCGTGCATCAGGGAGGACCGGCTTGCGAGGGTGTCATTATGCATAAAGTTGAGGAAGTGATTGGGGGCGATCGCACCTGGATCGGGCAGAAATTTTCCGATCAGGAAATTCATTTTGTCTGCCCTTGGCACGGCTATGAGTACGATCTCAAGACCGGCGAATGCGCTGCCGACCGTAGCCTGAGGCTAAAAAGCTTCGAAGTGGTTCGGCGTGGGGAGGACATCTATGTCGTCGCAGGCTGACTCAATCGTACCAACTGCGCCCGGGCTGAGCGATAAGGACATTCAAGATATGCTTGCGAAAGCCGTGCGACTTTACACTGAACGAGCAGCCGAGCGGGACGGCGAACTGCCGGCATTCGCATCCGATGCAGCAACGGCAACAGAGGTCATGGTGACGGTCACCGCCATGCTCAAAGCGGTGAACCTGCAGCTGTTCGAGCTCGGAATGTGGCAGGCCTGGTCCGGGAGATAGAGATGGACCTTCCACTGTCCGATTTCCGCCGCATGGAAGTCGAGGAATTCGACACCAGCAAACTGCTGGCGCACGCCTCCAAACAGGCTGCGGAACGCGGCTACAAAAACTTCCCGATTGTCGACGTTGACTCGCACCACTACGAAAGTGAATCGATCGGCGAAATTCTCGACTACATGGACGATCCGGTGCTGCAACAGCTTGCGCGCAGTGCGCGTCAGGCAAGCGCTAAAAGTGTCGGCATGCTGCCGGCCGGCGTCGGCTACCAGGACATGGGTGGCCGCGTAATGCGCTACGCAACCCGAGGCATGGAAAAAACGGAAAGCGGCGTGCAACGCGACATCGCGCTGACGCGACGATGGATGGATGCGATCGGCATCGACGTCGCGGTGATGTTTCCGACGCCAATGCTTCAGCTCGGCTTGCATCCGCAAGTCGAAGTCGAGGTCGCCCTGGCGCGTGCCTATAATCGCTGGCTCAGCGAATGCGTGCTGGCGCACGAACCGCGCATCCGTTCGATGCTTTATCTGCCGTTCAACGACGCGGACGCCGCTTACCGCACGGTGCAAGAATTTGGCCAGACCAAAGGCGTCGTCGGCTTCATGGTCACGTCGGCGCGTTACCGCCCGGTTCACCATAATTCCTACATGAAGACCTATGCGCTTCTCGAAGAGATGAATCTGCCACTTGCCTTCCATGCCGGCTACAACTGGAATGACCAGACCGTGGGCATGATGAACCGTTTCATCTCGGTTCATGCGCTGGGCTTCGTATTCTACAACATGGTGCATTTGGCCAACTGGATCACCAACGGTCTGCCGGAACGTTTTCCAAAACTGAAAGTGCTGTGGGTCGAAAGCGGGCTGGCGTGGGTGCCGTTCATGATGCAGCGCTTCGACAATGAATTTATGATGCGTTCGTCGGAAGTCCCGGCCCTGAAGAGGAAACCGAGCGAATACATGCGTGACATGTATTTCTCATCGCAGCCCATGGAAATGGGCGATCTGGCTGCGCTTGAGCAGACCTTCCGCATGATCAATGCTGAAACCCAATTGCTCTATTCGTCGGACTATCCGCATTGGGATTTCGATTTACCCTCGACGATTTACGATTTGCCGTTCCTGGCCGAGCAGGCGAAGCGGAATATCCTTGGCGGCAATGCCATGAAAGTGTTCAATCTAAAGCTGCCGGCACAAAAACTGGCCCGTGTGGCATAAAGCAGCCGGCACGAGGGAGGATATGGTGCGTACTTTTATTGTAGGGCTATCCGCCGCGTTGTTGATTGCGTCGAACGCATTCGCCCAGGACCCGGCGGCGGATTATCCCAACAGGCCGATCAAGATCATCGTGTGTGTCCCGGCGGGCGGCGGCGTCGACACGGTGACGCGCATCGTCGCGGAGGGTTTGCACCAGAAGCTCGGTCAGCCGGTCGTCGTTGAAAATCGCGCCGGGGCCGCGGGCAACATCGGTGCCGAGGCGGTCTTTACGTCGGATCCCGACGGCTACACGTTGCTCGCGGCACAGCCGGCGCCTCTGACCGTCAATCCGCTGCTCTATAAAAAAATGAACTTCGATCCCACGCAATTCGAACCGGTAGCGATCATGACTTCGATCGCCAATGTGCTGTTGGTGCGTCCGGATTTTCCTGCAAAGACAGCGAAAGAGTTTATCGACTACGTGAAAGCAAGTCCGGGCAAGGTCAACTACGCGTCGCAGGGAATAGGGACAACGTCACATCTCACGGCTGCGCTGTTTGAACGCATCCTCGGGGCCAAGCTGGTGCACGTCCCCTACAAGGGCACTGCACCCGCGCTTAACGACATTGTCGCCAGCCACGTCGACTTCATTTTCATGGAGTTGGCTTCGGCCATCAAACTGCATGAGGCCGGTAAAGCGCGGATCCTCGCCGTTGCGACGAGCAAGCGAATTCCAAACCTGCCGGATATCCCGACGCTCGATGAGGTCGGCATCAAGGATTTTGAATCTGGCACATGGAACGCAATCGCAGCGCCTCCCAAGACACCGCCGGCAATCGTGGCAAAGCTCAGCAAGGCGGTGAACGAGGTCCTCAAGAGCCCGCAGGCGCAGAGCCATTTTGCGAAGATCAACCTTCACGCTGCCGGCGGCACCCCCGCCGAGGCCGCGGCCTTTATTAAAAAAGAAACGGAAGTATGGGGCGGTGTCATCAAGGATGCCCACGTGGAGGCCCATTGACCGTTCCGGCGCAAGTCCGATGGTGCCGACAGAACCACCAGCTAGGCCTATAATGCAATTCACCCACCGGCTATGAAGCCGGCAATCGATACGCGTAAGGAGACGACCATGGACGAAAGAACGCGCGAGCCGATGAAGATCACCGCCGAAGACATCAACCCGCGCTACAACTGGGGCCGGCACTTGCCTGTGCTCGGCACTATGGGCGTCGATTTCGAGGAACGCGTCGACTACCGCCGCATGCACCGCTATCGGCTCGGGCGTGCGCAGGCCGCGCTCGAAGCGTCCGACCTCGGGGCACTGCTGCTGTTCGACGATAACAACATCCGCTACGTCACATCGACCAAGATCGGCGAATGGGCGCGCGACAAGCTCTCGCGCTGGGCGCTGCTGATTCGCGGGGAAGATCCGATCCTGTGGGACTTCGGCTCGGCCGCGGTCCACCACAAGCTCTATTCACCTTGGCTTAAGCCGGAAAATTGCAGGGCCGGCCTCGTCGGTCTGCGCGGTACGGTCGACCCGGCCTTCGGCCTGATGAAGCGCCATGCCGAGGAGATGGCCTCGCTACTCAAATCCGCAGGCGTCGCCAAGATGCCGATCGGCGTCGATATCATCGAACCGCCGATGATGTTCGAGTTGGAAAAGGCCGGCCTCAAGATCAAGGACGGCCAACAGATCATGCTGAGCGCGCGCGAGGTGAAATCAGCCGATGAGATCGCGCTGCTCAATCGCGCCGCCGCGATGGTCGACGGCGCCTACGATCTGGTCAACGAGAAGTTGCGCCCGGGCGTGCGCGAAAACGATATCGTCGCCGAGGTCAACAAGTTTCTCTACACTCACGGCTCCGACGACGTCGAAGCGGTGAACGCGATCTCCGGCGAGCGTTGCAGCCCGCACCCGCACAATTTTACCGACCGCATGATCCGCCCCGGCGATCAGGCGTTCTTCGACATCCTGCAATCGTTCATGGGTTATCGCACCTGCTACTACCGCACCTTTAACGTCTGCCGCGCCACGCCGGCTCAGCACGACGCCTACAAGAAAGCGCGTGAGTGGCTGGATAACGCCATCGAGCGCATCAGGCCCGGTGCCAGCACCGCGCACATCTGCGAAGTGTTCCCGAAAGCGCAAGAGTTCGGCTTCCCCGACGAAATGGCGGCGTTCGGCTTGCAGTTCGCGCATGGTCTCGGACTTAATCTGCACGAGCGGCCGATCATTTCGCGCGTGGTATCGATGGATCATCCGACCGAGCTGAAGGAAGGCATGGTGTTCGCGATCGAAACCTATTGCCCGGCGACCGACGGCTATTCGGCCGCGCGCATTGAGGAAGAGGTCGTGGTCACCGACAAAGGCTGCCGTCTGATCACGCTATTCCCGGCCGAAGAGCTGCCGATCAGCGCACGATATTAGGATACGGGACCAAATCCCTTTTGCTTGACCTGCCCGTTGATGCAGGACAGGGAGCCCTTACGCAGGCGGTTTCTCGCGCAAGTGCGGGAAACGCTCGCTCAGCAATGAGCCGTGATAGTAGGTAGGCTTGAACGCAGCCTGCGCGCGGATGTTGTCGAACCAGGCAACGATGCGCGGCAAGTCCTGCCAGCCTGGCAGGCCGAGATCGTGCATTCTCACCAAGGCTGGCATGACTGCAACATCGGCGAGCGTGATCTTCTCGCCAAGCAGCCATGGCCCGCCACTACGTTCGATTTCCGCATCCATGCGCTCATAGGTGCGGCGCAAGCGCGCCAGCGCCGCGTCCATTTCCGGCTTTGGGAAACCTTTCTGGCCCATGCTGAGCATGAACTCGCGGCGTAACGGCTTTGATTCCGCCATCGCAACAAAGTCCTCGCGACTCATCTTCTGGAATCTCGGCAAGAAGGCGAGATTAAAGGTCGGAACCCGAACCGCGGCAGCCGGCATCTCATCAATGAAATGCATGAGGGCGCGCATGTGGGCGCGCCCCACCGGATTCTCCGGTGTGAAGCTGGCATTGGCTGCAATCTCGTCGAGATATTCGATGATGACAGTCGAATCGATGATGATAGCGTTGTCGTGATCGAGCGTGGGCACAACCCCATTGGGATTGAGCTTGAGGTATTCGGGTTTGAGTTGGTCACCTTCGAGCAGGTTGAGCTTTACCTCCTCGAACGGAAGCTTTTTGGCATTGAACACAAAACGAACGCGCTGACTGCACGTCGATTGCGGTGCGCTGTAGAGCTTGAAAGCCATCCGTGACCTCGATTGTTTGGTCCATCAATCAGATGAGACAGCGATATAGTTCCGCCGGCAAATTTATGGCCATTTTACTTGTGATCGTGCGGCCGGACCGATTGAGTGGACACGTGCGCAGCCGCCGTTTTCCTCCCTTAGGCGCACGGCGGCGTGAATCCTCCACCTTATGCACACAGGGCCCCGAGAGGGGCCCTTTTTTTATATGAGCCCCCGCACGAGCTCCCTTTCATGTGCGCTGATCGGGTGAGTTGTCGATCGGCCCTAATGCTCGAGACCCGTCGGTACGTTCTTGTTTTCCGACGCTAGCTTCATGCCGGCGGCAAGCGCCATTGTCTCCATCAGCGCCGCAAAATCCTTGTTGAGATAAGCCTGAGGATCGGGCTGCAAAGTCGCGTGGCCAAAATGTCCCTGCAAGACTTCGCGCGTGGCTGCCGTCACCGGCATCGGCACATCCATCTCGCGGCCAAGCTCAAGACCGAGATCGAGATCTTTGCGCAGCAATTCCGGCGTGAAGGTCGTCGTCCAGTCAAGATTGACCAGGGCCGGAGACTTGTAGCGCGTGAACATCGATCCCATCACGCCGTTGTTGAGGAAAGCCAGGAAGGCGTGCCGCGGCACGCCCATCTTGTTCACCAGCAGGGTGATCTCGATCAGGTTCTCGATCACAACGCCGAGCATAACGTTGTGTGCGATTTTGCAGATGCGCGCGAGATCGCCCTCCCCGACATAGGAGACGCCCTGCGGCGCAACGACTTCCATTAAAGGAATGATCGATTTGCACGCCGCTTCTTCGCCTGACACGACAGACGATAGCCGCCCGGCTTTGATGACCTTGGCGTTGCCAGATACCGGTGCACATACGTAGTCCGCGCTTTTTTCTTTCAGACGCTTCCGGATGTCGGCGGATTCTTCGACAGAAATAGTCGAGCAATCGATGCAAACTTTCGGCGCTCTGCCGGTTGAAAGTACGCCGTCTTTGCCGAAATAGACCTGCTCCAGATCCTTGCCTTCGGACACGATCGAGAACACGACATCGCAGGAAGCAAGGTCGGAAAGTTTGTCGGCGATTTTGCCACCCTTGGCGGCGAGCGGCTCCGCCTTGGCACGCGTACGATTCCAGATGGTCACATCGTGGCCGGCCTTGAGCAGGCGTTCCGCCATGGGCAGCCCCATGCGGCCGGTTCCGATCCAGCCGATCTTCTGTGCATTCTTCGACATCACGAAACTCTCCCTCGTCGTACGAACGTGCGCGAACGGGCTTTAGCCGTTCTGCCGCGATTGCGCCAGT
>DATBHE010000017.1:0-35206 GCA_036557605.1 Pseudolabrys sp.
GTGACGCCGACCACGGCACTCGCCTTCCAGAGCACGGGCACGGCGTTCACGGTCGCCGGCATTCCGATTGCGCGCAATTCGGCGCTCATCGAGACCGGTCTCGACTGGCGCTTGAGCCCGTGGACCAAGCTCGGCGCCTTCTACCAAGGCGAGCTTGCCGCGCACGCGCAGAGCCACGCCATCAAGGCCGCCTTCACGCTGGGGTTCTGAGTCACACTTGAATCTGGATTCCCGCGTTCGCGGGAATGAGCGGGTGAGAGTCTGTGCCGCCGTTCTTCGGAATGAGCGGATGAGAGTCCGCTTCGCTTCTCCACACTCTCCCGCTCATCCCCGCGCATAGCCGTCCAAAGGACGGCGTGCTTCGCACGCCTATGCATGAAGCTGGGCATGACAGTGGAGGCGCAACACTCTCATCCGCTCATTCCCGCGCAAGCGGGAATCCAGGACAAAAGGGAAATGCCGTGCGATTTCGTGCTGGGTCCCCGCTTCCGCGGGAACGAACGGAAAAATCAGCTTTCGGCCCGCGCATATCCGTCCGAAGGACGACTGTGCGCGGGAATGAGCGGAGTGTGTCGGTTCACCGGTCCAAACATTGCGCGATCCGGATCACAGGAAACTGTCGATCGTTTTGAGCGCCCCGGATAACGCTATGCCTTCTTCATCCTTGAGGGCCGCTTCGCAAAGCCTCCTGGTCCAATCGGCGGCGTCGGGGCGGCCTTCGAGCCTGGCAGAGCCGGCCATCACCGCGTCGAATTTGCCTTGTCCACGGGAATGAGTGTCGGAATAGCCCCTGACCAGGCGGCGCGCCTTCAACAACTCAACGGCCAGGGCGTAGTCATCTTTCGATGCGGATTTCACGCGCCGAAGCCAGGCGTCACGATGCGCAATTTCGCGCGCGTGACGGAGCGTTCCGCGCCGAAAACGCTTAAGGCCCCCGAGGACATAAAGCGGCACGAACCAACTGATCGTGCCGGTCTTCACCCGCCGCGGCCGACTGACGAGTTTGTCGAGAGCTTTGAACAGAGTGGGACGCTCTTCGATGAACCTGCCGAGCGTGGCGGGCAACGAGCCGCAAACTTCCTCGGCCCGAGGATGCATGAACTCAGTGGTGTAGACGATCTGATCGCGGGTTGCGTCAACCTCCGCCCGGACCCGCCCGAAGCGGCCGCCGCGCGTCTTCAAATCGGCGACACGAAAAACATCATCATAGGCCATGGCCACTGCGATATATTTCGCGGCTGTTTGCGTGAGCAAGAAACCATCGGCTTCGCTGTCCATGCCAAGGATGCCGGCGACCAAGTCGAGATATTCCGCGCCGTAGGCCCGATCCTGAAAATCAACGACTCTTTCCAATCCCGCCAACAAGATCGGATGCACCGCAGAAGGAAAACCGGCGATACGATCGGCAAAAGCATTGATCGCGGTGTGGGTCAGCGCGCCGGATACGATGGAGGGGCTGTCCGGTATCGTTCGCGAGGGAGGAGGGGGATTGCCTCCACTGACTGCTTTTGAAGCCTCCTCCAGCCCGAGAGCAAAGCCGCGCAGGCTCGCCTCGACACCAATGCCGGCTGTCCGAATTGCACGTTCGAATGCCTCGCGGGGAAATGGCAGCGCTTTGGCGCCCGCAAGCGCACCGAAGAGGACTGCCGAAATTGCGCAGCGGGAGTGCGCAGCAATCCTCGCCATGTCGAATGCAATGAAGGTTTTGGCGGCGACACTTGCCGCGCCGTAGACGGCTTCGCTGCTGCCGGTGCCGTCGCCGGGCGCCTGCTTCTCGGTCACTGCGTAAGCGCGGTGCGATGACGAAATCAGCATTGTCCGGTCAGGCGTGACAAATCCGCGCTGGATTGCTCGGCCGGCCTCCATCAACTCGGCCCCGATCACAACGTCCACTTCGCCTGGAACCGGCATCAACGAAAAAACCGGACGTAAATCCTGCGCCGTCCCGCTCGGCCGAGGCAGAGCTTCGATGTAATACACGGTTGCTCCCGTGCGCTGTGCGACGCCGGGAACGGAGGTGGACTGCGCGAGCCAACCTTGGCTTTCGCAAAGAGCGACGATCCAATCGACCAGAACACCGCCGCCCTGGCCCCCCAGCGCCATCACCGCGATGCAAAAGGGAGCGGCATTGTCCAGCCCCAGGTTTCCGGCAGGCGAGATGGTCATCGTCGCGTCAGGCAAAAATGCTCGGCCGCGCACGCAATCGTTGCAGGAAGCCGATCACGCCGGAGCGGAAGGACGCAAGGAGGCGATCAATGCGGGTAGGATTATGAATGATATCGGCTCGATAAAATGACGGGCACAGCACCGCCGCCTCTGCGACCTCTCCGCAGTTCCCGCAAGCAACACACGTGTCGTCGATCGCGGCAACCGGATCGTCCCGCAAAGGATCCATCGTGTGCTTCACCGACAGGGAGGGGCAACCCGACAGACGAATGCAGGCATGATCACCTGTACAGACATCTTCATCGACACCGAAGCGCTGCCGGATAACACGTTCGCCGGCATTCAAGGTTTTCTCGAACAAAGGCTTCACGCGCCGCTGCTTGTTCAGCATGCATTCAGATGAAGCAACAATGATTTTCGGACCGGGCGACTTGACGGTCAAAGCCTCTTTCAGCGTATCGCGCATCTTCGCGACGTCGTATGTGCGGTCGATTTGCTTGACCCAGGCCGCACCCACGCCTTTGACCGCTGCAGTGATCGGATGCTGGGTGGAGCGCGATTTGCTTTCCGCCCGCGACGACAGGACGTCCTGTCCTCCGGTTGCCGAGGCGTAGTGGTTGTCCACCACCAAAATCACGCCGTCATGCTTATTATAGACTGCGTTGCCGACGCCGCTGGTGAGACCATTGTGCCAGAAACCGCCGTCGCCGATGATTGCGATCGACTTCTTATCCGAGGGGACATTGAAGGCCGCGGCCGAAGCCGGACCCAGGCCGTAACCCATGGTGGTGGTGCCGATATTGAACGGCGGCAGGATCGAGAAGAGGTGGCATCCGATATCTGCCGCCACGTGATGAGGTCCGAGCTCTTTTTCCACCAGCTTCAGTGCCGCGAAGATCGGCCTTTCCGGACAACCGGTGCAAAAGCCTGGCGGCCGAGGTGGTACGTTGCCAGCCAGTGCCTTGATGCGCGGATCATCCGCATCGGGGGGCGGCGCGTTCGATGACCGCACCTGATCCGACAAGACATCGGCATGAATTGCAGTGATGAAGGCGCGTACACCTTTTAGCGTCACGTCGGCCGTGTATTCGCCGGCCTTAGGCAACACGTCCTTGCCCGAAATGCGGGTGTTGATGTCGCGCCGGCGAAGAATGGTGTTGATGGATTGCTCGATATATTCCGGCTGTCCCTCTTCCACGACGAGGACGGCGCGTTTGCCGGTGCAGAATTCAACAATTTCTTCGTCGATCAGGGGATAGGTCACATTCATCAGATAGAGCGGCACGCGTGTCGCGCCCCAGATATCGGCAAGGCCCAGCCGTTGAAGGGCGCGAATAACGCCATTGTACATTCCGCCCTGCGCTATGATGCCGATATCGCCGATGTCTCCGGCGAAGAACTCGTTCAGCTTGCGCTCCCTTATAAACTTGACTGCTGCCGGCCAACGCGACTCGACCTTTTCCTTCTCGTGCATGAAAGCCGCCGGCGGCAGGACAATACGAGTCGTGTCACGCTCTGGTGACGCGAGCGCCTGCGTCAGGGAAAAAGGCGGTGGCTTGTTATCCTTGGCGGCAAAAGACCCATGTACGTGGCAGGCGCGGATGCGCACTTCGAGCATCACTGGTGTATTCGATGCCTCGGACAGCTCGAAACCATCCTCGACCGCCTTCACGATAGACTCCAGATTGGGCCGCGGATCCAATAGCCAGATTTGCGATTTCATTGCGAAGGCATGCGATCGTTCCTGCATGATCGAGGAGCCTTCGCCATAGTCTTCGCCGACGATGATCAAAGCGCCTCCCGTCACGCCCCCGGACGCGAGGTTGGCGAGCGCGTCGGACGCAACATTGGTGCCGACCGTGGATTTGAAGATTGCCGCTCCCCTGATCGGATACATTACCGACGCTGCAAGCGCAGCCGCGGCCGACGCTTCTGACGCGGAAACGGAGAACTGAACGCCCAGTCTGGACAGCAGAGCCTCGGCATCCGTCAGCACGTCCATGAGATGCGAGATCGGCGCACCTTGGTAGCCGCCGATGTAGCCGACACCCGATTGCAGCAGCGCCTTCGTAATGGCGAGAATGCCCTCGCCGTGGAAGCGCTGACCGGCGCCAAGCTCGAGGTCGCGCACTTCCCTTGAAAAAGATCGTTCAGCCATAGGCACCGTGCTCCAGACTTGACTTCAGATAAGCTGCCCCAAAGCGCAGCCTGTTAATTTGAATCATAAAACAAATGATTGGATCGGCAAACGCGACTCCGGCGATTGCAGTGAGGTGAATTTGCCGCCTGGTGATAGCCGGTGATTTTTCGCAAGCCGCTGGTGCGCAAAACTTCTCAGGTGGGCGATGCGTGAATGGATTTTGACGAAGATTCGTGAGTGGTACATTCTCGGTATCGGGCTCGTTCTTGTATGCAGCGGGTTAGTGGCCGCCACCTGGTCCGCGCCGGGTTCCAGCACTTTCGCTAACGCTCCTCCCGGCGCAGCCAGCCAGACGACGCTGAAGTCCGACATCGCTGCTCCGCAGCCGGCAACGAAGCCATCGGCGCCGCAGTTCCAGGCACCACAGCCTCAAGCAAGTGCGAACGCGGGTCGCTCTGCCGCGCCTGCGCCAACACCAGCCCCTGCGCACAACCACGCCGCGGCAGCGCAGTCCGCTGTCGCCCAAAATGCCGCACAAACATCAGTCCCACGCGCTGCGGCGCCGGCGACCTTGAGTAGCGAAGCGGCCGCCGGCCGGCAGGTCTATAAGAAGTGTCAGGCCTGCCATTCGCTTGATCCCGGCAAAGTTGGCGTCGGACCCAGCCTTGCAGGGATTGTCGGCCGGAAAGCGGCCGCAGATCCCAGCTTCAACTACTCGCAGGCAATGAGGGCGAGCAATCTGACGTGGGATGCTGCCGCCCTGAGCAAATACCTGCTTGATCCGCAAAAAACCATTCCCGGCAACAAGATGCCGTTCCCCGGACTCAAGACCGAGACCGAGCGCAATGCCCTGATCGCCTATCTGGGCGCAGGCGCGCCGTCATCGACCCCTTCGGCCCCTGCAGCGAGGCCGCCGGCCGTCGCGCAGGCGGCGCCGGCAACCGCACAACCGCCATCGGTACAAGCCACGCCCAACCAACCGATCGCGGCTTATGATCCCGGCGTACGTTACACGCTGCGCTCCGGCATCGCCGAAGGCCGTATGGTCTTTATTGGTGTCGGCGGAGCCATCGACGGGCAGGTCAATCCTGTGCTGTCGGCCGCTGAAGGCCAGGTCGTGCAGATCACCTTGATGAACGGCGAAGGTGCAGAGCACGACATCGTCTTTGCGGAGCAGGGGCCAACTGCACGGTCCTCGCGCATCACCGGAAGAGGCGCCAGCACGACGCTGGCGTTTCCTGCTCTCAAAGCCGGCGACTTCATTTACTTCTGCAGCGTGCCCGGCCATCAGCTCGCCGGCATGCAGGGTCAATTCCTGGTTACACCGCGACCGCCGCCGCAGACCGTCGTTGAAGCCGACATCACGCATAGATCTGTCGACATTCCGCCGGCGATCAGCAGGCGTGAACCCCAGACCGTGCGTGTCGACCTTGTCACTGTCGAGCTCGAAGGCCGTCTCGCCGAAGGCACGACCTTCGGCTACTGGACGTTTAATGGGAAAGTGCCCGGGCCTTTCGTGCGGGTTCGCGTCGGCGATACGGTCGATGTGCACCTGAAGAATTCAAGCGACAGCTCGATGATCCACTCGGTGGATTTCCACGCCGCCACGGGGCCGGGAGGGGGCGCTGCCTCAACGCAGGCCGGTCCCGGCGAGGAAAAAACGGTCAGGTTCAAAGCCCTTATTCCCGGCCTTTATGTGTACCACTGCGCGACGCCCATGGTCGCACACCATATTGCGAACGGCATGTACGGACTCATTCTGGTCGAGCCCGAAGGCGGCCTGCCGCCGGTCGATCGCGAATTCTATGTCATGCAAGGCGAAATCTATACCGAAGGTCCGTTCGGTCAGCACGGTAGCCAGGATTTCAATGTCGAGAAGCTGCTGGCCGAACGTCCAGAATATTTCGTGTTCAACGGTTCGGTCGGCGCATTGTCGAAGCTTCACCCGCTGGAGGCGAAGGTCGGTGAAACCATTCGGATCTTTTTCGGCGTCGGAGGTCCGAATTTTACGTCGTCATTTCATCTCATCGGCGAAATATTCGACAAGGTCTACTTTCTCGGTGGCGTTCTGAGCGAGCCCCTGCACGGGGTCCAGACCGTCACCGTGCCGGCGGGCGGAGCGGTGATCACGGACATCAAGCTCGACGTGCCGGGACGCTTCACGCTGGTCGACCACGCGCTCTCGCGTATGGAACGCGGCCTGGTCGGAGTTCTTCACGTGGAGGGACCGGCCAACCCCGAACTTTTTGACGGTAAGATGGAGCCCGGGTCAGGGCACTGACCAGAAGCCCTTTCTCGGCTCACCCACCAGAGCAGAATCTGTAGCAATTATCTCCGCTCGTCCCCGCGAAAGCGGGGACCCAGGGCGAAATCGCATGGCATTTTTTTTTACTGGATTCCCGCTTGCGCGGGAATGAGCGGATGAGAGTCCGTGCAGCCGCTCTTCGGACGGCGTGCTTCGCACGCCTATGCGGGGGTCCAGCTGAATATCAAGGCGACGAAATTTCGGTCCAGAGATCGCGCCAACGAGTCATTGGCCGACTGGATTCCATCCGGACTACGGTTCTTGCGCATGCAAAATTTCATCCGCTCATCCCCGTGCAAGCGGGGGATCCAGGGCAGCTTGCTCAACATCCGAGTTCTGGACTCTGGATCTCCACGTTCGCGGAGATGAGCGGAGTGTGTACTCTCAGAAATCCGTATCCTCTTCCTCGGCGGCGGCTACGGCGCGGCGTCTTGTCTCGCGCCGGTGCTGCCACACCGCGAGCGCAATCGAGAGCACGGAGGCGGCAAGCATCGCGCCGGAAATCGGCCGGGTGATGAAGAGCCAGGGATCGGCGTCGGTCGAAACCGCCTGAATCAGATTGGCCTCGATCTGGTCGCCGAGAACGACGCCAAGGATCAGCGGCGCCAGCGGAATGCGCGCCTTCACCATCGCGTAGCCGATCACGCAGAAGAGCGCGAGGACGTAGACGTCTTTCATGCTGTTGCCGAGCGCGTAGGCACCGATCACGCACAGCACAAGCACGATCGGGATCAGCATCGACTTCGGCATCATGATGATGCGCATCCAGGCGCGCGAGCCGGCCCAGATCACCGCCACCATCAGTGGCAGCGCGAGCAGGTATGCCGCGTAGATGCCGTAGGCGATCTTCGGATGCTGGGAGATGAAGAGCGGGCCCGGCTGGATGCCATGGATCGTCAGCGCGCCCATCATCACGGCCGTGACGGCGTCGCCCGGGATGCCGAAAGCCATGATCATCATCAGCGAGCCGGCGACATTGGCGCTGTTGGAGGATTCCGAGGCCATGATGCCTTCGGGAATGCCGGTGCCGAATTTCTCCGGCCGCCTGGAGAATTTCTTGGCCTGATCATAGGCCATGATGTTGGCGGCACTGCCGCCGATCGCCGGCAGGACGCCGATCACGATGCCGATGAAGGTGCACCAGAGCAGGATGAACGGCCGGCACAGGATGTCCCAGAGCACCGACAGCTGCGACACCTTCAGGCTGAGCTGCTTCGGAATCCCGGCCATCGCCTGCTCGCCGCTGTGGATCTGCTCGACGTCCGGCATCAGTTGGGCGAAAGCGAAGATGCCGATCAGCACCGGCAGGAAATCGAAGCCGCCCTCGAGCTGGTGGATGCCCATGGTGAAGCGCTGCACGCCTAGGATCGGATCAGGGCCGACGATGGTCACCGCAAGGCCGATCGCGCCCGAAAGCAGCCCTTTCGTGACGGAGCGCCCGACCAGGCCGGCGACCATCGAGAGCGCGAATACGAACAGCGAGAAGAATTCCCACGGCCCGAATTCGAGGGCGAGCGACGCAAAGGGGCCGGTGAGCTCGATCAGGGCGAGTCCGCCGAGCGCGCCGCCGATGAAGGCCGACCAGACACCGACCCAGACCGAGCGGCCGGGCTCGCCCTTCTTCGTCATCGGGAAGCCGTCAAAGGTGGTCGCCACCGCCGATGGCGTGCCCGGGATGCCGATCAGGCTCGCAGTGATCGAGCCGCCCGCCGAGCCGCCGACATAGACGCCGATCATGGCTGCCAGACCTTGCAGAGGGTCAAGGCCGAAGGTGAATGGCAGTACCACGATCACCGTCATCGTGATGGTGACGCCCGGCAGCGCGCCGCCGATGACCCCCGCGATGGTGCCCACCAGCAAGGGCACCAGGTACTGCAGCTGCAGCACCGTGCCCATGTGGGTGAGGAGCAGCTCGTAGTGATTCACATGTTGCTCCACGTGCCGCGCGGCAGCAGAATCGACAGGTAGTCCTGAAAGACCAGGAAACAAACGATGCTGGTTGCGGCCGCGATGATGACCGCGAGCGCCCAGCGCATGGGGCTGCGCGGCCATTCCAGCGTGACCTGTAGCGACAGCACGAACAGAAAAGTGGCGATACGGAAACCGAGCGGCGGCAGCAACAGGATGTACAAACCAAACTCAATGAAGGTCGCGAGCACGAGGCGATAGTTGGGTGCCGGTCCCGCAGGAGCCGGCGCTGCCGCGGCGGGTGCTGCGCTCGCCCGGGCAATCCGCATCGCCCTGACGTCGAGCACGATCAGAACGACGCTGAGAACCGCAAGGATCAAAAGTACGACACGCGGATAGAACGCCGGCCCAATCGGAACAATCGTGGCCGGCGGCAATCCAAACGTCTGCGTCAGCAGGATCGCGCTGACCGCAAGACAGACGAGTCCTGAAACTCCGTCGCGGCTCAGCATTATTCGCGCTTGAGCAGTCCGAGACTCTTGGCGATGTCCTTGGTCTGAACGTCGGTCTTCTGCAAGTAAGCCGCGTAGGCTTTCGGATCCATGTAGCGCACCTCGGTGCCCTGAAGCAGCATGGCCTTGGCGTATTCCGGCTCCTTGGTCGCCTTGGCGCAGGCATCGTTGAGCTTGGCGATGACCGCCGCCGGCGTGCCCTTCGGCACCATGATTCCGCGGTTGACTGAATACTCGACGTTGTAGCCGAGCTCCTTCAGGGTCGGTACATCTTCGAGGCCGGTTGTCCGCTTCTCGGACATGTTGGCAAGGAATCGTAGCAGGCCTGCGTCGACCTTACCTTTCTGCGTGAGATTGCTGTCGCCAATATCGATGTGACCGCCGAGCAGCGCGTTCATGCGTTTTGCGGTGCCGTCATAAGGTACGTACTTGAATTCGATGCCGGCAGCCTTGGCGGCAAGCGCGATCGAATACTGGCTGGTGGATCCAAGCGAGGCGCCGACCACGATCTGGCCCGGACGCTTCTTGGCATCTTCCACGAGTTCCTTGAACGTCTTCCAGGGCGTCTTGGCGCCGACCGTGATCACCGACGGGGTCGAGGAGACCATGCACACAGGCTCAAAGGCACTGCTGTATTTCAGGTCGATCATATTGGCGAAGTAGACGGAATGGATGAAATCATGGGCACCGAACAAAGTGTAGCCGTCGGGCGCAGCGCCGGCGGCCTCGCGTTCGCCGACGGTGCCCGAAGCGCCGCCGACATTGGCAATCACGACCGGCTGCCCGAGATATTTCTGGAGCAGGGGCGCTAGAGGCCGGAAGATCACGTCGGTGTCGCCACCAGCAGCCCATGGGACAATCAGCTTTATGGCGCGGTCGGGATAGTCGGCGGCTAACGTGGCGACGGTGGCGGTGGCCAATACGAGTGCGGACGCAAATGTCGTGATCAGGCGCTTTGAAATGCGCGTCATCTGAAGATCCTCCCGGTTCGCTCTTATTGTTATGCGCGATAGCGGGCAGAACTATAATCCTATGAGAGGCCTGCTCAAGCCCTTCGGCGTCAGATAGCGCATCCTATGAAATGGTCAGACAGGAGCGCCGGTGAACCGGCGCTCCTTTCAGCTCTGCAGACGAGGTCACCGGTTCGGTGCTCTGCAGCCTATCGTTCGGCATTGGACGCGCGGGAGGTGCGCTTTCGCCCATTGGTTTCGTGTGTCGGGCGCGGTGGCTTGGCCGCAGATGCTTTCTCCGCCGCGGATGTTTTCTGCCACTCCAGGAACTGCTCGAACAAAGCCGAATTCTGTTCGGGCGACGAGCCTACAGTCTTGTCCCCCTCGCGTGTGGCCATGAACTGATCGAATTTGCGGCGCACTTCCGCTGACGGATTCGTGTGCTTGTCGAGCCAAGCCTGGGCTGCCGCAAACCGCTTCCATCCGGGCAACGGTGCGTTCAGGGAAATTTCTTTCCATTTCGGATGAAACGGGGGTTTCTGCAAAGTCTCGAATTTGGTGAAGAAGGCTTGCACGAAACGTTCGACCTTGCGGTAGCGTTCGTTTCCTGCAGGCCAGTTGTACGCTGCCAGGATGGCCGGCACCGCTATGGTGTCGATGCGTTGCCCGGCCGGTATCAGGGCAGGGTAATCCTCGGCCTTCAGCTGTGACGGCAGGTAGTCGGCTTGCAGCGCGGGTGCATAGTCGACCGGCACCAGATGAAATCGTTCGTCCTTGATCGTGGTCGTGAACTTCGAGGGGACCCCCTGCACGGCGATCATCGCATCGATTTCACCGTTGCGGAGTTTTTCGTAGGCCAGGCGCTGCTCGATATAGACAAAGTCGGCTTTGATTCCGAGGCGCTCGAAAACCGTGATCGCCGTGATGAATGTTCCTCCATTCGGCAAATCGACGGCGACTTTCTTGCCGGCGAGATCGGACAGTTTCTCGATCGTCTTGGGCGCGACGACGTGCATTTCCTCGTTGTAGAGTTTGGTAATGTAAGAAAGCTGATTTTTGAGATTGCTCGCGTATCCTTTCTTTTCCAGATAATCGAGCGTGTCGGATCGGATGACGCCGAGGTCGACACCCTTGAGGTAAAGGATATCGGCAATGCTCTGGACCGAGCCGCGTCCGACGATCGGAAGAACGCGCAGGTCGTCGCCGTTATCGAGAGCGGAAGCGAGGTCGGCGCCAATCTGAACATAGGTGCCGCCAATTGTGCCGGTGATGATCGTGATCGTGTTGGCGTTGAGCCGGTCTTTGATCCCGCGGCCTTGTCCGTAACTGAATATGGCCTTCAGACCTTCGCTGACTTGGCCGGGATCAACTTCGCCTTTTTGGGCCATGCCGGCGGAGCTCGTGGCGAGCAGCCCGATGGCTGCGGTGATGAGGCACGCAAAGCGGACAGCACCGTTCATGATCGTTGGTCCCCCCGTTCCAGAGTTATTTTGGACTCGCCGCCGAGCGGCTCGCGATTGCTTCGGACTCCTGAGGCGCGGTCTTGGGCTCCCATTCACGCGCGCGCTCATACCAATATTGGGCCAGCGCATTGTCGGCCGTGACGCTGCTTCCGCCTGATTTCTTGATTGCGACCGGATCGTAGGTCTCGGCGAGCTCGAATGCCGCGCGCGCATTGTTCGTCTCCGCGACGCGCTGCAGCAGGAGCCGGGCTGCCGCGAGATCGCCAGCCGCTTTCAACTCTTCCGCACGGTGCAGCAGCGAGGCGCTTTCCCTGGCATCGAGATGCCGCATCGGAGGATCGGCTGCCTGCGTTTTGGCCGGGGAAGCTTCGGGAGCCGGCGGAGGGCTAGTCGTGAGGCTGACAGAAGGGGCAGGAGGAGGTGGCGGAGGTGGTGGCGGCGCGCGCCATGTCAGCCGCACCGGGCTGCGTACGATAGGCAGATCCTTGCCGATCCGCAGCTCCGCCATGATGGTCATGACACCGGTGAATCCGCGCGGTGGTGCGACAGTGGCACCTGTCAATTCTTCAACGGGAATCCGCCAACGCGTGTTTCCTTCGGCCAAGCCAGTGCTGAGGAGCGTGCCGGCGGGAAGCTCGCTCAATACGATCATGGCGCCGGCCGTGTAATTCTTGACCTCGAGGCCAAGCGGAATCGGCATATTCATCTCGCCCGAAGCCTCGGTTACGACCAGTGTCGGCGTCACCATTTGCAATGATGTTTTCTGAAGGTCGGCGGCGGCGCTTTGCAGCCGTACAGCCAGCGAGACGTCGGGTGCCGGCTGCGGTTTCGGCTGAGTGGTGGCGTCGATGCCGGTGCCGTTCAAAGATCCGTAAACTGCGACAATGCCGGCAACCGCAACGGCGGCGATGCCGGAAGCAGCGATCAGATCTTTCATGCGCCGCGCGCGCTGGGATTCGCGCTCAAGATCGCTCAGGTAATCGCCCGCGTGCGGAAAAGGAACGATGACCTCGCCGTCATCGGCGCTCGCGGCGGAGCCGGCATCGGCCACGGCGTCAGAATCGGAGACGGGTTGAATCGAAGTCGGGTTGTTCAGTCCAGCGCGCGGCCGGCGCGGCGCATAATAAGCGATTTCATTCGGACCGGCTGAGCCATCGTGAACTGGAGAACTCATACGCTTCCCCCGGCCGTATCACGGCCCCGCACGAGCAAGGCCGGTATTTTGCGGGCCACAACATGGCAATTTTCGGACTTCATACCCGAAAAGAGCGCGCTCGGAGGTACCTCCGCACTCTCACGATATTTTTCATCGTTCAGATTTTAGAGAAAGTCTCACGGCTTTTTTCGTTCGCCGTAATAAATCTCATCATCGTTTGCGGTGTATGCCGTTGAGCCGTCCCAGTTCGCGCGTCGATGGCATGCGCATATCGGCCGTCCGTTCATCCCGCGCCAGATTTTCGATGATCGACAGCAGCAACTTGCGTGTACGGCTTATGTCGGCGTTCGGGATACGATGAACGGCGATCCGGTTGACCTCCTCGGCGAGTGGCACGAGCTTTTTGCGCAAGGCGCGGCCCTTTCGCGTCAGAAACACAAACACTTTCTTTCGATCGCCGGGGCGCTGTCGGCGTACCACATAACCGAGCCGTTCCATCGCCTGGACGGCGGAAAATGTGGTGGGCTCCATCACGCCGGCCTGTTCGCTCAATTCACGTTGCGTTAGCCCGTCACACTCCCAGAGGACTCTCAGAAACGTCCAATGGCCGAACGATACGCCGTGGTCGGCAAGGCGCATCTGCAACGCCCGCACCAGTGCGCGCGTCGCATCCTTCACCAGGTGCGCAAGGCGGTCATCTGGCACGGCCTCTCGCCAGTGACGGAGGATGATCTGCGTGCTTGGCGGATCTCGGCTCATCGCGATGCTCCACCAATGCCGACGTCGCGGCCCTCGCGCGACGACTTCAGGATTGCCGTCAGGATCTCGACCGTCGCCATGCCCCAAGCGCTGTCATGAAGTGCCTTCTTGCCATTGATGGCGGCATCATAAAGTTCGTCGATGACTTCACCACGCGGGATTTTCGGCGCCCGCAGCGGATCGAGCCGGGCGGCGCCGTTCTGATAGATCATTACGCCATCCGGCACGGCGCGTAGGTCGGCGCCATCGCAGCTCACCAGCAATGTGCCGAAATGTTGGTGCGCAACGGGCGGGGCCGCAGGCAGAACAAAATCGCGGCCGCCGTAGTTACGCGCGTCTTTGAACGCCGCTTCCTCGTCGAGCGTCCTGAAGCGGGGGCGTGATGCCGCATGAGAAGGCTTGGCCTGTCCCATTTCGCCGATCCATCCTTCCAGCTCATCGGAATCGAAATGGCCGTAACCGTTGTAGACCAAAGAAGCGAAGGCGCCGTTTGCGAATGTCATGAGCGCCACGTAGGCGCCTTCGGTCGGCCGAGCTTTGTCCCACGCACCGGCAATTGCCCGCACATTGTTCGCGGCTGCACCGGCGATCAGCCGCACGACATCGACGTGGTGAGCGGCCTGGTTAAAAATCGCGCCGCCGCCTTTCGAAGTATCGAGCTCTTCGGGCCGGCGAGGGCGATAGAGATAGTCGGTGTAGTTCAGCGCGTGGATCATGCGAACCTTGCCGAACGAGCCGCTCTCGATCAGCTCACGCAAGTGCCTCACGGGCGGATCGAAGGCGTGGCTGTGCCCGACAATAATGTGCACGTTTGACTTGCGCGCCGCCTCGACGATGGCAGCACAATCCTCCACCGACGGCGCCATTGGTTTTTCGATGAGCAGATGCTTGCCGGCCTGAGCCGCAAGCGTCGCATGCTCGCGATGAAACTGATGCGGGGTAGCAACGTAGACGGCGTCGATCGTAGCGTCGCCGCACATATCGCCGACGCTTTTATAAGCAGTGGCGGAAAACTCCTCGGCAAACCGCTTGCGGGCTTCGGGCCGCGTATCTGCGGCGGCGACCAGCGCAACGGCAGGGTGCTGCATAAACGTTGGCAGCATCACCGAAAACGCGCGGCCGAGACCGGCGACCCCCAGGCGCAGAGGAGCGAGCGTTTTGTCAGCCATCGACAAGGTTCGGCGCTTTCACTAGTCTTATCTTAGATATCTAAGAATGAGCGCGCGACAGGAATCTCCGTCGCGACGAGGGAATCGCCGCCATGATGAGCCCTGAGGAAAACGACCTGCTGTGCCGGGTCGAAGGCGATGCGCCGATGGGCCGGCTCATGCGCCGTCATTGGATCGCGGCCTGTCTGTCCGAGGAGGTTGCCGAGCCGGATGGCGCGCCGGTCAGGATTCGCCTGCTGGGCGAGGATCTCGTGGTATTTCGCGACAGCAAAGGCCGTGTCGGCGTGCTCGACGAATATTGCTCTCACCGGCGCGCGTCCCTGCTTTTCGCGCGAAACGAGGATTGCGGTCTGCGCTGCCTCTATCATGGCTGGAAATTCGACGTCGATGGCAACATCGTCGAGATGGCCTCGGAGCCCGAGAACAGCCTCATCTTCGATCGTGTCAAGCACAAGTCCTATCCCACGCGCGAAGCAGGCGGTTTTGTGTGGACCTACATGGGTCCGCCGGAGGAGATGCGTGAATTCGAACCGCCGGCTTTCGCACCGACGCCGGATGTGCGCGTGAGCGCAACGAAGGTGCGCGTACGCTGTAACTGGGCGCAGATTCTCGAGGGCCAGATCGACTCGGCGCATTCCTCGCATCTGCATTCGTCCGACATGGTGCCGGCGCAGGTCGACGGTGCGAAAGCGACCGAGGCGAACTGGCTGCGACCTTCGACCGACAAGGCGCCACGCTTCCAGATCGAGCGCACGAGTTACGGCTTCCGCTACGCGGCGATCCGGCGGCCGATCAAGAATGAGGCGACGCACGAATATATCCGCACCACGGTCTATATCGCGCCGTATACAGCGCTGATCCCGCCCAACAACGTGCACAATGTCGCGACGCTGCTGACGCCGGAAGACGACACCAACACTATGTTTTATTTCATTGCCTGGAACGGGTCCGACAAGCCAGGCATCGATGCCGATACGTGGCGCAAGTTCAACGTGCTGCAATTGGGTGTTGACGTCGACCGTAACTTCAACGGCATCCGCAATCGCGGCAATCTCTATCAACAGGATCGCGCCGCGATGAAGGCGGGCAACTTTACCGGTATCAGCGGCATCCCGAACCAGGACATCGCGATGTGGGAATCGATGGGGCCGATCGGCGACCGATCGAAGGAAAAAGTCGGCGCCAGCGATGTCGCCGTGGTCGCGTTCCGCAGGCTGATGGTGGAGGCGGCGCGCGCCGTGCGCGACGGCGCACCGGCGATCGGCACGACCGAACCGCATATCAGGCACGCGACGATCAGCTCTTACGAAGGGGTCGTACCCAAGACGACGAACTGGCGGAGCCTCGGCGGCGGTAGCGAAGCGCCGCACCAGCAATCCGTCAGACAGACGGAAGCGGCAAAATAAGACAACAAGAGACCAGGGAGGATACACATGAGGACGTCTGGAACCGTACTTACGCTTGCAGCTGTCATGCTGCTCGGCGCTACCGCCGGCGCGACGGCGCAGGACAAGATCAAGCTGGCGATTGGCCAGCGCGGCAACTGGGACACGTCTGTCTCGGAAATCGGCCAGCGCGCCGGCATTTTCAAGAAGCACGGCTTGGAGCTCGAGATCGTCTATACGCAAGGTGCAGGCGAGACGCAGCAGGCTGTGATCTCGGGCAGCGTCGATCTCGGCATTGCTGCCGGCGTGATGGGTGTGATGAGCGCCTATTCGAAAGGCGCGCCGGTGCGGGTGATCAGCGCCGAGACCACGGGCGCCAACGATCTCTACTGGTACGTGAAGGCCGATTCACCGATCAAGTCGCTGAAGGATACTGAAGGCAAGACACTGGCCTATTCGACCAACGGCTCCTCGACCCACGGCATCGTCACGGCCTTCATGAAGCAATATGACCTGAAGGCGAAGCCGACCGCTGTCGGAGGGCCGGCGGCAAACCTGACGGCCGTGATGTCCGGCCAGATCGATGTCGGCTGGGCGGCGCCACCGTTCGGGCTCGATCAGCTCGACAAGAAGGAGATCCGCATCATTGCGACCGGAAACGACGCCGCTGCGTTCAAGGGACAGACGGTGCGGCTCAACATTGCCAACGCCAACTTCCTGAAGGACCACAAGGCCGTGGTCGATCGCTATATGAAGGCTTACCGCGAGACGATCGACTTCATGTACCACGACCCGAAGGCGCTGAAGATCTATTCGGAATGGCTCAATATCACCGAAGCAAAAGCCAAGCGCACGCGTGACGACTTCTTCCCGCCCGCGGCCGTTAATCCGGACAGGATCACCGGTCTCGATACCATCGTGAAGGACGCCGTCGCGCTGAAGTTCACGGCCAACGAATTGACCAAGGCGCAGCTCGACGAGCTGATCCAGATCCCGCAGCGGTAAAGGCTTCCAACCTGCGGATCTGGCGCCAAGGCTAAGACCGGTAAACCGACGTTCTCGTTGCGCTTTGGCAGATCACCGGCTCCGGCGCTTGGTCTTCCGTTTGGCCACGTTCGATCGTCTTTTTGGAGCACTCTTCTTGCGGGTGCGGCGACTGCGGCTGCGGCTGATCGTGCGTCGTGCCGCGCGGCCTGCCGCCCGCTGCACCGACGGCGTCTCGCGCTCGATTTTTGTGCGCCCGACCTCGAGCACCTTGGCGGTGGAGTCGAGCACAACACCGGTGGCCGCGTTCGCGGCAGCGCCAAGCGCTTCGCCCGCCACCGATGTTATGGTTTTCGCGCCGCGCCGCGCCGCAGCGGCAATTGCGTGCCGCGTTTTCTTCCGAATAATTCTGACCATGCCGCCCTCCATTCGAAGCGATAATGCGCACGGATGGAACGAGTTCCATTTGCGGCCAACGCTCCGGTGGCACCCGGGCTCTGTCAATGCGACAACGGCGAAGTGCGGATTGTGCAGCGAACGAAGCCCGCGCCTATTGCGTCATCATGCTCCGGGGTCGCGGATTGTGCCGGACGCCACCAGTCTGTTCCAGATGAAGAGCACGATGATCGCGCCGATGGTCGCGGCGATGAGACCCGCGCCCTGGTCGGGCCGGTACCAACCGACGGCCTGGCCGACAAAGGTCGAAAGAAACGCCCCCGCTATGCCAAGCACAGTGGTCAGGAGAAAGCCTTGCGGCGTGTTCGGGCCGGGGGACAGAAACCGTGCAATGATACCGGCAATAAATCCGAGGATGATGATCCACAAAAAGCCCATAGAAGCCTCCCACTGCGGCTTGCGCCACTCAGCGTAGTGACACGCGCAGCCGCGGCAACTTGGACTGAGGGCCAATATACGGGCCGCAGATTGGCGGCGAGAATGGCGGCTCGTTTCACCACACCCGACAGGAGAGTGACATGGGTCTCCTCGACGTACTCAACGGCATGCAGAACGGACCGCGAGGACAGAGCGCGCCCGGTAAAGGCGGAATGTCGCCAATGACCATGGCGATTCTGGCGTTGCTTGCCTACAAGGCGATCGGCTCGATGGGCAGCAGCGCGCAGGCATCCCCGCAGGCGCGTCCCCAGGTCAATCCAAACGCGGTGCCGGATTCCGGCGGCGGCGGACTTGGCGATCTTGGTGGACTTGGTGGCCTTGGCGGCATGCTCGGCGGTCTGCTTGGCGGCGGCGCGGCCGGCAGCATCCTGAGCGGCGGACTCAACGATTTGCTCAAGCAATTCCAGGAGGCCGGACATGGCTCCACCGCCAATTCCTGGGTCGGCACGGGCGCGAACCAGAATATTTCCCCGAACGATCTCTCCAACGCGCTGAGCGGCGATCAGATCAAGGCGATGATGCAGCACAGCGGCCTGTCACGCGAAGAGCTGCTGCAAGGGTTGAGCCAGATGCTGCCGGGCGCCGTCGATGCGATGACCCCGCATGGCCGCGTGCCGGACGCCGCCGAGATTACGCGCCGGTTCTAGACGGCACGAACCTGCTTGACTGGAGAGAGCGGGACGAGAACTGCGCCGGCGCGGGCTATTGCCTGGTGGTCATAAGCGTTTCGGTCAGCCGGCGGCGCGCACGTGCGAGCCGCGACATCACGGTTCCGATCGGCACTTCGGTTGCCTCCGCGATCTCCCGGTAATCGAGGCCTTCGATATCGCGCAGTACAAGCGTTTCGCGGAAGGGCGCCGGCAGATCGGCGATCGCTTTGCGAAGCCGCTCGGCGTCGACCCTGGCGATCAGCGAGGCTTCGGGCGTGTCGTCGCGGCTTTCATCAAAAGTGGCACGCTCGAGCTCAACCGCCTCAAGGTCGTCAACCGAGACAATCGCTGCCGGGCGGTTCTTTCGCAGCCATGAATAGGCGGTGTTGCGCACAATGCTCAGCAGCCATGCACGCGGATTGCCACCGGCATAATTACGAATGCCGCGGAATGCGCGCAGCGAAGCATCCTGCACCACATCTTCGGCGTCCGTGCCGTTGGCGGTGAGCCAGCGCGCGAGACGGTAGGCCTCGTCGATGTAGGGCAGCACGAGCGCCCTAAAACGTGCGCTGTCGTCGAGCATGCCGATCGACTCCTGCACGCCCGGTGTCACCAGCCGGACCGGCGGTCCATCCGGACTGTTCGGGGCGATCCTCGGCCGCAGCGGCGTTATCGACATGGCACCTGCTCGCCTGTTCAAAGTTCGTTCTGGCTGGTGCGGAAGAGTTGCGCGAACAATTCAAGGTCTTTCGGCTCGACGTCGGAGATCGCCCAGTAACTCACCCCATTTTCGGTCCAGCGCACGATGTTGTAGCCGTCGATATTCTGCGGACCGCTGAATGCTGGCGCGTCCTCCGCCGGGACGGCAGTGAGGCTGATGAGATGCTTGGTGCGGCGGTAAACGAGTGTCGAGACCGGGACACTGCCGACCACATCGACACGGCCACCGATCAGCCGGAAGTCATCTTTTGTCAGATCAATGACGCGCGGCGATTTGGATATCCGGCCATTGAACCACGGTTTCACAGTGTGACGGTCGGATGAGAGAACATCCACCGGCTGCGGCGCCATCAGCGAACGGATGTGACTGGAAACGAGCAATTCCGCGACTTGTGCTGGCTGGTGCCGGAAATCAACCACAAACCAGGTCGATCCGGACGCAATCACCGCGGCAAGAGCAACCGATGCGGCGAGGGTCCGCCACGACGGGTTTCCCGGCCCGCGCCTTGTGCCACTGACCGAGGATTCGATTCGTGCGCGTAGGCCGGGAGGGGCGGCCTCTCGCGGCAGGCGTTCATGAATAAGTTTCTGCAGCTCCTTCACGCGTTCGGCCTCCGCAGCAAGTGCCGGCTCCTGGCGCATCTGCTGGGCGATGCTGAGGGCATTTGCGGGGTCGAGCTCGCCATCAAGATGGGCGTGGACCAGCAGCACCGAATTGTCGTCAGACTTGGATCGACTCATTTTTTTTTCCGGTATGACGAACGGATGGTCGCCGCGCTGGCCCATAGATTCTTGGGTCAGCCTTTAACGTCAAAAACGATCACAGTATCTTCAAGACTCCGGGAGCGCGCATTTCATTCCCGACTGGCACAAATTTCCGAAAACAGGGCAGGTCGGAGCCTGCCCTGTTTTCGCGGGGTCAAAAGTTGCGCAGCATTTCGTTATATCCGGCGCTGCCGCCACCGGTTGCTTCGGAAGAATTCGGCCCAGCGACGCCATAGCCTTCGGAGGCGTAGGCCCGTAAAGCGCGTTCGTTCAGTGGAACTTTGGCGTTCGGGAGCATCAAAGCTTTGTTCGAAAAGACCAAGACATTTCCTGTGCCGTCGCAGCTGCAGAAGGACTGCGCGGAAGCCGAGCCGGTCACGGCACCAAGCAATGCGATGACGACGAGAATATTTTTCATTGGCGTGTTTCCTGTGAATGAGGCGGCCGTGATGGCCGCATGCCGAGGAGACCGATCGGCGCGCCGGAAAATTTCGCCGTGCGCCTGATTTTTTCGTGATGAGGGAAGTGCGGGAATAAATCGTTGTCCACCTCAGTCTCGTCTCCAGACACGCGTTCATGGAGGCGCAAAATGACTGGGCATGATGACGGCATGAACCGCCGCAAGGTTCTCGAATGCATGACATGGGCAGGCACCGGAGTGTTGTGGAGCATCACGGGCGGCGTGCCAGCTTCACTTGGCATTATCGACGAAGCGATGGCGGCGGCGGTGAAAGGATTCACGTTCCTCCAGATCAGCGACAGCCACATGGGCTTCGACAAGCCTGCCAATCCCAACGTGAAGGGAACGCTAGAGGAGGCGATTGCGCGCGTGAAGGAACTTCCGGTGAAGCCGTCGTTCATGATCCATACCGGCGACATCTCACATCTGTCGAAGTCATCGGAGTTCGACGAGGCCGATCAGATCATTTCGCATGCCGGGCTGAATGTGCGCTACGTGCCCGGCGAGCACGATTTGCTCGACGAGGATCAGGGCAAGCTTTATCTCGACCGTTACGGACGCGGCAGCAAAGGCGCCGGCTGGTACAGCTTCGACGACAACGGCGTGCACTTCATTGGCCTGGTCAATGTCGTCAATCTGCGCGCCGGCGGGCTTGGCAATCTCGGCAATGAGCAACTTGAATGGCTCGAAGACGACCTCAGGGGCCGTTCGTCATCACAGCCGATTGTCGTTTTCGCGCATATTCCGCTCTGGACGATCTATCCCGAGTGGGGATGGGGTACCGAAGACGGCGCGCGGGCGCTTGGCTATCTCAAGCGCTTCGGCTCGGTCACCGTACTCAATGGCCACATCCACCAGGTCATGCAGAAAGTCGAGGGAAACGTCACTTTTCACACGGCGCGCTCGACGGCCTTCCCGCAGCCGGCGCCGGGCACGGCGCCATCGCCCGGGCCGGTGAAAGTGCCGGATGACAAGTTGCGCAGCATGCTTGGCATTGCCTGCGTCACGTTCAAGCAGAACGAGCAGCGCCTCGCCATCATCGACACGCCGATTCAGCAATGAGTTCTGCCATGATGACGATCAAAGCCCTGACGAGACTGGTCGCAGCCGGCATTGCGGCGGCCTATGTCCACGCCGCAGCGCCGGCTTCCGCGGAAGAGGTTGCGGTCAAGATCGGCAACTTCACTTTCGGGCCGCAGGAGGTGAAGGTCAAAGCGGGTACGACCGTGACCTGGACGAACGATGACGACATTCCCCATACGGTCGTGTCGCAGAACAACTTCCGTTCCAAGGTGCTCGACACCGATGCCAAGTATTCGTTTACGTTCACGACGCCGGGCACTTACAAATATTTTTGCTCCCTGCATCCGCACATGACCGGAACGGTGGTCGTAGAAGCACAGACGGGAGGGATCTAGCCTGCTCGTCTTTCTCAAAGACGAAGGGTGTTTACGCAGCAGACGTTTTTAAACGCCCTTTCGGCGATTGAGGCGGCCCAGAGCAATTGTGATTTGCTGGACCGCCGCCGGCAGCCATTCTTTCTTTGCATTCTTTGTGAAAGCAGCCATGGAAGAAAGGGAGGTGAATTCAGCCTGTCCCTTTCGCCATGCGTCCAATTTTTTGACTGCGGCCGGAGTCAGCGAGTCCCTGATGACAAGTGTGTAGACAAATCTGATCAGCACAAAAATAAAGGTCGGGATCGCCACGACGATTGCTCCTCCGACAATAAGGGGAACGACGGCACTTTTTCGGAAAGCGGCGATGATTTGCTTGTACATTTTTGTTTACCCGCACGCTGGCTGAAAAAGAAAATAAAAATGCATCGCCGCGGACCGGCCGCGGCGAGCAAATGCATCGTTTGCGTTTTGCCTAAGGCGCTGTCGACGAAATCTGGCGGCGCGCCGTTTGAACGCGAAGCGGACGCAGCCTTGGCGATTTACGCTTGCGCAGCGGAATCCTGGCCCCGTTCGGTAACTCGACGAACCGTCGAACGAACTCTCCGCAGCTTTCGACAACATATTTCGCTCCCACGGGCAAACGCCGTGGCAGATGAGACACGTTTTTCACTTGGCTTCCCCCAGTCCCCAAACAAACCGGAGGATTAGCAGAAAAATCTTCGGCCCGATTTTGTCGGAATTACAGTTATCCGCGGCTTCAACAGTTCACACAGATAAAAATGTTCGGCAACCCACATCGTGATACCACGCGGTGGTCCGCGGTTACCGTCACGTGTCCGGGCAGAGTTTTTCGAAGCCGGTTGCAGGTGGCTCAGCAACACAATGTCCTGTTGCCATAATATTGGCCGCGCGCGGTTGGAAAATGGATGCGCTCGCAATGGATGGAAACCGTTACGAGGTGCAGTTATGGCAGAGCAGCTTGGCAGAACGTCGCTCGAAGCGGCCGAAAATGAATTGATGGCCCTGCGTGAGCGTGAAACAGAATTGAACGCACTGGTCGAAGTTGCGCGCCGCGAGCACAACGCTGCAGTAGCCAGCCGGCACCTGGCCGCCGGTTTTGATGATGCCGCAGTTGCCGCCATTGATGAACAGATCATTGCGCTGCGTGGAAAATTCGACGGGGTCATGGAGCGGTTGGCCGACGCCACCGCCGAGCGTGAAGCGGCCCAGCAGCGTCACGCGCAGTTGGTCGAACTCTCGTTTGCTGCCGATCTCGATCAACGCATCGGCGCGATACACAATGCGGTGGAGTCGTTTCACTCGGCCTCGCAGGAGTTGGCGGAGAAATTGGCCAGTTCCACTCGTGGAGGCGCCCACCTGACGGGCAGCGTTTTCAGGACGGCGGATGTTCTCGAGCAGGAGGTGCATGGCATTATCGACGATCTGGAAATCGCAAGAGCTGAGCTCATTTCGAATGCCCGCTCACTGTCGAACCTGAACCTGTCGGAGCCCGTCGCGCCGCTTGTGCCGGCGAATGTGGAGCATCAGGGGTTGATTGAGAAATCCAGAGACGATGTGGGCGATCACGCCTCTCGATGATCCGCGTGCATCCGTCTCGAACCGGGAAGTGGTGGATCTAGCTGCGGAAAGCGGACGGACGGCGTCCCAAGTCTCGGACTTTTGAATTTCAAAACATTGCTCGGTTGCTAGTCTAAGATTGTCTTGAGCGGGCGGACGGAACACAGCCCGCCGAAAATGGCAAACTTCAGGGAGGTTCCGATGGCTTCGTTCTCAGTGAACGGCAAGCCGGTCTCCGTCGACGCCGATCCCAAAACACCTCTGCTCTGGGTCATCCGCGACGTCGTCGGCCTCACCGGCACAAAATACGGCTGTGGCGCAGGCTTTTGCGGCGCCTGCACGGTGCACATCGACGGCCGCGCGCATCGGTCTTGCCAGGTGCAGGTCGCAGCAGCCGAAGGCGCGAAGATCGTCACCATCGAAGGTCTGTCGCCGGACTCGACCCATCCACTGCAGAAGGCTTGGGTGACCGAAGAGGTGCCGCAATGCGGCTACTGCCAGTCGGGGCAGATCATGAAGGCAGCGGAACTCCTCGCCAGCAATTCGAAGCCGACGCGGCAGCAGATCATCACGCACATGGATGGGAACATCTGCCGTTGCGGAACCTACAACCGCATCATCGCGGCGGTCGAACGCGCATCGAGGGAGGGCTAGGGCATGACAATCGCTATCAGATCGCCGGAGATCACCCGCCGTGGCATGCTCGCCGGCATTGGCGGCATGACATTCTTCTTTGCGTTCGGAACTGACGGCACCCGTATTCTTCCGGCTGCCGAGGCCGCCACGCGGCCCGCTCCGCTGTCGCCTTGGGTGCGGATTGCGCCCGACGGCAACATCACAATTCTTACAGTGACCGAGATGGGGCAGGGCTCAGGCACGTCCATTCCGCTGATGATCGCGGAGGAGATGGATGCCGATTGGAACAAGGTGACGCTCGAATGGGCGCCATCGAACCCCGAAGTGTATGGCTGGCCCGACCGCAGCGGCCGCCGCAACATGACCGTTACCGGCAGCCGCGCCGTGATGATGTACTGGAACGATCTGCGCACCGCGGGCGCGCAAGTGCGCAAGGTCCTGATTGCGAACGCCGCCGAGCATTGGGGCGTCGACGCGGCAACGCTCAGGACGGAGCCGAGCGCGGTTGTCGATCCGAAATCCGGAAAGCGCCTGAGCTATGGCGAGATCGCGGCCTTCGGCAAGGTGCCGGCCACGTTGCCGGCCGTCGACAAAAGCGAGCTGAAGGCGCGCAAGGATTTCCGCCTGATCGGGCGGTCGGTGCCGCGGCGCGATCTGCCGTTCAAGGTCAACGGATCGGCGCAATATTCCATCGATGTGAAATTGCCGGGCATGGTTTATGCCAGCGCCCTGCATGCACCGGTGAGTGGCAACGTACCGGAGAAATGGAACGATGCCGCGATCAAGGCCATGCCGGGCGTGCTCGCGACCGTGAAGCTGCCCCATGGCGTCGGTATTGTTGCGGAAAGTTTCCCGCAGGCCATGGCGGCGCGTCGCGCACTGCGCGTGAACTGGAGCAGGAACAAGGTCGACGGCTTCGATTCCGACAAGGCGCTGGAGCACTATGCCAAGATCCATGCCGATGCGGCGGCGCCGGTGAAGGTCGTGGACGCGAAAGGCGACATCAAATCTGCCTTCGACGGTGCGGCCAAGGTCTACAAAGCCGAGTACCGCAGCGACTATACCTATCATGCGCAGCTCGAGCCGCTGAACGCGGTCGCGCGCTTCAACGAGGCCGGAGACAAAGTCGAGGTGTGGGACGGGTCGCAGGATCTCGGCCGCAGCCGCGATCTGGTGGCCAAGACGCTCGGAATGAAGCCCGAACAGGTCGACGTCCACCAGTGCTATCTCGGCGGCGGCTTCGGCCGGCGCTCGCTTGCCGACTACGCCGCGGAAGCGGCGGTCCTGGCGCGCGAGGTCAAGCGCCCAGTCAAGCTGGTGTGGACACGCGAGGAAGATGTCGCGCATGGCATGTTCCGTCCGATGACCTTCCAGTGCCTGGAGGCCGCGACCGATGCGTCAGGCAAGGTCGTCGGCTGGCGTCACTGCGCGATAGGCGATGACGGCGGACTCAACCTGATCACCGGCGGCATGCGGATTTCGTCTTATTACGGGCTGCCAAACCAGCAGTTCGAGCTGCGCAACGTCGATGAGGGCGTGCGCATCAAGCACTGGCGCGCGGTCGCGCACAATTTCAACCTGTTCGCGATCGAGAGCATGGTCGATGCGATGGCGGAGGATCAGAATCTCGACGCGGTCGAATTCCGCCTGCAACGCATGTCGATCACGCCGAAAGCGCGCCGCTGCGCCGAGGCAGTCGCCAAGATGGCCGACTGGGGCGCGAAACGCCCCGATGATCGCGCGCTTGGCTTTGCCATGAGCGAGCGCTCGGGCTCGCTCGGTGCCTGCGTCGTCGAGGCGTCCATCGAGCGTCGCGCCGGCACGATCCGTGTCCATAAAGTGTGGATCGCCGCCGACGGAGGCATCATCGTGCAGCCTGAAGCGGCCAAGGCGAACGTCGAAAGCGGGATCGTCTACGGGCTGTCGTCGGCCCTGCACGAGCGGCTGACGGTGCGGGACGGCGCGGTCGAGCAGTCGAACTTCGGCGACTACAACGTCATGCGCATGTCCGACATGCCGGAAGTGATGCAGGTGGCGTTTCTAGAGAGCGATGGACACCCGACCGGACTCGGCGAGATCAGCACGCCGTGCATCGCGCCGGCGATCGCCAACGCCTTCCACAAGCTGACCGGCAAGCGGCTTTACCACATGCCATTCACGCCGGAGCGTGTGCTGGCGGCGCTGAAGGCCTGATAGGCGCGATAGTAGGCTGGCGCGAAATCCGTTCATGCCCGCCTACGCGCGCATGAGCGGATTAAAGCGTCCGTAACAGATCAAACAATACCCCGCACTGCCCAGGCGCGTGCGGTTAGGCGGATCTGTCCGTCGCCACCGGAGGGCAACGACGCCTTGAGCCGTTCGCGCAACGCATGGCGATCGGCCTCCGCCAGCGACATGCAGTAGCCTGGTGCCGGTCCCTGGCCGGCGAGAAACGGCGACCAGTAATCGTCGAAACCTTCGAACACGGTCGGAACGTCGATCGCCCTTGTCTCGACGTCCCGCAGGCCGGCCGCGGTGAACAGATCGCGCAGCGCCTCCGGCCGGCAAATCGGAAAGCGCAGGCCTTCGTCGAGATCGCGCGCCTTGGGATTGAGCGCGATCGCTGCATCCCAGAATTTGCGCATCAGTTGCATCTCGCCCGCATAGTCCCAGACATAGACCGCAGCGGTCGCACCGCGCCGCGCCACGCGCCGCATTTCAGATGCCGCCTTGAACTGGTCGGGCACGAAGTTGAGCACCAGCCCCGAGACAACGGCATCGAATACCGCATCGTCGGCAGGCAAAGCACGGGCGTCGCCGGTACGAAATTCCGCGCGGCTGTCGATGACGTGCGCCTTGGCGTGAGCAATAAAGCCGTCCGAGGAATCGACGCCAAGCACTTTTGCCGGCGCGCATGAGTCAAGTATCTGCTGACTCAGGGCGCCCGTGCCGCAGCCGACATCGAGCCAGGTCTTGCCTGGCGGTATCGCGATCCAGCGCAGAAAACCGGCCGCAACGAGGCGGCTCCAGCGTCCGACATAATGTTCGTATCCGGCGCCCTGCGCCCAGACGTCATTGCGTGCGGTTTCAGCCATAAACTGACCCGAAAGACTGACACGCAGCTTCATGCATCGGCGGAGACCATCGACAACGAAAACAAAAGCGGCAGGAACGCGAACATGAAGCGCATGTATGTAGTCGCCCAAGGAAATGCCCGGCATCGGGCGCCGCACCATAACTGCGGCATCGGCATCCGACCAGGGAGCTGTTGCTTTTTCGATCAGCTCGCGCGCTTCGCAACAAGGCCGTTCAGCAGAACTGCAGGCTGACGCCGTCGAGTGCTATCCACTTGAGCCTGGTCGTCCAGGTCTCGCCTGCCTTCACCGGCAGCGCTCGCGTCAGTGTGCCGGTCGAGATGATCTCACCGGCCGCCAGGGGCGGGTTGTCGGAGTCACGCGCGAGCAGGTCCATCACATAACGAATTGTGGAGAGCGGGCCTTCAAGCACGTTCAGGGCGTGGCCCTTGTCCATCAACTTGCCATCGCAAAAAAGCGCGATCTCGAAACTTGTGAGCATACGCAGCCATTCGTCGGAATCTTTCCCGATCCTGTGACGCGGCCCGATCAGCAGCGCGGCGTGGTGTCCGTCGACGATGACCGCGTCGGGCGGGGCGAATTTCCAACCGGGAAAGATCGACTGCACCATCTCGTAGCCGTGCGCGACCCACTCGATGCAGGCGAGAAGCGCGGCATCGTCCATGCCGGGCGACGGCGCGCTGGCGAGGCCGAACATGATCTCGGGCTCGATCTTCGGCTCGCTGTAGGGCGCGAGCGGCAGCGGCGCGGCGAGATCGCGCAGCGTGCGGTCGTAGATGTAACCCCAGACCGGCGCATGCACGCCGTATTCGTCCCAGATGCGGCGGTTGGTGAAGCCGATCTTGCGCCCGACCGGCCGGTAGCCCTTGGCGCCGCGCATCTCGTTGGCGAGCGCGGTGATGCGGTAGGCATCGGCCATCGTGAGTTCGGGATGCCGGACGGTGAAGGGCGGCACGGCATGGCTGCCGCTGTTGAAGGCGGCCGCTGCCTCCGCGGCGATCTCGCGCATCTGCCTAGCGTTCACGCCGTGCGTCAGGCCGTCTTCCATGGTCGTGCGTTCCCCGACAAAACTTGTGCGGCGTGCAATATGTATTCACCCTTCTTCGTCGGAAAGCGTCTTGAGCGGCCGAATCCGCATGCCGGCATAGGGTTGCGCAGGCTGAGCATGCGGTGTCCCGCCGGCGAAAATGAACATAAGAGAAAGAACGGCGGTTGCGCGTGTCATGATTTATCTCCAGATCCTGCTGACCATATCATGGGAGTGCTTGCCACGACGAACGCCCCGTGAGCTCATTGCAATTCACCGGTACACGTAGTATGTTTATGCCATGATCCGGTCGGTGGCGCAATTCCGTGACCCGCAAGGTCTGGGAGGGTGACCGGCCGAACCGCCTGCGCGGGCTTGATTTTGAAAACGCCATCGATCTGCTGCTGGCGCTCAACGTGGCAAAATCCTTGAATGACTTAAGTCCGTTGAAAGGCGTTGGCCTGCACAAGCTCAGAGGCGATCGCAGGAATCAATGGGCAATAACGGTCAATGGACGCTGGCGGATTTGCTTTGAATTTCGAAAAGGCGATGCATACGAAGTTGAGATCGTCGACTACCACAGGGGATAATCATGGCGCCGGTTTCGCATCCAGGTCGATTGCTCAAGCGGGAACTTGCGGCACGCAAGCTCTCGGCCAATCGCCTCTCGCTCGACATAGGCGTGCCGTCAGGCCGCATTACCGACATTCTCAACGGCCGACGATCGATTACTGCCGACACCGCCGTGCGTCTTGGTCGCTATTTCGGCAACGATGCTCGATTCTGGCTCGATCTGCAGAGCCAGTACGACATTGCACTGGTGCAGCGGATTAAAGGCCGGGAGATCTCAAAACGGGTCACGCCGGCTGACGCGGCGTAATTGCTGTGAGCCAGCATGAAATCGATGCGATCCGCGCGCTGCTGACGGCAAAGCCGCGCCCGGTGGGCTGGCATGACCGGCGGGAGCGCATTGACGAGATCGGGTCGACCTGGCCGGTCGCCGCCGACGTCAAGCTCGAGGAAGCTGAGCTCGACGATGTGCCGGGCGAATGGTCGATCATACCCGGCAGCGATCCCTCGCGCGTACTGCTGTTCTTTCATGGCGGCGGCTATTGCTCGGGCTCGATCGTCAGCCATCGCCGGATGGTGACCGAGGCGGGCCGTGCGGCGGGCATGCGCACGCTGGCGGTGCGATACCGGCTGGCGCCCGAACATCCCTATCCGGCGGCGCATGAGGACGCGATGGCGGCGTGGCGTTTCCTGCGCGGGCAGGGCATCGCCGCGCGCGACGTCGTGGTCGGCGGCGACAGCGCCGGCGGCAACCTGACCATCACGCTGATCAACCGGTTGCGCGCCGCCGGCGAGGACCAGCCTGCCTGCGTGTGGCTGGCGTCGCCCTGGACCGACCTGACGATGTCGGGCGCTTCGCTCGAAACCAAGGCGGCCATCGATCCGCTCATCCATAAGGCCTATCTCGAGGAGCTCGCAGATTGCTACGCGCCCAAACCGATCGACCGCAAGGATCCGCAGATCTCGCCATTGTTTTCGGATCTGCGCGGTTTTCCGCCGACGCTGATCCAGGTCGGCTCGGCGGAAACGCTGCTCGATGACTCTGTTCGTTTTGCCCGTGCCGCGGCTTTGGCCGACGTCGATGTGACCCTGCAAGTCTGGCCGCACATGATCCACGCATGGCCGATGTGGAACGCAAAGCTGACGGAAGGACGCGAGGCGCTGGCCCGCGCGGGCGAATTCATGAGGCGGTGGGTGCATTCAAAGCCCATCCGTGCGAGGACATAATGTCGACGCGCGCCGCCTTTATCTGATGCATGTCGGAACTGTCTGTGCGCCGGCGATGCATCCGGAGTGCGACTTGTGCGTTAACGTGGCAACCAAAATGGAGGTCCTTCATGCGTTTTGTCCTGTGCATTGTGATCGCGGCGCTGCTGCCGGTGTCCGTTTCGGCAGCGAACGCGGCGGAAGCCGTGAGCCTGTCGCATGCGCAGGCCGCAGCGGCAAAAGGCGATCAGAATGCTGCAAGGGCGGTCGCGACTACGACCGACCGCGATACCTGCATGAACGGCTGCGCCTCCCGCGGTTATTCGAAAAGCCAGTGTGTCACCGCCTGCCGTCCAGGTCTCTGCCACCCGGACGCCGAAACGCCGTACTGCGTGTCGAAGTAGCGGGGCGACGGGGACGGCCAGAAGTCTAGAGATGAGCGAGCTGCGGTTTCCGAACGAAAGTCAGGCCTATCGCGACGCGCGCGACGCGTTGCTCAATGACGAGAAAGAACTCCTCGAAAAGGTCAAAGCCGTAGCCGCGAGGCGGCGCACGCTCCCTGACGGCGGACAACTGAAAGAGGATTACCTCTTCACGTGGGCGAACGACGGCAAAGTCGGTCAGCGCGTGAAGTTCTCCGAGCTGTTCGGTAAAAAGAATTCACTGCTGCTCTACTCATTCATGTTCGGCCCGAACTGGGACAAGCCCTGTCCTTCCTGCACGTCGCTGATGGATGGATTCGATCGCGCCTGGTACCAGGTCAGCCAGGACGCCGCTTTCGCCGCGATCGCCAAGGCGCCGGCCGAGAAGATCAACGCTTGGGCCAAGGAGCGCAGCTGGTCGCAGATCCCGCTGCTGTCAGGCTACGAGTCGACGTTTCAGAAGGATTATAGGTGCCAGGGTAACACGGACGACGATCAGCAGGCGGCGATGCATGTGTTCAGGAAGCGCGATGGCAAGATCTTTCATTTCTGGAGTGCCGAAGCGGGCGTCGATACGGTGTGGCCGTACTGGAATCTGATGGACTTCACGCCGGAGGGGCGGCCGGACCGGCTGACGCCGCCGCAAAATTTCACGCCGGAGTTTTTTGAGAAGAATATTTTGAAGAAGTAGGTCGCTCATAGTGGGTCGGTTGCACGAGACTACAAGTCATCCTCGTGGAGACCGGTGTGTTTTGCGATACGTGCGAGCATACGGGGACCAATTTCGTCACCGTCATGAAACGCGAAAACGAAATCCTGCGATCCGGGTCGCTCCAATATGCGATGCGATCCGCTTTACCGTTTGACGGTCCAGCCGGTGCGCAAAAGCGCTGCAAGCACGTGCTGCGCCTTGGCAGCGGGCCAACGACTTATGCAAGTTCGAATAGGCCGGCGATTTCACCAGGAGGCGCTTCGCCATTCTCGACGCGATCGGCGATCACTCGAAGGGCGAGTGCCGTTACCTTCGAGCGCGCTTCGGCATCGCTCGACCCGTAGCTGAGTACGCCGGGGAGACCCGGCACCTCGGCCAACCAGCGGCCATCGTCCTCGCGTTCCGGTTCAATGCGTAACATCGTGGCAAGATAGTTCAGATGGTGGCTCGTTGACAGTGAGCGCGACAGGCCTCACTCCGCCGCCTCGATCCGCTTCTTCCGCTTTGGCGTGGCGCGGCGCAGGACCGGCGCCAGGAACTGCCCGGTGTAACTCTTCTTCGCCGCCACAACGTCCTCCGGGGTGCCGGCCGCGACGATCTCGCCGCCGCCGTCACCGCCTTCAGGGCCCAGATCGATTACCCAGTCGGCCGTCTTGATGACCTCGAGGTTGTGCTCGATCACAACGACCGTATTGCCGCCTTCAACCAGTTCGTGAAGGACTTCAAGCAGCTTGGCAACGTCGTGGAAGTGCAGGCCGGTGGTCGGCTCATCCAATATATAAAGAGTGCGGCCGGTTGCCCGCTTTGAAAGCTCCTTGGCAAGCTTGACCCGCTGCGCCTCGCCGCCGGAGAGCGTCGTCGCCTGCTGACCGACATGGATGTAGTCGAGGCCGACCCGGTGCAGCAGCGCTAGCACGTCGCGCACGCGCGGTACCGCTTTGAAGAACTCGAGCGCCTCTTCAACCGTCATATCAAGGACGTCGGCGATCGACTTGCCCTTGAACAGGACTTCCAAAGTCTCGCGGTTGTAGCGCTTGCCCTTGCAGACGTCGCAGGTGACGTAGACGTCGGGCAGAAAGTGCATCTCGATTTTGATGACGCCGTCGCCCTGGCAGGCCTCGCAGCGGCCGCCCTTGACGTTGAAGGAGAAACGCCCCGGCTCGTAGCCGCGCGCCTTGCTCTCGGGCAGGCCGGCGAACCACTCGCGGATCGGCGTGAAGGCGCCGGTATAGGTCGCCGGGTTCGAGCGCGGCGTGCGGCCGATCGGCGACTGATCGATGTCGATGATCTTGTCGATATGCTCGAGCCCCTCAATGCGGTCATGCGGGGCGGGGGCGAGCGAGGCGCCGTTCAATTTGCGGGCCACCGCGCTGTAGAGCGTGTCGACCAGCAAAGTCGACTTGCCGCCGCCGGAGACGCCGGTGACGCATGTGAAGAGACCGAGCGGTATCTCGGCGGTGATGTTCTTCAGGTTGTTGCCGCGTGCATTGACGACCTTGAGCACGCGCCGGGCGTTGCGCGGGCGACGTTCGGGGATCGGCACCGACAATTCGCCGGAGAGATATTTGCCGGTCCAGGATTTCGGCGCATCGATCAGGTCATCCACCTGGCCTTCGGCGACGATCTCGCCGCCATGAATGCCGGCGCCGGGCCCGATGTCGAGCACGTGGTCGGCGGTGCGGATGGCGTCCTCGTCGTGCTCGACCACAATCACGGTGTTGCCGAGGTCGCGCAGACGCTTGAGCGTTTCGAGCAGACGCGCATTGTCGCGCTGGTGCAGGCCGATCGACGGCTCGTCGAGAACGTAAAGCACGCCGGTGAGGCCGGAGCCGATCTGCGAGGCGAGGCGGATGCGCTGGCTCTCACCGCCGGAGAGTGTGCCCGAGGAGCGCGACAGCGTGAGATAATCAAGCCCGACATCGACCAGGAACTTCAGCCGCTCGCGGATTTCCTTGAGCACGCGCACGCCGATCTCGTTTTGTTTGGCGTTGAGCTTTTCCGGCAGCGCCGTGAACCATTCTCCGGCGCGCCTGACGCTCATGTCGGCGACCTGCGCGATATTCATGTCGGCGATCTTGACGCAGAGTGCTTCCGGCTTCAGCCGCGCACCGTTGCAGGCCTTGCAGGGCACGTCGGTGAAATATTTCTGCAGGTCCTCGCGCGCCCACTCGCTTTCGGTCTCGCGGAAGCGGCGCTCCAGATTGGTGATCACGCCCTCGAACGGCTTTTTGGTCGTGTAGCCGCGCAGGCCATCGTCATAGACGAACTTGATGTCGTCCTCGCCCGAGCCGTAGAGGATCGCGTCCTGCGTCTTCTTCGGCAGGTCCTTCCATTTGGTGTCGAGCGTAAAGCGGTAGTGCTTAGCAAGCGCGTCGAGTGTCTGGATGTAATAAGGCGAGGACGATTTCGCCCAAGGCGCGATGGCGCCCTTGCGCAGGGTCGCGTCCCGATCGGGGATGACGAGATCGGCGTCGATGTGCTGCTCGACCCCGAGCCCGCCGCATTCCGGACAGGCGCCGAACGGGTTGTTGAACGAGAACAGCCGTGGCTCGATCTCGGAAATGGTGAAGCCGGACACCGGGCAGGCAAACTTCTCGGAGAAGATCAGCCGCTCGGCATTGGCGTTGCGGCCGCGGTTGGCGACTGCCCCGGTTGCCTTTGAATCCGCCAGTTCGACCACCGCGAGGCCGTCGGCCAGCTTCAGGCACTGCTCGAGCGAATCCGCGAGCCGCGTGCCGATGTCGCCGCGCACGACCAGACGATCGACAACGACATCAATGTCATGCGTGAACTTCTTGTCGAGCGGCTTGACCTCGCCGATCTCGTAATAGGCGCCGTCGACCTTCACGCGCTGGTAGCCTTTGCGCAGGAATTCGGCGAGCTCCTTCTTGTATTCGCCCTTGCGGCCGCGCACGACCGGCGCCAGCACGTAGATGCGTGTGCCTTCGGGCAACGCCAGAACACGGTCGACCATCTGCGAGACGGTCTGGCTTTCGATCGGCAGGCCGGTCGCCGGCGAATAGGGCACGCCGACACGCGCCCAGAGCAGGCGCATATAGTCGTAGATCTCGGTGACGGTGCCGACGGTCGAGCGCGGATTTTTCGATGTCGTTTTCTGCTCGATGGAGATCGCGGGCGACAGGCCGTCGATCTGGTCGACGTCCGGCTTTTGCATCATCTCGAGGAATTGCCGCGCATAAGCGGAGAGGGACTCGACGTAGCGGCGCTGGCCCTCGGCGTAAATGGTATCGAAGGCGAGCGAGGATTTGCCCGACCCCGACAGGCCGGTGAAGACAACGAGACTGTCGCGCGGAATGGCGACGTCGATGTTTTTCAGATTGTGTTCGCGCGCGCCGCGGATGGTGATCTGGCGGGCATCGCGGGCGAGCTTGCTGTCACGTTCGGCCATTGACCTGGATTGGAACCCGTAAGGTGGAATTGTCTGCCTCGGCGCGGACTCGCGGCTCCGAGGCGATCAGCAACGAACGTAATAAGAACGGCAACGTTTTTCCAGTACACGGGGAGGCGGCGTCCCCGGTTATACGATGCCTACGGGCTGCGGGTCGGGGGTTTGTGAAGGGAAGGTTCCCCCATTCGGGCGTTCCTGCCGTTGCCGTTTGAGCGTAACGGAGGGTAGCCGATTTAAGAGCATCAGGAATGCCCTATGGGGAAAAGAATAAACTCAATCGACAGACACGTAGGATCAAGGCTTCGACTGCGAAGAAAATTCGTTGGCATGAATCAGCAAGCACTCGTGCGTGCGATCGGCATTTCGCTCCAGCAAGTGCAGAAAAACGAAAGAGGCATGAGCCGGATCGGTGCGGGCCGGCTTCAACTCATCGCACAGATCATGGACGTTCCGATTCCGTATTTCTATGAAAGAGCGTCTTCGACAGCCAATAATTCAAAACCGATTCCGACAGTCGTCTCCCCGACAGCTATCGATGAATTTCTCACCTCACGGCACGGCCTGGATCTGGCCAGTGCGTACATGCGCATTCGCAGTGAAAGTATCCGCAAGAGCATAGTTGACCTCGTCGAACAACTCGCCCAACCAAGCGGGTAATTTGAATGTTCAATTGCAAACCTGGAAGCGGGGCGGGAGGCCGGCGCAGGGCCATCTGTAAAGATCGTAAAGTGTTGGGCGAAAGCATGAAAAATTCAGGACCGCCGCCATTCCTGTGATCCGCCGGGATTC
>DATBHE010000018.1:0-57818 GCA_036557605.1 Pseudolabrys sp.
GAAGCCCCGCGCGGTATTGCGCACCATGCGCTCGTCTTCTGTCAGTTCACCTTCCAGGTCGAGCGGATCTTCCCACACGAATGCCGTGTCTTTCAGGATCGCGGGTATCCCGCCGCGCTTCTCCGCCGTTTGCGACATGAGGCCTCCTCGAATTCTCGGGCGGCATTATAGACCGGCGCGACGGCAGGTAGCCAATGCGTCATCCCGCGATTGGACGGACCTGCCGGTCCCCAAAGCACCTAGATGAGGCTTGTCCGGTTCGTCCGGATATCCTCGTTCGCGAGGGGCATAAGGTCAGCCGAACTGTTAAGTTCGGACAGCTTTTTTGCCGTTTCCACGATCATATCCATTCGTCGCTGAAGCTTGCTCTTAAGATCGGGAATATTCACTTTGTCGGTGACGCGATAGGCATTGCCCACGCGCTCCACATAACCGTGTTTCACCATTTCCTGCAGCCGCCGCACGACGATGACACGCGGCAACTTCAGAGCATGTGCTATTCTGCTTGCGCTCACAGGCGAGCACATCACCGTACGTAGAAATACATAGATGCCGATCGTCCGGAAGGTTGAGCTGTCATTGTGCGCGCCAAATGTCGCGCCGTAATCCTCGGTCATACTCCGGATAAGACCAAGATAAAGGCGGCACATGAGCATCCGCTCACGCGCCATTTCGATGCGGGGCGGCGGTCGATGGTCCTGCACTAACACAAAGTCCGGCTCATGAAACACGGGCGCCTGCGCAGGCTTCGTGCTCTGTGCCTGATCTCGTTTATGAATTTCCATGTGCGCCATCTTCGGCTCCATGCGCAAAAGCGCACTGGCAGACAAATGCCGAAGCTCACGCCAAGTGTGCAAAAACCGGAAACCAAATTCGAGTTGGACTGAAGTCCAATATTCCGCCGCATCCATAAACGGCCGCGGTATTGGAACCAGCAGACTCGATCAGACCGATCTGCCCGAAATCACCGCCACCTGGACGCGAGCGAGGCCGGACGATCCAATCGCTTTGGCGCCAGCCGGCGTGAGATCGATGATGCGTCCCTTGATATAAGGCCCGCGATCATTGATGCGAACAATCACAGAGCGCCCAGTCGCGAGATTTGTGACTTTGACTTTCGTACCGAAAGGGAGCGTGCGATGCGCTGCAGTAAGCGCGTGCGCATGGGCATATTCACCATTGGCAGTTCGTTCACCGCTATACACCGAAGCAATTCCGGTTTCGGTAGACGCCAGGAGTGGCGACGGAAGTGAGGTTACGAACAGCAGAGCAGTACTCAAAAACGCTACGCGACACCGAGTGATCATTCTTTCGCTCATGTTGGGGAAAATCGCCGGCTGCGATGCAAGACCGGAGCGGGTGTTTTCTATGAGCGATCTCGGTGAGCGTCTTGCCCGAATCTGCCAAATGCTTGTCGAGAAAAGCCAGTTCGTTGCTACGATTGAATTTAGTTAGCGGCGCGCTCTATTGCGTATAAAGAATCCCGCCGGTTACCGGCGGGATTCTCGCAGCAGATGAGTCAGGCTGACAGCAGGAAACTCTATACTGCGGCCAGCGCGGCAAGCTTGGTTCGCAAGGTGTCGATCGTCGGCTTGATCACGTCCGCAACGCCGGGAATCGCCAAAACCCTGTCAAACAATTGATTGAGGGTGGCCATTACCGGATTGACCAGCCCGGCGATGGCGGTTCTCTGGGTTGTCGACAATTGGCCAAGCACACCGGTGACGCTGTCCAGTTGAGCCGTTGCTTCCCGCAACCGCGGCAGGGCTGCTTGAGCAGATGCGGGATCGGTGATGCTGCCGAGCGTCGTACGCAGACCAGCAACGGTATCGGTGACCTGCTTGCCGACATTCATGCCGGAAACAATAATGTTCGGAGTCGTCGTTACACCTTGCTGAACCACTTGTTCGCCCGGTCTGGCCAGCAAATAAAAAAGCAGGGCCGCGATCGCGAGCGCTGGAATGGCCCACATGAGCCAGTTGGTTGATGCCGTCGCCGCCTGGGCGGAGCGGCGCGTATCGTCGGCGGTTCGAGCCATTGTGGCGGCCGCAGCCCGGGCTGCTTCGCTGCCCGCCGTCGTCGTCCTCCTGAAAGTGTCGCCCAACGGTTCGAGCAGATCGGTTCCGCCCAGCAATCTGCTGAAGCCTGACGGAAGTGCGGCAGCGATATTATCCTTCTGGGTCGTGAGAAGATTGGCAATGCCGCCGGGATCGATGCGACCGCCTTGCTGCTGGGCAATGGTGCCCATGACGACCGGCGCGAGTGCCCCAAGCAGTGAGCCGCTTGGCGCCGTCTGCAATCCGGAATACTTGCCGACCGCATTGGCGAGTGCGGTCTGATCGCGATCGCCGAGAAGAGACGAAAGCATCTGCGAGCCGCGGTCGACGAGGGACGTTTGATCTCCTCCGCTGAGCATATTCGCAAACTTGTCGAGCACGCCGCTTTCCTGCTTCGCGGCATTGACGAGTTTTTGCGGTCCGCCGGGTCGTGTTGCAACTCCGGCAAGCGCGGCCAACAGCGCCGGCACTGCCGCATTAACCGCAGTCGCCGTGTCGCTGCGACCAATGCCCAGCGTGTTGGCGATGCGTCCGATCGTATCAGGTGTCAAAAATTGCATAATGAGCGTTACGAGGTTCGTGGCCATGGCCTTCTCCTCTCGTGTGATGTCTGCGCAGGAGTGTCGATCACCGTCAGCGCAAGTCGAGATGGACCTTGGGCCCATGTAACCAGTTCGTGACCGGTATTGCGGCACCGGATTTCAATTTCAAAACCAAAAAAGATATTCAAAAATAAAACCCCGCCTACGAGCGGCGGGGTTCTCTAAAAAATGAAATTACGGAAGATCAGATCGCCATCTTCAGATCCTTGGCAGCGCGAAAGGCTACTTTCCTGCTGGCTTTGATCTTGATTGCCTCGCCCGTCATCGGGTTGCGGCCCATGCGCGCGGCACGCTTGCGAACCACCAGGATGCCGAGACCCGCGATCTTCACCCGCTCGCCCTTTTTCAGGTGCTTGGTGATCATGCCGATGAGGTCTTCCAGCATCTCCAGGCCCTGCTTTTTGCTGAGCTGATGCTGTTCCGCAAGCGCGGCGGCCAGATGCCTGGTGGTGACCGGCTTGCCGGCTTTCGGCTTGGATGAGGCGGCTGCTGTCATTTGACGATGCTCCTTGAGGCGCCCAATGCGCGAACCGTCAAGCAGTATGGGATTCTCAGGCACTTCGTAAATGCGCGGCCCCTCCTCCGGCAGGTTTAACCACAAGTTCCTGCCGGAACGTGGCGCGCCGCAGGACGTTTTGCCCGTGGGATGCGACATCAAAAGGTGGAGTAAGTTCTATGCCCTGCAGATCAGTTCTCGCGATAACGACCGTTGCCGCAGCGCTCGCCGTCTCGGCGCCGGCCCTCGCTCAACACCACGGCCATTGGGGCCACCGGGGGGGCCACTGGCACGGTGGTGGATGGGGCGGTGCCGCGATTGGAGGCTTTGCGGCCGGCGCGCTCCTTGGCAGCGCACTCGCTGCACCGGGCTATTACTATGGCGGCCCGGACTATTACTACGCGCCCGATGTTTATGCAGCGCCGGACGACAGCGCTATCGCTTACTGTCAGCAGCGCTTCCGCTCCTATGATCCCGCTTCCGGTACCTATCTCGGATATGACGGCAACCGGCATCCGTGTCCGTGACGCGATAAAGTGATCGCAATGTCGCAATGGCCACACGCACCGTGTGGCCGTTGCCGCTTGAGAGCGTTTCGTCTATTTAAAACGAACGCGCGCCCGTAGCTCAGCTGGATAGAGCGTTGCCCTCCGAAGGCAAAGGTCGGACGTTCGAATCGTCTCGGGCGCGCCAGTAACTAGCGATCCGTTGCAGACCATAGCTTACGTTTCAGCCGAGCCGTTTTCGTCCGCTCCGGTCCATATGCATGCTGCGTAAATAAGGAGCGTAAGACTCAGGTTACTTTCCGGTAGCATGAGGCGCAGTTTGGAAGGCGCGACGTTCCGATGCCGATCGATCTGGCAGCCGTGGACTGGCCCTATGTCGCTGTATTGGCGGCGCTCGTTTTTGTCTCGGCATTGGTCGGCAACTTGCTGGCATTCAGGCATCGGGTCAAAGCTATCGTAACAACGCTCGTATTCGTCGGCCTCTTTGTGTTTTGGGCATACTATCCGCACGGTCTACCGCTGCCGACCAGTTTGAAAGCGCATAAGGAGAATACCGCCGCGCCCGCTTCAAACGTCACAGCTCCCGCGAACTCTACGACGCAATAAGCGGCATCATCCGTCCGCCCCCATCCATCCGCCCCGGTATGGCGCAGCCTGCAGTGGTCGGGACTTAGACCCGCGGTCAGACGCTGCTTTGACTGGACCAGAGCGCAAGGGATCAATCGGATCGAGGAACAAGACGCTCCCCTGAGCGTTTTGTGACAAATATTCGGGGGAATGTGCATGAAAAAAGTAGAGGAATATTTGGGGCACGCCGCGGAGTGCCGACAGCTCGCTCAAAGCAGCCCGTCCGAACACGGCCGGCAACTCGAGGAGATGGCAAGAACGTGGGAGCAACTCGCTGAAGCCCGCCGGCTCGTTATCGCGAAGCATGATCGCAAAATGAAGTGATTGCGCTGTTCGCTAAAGGCGAAGCGCCGCTCCTTGCACTGACCCGTCATTCGTCCCAAATGTGCGAAAATGGCATCCACTGCTGAGGCCGGCGTATGAAGCTCCCTGGGCGGGATCACCCGATCACGATTACCCGCAACGGCAAGCATGTACGCGTCACGTTCGCCGGCCGCATCATTGCCGACACCAAAGAGGCGCTCACGCTGAAAGAGGCAAACTACAGGCCCGCGCTCTATGTTCCCCGCGCTGACACGAACATGAGTCTGCTGGAGCCAACCGATCATCGCACGCACTGCCCGTACAAAGGCGACGCCAGCTATTTCACGATTACAGTCGATGGCCGCAGCAGCGAAAATGCAGTGTGGTCCTACGAGCAGCCCTATCCCGCGATGGCGGAGATCAAGGAGTATCTGGCGTTCTATCCCGATCGGGTAGACAGGATTGAGGAAGTCTGACGTCCGAAACTTATTCCGCTCATTCCCGCGCAAGCGGGAATCCATCGAACATCAATTGTCTTGCCTGATCCCGCTTTCGCGGAGACAAGCGGGATGTATTTAGTGCAAGCGCGGGCCTTTGAGAAATTTGGCGCGGTCGGATGAGTTGACCCGCACATCGAAAGTAACGCCTTCGCGGTAAAGCGTGAGCGGCACTTCCACGCCGGCGCTGCCGAGCGACCAGACCTTTCGATAGAAGCTGGCAAGGGTCGAGATGCGCTCACCCTTGACCGCCACTACGACATCGCCCGTTTTGATTTCGGCACGCGCCGCGGGACCCTTGGGCGCGATCCCGACCACGACGATCTTGTCCTCGATCTCGGTCGAGTAAAGACCGAGCCATGGGCGCACCGGCCGGTTCACCCGGCCGAATTTGCGCAAGTCATCGATGATGGGCGAAAGCAGGTCGATCGGCACGACCATATTGAGATGTTCGTTCTTGCCGTTGCGTGCACGCTCGAGCTGCAGCGAGCCGATACCGATCAGCTTGCCGTCGCTGGAGATCAGCGCAGTGCCGCCCCAGTTCGGGTGCGCCGGGTAGGTAAAGATCGCCTCCTCGAGCACATATTCCCAGTAACCGGCGAACTCCTGCTTCGCGGCGATGCGGCCCGCGAGCGAGCGCGTGCGGCCGCCGGCGCCGCCGACCACGATGCGCTCCCCGACCTCGGCGATTTTTGAGGAACCAACCGCGAGCGTCGGCAAATCCATCTGGCCAAGCGCCTGCACGAGACCGAACCCGGTTTCCTGATCGAAGCCGAGTGCATGCCCCTGCACCACCCGTCCATCGCCAAGATGCAACCAGACGGTTTCGGCCTCGGTGATCAGGTAACCGATGGTCAGAACAAGCCCGTCCTCTATCAGCACGCCGTTGCCGGCCCGCTCGACGCCCAGCGTATCCGCAGTAAAGGCGTCGGGCGGCACGATCGAATGCAGGCCGACCACCGAGGAGAGAGCGCGCTCGAGATCGTAGGAATAGTCCTCGGCGCGCGGCTGCACCGCCTGCGGCACCTTCCACTCGATCAATGAAGCCATGCGCGCGCTCCGGTGTTCTCCACTATCATACGCCGGATCATGCCGGCGAAAAGACGGCGGTCACATGTTAGTGTGAAGCGTCAGACCCATGATCCCGTTGTCAATCCTCGACCTCTCACCCGTATCGGCAGGCTCGACAGCCGCGCAGGCGCTGCGTAATTCGCTCGATCTTGCGCGGTTTGCCGACGGCCTCGGCTTCAGGCGTTACTGGGTGGCCGAGCACCATAATCTCCCGGCAATCGCAAGCTCGGCTCCCGATATCATGATCGGCCAGATCGCGGCTGTGACCAGAACGATGCGCATCGGCTCGGGCGGAGTCATGCTTCCCAATCACGCTCCGCTGATGGTGGCCGAGCGTTTCAAGGTGCTTGAGGCGCTTTATCCGGGACGCATCGACCTCGGCCTGGGCCGCGCGCCTGGCACCGATCCGGCGACGTCCTATGCACTGCGGCGACGCCAGGGCATCAGCGAGGAAGATGACTTTCTTGACCGCTTCAACGAGCTGATGTTGCTTGAAACGCGCGGTTTTCCCGCCGGGCATCCCTTTCACAATGTGCGCGCGATGCCGACGGATGTCGCGCTACCTCCGATCTATCTGCTCGGATCGTCCGACTACAGCGCACAACTGGCCGGGCATATCGGCGCGGCATTCTCGTTCGCACATCACTTTGCCAACTTCGACGCGGTGGAAGCGATGCGACTCTACCGCGACAATTTCAAGCCGTCGGTGTCGCACGAAAAACCCTACGCTATCCTGGCGACACATGTGGTCTGCGCAGACAGCGATACCGAAGCGGAGCGGTTGGCGGTAACCGTCGATCTCAATTTCGTGCGGCGCGCCAAGGGTGAGTATCAGCCGCTCGCCTCCCCGGAAGATGCCTCCCGCTACGAATACACACCGGTCGACAAGACGCGCATCGCGCAGAACCGTACACGCCTGTCGGTCGGATCCGCCGCGACCGTGAAGGCCAAGCTGCTGCCTTTGATCGAAGCCACCAAATCCGACGAGCTTATGGTGACGACGATGATCTTTGATCATGAGGCACGCAAGCGCTCGTACGCGCTGCTGGCCGAAGCTTTCAGATAGCCGGGGACGGCGCCCCACTAATCCGGCAGGCGAATGACGAGGTTCGGGCGCCATGCTAAAAGCGCGGCGGGTTTTTCGTCATAGAAAATAACGGGAGGACACTTTGGGAAAACAGTTCAACTTGACCACGACCGACAAGCATTCGCTCGGCGCATATCGGGCCGATCCGGCGGGGACGCCCAAAGGCGGAATGGTGGTGGTTCAGGAAATTTTCGGAGTCAACCATCACATTCGCGCGGTCTGTGATCGCCTTGCTGCGCTCGGCTATGTCGCTGTTGCACCGGCCGTGTTCGACCGTTTCGTGCGCAATTTCGAAAGCGGATACACGCCCGACGAGATCGCGCATGCGCGCAGCTATCTCGGCAATCTGAACTGGGATCATATGATGGCCGATATCGCCGCCGCCCAGGGCGACCTGAAGGGCAGCGGCCCGCTCGGCGTCATCGGCTTCTGCATGGGCGGCACCGCGGCCTTTCTCGCCGCCTGCCGGATTCCCGGATTTTCGGCTGCGGTCGCTTTCTACGGCGGCATGATCGGCAAGTTTGCCGACGAGAAACCGAAGTGCCCGATACAGATGCACTTCGGGGAAAAGGACGACGGCATCCCGATGGACGTGGTCGAAAGCATCAAGAAAAAACAGCCGCAGGCAGAGATCTACACCTATCCCGACGCGCCGCACGGATTTTACTGCGACGAGCGCGCAAGCTACCGCAAGGAGGCTGGCGATCTTGCGTGGAAACGGACCCAGGAATTTCTGTCAAAGCATATGAAGAAATAGGCGCTGTTTTCTCCGCCCATCGCGCGAGCCGAACCATGCTCGCTCCGCGAGCTTCGGCGGATTCAACTCCGCCGCAGCGCATGGGTGAAAGCAGTTCGGTTAACCGACCCTCACCAGAGGTCGGTTCGCTTCGGGCCGATCAGGCGGGCGCACCTTGTTTCAAAGGAGCGCCCGTTCCGATCGGACAGGACACACCGGTCCCTCCGAGACCGCAGTAGCCGAACGGATTCCTGGCCAGATACTGCTGGTGGTAGTCCTCGGCAAAATAGAACTCCGGCGCATCGATGATTTCGGTCGTAATCGCGCCGTAGCGCATCTTCTTCAGCTCCTGATCGTACATCGTCTTCGATGCCTCGGCCGCCTTCTTCTGCGCCGGCGTGAATGTATAGATGCCCGAGCGGTACTGGGTCCCGATATCGTTTCCCTGGCGCATGCCCTGCGTCGGGTCGTGGCTCTCCCAAAATGTCTTGAGCAGCGTTTCGTACGAAATTTTTTTCGGATCGTAGACGACCAGCACCACCTCATTGTGGCCGGTGCGGCCTGAGCAGACTTCCTCGTAAGTGGGATTGGGCGTCATACCGCCGGCATAACCGGCTGCCGTTATATGTACGCCGTCGCCAAGGTCCCAGAACTTGCGCTCCGCACCCCAGAAGCATCCGAGGCCGAACATCGCCATTTCGGTTCCTTCCGGATACGGGCCCTTGAGGGGCCGATGGTTCACAAAATGTGCGTCCGCGGTACGAATCGGCTGCGCGCGGCCGGGCAGCGCTTCGCCGGGCTTAGGCATCGCAACCTTTTTGAAGCCGAACATGCCTGTCCTCCTGCAGTCGCCGAGCGGAATATATGTCGAGACTGATGCGGCCGGAATGGCAGCGCTGATCACGTCTCGGGCATTGGCGGGTCAGGGGCGAACATAGCCGATCAGCGGCTTCTTCTTGCGCCCGAGCAGAAGAAACAGGATCCCCAGAATTCCGAGCACGCTCCAGGCCGGCGCCGTCAGAAGCGTGACCATCAGGGGATCCCACAGGTACCCGCCGGCATATTGTTCGATTACCGGCTTGAGCTTGGCGAGCCCGCCGGGATTGACCAGATCCCACATGGTCCGCACGTCGGTGAGAAAAATCATGTTGCCGGCAATCGACTTGGTGCCGTCGTAGATCAGCAGGATAAATCCTGCCGCCAGGCAGATCAGGCCGATGAAGCGTAGAAGAAAACGGATCATAGCCGCCCATCGAAAATTGGTCTTACCGGCATCGATTAACCTGCAGTCCCGTCTCATTCAACTACAAGAAGACGGCTGCGGCTTCACTTGAGTCATTGCGGCTGGTTCCGCTAACGTCGGCTACGCCGGCATACCGGTTGTGTCCATGGAGTATCAATGCCCGCCAAGCCCCCCGCCGGCCGCAGCCGGCCGACGTTTACCGACCAGGAAGCCCTGCAATTTCACAGCGTTGGCCGCCCGGGCAAGCTCGAAGTCATCGCCACCAAGCCGATGGCAACCCAGCGTGACCTATCGCTCGCCTATTCACCCGGCGTTGCGGTTCCCGTGCTCGCCATCGCCGAGGACGAAACCCGCGCCTATGACTACACCACCAAGGGAAACTTCGTCGCCGTCATCACCAATGGTACCGCCATTCTCGGACTCGGCAATCGTGGCGCGCTGGCGGCAAAACCGGTCATGGAGGGCAAGGCGGTCCTCTTCAAGCGCTTTGCCGATATCGATTCGATCGATCTCGAGGTGTCTTCAGAAAATCCCGACGAGATCATCAATTGCGTGAAGTTGCTGGGCAAGGGGTGGGGAGGCATCAACCTCGAGGACATCAAGGCGCCGGAGTGCTTCGTGATCGAGCAGCGTCTGCGCGAGCTGATGGACATTCCGGTATTCCACGACGATCAGCACGGCACCGCGATCATCGCGGCGGCCGGTCTGCTCAATGCGCTCGACCTGACCGGGCGCGAGATCGCCACAACAAAGCTCGTCTGCAACGGCGCCGGCGCCGCCGGAATTGCCTGTCTCGAATTGCTCAAGGCGATCGGTTTCAAGCCGGACAACCTCATCCTCTGCGACACAAAAGGTGTCATCTACCAGGGCCGCAAGGAGGGGATGAACCAGTGGAAGTCGGGCTACGCCATCAAGACATCCGCGCGCACGCTGGCGCAGGCACTGGAAGGCGCCGATGTTTTCTTCGGACTCTCGGCCAAGGGCGCGGTGACCCCGGAGATGGTAAAGAAGATGGCGCCGAAGCCGATCATCTTCGCTATGGCGAACCCCGACCCCGAGATCACCGTCGAGGAAGTCGCCGCCATCCGCGACGACGCGATCATGGCGACAGGACGCTCCGACTATCCGAACCAGATCAACAACGTCCTCGGCTTCCCCTACATCTTTCGCGGCGCGCTCGATGTACGGGCTTCCGCGATCAATATGGAAATGAAGATTGCCGCGGCGCGCGCGCTTGCCGAGCTTGCACGCGAGGACGTGCCCGATGAAGTTGCGAGCGCCTATGGCGCGCGCCCGAAATATGGGCCCGACTACATCATTCCGGTGCCGTTCGATCCGCGATTGATTTCCTTCGTGCCGCCTGCTGTCGCCAAAGCAGCGATGGACACCGGCGTCGCGCGCAAGCCGATTGTGGACATGGACGCCTACCGGCATCAATTGAACGCACGCCGCGACCCCATAGCCGGCACGCTGGTGCAGGTCTTCAACCGGCTGCGTCGGCAACCGAAGCGCGTGGTCTTTGCCGAAGGTGAGGAAGAACAGGTGATCCGCGCCGCGGCGAGTTTCGTGCACCAGGGCCTCGGCACCGCGTTGCTGGTCGGACGCGAGGATCGCGTGCGTCAGTCCGCGCGTGAAACCGGCATCGACATCGGCGAGGGCATCGAGGTCGTCAATGCCAGCATGTCAACGCGCAATACGGTGTACATGAATTTTCTCTACGAGCGGCTGCAGCGGCGCGGTTATCTCCTGCGGGACTGCCAGCGCCTCGTGAATCAGGACCGCAATCATTTCGCGGCCTGCATGGTGGCGTTGGGCGACGCCGACGCAATGGTGACCGGAGTCACGCGTAATTTTTCGGTCGCGCTTGAAGACATCCTACGCGTCATCGATCCCAAGCCCGGGCATCGCGTGATCGGCGTTTCGGTCGTGGTGGCGCGTGGCCGCACCGTACTCGTTGCCGATACTGCCGTGACCGAAATGCCGGAAGCGCATGAGATCGCCGATATCGCTATCGAAGCTGCCGGCGTTGCACGCCGCCTGGGTTACGAGCCGCGTCTGGCCCTGCTTGCTTTTTCCACGTTCGGACATCCGCCCGGCGAGCGTTCGGCGCGGGTGATCGAGGCGGTGAAGATCCTCGACAGCAGGCGCGTCGATTTCGAATACGATGGCGAAATGGCCGCCGATGTCGCGCTCAATCCGGAGCTGGCGGCGCCTTATCCGTTCTGCCGCCTGTCGGGACCGGCGAACGTGCTGGTCATGCCGGCATTTCACTCCGCTTCAATCTCGACCAAGATGCTGCAAGAACTCGGCGGCGCCACGGTCATCGGTCCCTTGCTGGTCGGGCTGGACCGGCCTGTCCAGATCGTTCAGCTCGGCGCCAAGGACAATCAGCTGGTCAACATGGCAGCCCTTGCCGCCTTTAACGTGAGTGGCTAGGAAGCCAGAAATAGGGGGCCAAGGAAATAGGGAGTAGCGAATAGATGCCGGAGAGCTCTATTACTACTCGCTACTTCGCTATTCGCTGGTTGAGGAAAACTTATGGCTGTGAAAACACTCTCCGGCGTCATCGCCGCTGTCGCAACTCCGATCGCTGAGGACGGCGCGCCCGATCTCAAGCGCGCGGTCAAACTCGCCCGCTATTTGCTCGACAATGGCTGCGATGGCCTCAACGTGCTCGGTACGACCGGCGAAGCGACCTCGTTCTCTGTCGCCGAGCGCACGGCGGTCATGGATGCCTACAAGACGAATGGCTTACCACTCGATCGGTTGATGGTTGGCACCGGCGCAGCCGCCGTCTCCGATGCAGTCGCGCTTACACGTCATGCCGCCGAGCTTGGCTTTGCCGGGGCGCTGGTGCTGCCGCCGTTCTACTACAAAGGCGTGCCCGACGACGGTCTTGTCGCCTATATCGACACGCTGGTGAAAGCCACCGCGCAAAGGCCAATTCCAATCTACCTTTATCACTTTCCGGCAATGTCGGGATTGCCCTGGCATATCACATTGATCAAGCGCCTATTGGAATCGTTTCCGACCCGTATCGTGGGCTTGAAGGATTCTTCGGGCGACATGGCATTCGCCCGCTCCGTGGCGACGGTGTCGTCCGATTTTGCAGTTTTTCCTTCGACCGAGGCCTGCCTGGTGCAAGCGCCGTCCGGTCCCTTTGCGGGTTGTATTTCGGCGACCGCCAATCTCAATGCCGATCTGTGCGCACGCGCCTGGCGAACGGGTGACACCGCCGCGCTCGATGCTGCGGTCACGATCCGCAAGCTGTTCGATGGAAAGGCCCTGGTCTCCGGGGTGAAAGCTCTCCTCGCTCATATTCACGGCGATGCCGGTCTCGCGCGCGTCAGGCCGCCGCTGGCGCCATTCGCCGCTGCAGATCGTGCCGCTGTTATTGCCGGCCACGACGCGGTTCGGGCCAAGCGCGTGGCCTGACGGATGTTCGCAGGCGTTGACGCCTGCGAAAGGCCTAACTATAAGCCTCAACCTTGCCGGCGATTGTGATCGCCGGCGCAACTTCTTGTAAAATCTGGTCGCTTTGGCGGACCTCCGCCCGAGACGCCAGCCGCAAATGAGAGATTGATGGCCAATACCAAGTCCGCCCGTAAAGCCGCCCGCGTTATCGCACGCCGGACCGAAGTGAACAAAGCACGCCGCTCGCTGTTGCGGAATTCGGTACGTAAGGTCGAAGAAGCGATCCAGAGCGGTAACCGCAAGGCGGCCCTGGAGGCATTCAAAGCAGCCGAGCCGGTCATCATGCGAGCGGCGCAACGGGGCGTAGTACATAAGAGTAGCGCCAGCCGCAAAGTGTCACGGCTTGCCCATCGCATTGCCAAGCTCGCGAAGTAACTCGCTAAGTAAGCTCGACAAGTAAAGTTCGCCAAGTAAGCAGCACCGTCCTCTACCGCTAAGCCGCGCCCGATTTCTTTTTAATTTCAGATCAAAATTGCCCGGACTGGCTGCTTTCGGCAGACATCGGTCCGGGCGTATGTATTCAAATCGTCATCAGTCCGTTAGAAAAATTTGCATGCGTGGAATTTGCTTGCACCGACAACGGTGCTGCACGCATTTGTTTCGGTGGTACTTGCACTTTCCCGGCGGGAGTTACGTCAAAATTCGCTCAGATTTTTTTTCGCGACGATAATGACTTAACGGGAAAGCGCGGCGGGGACCCAAAGAACTCATATACGACAGACATTTTTCGCTCAGAGCGCGTCCCTGCCCGATTCACGAACCACGCGGCCTTTTGAGCAAAGATCGGCTCAAAAATTCTGCGCGACTCCAACACGTTGCACACCGCGCGACCGTGGCGTTCCTGCCACAGTGTTACAAATTGGTATCTCGGTCCGCTGCCACACTCGTAAATTTCATTGCGGGCCCTTTGTGCATGTGTATCTTGAAAACGCGCACGGGAATTCTCCGCGCGCGCTCAGAAACAAGGTTCCGCGTCACGCTCATCAGCGGATGAGAACGGCATTGGTTTGCCGCTTGTATGAGAGTGACGATTTAAAGTGCGGGGAGTTGAAAGTTCTAAGAAGTCAGTGGGCTCGTTGCGGACGCGATCGAAGCATTGGCCGCGAACACAGCGAGGGGGCAAACGACGGAGAGCGCAAGCTCGTATTTTGAGGGGTGATGTCATGACAGGCGGAGTGATACGACCGGCGTCCAGATGTGTTGGACGGCCAGCATCAAATGCAAAGTCTCCTGTCGCTGTAGTCCAAGACGCCGACCCTTCCCGTCAGTATTCACTTCGCAGCCACATGTCAGGCATCGCCATCAGTTTCGAGAGTGGCATTCAAGGCGCGACTCCACCGCCTTCCACCTGAGGTGGGACGTTCATCAATTGATGAAGATCCGCCCACCCGATCTCCCTTAGGGAGCCTTTCTTAAAACGACATCTTTGAGCGAGTGCTGTTGCGTCCCGTTTCGGCGCGTTGGCGGTTCCTCCGTCAGGCCAAACAACCGAGTCCGTCCCACCTCTTAATCGGATCGAGAAGAAGAATGTCTAACGGGGAACAAGAGAGCTGGTCGCGGGTCAAGGAGCGCCTGCGGACGGAAGTTGGCGACGACGTTTACTCGAGCTGGTTTGCTCGCATGGATCTGGAAGCTATTGAAGACGGGGCCGTACGCCTGTCCGTTCCAACCCGATTCCTCAAGAGCTGGATCCAGTCGCACTACGCCGAGCGTGTTCTCGCCTGCTGGCAAGCCCAGCAAGAGAACGTCACGCGCGTCGAGTTGATCGTTCGTTCTGCGGTTCTGAAATCCGCGGTGCTTCCCAAAGCAAAGCCGGATCATCTAGCCGACAGCGGCCGCTATACAAATGGCAATGGAAATGGCCGGCCACTCATCGCCGGCGATCCGGGCGTACACGAGGCACTGGGCGGCTCGCCGCTGGACCCGCGCCTGACCTTCGATACCTTCGTGGTCGGCCGCTCCAACACGCTCGCGCATGCGGCGGCAAAACAGGTTGCCGGCGCCAAGCGTGGCGACGCGGTGATGTTCAATCCACTTTACATCCATTCCGGCGTCGGCCTCGGCAAGACACATATTTTGCAGGCGGTAACTTGGGCCGGAAACGCGGCAGGAGAGCGCAAGGTGCTCTACCTGACCGCCGAAAAATTCATGTACGGCTTTGTTTCGGCACTGCGTACGCAAACGGCGCTCGCATTCAAGGAAGCCTTGCGTGGCATTGGCGTGCTGGTGATCGATGACCTGCAATTCCTGCAAGGCAAATCGACCCAGGCCGAGTTTTGCCACACGCTGAACGCTCTGATCGATGCCGGCCGGCAAGTGGTGATCGCTTCCGATCGTCCTCCCTCGGATCTGGAAAGCCTCGACGATCGTGTGCGGTCTCGTCTCGCTGGCGGTCTCGTCGTGGAAATGGGCCCGCTTGGCGAGGAATTGCGGTTCGAAATTCTCAAGGCCCGTGTCATGGCGGCCCGTGCGCATCATCCGGCCTTCGACGTGCCACTGCCGGTGCTCAGCTATATCGCCAAAACCGTCACCCACAATGGCCGTGACCTGGAAGGCGCGCTCAATCGACTCCTCGCACATAACAAGCTCACGGGCCATGCCGTGACGCTGGAGATGGCAGAACGTGAGGTCCGCGATCTCATCCGCCCGCAGGAGCCCAAGCGCGTCAAGATTGAGGACATCCAACGGGTGGTCGCCCGCCAGTACAATGTCAGTCGGTCTGACCTGTTGTCATCGCGACGCACTGCCAACGTCGTCCGGCCGCGACAGGTGGCGATGTATCTCGCGAAAACTCTCACTCTGCGCTCGCTGCCTGAAATCGGACGGCGCTTCGGTGGTCGCGACCATACGACCGTCTTGCATGCCGTGCGCAAGATCGAAGGCCTCGTGGGCAACGACATGGCCTTGGCCGAGGAAATCGAAATCCTGAAGCGACAGCTGCAGGAGTAGAGATCGGGATATCTGCTCCCGCGATGATGCCCGGTCAGCGCCGGGCATCGGCGTTTTTAGCCGTAAGCATCCCCGGTCCTGTGGACGCCTTGGGGAAATGATCCGGGCCCAAAAACGCGCCCTTGCACAATGCGCTCTCTTTGTTCACCTTTGCCCCCCGGCTTCGCATTCCGCGTACGCCGGCCGGCGGTCGCGCCTGGTTCTGAAGTGATTCAAGGGCGCCGAAGCGGGACTCCCGATGAAGGTTACAGTCGAGCGGGCAGAACTTCTGAAGTCGCTGGGTCACGTGCATCGCGTGGTCGAGCGCCGCAATACGATTCCGATCCTCGCGAACGTGCTGGTCAAGGCCGACCGCGGCAAGCTCAGCCTGAAAGCAACCGATCTCGACCTCGAGGTGACCGATTCAATCGCCGCGGAAGTTTCGCCGGGAGGTTCAACCACCGTCCCGGCTCACATGTTTTACGAAATCGTTCGCAAGCTGCCCGAAGGCACGCAAATCGTACTGGAGGGATCGGGCGACCGCGCGGTGCTCGCGCTGAAGGCCGGACGCTCGCGCTTCACGCTGCAGACCTTGCCGGAAAGCGATTTTCCCGACCTCGCCGCCGGCGAAATGACCCACTCGTTCAAGCTCGGCGCGTCCGATCTCAAGCGCTTGATCGACAAGACGCAGTTCGCCATCTCCACCGAGGAAACGCGATATTATCTCAATGGCATCTACCTGCATGTGGCGGGGAGCGCGAAAAACGCCACGCTGCGAGCCGTTGCGACCGACGGTCACCGGCTCGCCCAGGTCGAGTTGCCATTGCCGCAGGGTGCGGCCGGCATGCCGGGCATCATCGTGCCGCGCAAGGCGGTGGCGGAGGTCCAGCGCCTGATCGAGAGCGGAGAAGGCGACGTCGCCATAGAGCTTTCCAGCGGCAAGATCCGTTTCACGATCGGCAACGTGGTGCTGACATCGAAGTTGATTGACGGAACCTTCCCGGACTACGGGCGTGTGATCCCTGTCAACAACGACAAGAGCCTCATTGTCGACAAGAAGGATTTCGAGGCCGCAGTCGACCGCGTCTCGACTGTCTCAAGCGAACGCGGCCGCGCCGTCAAGCTCTCCATCAGCGGCGGCCGCCTGGTGCTGTCGGTGACCAATCCAGACTCCGGCAGTGCGACCGAGGAGATCGAAGTCGAATACACCGCTGATCCGCTCGATATCGGCTTTAACTCGCGCTATCTGCTCGATATCGCCGCCCAGATCGAAGGCGAGGTGGCCGTGCTCAAACTTGCCGACCCCGGCTCGCCCACCTTGATCCAGGACAAAGACGCCAAAGGCTCCCTCTACGTGCTGATGCCGATGAGGGTGTGACAGGGTCAGGGGTCAGGGGTCAGTAATCAGTAATCAGTGATCAGTAACCAGTGGTCGGAAAAGCAGCCTTATTCTGATCGCTGGTGACTGATGGTCTTTTACTGATGACTGATGACTGATGACTGATTACTGGTCACTGAATGGCCGCCTTCATTCGCCGCCTGACGCTGAGCAATTTCCGCAGCTACCATGCTGCGCAGCTCCGACTCGACCACTCCGGCCCAGTCGTGGTGACGGGAGCAAACGGCGCCGGCAAGACCAATCTGATTGAAGCCATCTCCCTGCTCTGTCCGGGGCGCGGTTTGCGCCGCGCCACCATGGAGGAGCTAGCGTTTTCCGAGGGAGACAGCACCTGGGCGGTTTCGGCCGAAATCGAGGGAATGCTGGGACTTGCTACACTCGGCACCGGCATCGACCCGCCGGCAGGCGAGGAATCGGCTCCGCTCCGCAGATGCCGCATCGACCGTGAAAGCGTCGGCTCGGCCACCGCATTCGCCGATCATTTGCGCGTTGTGTGGCTCACGCCAGCCATGGATCCGCTTTTCAACGGCCCGGCCTCCGATCGCCGGCGCTTTCTTGACCGTCTTGTACTTGCCGTCGATGCGCAACATTCGAGCCGCGTTGCGGCGCTCGAACGCAGCCTTCGTTCCCGCAATCGTCTCCTTGAGGAAGTCCCAGGCGATTCCCACTGGCTCGATGCGGTCGAACACGAGACGGCGGAGGTTGCGGTGGCTGTCGCCGCCGCGCGCGCCGAAACCGTGAAGCGGCTGTCGGCTGCTCTTGCCGACTCGCGTGCAACCGCACCCGAATTTCCGCAGGCTGAAATTGCGCTGCAGGGATGGATGGAGCAGCTGCTGCCTGATCACAGCGCCATCGAAGTTGAAGACCGATATCGCGCGTTGTTAAAGGACAATCGCGCCCGCGATGCCGCGGCCGGACGCACGCTCGACGGTCCGCATCTGTCGGACCTGACTGTCAGCCATTTGACAAAGAGAATGGCGGCTTCCGATGCCTCCACCGGTGAACAAAAAGCCCTGCTGATCCGCCTCGTGCTCGCCCATGCCGGTCTGATCAAGCAGATGACGGGCTTTGCACCACTGCTCCTTCTCGATGAAGTGGTTGCTCACCTCGATCCGTCGCGGCGAGCGGCGCTTTACGATGCACTATCTTTGCTTGATGCGCAGGTCTGGATGACAGGGGCCGATCCGGCCGCCTTCGAGGATATCGTTGGCCGCGCGCAGGTTTTCGTCGTTAGAAACGGCACCGCAGAAAAAGTGTAAGTGGTTCCGCTTTCACCGCTCACGTTTTGTTAATTGAAATCTATCAATTATTCCGAAGTAGGAACCATCACTTCACCATCGCTTTTATTCCATGAGAGACGACAGGGCTGGCTGGGCAATGGGTACAGACGCAGTGATCGAGAGGATAAAAAAGGAGCTGCTTCGCGCCTTCGATAACACCCGCGCGGAACTCGATCGCATTGAGATCCTGGCTGCAGGACTCGCTGCGTTCAATAAGCCGGTTCCTCAGTATGAGCCGACGTTTCGGCACCTGAATCATTTGAATCTGAAGGTACACGAACTGCCGGCAGACTAGTCGCCGGCTCAGCTTTCCCCAAGCAACTCGCGCCGCTGGCGCTCCGAGGCATCCGAGTAGCGGCGTAAGGCGTGCGCTTCGCTCAACTGACCGATCACCTGCCGGCGCTCGAGCGAGTCGACGACCGCAAGTACTTCAGCCTCATAACGATCGAAAGCCGCTATCGCTTCCTGCACCGTCATTTGCGGCAGCAGGATATGATCGGCGTGATGCAGGATGTTTCGCAGGGAAATTGTAGCGCCGAGCTCCGCCGCATGCGCCTCGGCCACGATGACCATGCCGACATAACGCCCCTCTTCATCGACGACGGTGACCTGGGTGGCCGACCCCAGCGGAAAAGCTTCGCGAAACGCCGCCAGGGGCGATTCCACCCGAGCCGTGCGAACATCCGCGCGCATCATCTGACCCACCGTTAAATCGCGGATCCAACCGACATCGGCGCCGCTGCGGATCGATTCACCGCGCAGATGAAACCGCCACGTGGCAAATGAGTAACCGAAGAATTCCCGTGTCACCTGCATGGCGATGATCGCAGAGATCAGAACCGCCGTGGTGAGCCACAAATCACCCGTCGTTTCCAGCGCAATAAACGTCATTGTCAGTGGTCCGCCGATCACAGAGACGGAAAGCGCGCACATACCGATGATCGCATAAGAATCCGGATCGATGTGCAGGCCTGGGAAGACCGCCGCAAGTCCGAAAGCAAACAGCTGGCCACCAAGCGCGCCGAGCAGCAGCGAGGCGAAGAAAAGACCACCGCGGAATCCACAGCCCAGTGAGATCATCGACGCGACCGATTTGAGGACGAAAATCAACGCTATGGTGGCAAGCGGCAGTTTGAAGATTCCGGTAAGGTGCAGCGCGCCGTGGCCGGACGACATCACCTGAGGCGACAATAGCGCGAGGGTACCGACGAGAGCGCCGCCGATCATCGGACGCAGCGCCGGCCTGATCTTGAATCGTGTGAACAGCAGCTCGCACGCCGCAACACCGCGCATGAGGATGATGCCGAACACGGCGGCCAGTATTCCTACGAAACCGGCAATCACCACGTCATGGACCGTGAGGCTCGAAACCGCGCCTGTGTCAATGCCGAGAAGATCCGGCGTGAAGACGCGTGCGGTCAGGTAGCCGACGAGAGACGCCATTCCGACCGGCGCCAGCGATGCGATCGAGTAGCTGCCGATGATCAATTCAAAGCTATAGAAAGCTCCTCCAAGCGGAGCTCCGAAGGCACCGGCAATGGCGGCCGCGGCGCCGCAACCGACAAGAATCCGCATGTCTGCTCGACGCAGACGAAATGAACGCCCGATCGCCGATGCAATGCCGCTTGCGATCTGCGTATATCCTGCCTCAAGCCCCACCGATGCGCCGACGCCGCTCGACCATACGGTCTGCGCAGCCACAATAAGGCTGCCGCGCATGGACATGCGGCCGCCGCGCAGTGCGTTGGCCTCAATCGGGTCGACTTCCGTTCCGCGCCGGCGCGTAATGAAGGCCGTGACGACGCCGAACAACAGTCCGCCGAAGGTCGGCACGAGAAAGGCCCGAAGCGGATCGAGCGCCACCCGGCCGGATAGACGCTCGCCGGGCTCAAGCCGGAAGAAAAGCTCGTGCATAAGTCTGACGCCTTCGCCCATCGCCACAACCGCGAGGCCGGCGATGATTCCGACGACGATGGCAAGAGCGATGATGCTTGATTCCCTTGCGCGCACAATGGCGCGCAACCGATGCGGCACTTCGAGTGGGTGGGCGAACGATAGCATCGAGAGCAAATTCGAGCGGGCCGGAGACGGCACAGCCTTAAATGCCATGAGGCATTCCTTCAAAGGGTCACCAACCAACGTGTGGCACGAGAATTTGATCGGCTCGACAGGGAATTCTGCCGCCGCTCAAGGGCGCGAATCGGAGGCGAAAAACTGACGAAAAAAGTGGGGATTTTTGCATCGCCAGCTCTTTAAAAACTCCTGCCAAATCAACATATTAAGGCCATCCACTTTGCTCTGTACGAGGTCCGGTTTTCGTGTCACACAAACTGCTCATTCCGACTCACTTTCTCACGCCCTCGAAGGGTGTTGTCGATGGCTGAACCAGCCCGAAAAAATCCGTCTGACTATGGCGCCGAGTCGATCAAGGTCCTCAAGGGCCTTGATGCGGTGCGCAAGCGGCCCGGCATGTACATCGGCGATACCGATGACGGCTCGGGTCTACACCATATGGTCTATGAGGTGGTGGACAACGCCATTGACGAGGCGCTGGCCGGCTTTGCCTCCGAAGTTGCCGTGACGCTGAACCCAGACGGCTCGTGCACGGTACGCGACAACGGCCGCGGCATTCCGACCGACATTCACAAGGGCGAAGGCGTGTCTGCAGCCGAGGTCATCATGACTCAGCTGCATGCAGGCGGAAAATTCGACCAGAACGCCTACAAGGTATCTGGCGGCCTGCACGGAGTCGGTGTTTCCGTTGTGAACGCGCTATCGACATGGCTCAAGCTCACCATCTGGCGCGACGGCAAGGAGCATTTCATGGAGTTCCGCGACGGCGTCGCGAAAGCTCCGCTCAAGGCCGTCGGCGACGCGAAGGGTAAGCGCGGCACGGAAGTGACCTTCCTGCCGAGTCCTAAGACCTTCACCATGGTCGAGTTCGATTTTGCGACGCTCGAGCACCGGTTGCGAGAGCTGGCATTTCTGAATTCGGGCGTAGCCATCGTGCTTGCCGACCATCGTCACGCGGTCGAAAAGCGTGAGGAGATGAAATACGAGGGTGGCGTCGAGGCTTTCGTGAAATTCCTCGATCGCAACAAGACCTCGCTCATTCCTGCGCCGATCATGATCAAGGCAGAGCGTGAAGGCATCGCGGTCGAATGTGCCCTGTGGTGGAACGACGGCTATCACGAGAGCGTGCTTTGCTTCACCAACAATATTCCACAGCACGATGGCGGCACTCACCTCGCCGGCTTTCGCGGCGCGCTCACACGCCAGGTCACGCAATATGCCGACACGCTCGGCACATCGAAGAAAGAGAAAGTCGCGCTTACCGGCGACGACTGCCGTGAGGGTCTGACGGCCGTACTCTCATGCAAAGTGCCGGATCCGAAATTCTCCTCACAGACCAAGGACAAACTCGTTTCATCCGAAGTCCGCCCTGTCGTCGAGAACGTGATCAATCAGGCTTTGCAGGACTGGTTCGAAATTCACCCCTCCGAGGCGAAAAACATCGTCGGCAAGGTGGTGGAGGCAGCCGCCGCGCGCGAAGCGGCGCGGAAGGCCCGTGAATTGACCCGCCGCAAGGGCGCGCTCGATGTGTCTTCGCTGCCCGGCAAGCTCGCCGATTGCCAGGAGCGCGATCCTGCAAAATCCGAGCTGTTCATTGTCGAGGGCGACAGCGCAGGCGGCTCCGCAAAGCAGGGCCGCAACCGCGAATTCCAGGCAGTTCTGCCGCTACGCGGTAAGATCCTGAATGTGGAACGCGCGCGCTTCGACAAGATGCTGTCGAGCCAGGAAATCGGCACCTTGATCACGGCGCTGGGCACCGGCATCGGCCGGGACGAATTCAATCCGGACAAGCTGCGCTATCACAAGATCATCATCATGACGGATGCGGACGTCGACGGCTCGCATATCCGGACGCTGCTGTTGACATTCTTCTTCCGGCAGATGGAAGAACTGATCAAGCGCGGTCATATCTTCATTGCGCAACCGCCGCTCTACAAGGTGACGCGCGCCAAGTCCGAGCAGTACCTCAAGGACGAGCGGGCGCTCGAGGATTATCTCATCACCGCCGGCCTTGAGGACGCAGTGTTGAGCCTGGCGTCCGGAGAAGCGCGCGCCGGCACCGATCTGCGCAAGCTTACAGAGGACGCGCGCACAATCCGCGGCATCCTCGCCGGCTTGCACAGTCGCTATAACAGGAAGGTGATCGAGCAGGCCGCGATAGCGGGAGTGCTCAATCCGGGCGTTACAGGTGACGCGAAGAATGGCGGCGCAGCTGCCAACTACATCGCAAAGCGTCTCGACGCACTGGAGGAGGAGACCGAGCGCGGCTGGAAAGGTACATTCGACGAGAACGGTTTCCACTTCGAGCGCACGGTCCGTGGTGTCAAGGAAGTGGCGGTCATCGATCAGGCGCTGCTCGGCTCCGCCGATGCGCGTAAGCTCGACGAGTTTGCGCCCTCGCTGCAGCAGATTTTTCCCCGGCCCACGCCACCGGCAATGTTGCGCCGGAAAGATGAAACCATTGCCATCCACGGGCCGGTTGGCTTGTTCGAGGCGCTGACCGCGGCCGGCCGCAAGGGTCTTTCGCTTCAGCGATACAAGGGTCTCGGCGAAATGAACCCGGAGCAACTGTGGGAAACGACGCTCGATGTGAACGTGCGATCGCTACTGCAGGTGCGAATTAAAGAGGTCGACGAAGCCAATGTGCTGTTCGACCAGTTGATGGGCGATCTGGTGGAGCCGCGGCGGCAGTTCATTCAGGACAACGCGCTCGCTGCCAGCGTCGACGTCTGAAGCCAAGGCGGCTCAGAGACAGCCGAAACCCCAAAACCCGCAGGACCGCATCACCGGATAGTAGACTCCGCAGGCACCGGCCGCGCAGCTCTCCTGCCAATATGGACGATTAATGAAGTGCAGCCGGACGACGTTGGCCGAGTGTGTCCGTCCGAACGGAGCTTCACAGTTGCCGCAGTAAGGAACCTGCTCGACGACTCGCAGGCGTTGGTCGAACGTACCCTTACCATATGCGTGCGAGCGGCCCCTCTGAACACCGAGGTCGGCCGCATACGAAGAGCCGCCAGCCAATGCGACTGAGCCCAACACCAGAATTGCATATGCAATGCGCATGATCACACTCCCCCGGAATTCCGGGAATTTAGCCGATAATTCCAAAAGGCATTTTTCCCGCCCGATGATATCTCTGAACGCGGTTAATTTTTTCCAATTCAGGCCCAATGGCGCGAGCGCGGTGCCAAAACATTGCGGTCATGACGTTCCGTGCGCGGTCTGTCGTTTGGGCATGCGGGTGCGCGGATCGCGCGGATGCCAGCTCCCGGCCTCCACGCGGAAAAGAAAATCTGCAACGACCTGATTGAACAGGCCCGGCTCTTCCAAATTCACGGTATGGCCAGTCTTCGGAAAGATGACCAGGCCCGACGACGGAATCGCATCCTTGAGAAACAGGGCTGGCTCGATGCATCGCTCATCTTCGTCACCGACAACGATTAAGGCAGGCCCGGCCAGCGCGCGGATGTCACGCTCGAAATCATAGAGCGAGGGGCGCATGCCCTGAAAACCTCGAGACATGTGCGCGGATCCCTGTGCGTCGTGCTCTGACAGTTGACGTATGAACGCGGAAAAGCCGCGAGGATCCTTGAGCATGAATGGGATGCGGGTCGGGCCGTGCCCGTACGTCCGCGCCACCTCGGACGATCCCTGACTTTCGAACTGCGCTGCGATCTCGCGCGAGCGCTTGTGAAAGTCCTCGGTGTACCACCGCTCGCTGCCGGATCCTGCGCCCGCGAGCACCAGCGAACGCACACGCCGCGGATGATGAAGTGCAACCTGAAGCGCGGTGTAGCCGCCCATAGAGAGGCCGACGATGTGGGCAGCGTCGATTTGGAGGTGATCGAGCACCGCGACGGCATCGCGCATAACGTGCAGGTAACTGTAGGCTTTGGGATCGGCCGGAATATCGGAAGGCTTGTACCCGCGCGCCGCATAGGTGATGCAGCGGTGGCGCTTTCCGAATTCGCGCAGCTGCGGTTCCCAGCTGCGGTAGTCGCCGGCAAATTCATGCACGAACAGGATCGGCGTGCCCTGCCCTACTTCTTCGTAGTAAAGCTTCACATTCTCGGGAGTGAGCGCGTAAGACATTCTGAAATTTCCCTGCCGGTCGACTTCGCTAGGTCCCCGCTTTGACGACAACCAGCGTACGCTAGAACAAGTCCAGATATTCCTTCTGCTCCCAGGGCGTGACGTCCGCCTGATCGCCGGCTTCCTTTGCAAAGCGCTCAAGTTCGGCCGCCTTGATGTGGGTGTAGTAGTCAATGAACGCACCGCCAAATCCCGCCCGCAATGATTCATCGGCGCGCAGCGCCGTCAAAGCCTCACCGAGATTCTTCGGCAGCAAGGCTGCGGCCGCCTCATAGGGCGTATCTGCGGATGGCCCGGGGTCAAGACGGCCTGCAATGCCGTCAAGACCGGAATAGATCTGCGAGGCGATGTAAAGATATGGGTTGGCGGCAGGCTCACCGACGCGATTTTCAAGATGCGTCGCGGGATCGCCGGGCTGGCCGAGCACACGAATCATGACTCCACGATTGTCCCGGCCCCAGATCGCGCGGTCGGGCGCGAGCGAATAGGCGCGATAGCGCTTGTAGCCGTTGATCGTCGGCGTCGTGAACGCGGCCGCGGCACGCGCGTGCGCCAGCAGGCCGCCGAGATAGTAGCGGCCGACGGTCGAGAGCACATCGCGATGATCGAAGGCAAAGGCGTTCCGTCCCGACTTCGTTTCGAGCAATGACTGGTGCAGGTGCCAGCCACTCGACAGCATATTCGGCAAGGCCGGGCGGCACATGAAGCTCGCAAGAAGCCCGTGCCTGCGCGCTATCTGCTTTACGGCTGAACGGAACAGCACCATTGTGTCGGCGCTGGCCATGCCGGTCTGCGGGCGGAAAGTGAATTCGCACTGGCTTGGCCCCAGCTCCGCTTCCACGGAGCGCAGCGGCAGACCCAATTGCTTGATCCCGCGCCGGAGAATCTCGATCGCGGGGTCGAGCATGTCGTAGCGGGACTCCGTGAGATACTGATAACCCTGCGTGAGCAGGCTGACCTCCGGTGCTTCCGGCGGCCACGTCGCGTCGGACGGCGCCAGCCGCGGATTATCGATCCTGAACAGGTGAAACTCGACTTCCAGCCCGGCGAGAAACTCGAAGCCTGCCTTGGCTAGCGTGCTGAGCGCGTCGCGACAACGCGCGCGCGGCGAGAACGGCACCGGCTTGCCGTTGGTGAAATAAATATCGCACAGCAGCCAGCCGGTCTTGTTTGCCCAAGGCAGAACACGAAAGGTCGCGGGATCGGCGATCATCACGAAGTCGCCGCCACCCTGCATTTCATCCATCGCAAAGCCGCCACCCGGGGTGAATACGGGATAAACGGTTCGGTGCGCGGTATCCTTGGCGAGCAGCGTGGTTGTCATGGTGACGCCGCCGCGCATCGCACTCATAGCTTCCGATGCGAGCAGCGTCTTGCCGCGCAGTACGCCGTGCTGATCGGCGAAAGAAAAGCGCACGACCTCAAGTTTTTCTTTCTTGATGGCTCGCTCGACCCGCGCCGCCGCCTTTGCCTGCGCCTCGTTCCACAATTGGTGGCGCTCGACGAAAGAGGCCGGCCTAGGCAAACGCGGCGGCATCGTCACTGGCGAATAGCGGTTGGCGAATGGCGAACTGAAAGAAGCACGGTGTGACTTTCCCTGTTCGCAACTCGCTGTTTGCTGCCGTCTAAACGAGCCAGCTTGCGGCCTGACGCTTGCTCGTTTCGGTCTTTTGCCAATAACCCTGCCAGTCCTTCGCCGGACCGATGCCGTCGATCGCGCCCGGCCCAGTGATGCTCGCAGCCTTCGCGGGGTCAAGCACCATGATCGGCTTTTCGCCTTTTGCCGATTGCTCGATCGCTTGGCGCAACAGCTTGCGGTATGCGCTGATCGCCTTGTCGGACGTACCGAGATGTTCGGTGGTGCGATCCTGAATCGCGCCCATCGACTCGCAAGCCCATTGGTCGTGTACGTTGATATCGGCGCCCATACCGGTATAGGTCTCGTGTTCCTGCTCATGCGGGTCGAAACCGTAGTCGTTGCTCTTGTTCTTGTTCGGGATGTAGTCCGGCAACTGGTAGAGCGCGAGACGCTGACGGCGCATCTCATCCTTGTTCACGGGCGCGCCGAAACTGGTGAAGATCGCATACCAGTAATGCTTCTGGTCGTCGATCGGCACGTGCCATTGCGTGATCGTCATCTCGCGACTCATCGGAATGATGAAGGCATTCGGAAACATCAAATTCGTGACGCGCACGTGTGTACTTGTCTCGCTGATCTGCCGCAGTGTGACCAGCCGGAATCCGAATTCGGTTGGCTCGACCTCGATGCGTGGCCGCGTGAACTCGCGCATGATCCGCGACATCGGCATGTCGGAATCGCGTGAAGTATCACGAAAAAGCTTTCCATAGCCCTGGCTTGGATCCTCGTCCTGGAAAAACCGGTGCAGGAATGAGGTGTGAACCGGATCGATGCCGACCTCGAGCGACTGCAGCCAGTTGCATTCGATCATGCCCTTGAACGCGAAGGTGTGGCTGTCAGGCGCGATGAAGCAGTCGAAGTTCGGAAACGCCGGCGGCTCACCCTGTCCGAGATAAGCGAACAAGATGCCGCTCTTCTCCACGACTGGATAGGATTTCTGCCTGACATTGGCGCAAAGGTTGCTGTCGTCCGGTTCGGCGGGGGTCTCGAGACATTTGCCCTGGATGTCGAAGAGCCAGCCGTGAAACGCACAGCGCAGACCGCCATTTTCCAGGCGGCCGTAAGCAAGGTCAGTGCCGCGATGCGGACAGCGCCGGCCGATCAGGCCATAGCGGCCTTTCTCATCCTTGAACATGACAAGGTCTTCGCCGAAGAGCCGCACCGGCTTGACCGGTCGGTTACCCGACAGCTCGTCGACCAATGCCGCGGGCTGCCAATAGCGCCGCATCAAGCCGCCCGCCGGCGTGCCTGCTCCTGTCCGGGTGATGAAATCGTTCTGTTCTGCACTCAACATCGCGAGCCGTTCCTTTTTTCCGGCGGCTCGACTTTATACGAACTCTGTGACGGATCGGAAGCTGCGCCGCCCAATAAACAGAGCGGCCGGCGCGAAGCCGGCCGTACAAAAAGCGAAAGCGGATATTCAGCCCTGATGGCGGGCCGCCCAACCCAAGTCCGAGCGGCGGCGCCAGGCCGTCTGGCGCAGGCCCATCAGCCGGTTCGCTGCCGTCTTTGCTTCCGCGCGGCTTGTCGCCGCACAAGTGCGATATTCAAGGTCGGAGACGCGCGACACGAGCGGTTGCTTGCTGAAGAGACGGGCAAATGGGCTAAGGCCGCCGTTCAATTTCAGGTCGGCAAGCGAATTCGCGACATTGCCTGAATGGCCAAAAGCCACAACGCGACCGGTCATGGTATGGCGAACTTCGTATACCCCGGGGCCAATCGGCGCTTCAACATGATCGCCGCTTTGGGCATCGGGAAAACGCTTCCAGCTGCTCCAAGTCTGAACCATAAAAATAATCCTCAATATCCCTGAAAAAGGCGCATCAAGAACGCGACAACTAACCATTGGTTCCGCGAGGTCAACCGGCTCTGTTGATAAATGGTCAATGCCGGCCGGTGATCATCCTGCAGACGCTCATATTTACGCTAATTGGAGCGGTTAATTGCCGCATTTGCGGTTAATGGCCCGGCAGGACAAGCACTTTCGGCTTTGCCGGCAACGTTGCTTTCGACAGCACCAGTGAGGGGATTTCCGCAATCTCCACGTCCCATTCCTGGCGAACGCGCTGCAGGAAACGCTCGAGCGTGTACGCGCTGAAATAGTGCATCGGAATCATCAGTGGAGCCTTTAGTGCATGCAGCACTTCGACCATGCCATCGATGTCGAGCGTGTATGACCCGTCGACCGGCACCAACACCACATCGACACGACCGATCTCGTTTAGCTGCTGCTGTGTGAGAGTGTGATGCAAGTGACCAAGATGGGCAATGCAAAGATTCGCAATTTCAAACACGAAGATCGAATTTCCATGCCGTTCAGTGCCCCCGTCGAATGTGCGGATGTTGGTCGGCACGTTTCGTATGCGGACGTCTTTGTACTGGATATCTATGCGAGCCGGTTTTTGATCGTCGCTCCAGCCGCGCAACACATACTTAATTGCAGGATCAGGTGACAAACTGTAGTGCGTCGTGTGCGCATGATTCATCGTTGCTATGTCAGGCAACACCGGCGGCCTGACATAGTCATTATAATCCGTTGCAATGCGCACCAGCTGTGGGCTTTCAATCAAGAAGGTCGAGTGACCGATATAGTTGAGACGGACCTGATCGCGTTCCAGCGCGGCAAGCCGGAAGGCGACAGGTGTCGCGAACGGCGGTCGCGCCGCCACCAGGCCCGGACAGCTTTCCATCATCTCAGGCTTGGCGGGCGCGGGTGTGGACCCTTGGGCCTGCGCTCGTATCGCACTTGCAACGACGCATACCGCCACCAAGAGGATCTTCATCGAAGCGCCATACATATGACCACCCGCGCTGATCGAGCGGCGAATCTGCCACGCTTTGAAAACGCTTGCCACCGGCCTCACGCGCAAATGAAGAGCGGCGCCCTCAGACGCCGCTCTCGGTTCAGTCGTCCGAAGAAGTCTAGACTATTCGAAATATCGGCGGTCGCGCATTGAGACGATGATGCCCTTTGGTGTCACGACGACCCAACGGCCATCTTGCCGCTTTATTTGCTCGACCGGACCAAGACCGGGCAACGGAGCACCGGGAACGACCTGATAGATGTCGCCGCGTCCCTGAACGTAGACAAATCCATCGCGTGTTTCGCGGATCGTCCACCCAGTGATGATTGCGGGGCGATGAGGTGCTGCCGCTATGGGCGCAGGACGTGAGGGTGGCAGTGGCGCGGCAGCGTGCTGCGATGGCGGCACCGTTTGCGGCCGCGTCAGTGATCCGGTGATGTCATCTCTCTCGCGCGCGAGACGGTCGCTGATCTTTGCAAACTGGCTTTGCGCCGACTTGTTGGCGGCTTCAAGATTCGCTTTCAGGCTGGTGATCTCGTTCGACAGACGTGCGATCGATTGCTGCGCCGCTTTGCTCTCTTCAAGCCCGACGATATTCACAGAGGCGCGCTTGGAGAAGCCGGTGCTGATCGTTGCGCCGACCACGGCACCAACCGATGCCGCAATGACAACCGAGGCCGCAAGCAAGCCATAGCGTCTGTGGCGCGGACGCAATTTAACGCGTGGCCAAGCAGCAAACTTTGATGCTGCGTTTGCCGTTGCGTCTTTCTCCGTTTCCGATTCCGCCGCCGTATCCGGGGTCGCCGCGATCATTAGGGCAGCCTCGGGTTCCGGCAGGTCAGATGTCATCTCCGCCTTTGCGGGAGAGACCGATGGTGACTCAAGAAGTGGCAGTTCGGTCTGATCAGGCGGCAGCGCACTGTCCGGATCTGGCTCCATTTCGCTGCCGGTACCCTCGATTTGCTTGCGTTTGGCCATGACACCGGTCCTCGATTGGCATTCACCAATCGCTAACCATGTTTGGTTACCAACTGGTTACCAATGGCTTGCTGGCAAGCCGTCGCGCCTCCTATCAATCGCGCGGACCCCGCACCGCGTCCGGATAACGTCGCACCGGACGTCCCTTGGGTCCCGCGTGAGATGCCGGCGCACAGCTGACATCTCACGCTTAATTTTTATGAATTGCCGCGCTTCGCCCGCAGCTATAACGCAATCCCGCTCTCGGCCGCCCGCGCATTCAGTGATACCGCCGGGCGTGCGCCAATGTGCTGGATGACTTCGGCCGCAGCAATGCTGCCGAGGCGCGCGGAGGTGCGATGGTCCTTGCCCCGTGCAAGCCCGACAAGAAACCCGGCAGCAAAAAGATCGCCGGCGCCGGTGACGTCAGTCACCTGCGGGACGGGCTCCGCCGGCACCGCCTCGACCGACTCGGGCGAAAGAACAACACAACCTTTTTCACTGCGCGTCACCACCGCCAGTTTGGCCTCGCCGCGCAACATTTTGACAGCAGTATCGAAATCCGCAGTTTCACAAAGACTGTGTAGTTCGCTCTCGTTCGCGAACACGATATCGACGACGCCATTGCTAATGAGGTCGAGAAATTCCGCGCGATACCTGTCCACGCAAAATGCATCCGACAGCGTGAGTGCAACGCGACGGCCCGCGTTGTGCGCAATTCCGGCGGCCTTGACAAAAGCTTCCTTAGCCTGCGGCGGATCCCACAAATATCCTTCAAGATAGGTAACGGCGGCACTCGCCACTTGCGCCTCGTCGATATCGTCCGGACGCAGATCCTGCGCGGCGCCGAGAAACGTGTTCATTGTGCGTTCGCCGTCCGGCGTCACCATGATGTATGACCGCGCGGTGGACGGACCGCTCGCTGCCGGCCTCGTATCGAAGGCCACGCCGGCGGCGCGGATATCGTGAATGAAGCTGCGGCCGAGCTCGTCATCCTTCACTTTGCCGACGAAGGCGGCGCGCGCACCGAAGCTCGCCACTCCGACGATTGTATTGGCCGCAGACCCTCCCGAACTTTCCACCGCAGGGCCCATTGCCGCATAGATGCTTTCCGCCCGCGCCTCGTCGATCAACGCCATGGAGCCCTTGTTCATGCCCTGCGCCACCAGAAAATCGTCTTCGGCACGGGCGATGACATCGACAATGGCGTTGCCGATGCCGAGCACGTCATAACGGAGAGCACTCATGTGTTGTCCTCGTGAATGGCGCGCGCACTATATCGGGGCAACGTGCGACGGCAAGCTTGCGCCGAGCGTGGATGGCGGGCGCGTGCCCACGGCCCTAAAGTAGGCGCGAGGGAATCACGACATGGCGTTCGCACGCGATATCACCACGGTCGGCGGTGGCACTTTGATGTCGCGGCTTCTCGCCTTTGTGCGCGACGCCTGGATTGCGGCGTTGCTTGGCGCCGGGCCCTATTCCGAGGCGTTGTTCGCCGTTATGCAGGTGGTCAATTTCTTCCGGCGCCTGCTCGCCGAAGGGGCCCTCAACAGCGCATTCGTCCCGATCTGGCTCAAGCTGCGCAACGAAACGGGCGGTGCTGCAAATGCCGACCGTTTCACGCGCCGCGTGCTGCTGACAATGTTCTCCGTAGCGGGCTTCGTCGCACTGCTCAGCACCTTCCTCGGGCGATATGTGATCGCGGTCGTTGCGCCTGGATTTGACGACGCGCAGCAATCATTCGCGACATTCCTGCTCCTCATGGTCGCGCCTTACGTTTTGCTCTCAGGACTCGTCGCGGTGATTGCAGCTGCGCTGAGCGCCGAAGGGCGCGTGGGTGCCGTCGCGATCACGACGGTTTTGTTCAACGTGGTGATGTTGTCGGCACTGCTGCTTCTGGCCGATGCACCATTGGAAGACGTCCACGTCGCATCCTACCTCGCGCTGGCTGTGACTGTGGCGGGTATCGTCCAGCTGGTCGTTGCGGCAGTCGCATGGCTGTCAGCCGGCAGGCGATGGCACCGCCCCCGCCCAGGCACACGCGACCAAGCGGGAACTTTTTTCAAACGTGTAGTTCCCGGTTTGATCGCCGCCGGCATTCCGCAGCTGAAGCTGATCGCGGCAACCGCGATCGCCTCGGCTTCGCCAGCTGCCGTCGCGTGGCTTTACTACGCCAACCGTCTTTACGAACTGCCGCTCGGCATTGCCTCAATCGGTGTCGCAGCGGTGGTCGTACCGCGGATTGCATCTGGCGTGCAGTCCAAAAACAGGGGTCTTTTTGCAGCGGCGCAATCGCGTGCCTATGAAATAGCGGTCGGCCTGGCCTTGCCGGCCGCCACAGGTCTTGCATTGCTGGCGCACCCGATCGCAAGCGGCCTGTTTGAGCGTGGCGCGTTCGGCGCACAGGACACCGCGGCGGTCGCTGCTGCGTTAACGGCGATCTGCGCGGGACTTCCGGGGCACATGGTGGAAAAGGTTTTCGGCGCAATTTCCTTCGCGCACGAGGATACGCATACGCCGATGACTTGTGCGCTCGTAGGCCTGATAACAGCCATCGGTTTTGGTGTCGTTCTGTTTACGCGTTTTGACTATGTCGGCGTTGCTGCGGCGATTGCCATATCCGGCTGGGTTGGCGGCGCACTGCTCGGGCTTATTCTGTGGCGACGCGGTTGGTTGAAGATCGACGCCGATGCCAAGCGCCGCCTGCCGCGTATTTGCCTTGCCACGATCACAATGGCTTGCGTCGTTGGATACGCCAATCACCTGACGGGACCCGTCCTGACCTCTTCCTCTTCCGCTGCCGCCCGGCTCACGATGCTTGCTGCGCTGATCGCTCTCGGCATTGCAGTATACTTTGGCATGCTTCGACTCCTTGGCGTCGTCACATTGACAGAGCTGGCTGCCCTGCACCGAAAATCGTAAAGCCCTTGCGTCGCGCGCCTCCGGCGTGGCATGGCTCCCGCGAAGGGAAAGAGGATGGACAATGGCGTTCAAGGAACGCGTTTTCTCAGGCGTGCAGCCAACCGGCAATCTGCATCTTGGCAACTACCTAGGCGCCATCACCAGATTCGTGGCCCTGCAGGAGCGCTATGACTGTATTTATTGCGTTGTCGACCTTCACGCCATTACGGTCTGGCAGGATCCGAGTGAATTGCCGCGTGCAACGCGCGAAGTAACGGCCGCCTTTCTCGCCTGCGGCATCGATCCGAGGAAGCACATCATCTTCAACCAGAGTCAGGTCGCGGAGCATGCCGAGCTTGCCTGGGTGTGCAATTGCGTCGCGCGCGTCGGCTGGCTCAGCCGGATGACGCAGTTTAAAGAGAAGGCCGGCAAGGATCGCGAGAATGCTTCTGTCGGATTGTATGTCTATCCGACTCTGATGGCGGCCGACATTCTGGTTTATCGCGCAACCCATGTCCCGGTCGGAGAAGACCAGAAGCAACACCTGGAGCTGTCACGCGACATCGCGCAGAAATTCAACAACGACTTTGCCGCCTCGATTCACGCGCATGGATACGGCGACGCCTTTTTCCCCCAGCCGGAGCCGATCATACAGGGACCGGCAACACGCGTGATGTCGCTGCGCGACGGTTCGAAGAAAATGTCGAAGTCGGAAGCGTCCGACTATTCGCGCATCAATCTCACCGACGATGCGGACGCCATCGCACAGAAGATTCGCAAGGCCAAAACGGATCCGGAACCCTTGCCGAGCGAGGAAAAAGGCCTTGCTCCGAGGCCGGAGGCAGACAATCTCGTCGGCATCTACGCGGCACTGCAGGGCGTGAGCAAAGCCGAGGTGCTCGGCCAATTCGGCGGTGGTCAATTTTCCACGTTCAAGACTGCGCTTGTCGATCTTGCCGTCGCAAAACTCGGGCCGATCGGCGCCGAAATGAAGAAACTCGTACAGGACCCTGTTTATATAGATTCGATTCTGGCCGACGGCTCTGAGCGCGCGCGCGCGATCGCCGTCGAAACCATGAAAGCCGTCAAGGATATTGTCGGATTCGTCCGCCGATAGTGCAGCGCGGGAAATCCTTCTTGTCGGCGCCGCGACCGGCGTGCCACCATTACGCGTTTGCGCATTTCTTACCGCGCAGATGATCGGACGGGAGCGTCCCAAGCATGAGCAGCAAACGGCGCAGCTATGAAGCCGGCCACAAGCGCAAGTATCTGGTGGTCATCGACGACACCGAGGAATGCGATCGCGCGGTCTACTGGGCGGCCAAGCGTGCCAGCCGCACGAAATCGCAAATGGTGATGCTGCGCGTAATCGAACCCGGCGACCGCAATCAGCAATGGCTCGGCGTTGCAGACATCATGAAGGCGGAAGCGCAGGAAGCAGCGAATGCTGCGCTCGATAAATTTGCCGCTCGTGCAAAGAAAATCGCCCGCATCACGCCCGACCGCGTCATCCGCGAGGGGCATACATCGGAGGAAATTCTCAAGCTGATCGACGAGGATGCCGACATCGGCATCCTCGTCCTGGCAGCCGGCATCGGCAAGGAGGGTCCTGGCCCCCTGGTGTCGACCCTTGCAAAAACGGCCGGCACATTTCCTATTCCCGTCGCGCTCGTGCCTGGGCATCTGAGCGACGAAGATATCGACGCCAGCTCGTGATTTGCGGCGGTTTCGATGGTTGACCGGGAACCGCGCAAGCGCCATCTATGCGATATGCTTTGACCGCCCGCGGGCCTTGACCCCGCTTGAGGCAAGGAGCTTCTGATGTTTATCCAGACCGAGACTACGCCCAATCCAGCAACACTGAAATTTCTGCCAGGCCGGCCTGTGCTCGAGACCGGCACGCTTGATATGGCGACGAGGGAGGCGGCCGCACAATCGCCGCTCGCCGCCAAGCTGTTCGATGTTCCTAACGTGGGAGCCGTATTCTTCGGTTCCGATTTCATCGCGGTGACGAAGACCGACGGCGAATGGCAACAGCTCAAGCCGGCGATCCTCGGTGCCATCATGGAACATTACATGTCGGGTGCGCCGCTGCTGGTAGCCGATGCAAAGCCGTCAGATGCTGCGGCTGACGAATTCTTCGATGCCAAAGACGCCGAGACTGTCGCTACGATCAAGGATCTGATCGAGACGCGCGTGCGTCCGGCCGTGGCCGGCGACGGCGGCGATATTACATTTCGTGGCTACAGGGAAGGCATCGTCTATCTCAACATGAAGGGCGCCTGCTCGGGCTGCCCGTCGTCGACCGCCACGCTGAAGCACGGCATTCAGAACCTGCTCAGGCACTTCGTCCCCGACGTGGTCGAAGTGCGGCCTATGTAGCGGTCCGTAAAAGCTCCGATTCTTGGTCGGGCTTAGTCGTCCGAAGGACGGCGTGCCTTCGCTTTGCTATGTGCCAGCCATCTCAATTCCTGACGTGCAGCGATGAGATCACGAAAGAATGGTAGAATGATGCCATGCGCGTGCTTGCCATCGATACCGCACTTGAGGCCTGTTCAGTAGCCGTCCTGGACACTGAATGTCCGGAGCTGCGCGTGCACGAGAGCCTGCCGATGCAGCGAGGACACGCCGAGGCGCTCATGCCGCTGGTTGCGCGTGTGCTCGACCGAGTGAACCTCGATGTTTCGGCAATCGACCGCATAGCAGTGACCACGGGGCCGGGCAGTTTCACGGGCCTTCGCGTCGGTATTGCTGCTGCGCGCGGCATCGCGCTTGCCTCCGGCAAGCCGGCGATCGGGCTGACGACTTTCGCAACTTTCGCGGCACCCTTCATCGCCGCCGACGATACTCTGCCCGTTGTCGTCGCAATTGATGCGCGGCACGACCAGGTATATCTCCAGGTCTTCGGTGCTGGTGGTCGCACTCTGGTTGCGCCGCGCGTTACGCCGATCCGTGAGGCCTTGCGCGTGTCGGCTACGGGCGCGCCGCGCGTCACCGGCACCGCCGCCGCGAAACTTGCATCGCTGTGGCCCGCGGGAGAACGCCCCCCCGCAAAGGTCGAACAGCGTGAAGCACCCGATATCAATTGGGTCGCCCGGCTCGGTGCCGCCGCCACCGACACCAACACACCTCCGAAACCTTTGTATCTCCGCCCGCCGGATGCGCATCCGCAAGATGCCGTGCAACTGGCACGCCGATGATCGGTTTTATCGCCCGCCTGTTCGCGCGCGCAGAGCCGGCAATAACGGAAGCAAGCGCACGCGATGCACCAGCAATTGCCGCGCTGCATGGCAGATCATTTCGGCGCGGCTGGAGCGAGCAGGAGGTCGAAGGCTTGTTGCTTGACGGCCGGGTGATCGCACATCGCGTAACTGCCGGAGCAAAATTCAGCGGTTTCATCATGTCACGGCTTGTCGAGGATGAAGCCGAGATTCTGTCGGTTGCGGTCGCCGATCGCCAACGCGGCCGGGGTCTCGCGCGGAGCATGTTGAACCTTCATCTGCGCCGTCTCGCAGGTCTTGGCGCGCGAGCTATTTTCCTCGAAGTTGACGAGCATAACCTGCCCGCGTTGCGGCTTTACCGGCGCGCCGGCTTTCGCGAAGTCTCGCGCCGTCCCGGGTACTATCCCCGGCCAGGCACGGAGGCCGGCGACGCGCTTATCTTACGGCGTGACCTGGCGTGAAGCGCGGTGGACACATGGCGGACACGGCCAATATGATACCGGAACTGCAGAAAAAGTCCGGACAAGAGATGCCGACGTGACCGCCACGAGCAAGCACAATATCGACAGTAAGAATATCGAGGCTTTATGCGCCGCCAAAGGAATGCGCATGACCGAGCAGCGCCGCGTTATTGCCCGCGTGCTGGCGCAATCCGACGATCATCCCGATGTCGAGGAGCTTTACCGGCGTTGCGCCAAGGTCGATGAGCATATTTCGATTTCCACTGTGTACCGCACTATGCGTCTGTTCGAGGATGCCGGTATCATCGAGCGTCACGATTTTCGGGATGGCCGTGCACGCTATGAGACCAGCACCGACGCGCATCACGACCACCTGATCAATCTGCGCAACGGCGAAGTGATCGAATTCCAGTCCGAGGAGATCGAGCGCCTGCAGTCTGAGGTTGCCCGCAAGCTTGGGTACAAACTTGTCGACCACCGGCTCGAGCTTTATGCGGTGCCGCTTAACGACGACAAGAAGCGCTAGGCATGATCTTGCCGGACTAGACCAGATGGCGCGCGCGCTTTTTATCGCGGTCTTCTTCTTTACGGTGACGCCGCTGTTGATCTTCCTACAGTGGCTGCTCGACACGCTCAGGCTGCCGGGCCGAGACCTCATCGCGTCAAACTACTATCGGCTGCTATGTGCACTTTTGCGCATCCGCGTCCGCGTCAACGGCACTCCTGTCCATGATCGCGCGGTCCTTTATGTTTCCAATCATGTGTCGTGGGCCGATATTCTCGTCATCGGCTCGATCGCGCCGGTCGCCTTTGTAGCCAAGCGCGAGGTCGCGAGGTGGCCGCTGGTCGGCATTACAGCGAAACTACAGCGCACCGTTTTTGTCGACCGTGCTCGCAGGCATCGGACGGGGGAAGCCGTCGCCGAGATCGTCAAGCGGCTGAGGGACGGAGTTTCGGTTGTGCTTTTTGCCGAAGGTACCTCGAGTGACGGAAATCGGGTTCTGCCATTCCGTTCGGCGCTCCTCGGCGCCGTTGAGCAGTTTTCCGCGCGAGCCGGTGCTGCAAATGACGAAAAAGTTCTGATTCAACCGATGTCAGTTTGTTACACGGGCCTGCATGGAATCCCGATGGGGCGCCAGCATCGCCCGCTGGTCGCCTGGTATGGCGATCTTGACTTTGTCCCGCATATCAAGGCTTTCATCGAGCAGGGCGCCGTCGATGCGATCGTCAGCTTCGGTGAACCGGTTCGCAGCGACTGGGCTGACCGCAAGACCGTGACCACGCGCCTGGAAAATTCGGTGCGCAGTCTGGTGGCTTCGGCGTTGCGCGGACGCCCGTTTGCGCTCCAGTAGAAGCATAAAAATTCAGCGGCTTATTCTGTGGTACGGCCGGACCAAGGGTCTTAAAATCGCTGGAAAATCAAATATATGGTAGCACGGGACAAATCCCGCAGCGGCAGGCTAAATTGGATACGCTTCGCATCGAACAGGCATGAGCAAAGCCCGCAAGGTCCACGTCAAATCGTTTGGCTGCCAGATGAACGTCTACGATTCCCATCGTATGGCGGACACACTGGCGCCCGAGGGGTACAGCGAGACAGCATCGCCTGAAGATGCCGACCTCGTCATCCTCAACACCTGCCACATCCGGGAAAAAGCCGCCGAGAAGGTCTATTCCGAGATCGGACGCATCCGGGAGATGAAGGAGGCCGCGGCGCGAGACGGGCGCCGCATGCTGATCGCGGTTGCGGGCTGTGTCGCGCAGGCGGAAGGTCGTGAAATCGTTCGGCGCGCCGGCACTGTCGATCTGATCGTCGGCTCGCAAAACTATCACCGGCTGCCCAAGATGATCGCGCGTGCCCTGCGCGGCGAAAAAGTCATCGACACCGAATTTCCGGTTGAAGACAAATTCGAGGCGTTGGCGGCGCCGAAGCGGGATGCGATTGCTAAACGTGGCATTTCGGCCTTCGTCACCGTGCAGGAAGGCTGCGACAAGTTCTGCACGTTTTGCGTCGTGCCGTATACGCGGGGGGCGGAAGTGTCCCGGCCGGTCGAAAAGATCATCGCCGAGGTCGAACGGCTGGCCGATGGGGGCGTACGCGAGGTGACCCTGATCGGGCAGAATGTGAACGCCTACCACGGGCTCAATTCCGACGGAACGCCATCAAATCTCGGATCCTTGCTCCGCCGGCTAGCAGAGGTGCCCGGCATTTTGCGTCTGCGCTACACGACGAGCCACCCTTGCGACATGGATGACGGATTGATTGCAGCTCACCATGAACTGCCGGCGCTGATGCCTTACGTGCATCTACCCGTGCAATCCGGCTCTGATCGCGTCCTCGCGGCGATGAACAGGAGACATACGCGCAAGGACTACCTCGGCGTGATTGCACGTCTTCGCGCAGGACGAAACGATTTGGCTTTCACATCCGATTTTATCGTCGGCTTTCCGGGCGAGACCGAATCCGACTTCCAGGATACCCTTGCACTAGTCGATGAAGTCGGTTTCGCAGGGGCGTTCTCATTTATGTATTCGCCCCGCCCGGGCACCCCGGCTGCTGAAATGGACAGGCAGATTCCGCATGAAGAGAAGGCCGCGCGCCTGCAGCGGCTGCAGACTGCGATCACACGCCACCAGCGCCGTTTCAATGCAGGCTTTGCCGGCCGGACCGTCGATGTGCTGCTCGAAAAACCCGGCAGGCTTTCCGGCCAACTCGTCGGCCGTTCGCCTTATCTGCAGGCGGTGCAGGTCATGGCGCCGGCCGAATGCATCGGCTCGGTGCGTCGCGTCACCATCGATGAAGTCGGAAGCAACAGCCTTTTCGGCAGCCTTGAAGATCAAGGCCGAGAGATGATGCTTTCAGCAGCAGGAGCTTGAACGACCCTTGCGTACAACCGATGCCGTGATCCCGCCTGCCGCCGCCTCGGAAGAGACGGCCACGACGCAGACCGTGCTTGCATTTGAAGACAATAAGCTCGCATCGGTGCTGTTCGGACAATACGGACAAAATCTGGCGCTGATTGAACGCCGTCTTGGTGTGATCGCCGAGCAGCGGGGCAATCATGTCACGATCGAAGGATCGCGCGCCGCCTGCGAGCAGGCGCGACACGTGCTTGAAGGTCTCTACGAGCAACTCAAACGCGGCCATGATCTGAGCCAGGGCGACGTCGAAGGGGCGATCCGCCAGGCGATCGCGCAGGGCTCGCTCTTCGACTACGATCCTTCTGCGCCGCGGCCGGCATTTGAAGAAATCAATCTGCGTAAACGGCCGGTACGCGCTCGCACGGCGGCGCAGGACGCCTACATCCGTGCACTCAAGCGTCATGCCCTTGTGTTCGGAACCGGGCCGGCCGGCACCGGCAAGACCTGGCTCGCTGTCGCCCATGCGATCCAGATGTTCGAACGCAAAGAAGTTGACCGCATCATCCTGTCACGTCCCGCTGTGGAAGCGGGAGAGCGGCTCGGCTTTCTGCCCGGCGACATGCGTGAAAAGGTCGATCCTTATCTGCGTCCGATCTACGACGCGCTTTATGACCTGATGGATGCCCGCATCGTGGAACGCGCGCTGCAGGCAGGTGAAATCGAGATCGCCCCGCTGGCCTTCATGCGCGGGCGCACGCTGTCAAACGCCGCCGTAATCCTCGATGAGGCGCAGAATACGACCTCCATGCAGATGAAAATGTTTCTCACCCGGCTCGGCGAAAACAGCCGCATGATCGTGACCGGAGATCCCAGCCAGGTGGACCTGCCGCACGGTCAGGCTTCCGGCCTGGCCGAAGCCGTGAGATTGCTAGCGGGAATTGAAGGCGTGGGCCATGTCGCATTCACGCATGAGGATGTCATTCGTCATGAACTCGTGGCGCGTATTGTGGAAGCCTACGATCGTGTCCCCGCGCGCGAGGGAAAGGGATGATCACGTCGCAAGCACGGGCGGTTTCGACGCCGCATGTCGACGTCCGGATTCAATCGCCGCTGTGGCACGCGCAACCTCTGGCCGAAAAGACGGTGCGAAATGCAGTGCTCACGGCGGCGGATGCGCTCTCAACAGCGGGCGGCGAAGTGAGTATTGTGCTCGCCGACGATTCGGCTATCCGCTCACTCAATCGCGACTGGCGCGGCATCGACAAGCCTACCAATGTTCTGTCGTTTCCCGCATCCGCTCCGAACAATGGCCAAGGTTTGGGCCAAGGTTTGGGCCAAGGTTTGCGTTTGCTTGGCGACATCGTCATCGCTTTCGAAACGCTCGAACGGGAATGTGTTGATGAACGCCGTATCTTCCTTCATCACCTGGCCCATCTCACAGTCCATGGTTTTCTTCATCTGCTCGGTTACGATCACGAGACCGACGAGCAGGCCGAGGAGATGGAAGGACTCGAAAGCAGGATTTTGGGACGCTTGAACATGCCGGATCCATACCGCGCCCATGATCTCGGCAACGCCTGACCGCCATGCCTGACAGCGACTCATCTGGCCCGAGTTCTGGCGGCGGAACGCCATACCAGCCGCGCAACCTGCCCGTGCCGGTCCCGCCGGCGAGGAACGGCGGTGAGAATTGGTTCATGCGCGCCCTGCGCGCCCTGTTCGGCTGGAAGTCGAACATGGTCCGGGCCGACCTGCAGGATATCCTCGACGACGTTGGTCCAGGCGACACCGGCTTCTCCCCGGAAGAAAGCCGGATGCTCAGAAATATCCTCGGATTGCGCGAACGCCGCGTTGGCGACGTCATGGTGCCGCGGGCCGACATCGTTGCCATTCAGCAGGATATCAAGCTTGGGGAATTGATGCGCGTTTTTGAGGGTGCGGGCCATTCGCGCCTCGTGGTCTACAATGACACGCTCGATGACCCCGTCGGCATGGTTCACATTCGCGACCTGATCGCATTCATGACGGCAGGCGCATCGGTCAACCCGGAAAAGAATGCAAAGCGCAAGAAGCCGTTTCCTGCCGGCCTAGACATGAAGACCGTAAATCTCGGCATGCCGCTATCGGCCACCAAGATCGTCCGCGAAATCCTGTTCGTGCCGCCGTCGATGCGGGTCATCGATCTGTTGGCGCGCATGCAGGCAACCAGGATTCATCTCTCGCTGGTCGTCGATGAGTATGGCGGCACCGACGGCCTTGCCTCGATTGAAGATATCGTCGAGCAGATCGTCGGCGAAATTGCGGATGAGCACGATGAAGATACAACACCGGCGATCACTCAGCTGCCCGACGGCTCATTTGTCGCGGACGCGCGCGCAAATATCGAAGATGTCATCGCAACTGTCGGCAACGATTTCGATGTCGGTGACGCGATCGACGCTGTCGACACCATCGGCGGCTATCTGGTCACGCGCGCAGGACGGCTACCGGTGCGCGGCGAGATCGTCCCCGGCCCCGATCTCTTCGAGTTTGAAGTGCTTGATGCCGACCCGCGCCGCGTCAAAAGCATTCGAATAATCCGGCTGAAAGAGAAACGCGATCGGCCGCGCGAGGTGCGCAAGCGCAATGAAGCCGATGGAATGTTCTCGAGCGTTGCGACATCGGCGGGGGCCGACGACAAGCCCGTCACCAATGAGGCCGGGCCTGCCGGTACGCGCCAGCCGTGAGCATTACACGATTTGCCCATGCCGTCGTGCTTGCCCACGGGTGGCGCCGGGCAAACTTAGCTTTTGTTGCGGGTGCGGCGTCGACGTTGGCAATGCCGCCTGTCAACGCATGGCCGGTCCTGTTCGTGACGCTTCCGATTCTGGTCTGGCTCGTCGATGGATCGGCCGCCGGACGCTGGAGCGGCGCGGTAACTGCAGCGGTCGCCGGCTGGTGCTTTGGCTTCGGCTACTTTCTCGCCGGCCTCTACTGGGTGGGCTATGCCTTTCTCGTCGATGCCAAGACATTCGGCTGGCTTCTGCCTGTGGCGGTCGCCGGCCTGCCAGCCTATCTGGCGCTCTACCCGGCGCTGGGCCTGGCCGCCGCGCGGCTGATCTGGGTGCGCGGGCCCGAGCGAATCCTGGCGCTCGCCGCAACGATCACCGCAGCGGAATGGCTGCGCGGACATCTGCTCAGCGGATTCCCGTGGAACACGTTTGGTTACGCCTTCACCGAACCGCTGGTCATGGCCCAAAGCGTTTCGCTGACCGGCGTATGGACCCTTACGTTTCTCTGCGTCGCGATTTGCTCGACCCCTGCGATTTTCGCTGATGACAAGACCGACACGCGGCACCCTTACCGGCCGTTCGCTCTCGGTGTCGCCCTGCTCATCGTTGTTGCTGCCTATGGGGCGTGGAGACTGTGGTCGCATCCGACCACCTACGTGGCCGGCGTCCAGTTACGCATCATGCAGCCCAATCTGCAGCAGGACGAAAAATTCAACTATTCCGCCAAAGCGGATGTCATGGCTCGCTACTTGCGTCTTTCAGACCGCGCCACAAGCCCGCGATCAGGCGGGGTTCGCGACGTGACTCATCTTATCTGGCCCGAGGCCGCGTTTCCTTTTTTTCTGACGCGCGAACCTGATGCCCTTGCACAGATCGCGCGCCTGCTCAAACCGTCGACAGTATTGATTACCGGCGCGGTGCGGGCTGCCTCCGATGTCAATATTGGCGACCAGCGCGCATACAATTCGATCTATGTGATAGATCCCGATGGTTCGATCCGCGGCATCTACGACAAGGTCCATCTCGTTCCTTTCGGCGAGTATCTGCCTTTCCAGCGTGCGCTTGAGCGGCTGGGCCTGATGCAGCTGACGAAAGTGATCGGCGGATTCCTCTCGGGCGATCGGCGACGTGCGATGGACGTGCCTGGCGCGCCTAAAATGCTGCCGTTGATCTGTTACGAGGCCATCTTCCCTGGCGCCGCCGTCCCGCCTGGAGAACGCCCCGGCTGGATGGTCAATGTTACGAATGACGGCTGGTTCGGAATCAGTTCCGGGCCCTACCAACATCTCCAACAGGCGCGCGTTCTCGCCATTGCGGAGGGATTGCCTCTGGTGCGTGCAGCCAATACCGGCATCTCCGCCGTGATTGACCCCGTCGGACGCATCATCGCCTCGCTTCCTCTGGGAGTTGAGGGGGTGCTGGACTCCCGCCTTCCCGCCGCCATCGAGCCAACTTTCTATTCCAAATATCGCGACTATCCGCTGGTGGCCCTTTTGATCCTCAGCCTGATTATTATTTGCCGCCGCCGAGTTCGCGCGTAGATTGCGTAACCAGGCAAAGTATGATGCAAGTTGCTGGATAGACATTGGGCCACGTGACGTCGTATTGAAATAAGTACCCGCCGCGTTGTCGGAATGTGAAAGCTATCAACAACTACGATTAATTGACGGCGCCGAACCCGATTACAGGGATTCGCGGATTGCGTTTGCGCATTCACTTGTGACAACTATGCCCGTAATGGGGGCATAGGAGAATTCTATGGCTAAGAAGGCGCCGAACCCGATCGACAAGCATGTCGGTTCACGTGTCCGCATGCGCCGGATGATGCTCAGCATGAGCCAGGAAAAACTGGGCGACGCCCTCGGCCTCACATTTCAACAAGTACAGAAATACGAAAAAGGGACCAACCGCATCGGCGCCAGCCGGCTGCAGCAAATCGCGCACATCCTGCAGGTACCGGTTTCATTTTTCTTCGAGGGAGCGCCGCATCTGCCGGGCCACAGCGGCGGAATGAGTGAGGCGCCGTCTCCGGCTTACGTCGCCGATTTCCTTGCGACGTCGGACGGGCTTTCTTTGACCAAGGCCTTTATGCGCATAAAGAGCAGCAAACTGCGCCGCCGTATTGTTGACCTCGTCGAACAGATCGCCGGCAACAACTGAAGTAGGGCATATCCCATCGTTCTTGAGGGACTGCCCACCGTTGCCCGCATCTTGACCTGCATCGCCGCCGCTGCAAGAACCACCCCGACAAGGCATGAGGCGGCGCGCGGACGCGCCACGACAGGAGTTACAGCGGTGGCTCACACGAATTTTCTTTTTACCAGCGAGTCGGTTTCAGAAGGTCATCCGGACAAAGTCTGCGATCAGATTTCCGATGCGGTGCTCGATGCGTTCCTGGAAAACGACATCAAGCTCGGCATCGCCGACGACAGCCTGGTGAACACGCGGCTCGGCTGCGAAACTCTCGCGACAACGAACAAAATTGTCATTGCCGGGGAAGGCCGCGGTCAGGCCCCGCTGTTCCGCAAGCACGGCGAGAAAGTGGTCGTCGATCGCGAGCTCATCACGAAAATCGCGCGCGATGTCGTGCGGGACATCGGCTATGACCAGGATGGCTTCTCGTACTACGGCGCCGACGTCGAGGTCCTGTTGCATGGCCAGTCACCCGACATCGCCATGGGCGTGAACGCCAAAAAGAAAAAAGGCGGCGAGGAGGAAGGCGCGGGCGACCAGGGAATGATGTTTGGCTTCGCCTGCACCGAGAGCGAGGTCTATGAGAAAAATTCCTTCATGCCGGCGCCGATTTACTTCGCGCACAAGATTCTGAAGGTTCTTTCGGAGAAACGCCGTAACGGCCAGCTCTACGACCTCCAGCCCGACTCCAAGAGTCAGGTCACCATCCGCTACGTGGACGGCAAGCCGGTGGGATGCACCAAGGTTGTTGTGTCCACGCAGCATAATGCACAGAGCCGCAACGGCAAAAAATATACGCCCGGCCTGATCAAGGAGATGATCACCGACGCGGTCGAGTCAGCCTTGCCGAAAGGCTGGATGCCGGCGAAATCATCTGATTTTCTGGTCAACCCGACTGGCAACTTCGTGATCGGCGGACCGGATGGCGACTGCGGCCTCACCGGCCGCAAAATCATTGTCGACACCTACGGCGGCTACGCCCCGCATGGCGGCGGCGCTTTCTCCGGCAAGGACCCGACAAAAGTTGATCGCTCGGCAGCCTATGCCGCTCGTTATCTCGCCAAGAACGTCGTCGCCGCCGGCGTCGCCGAGCGCTGCACCATCCAGGTTGCCTACGCGATCGGTGTCGCCGATCCGATGTCGGTCCTGGTCGATACCCACGGCACCGGCAAGGTCGAGGAAAAGAAACTTGAAAAGGTCCTGCCCGAGTTGTTCCGGCTCACGCCGACCAATATTCGGCGCACGCTCAAACTGAACCGACCAATTTACAAGCGGACCGCAGCCTATGGACATTTCGGCCGCGCACCCGAAAAAGACGGCGGCTTCTCCTGGGAAAAAACCGATCTCGCCTCCGCGATACGGAGCGCGGTGAGATAGACGGCGTTCCCGTCAGGGCTCTCCCGCACTAAGCTGTCATCGCCGGACATAGCCGTTTTCAACGCCTATGTTGGGGCGATCTCGCTTGGGAAAGCACGGTATTGCCAAAAGAATCGGGGTCATCCGAGCACATCGCTTCGCGGCGGCCCGGTGATGGCAGAACAGCGCCAGAGCGCGCGTTTTTCGGGCGCCGCAAGGGCCACGCGCTCAAGCCGCGGCAATTGGCTCTTTTCGAAACGCTGCTGCCCAAGGTCACAATCGATCTCGGCACACCGGCACCGGCCGATCTGCGTGCGCTCTTTCCAACCTCCATCAACGACGTCCGCCTCGAAATAGGCTTTGGCGGCGCCGAGCATCTGATCTCGGAAGCAACGGCGCATCCACAGACCGGCTTCATCGGCACAGATGCCTTCGTCAACGCAATCGGCAAGGCACTCGCTGCCATCGACGCTGCCGCCCTCACAAATATCCGTCTGTATTTCGGCGATGCGATCAAGCTCATCGACTGGCTGCCCGACGGAGGACTGACGCGCATCGATCTGCTTTACCCCGATCCGTGGCCGAAACGGCGTCACTGGAAGCGCCGATTTATTCAGGATGAAAACCTCGTTCGGCTCGCGCGCATCCTGAAGCGCAATGGTGAGTTGCGGTTTGCCACCGATATCGGTGACTACGCCGCGCACACGCTCGCCCGAATCCTACGCTCAACTGATTTCACCTGGACCGCCGAACACGCCGACGATTGGCGCCGTCCCTGGAAGGGATTTTGCGGTACGCGATACGAAGCAAAGGCGCGACACGAGGGCCGGACACCGGCGTACTTTATTTTCCGGCGATTGTGACTATTCGCCGGTGCCCTGCCGCACCTGCCAGAAGCGCACAACGCGTTGCGCCGTTGTCGCCGTCAGGCGCTCGAAATTCTCGCGGGCCGCATCGAGCGTTTGAGCGGAAGGCTTTGGACTGGGCCGCGCCTTAAGAACGGCCCTGACCGTCGGCCAGCCGAAACCGACGGCACGTGCCAAAATCAGTACCGGGTCAGTCCGGTCGCCGTTCATCAGTCGGTCCACGACTTCAACCGGGACAGCACATATCGTCGCCAGCGCGGCGATCGTTTCCTCATATTTCCCGGCGCCGGCGAATTCGGCAATGTCGTTTTCACCGAGCTTTCGTTCCTTGTGCAATGCGCGGACTGCGGCCAGCGCCGCAGTGTAGTTTCGCGGTGCAGCCTTCGCGGCAACCTCATCGGTGACCTGCGCGAGGATGCGGCGGATTTCCGCCTGCGTTTCGGGTTTTGCCTTCGACAGGAGACGCCGCTGCACGACATCGCTCGCCTGCATCAAAAGCTGACGAAACAGACGCGGCGGAATGTCGGTCCGCATCCCGACCTTTTCCGCAAGGATGCCGTCCTGCTCAGCGCGTCGCACCAACGTCGTAAATGCGTTGGTCGAAAGTTGGGCGTGCGGGTTATTGGCAACGGAACGCGCTACATCCTGGTTGCCGCGTTCCACGAGAATGTCGCACAATGCCTCGCCGATTCCGAGCCGCGTCGACATGGCAAGCAGGTGCGCCTGGCTCTTGGTCTCGGCGATGTGAATCAGATCACGGTCAGCGAGTCTGGCCTGCCTCAGCACGGGGCCGGCGACATCGATGTCGTCATTCTTGGCGAGCGTGCTGATAACGCCAGTCGGTGCTGCCGGTATCGGCGCGATACGCCGCGCGAGTTCGGCGAGAGCCTTGGCTTCGATTTCCTCGATCAGGCAACCAATGACGTCGTCAAAAAGCGCAATGTGTTGCGCGTTGAAACTGGGTACGCCATCGAGGAACAAGGTGGTAATGCGGCGCAGCGTTTCCGCACGCTTTGCCGCCGAGCCGTGCTGGACCACATCTTCCAGTTCCGGAAGCAGCGAGGCGGGAACACTCATACAAAGACCCGTAAAAACCTAAAAACCGATCGGACTGGAGGTTTTACGCAAATTTAAGGGCAGATTCTGAAAGAACGGTTAGCCGTCGAGCGCCGCGCGCGACCCTTGCGCGGACGCGTAAAATCGCTATATTTCGCGTGTTACTGACACCCTCATAACCGAACGGGTTTTGAGAGTGGGTCCCGCGGGGCCCGCTCTTTTTTGTTACCGGATGCCGACAGGCGACACGTTGGAAAATATTGCGGCCAGCGCCGCACCGGCTGAACCGCGGCTCATCACCGAGCCGGGGTTGCCGGCGCGTGTGGCCGTGATTGCCGAGCCGGTCATCGAGCAACTCGGTTACCGTCTCGTACGGGTCCGCGTGTCGAGCGCCGAGGGCTGTACCGTTCAGATCATGGCGGAACGGCCCGACGGAACCATGTCGGTCGAAGACTGCGAGGCGGTCTCTCGCGCACTCTCGCCGGTTCTCGACGTTGCCGATCCGATCGATCGCGCCTATCGGCTGGAGATTTCGTCTCCCGGTATCGACAGACCGCTGGTCCGGAAGTGCGATTTCGAGCGTTTCACCGGACATCTGGTCAAGATCGAGACAGCCATGCCGATCGGCGGCCGCAAGCGATTCCGTGGCACGCTTGCGGGCACCGAAGGCGAAGCCGCGCGCATCCGCCGTGACGATGCTGCGGACGGCGAGATCGCGGAAGTCCTGATTCCGATCGAGGAAATGACCGAAGCCAAGCTTGTGCTCACCGACGACCTGGTGGCCGAAGCGTTACGGCGTGAAAAATCTGCCAAGCGCGAAGCACGCGCGGCGCGGAGAGAAATACGACGCGAAGAAAGACATTCACGGCACCGGCCACAAAGGCCTGCCGCCAAACGAGGAGAATGAGCTATGGCTGTCAGCGCCAACAGGCTCGAGTTGTTACAGATCGCGGACGCGGTCGCACGTGAAAAGGCGATCGACCGCGGCATTGTGATCACGGCGATGGAAGATGCCATCGCCAAGGCTGCGCGTTCCCGTTACGGCGCGGAGACCGACGTTCACGCCGAGATCGAGCCGAAGACGGGTGACCTGCGGTTGACCCGCCACATGCTGGTCGTGGAGGCCGTCGAGAATCCGTCCAATCAGATCACTCTGGAAGAGGCGCGCAAACGTCATCCCGCCGCGCAGATCGGCGATACGATCGCAGATCCGTTGCCGCCGCTCGAATATGGCCGCATCGCTGCGCAGTCGGCCAAACAGGTCATTGTGCAGAAGGTGCGCGAGGCCGAGCGTGACCGGCAATACGCGGAATACAAGGACCGCATCGGCGATATCGTCAACGGCATCGTCAAACGCGTCGAATACGGCAACGTTGTCGTCGACCTCGGCCGCGGGGAGGCAATCGTGCGGCGCGACGAGTTGCTGCCGCGCGAAGTGTTCCGCAACGGCGACCGCATCCGCGCCTATATCTATGACGTAAGGCGCGAACCGCGCGGTCCGCAGATCTTCCTTTCGCGCACACACCCGCAGTTCACCTCGAAGCTGTTCGCTCAGGAGGTGCCGGAAATCTATGACGGCATCGTCGAAGTGAAGGCAGTTGCCCGCGACCCCGGCTCGCGCGCCAAGATCGCAGTGATCTCGCGCGATTCCTCGGTCGATCCCGTCGGCGCCTGCGTCGGTATGCGCGGGTCGCGCGTGCAGGCGGTGGTGAACGAACTCCAGGGCGAGAAGATCGACATCATCCCTTGGTCGCACGACATCGCGACGTTTGTCGTCAACGCGCTTGCGCCGGCCGAAGTCGCAAAGGTCGTTCTCGACGAAGACAAAGAGCGCATCGAGGTTGTCGTCCCGGACCAGCAACTATCGCTGGCGATCGGACGTCGCGGTCAGAACGTGCGGCTGGCCTCGCAACTCACGGGCTGGGACATCGACATCCTGACGGAGCAGGAAGAATCCGAGCGTCGTCATGCGGAATTCGAGAATCGCACGAAGGTCTTCGTGGAAGCCCTCAATCTCGACGAGGTGGTCGGTCAGCTGCTTGCCTCGGAAGGGTTTGGGTCAGTCGAGGAGCTTGCGCTCGTCGATGAGAAAGAAATTGCCGGCATTGAAGGTTTCGATGCCGACACGGCCCGCGAGTTGCAGGATCGCGCCAAGGAATATCTGGCGCAACAGGAGGCAGAGCTCGATGCCAAGCGTAAAGAGCTGGGCGTCGACGACGCACTCACCGAGGTGCCCGGCGTCACAACCAGGATGCTGGTGGCACTTGGCCAAAACGGTGTGAAGTCCATCGAAGATCTGGCCGGTTGCGCCACCGACGATCTGATCGGCTGGACCGAGCGCAAGGATGGCGAAAGCAAGCACGAGCCCGGCTACCTCGACGGCTTCGACATCTCACGCGAGGACGCGGAGGCCATGATCATGCAGGCTCGGGTGAAAGCGGGCTGGATTACCGAGGCCGAACTCGCGCCGCCACCGTCCTCCGAAGCGGCCGAAGAAGCCCCACAACCTCAGGTTTGACGGAGCCGGCGATGTTGTCGATTGCGCAGGATGCCGAGTTGGACCGCGGGGCGAGCAGTGTCGCCCCCGGGACCACTCGCACCTGCGCACTGACTCGCGAAACGAGGCCGATTGCGGAACTGGTGCGTTTTGTCGTCGGTCCGGAGGGAGAAGCCTTCCCCGACGTGAAGCGCAAGCTGCCTGGCCGCGGCATCTGGATCACTGCCACCCGGGCCGCGGTCGATGATGCAGCCCGCCACAACGTCTTCACCCGTGGCTTTCGACGCGAGGTCCACGTGCCGCGGGATCTGGCGGCCCAGACCGAAAGATTACTCGAACGCGCAGCGCTCGACGCGCTGGCAATTGCCGCCAAGGCCGGCGCTACCGTCAACGGATTTTCCAAGGTCGAGGCGGCACTTGGCCAGCACGGCATCCTGGCGCTGATGCACGCCGCCGACGCCGCCAGTGACGGCAAAAACAAGCTCGCCGCCGCTTTGCAGCGCAATAGCGCCGGCAAATCGCATGAAACTATCGTCATCGATACGTTTACCGGCGCTCAATTGGATTTGGCATTGAACCGCCCAAATGTGGTACATGCAGCCCTGCTTGCCGGACCCGGAAGCGAGACATTTCTCGCGCGCGTTGCGCGCCTGACGCGTTTCCGGACCGGCTTTTCGCCCGATGCAGTTAGCGCGCATGCGCCGACGGACGGCGCATAAGGACACAGTACGGAATGAGCGAGACAAAGAACCCTGGCGAGAAGAAACTCAGCGTCTCTGGCAAGACGCTGACGCTCAAGCCTCGCACCGAAACAGGAACGGTGCGTCAAAGCTTCAGCCATGGCCGCAGCAAGCAGGTCGTGGTCGAGAAGGTCAAACGGCGCGTTGTCGGAAGTGAACCGAAGGCGGAGGTCGGGGTCCCCGTCGAAACCAAGAAGCCCGCCGGAAAAACAGCGCCCGCGGCCCGTGGGGCGCAGGCTGACGCAGCCAAATTGAAGCCTTCGGGCGTTGTTCTTCGCACGCTGACGGACGAAGAGCGGACAGCGCGTGCTCATGCGCTCGCCGATTCCCGCGTGCGCGAGGCCGAAGAACGCAAGATCGCCGAAGAAGAGGCCCGCCGCCGCGCCAGCCGCGAGCAGGTCGACCGCACCGAGCGCGAAGCAGCCGAAGCGCGCAAGCGCGACGAGGAAGAGCGCCGCAAGCACGACGAAGAAACCAAACGCAAGGCCGGCGAGGTTGCGAAGAAGCGTTTTGGCGCCGAAGAGACGCCGCGCGGAGGCCCAGGAGCCCGACTGGCGCTCGAAGCCGACGAAGATGAAGCTCCCCGCACCCGGCGTGGCCCCGGACGTCTGGCAGCTGCGCCGCGTCCGACACCACGAGTCGGCGCGGAAAAGCAGCGCGGGCGTCTCACCGTCATCAATGCATTGAACGCAGACGATGTGCGCGAGCGATCAGTCGCTTCCTTCCGCCGCCGCACTCAGCGACTTAAAGGCATGGCTTCGGCCGAGCCCAAAGAAAAACTGGTGCGCGAAGTCACGATCCCCGATGCAATCACCATCCAGGACCTCGCCAACCGTATGTCGGAGCGAGCGGTCGACGTCATCCGCCTGCTGATGAAGCAGGGACAGATGGCCACGATCAATGATGTGATCGACGCCGACACTGCCCAACTGATTGCCGAAGAGATGGGTCACACGGTACGCCGCGTGTCCGAAGCCGACGTCGAGGAAGGGCTGTTCGACGCCGCGGACGATCCGGCACGACTTACACCTCGCGCACCGGTCGTCACGGTCATGGGCCATGTCGACCATGGCAAGACGTCCCTGCTCGATGCCATTCGCTCGTCCGAGGTCGCCGCTGGTGAAGCGGGCGGCATCACCCAACATATAGGCGCATATCAGGTGACCGCGCCTTCGGGCGCTAAAATCACGTTCATTGACACGCCCGGCCACGCCGCCTTTACGGCGATGCGCGCCCGTGGCGCGAAAGTCACGGATATCGTTGTCCTGGTGGTTGCCGCCGACGACGGCGTCATGCCGCAGACGGTCGAAGCGATCCATCACGCCAAGGCGGCCAAGGTCCCAATCATCGTCGCGATCAACAAGATCGACAAACCCGATGCCAAACCGGATCGCGTGCGCACCGATCTGTTGCAGCATGAGGTGCAGGTTGAATCGATGGGCGGTGAGGTGGTCGACGTCGAGGTGTCTGCCACCAAGAAAACCAATATCGACAAACTGCTCGAAATGATCGGACTGCAGGCGGAAATCCTCGATCTGAAAGCCGATGACAATCGTGCAGCCGAAGGTACCGTGATCGAAGCCAAGCTCGATCGGGGCCGCGGCCCGGTAGCCACGGTACTCGTTCAGCGCGGCACTTTGCGCGCCGGGGACATCGTCGTTGCGGGCGCCGAATGGGGCCGCGTGCGGGCACTCGTTTCCGATACCGGTGCACCGGTTCAAAACGCCGGGCCATCGACGCCCGTTGAAGTGCTTGGGTTCTCCGGCACACCCGATGCCGGGGACCGTCTGGCAGTTGTGGAAGACGAGGCTCGCGCCCGCGAGGTCACCAATTACCGTGCGCGTCAGAAGCGCGAGAAGATGGCTGCACGCGCCACCGGCATGCGCGGCTCACTCGAGCAGATGATGGCGCAGGCAAAAACCGCCGGCCGCAAGGAATTCCCGTTAGTGATCAAAGCCGACGTGCAGGGCTCGGTTGAAGCTATTATCGGCGCCCTCGACAAGCTCGCGACCGACGAGGTTGCGGCTCGGGTTCTGCATTCAGGCGTGGGGGGCATTTCGGAATCGGATGTAACCCTGGCCGAAGCGTCGGGCGTTCCGATCATCGCCTTCAACGTGCGCGCCAATAAGGAAGCGCGGGAGGCTGCCGAGCGCGCCGGCATCGAAATCCGTTACTACAACATCATCTACGATCTCGTTGACGACGTTAAGAAGGCGATGTCGGGCCTGCTCGCCCCGACGCTGCGGGAAACCATGCTCGGCAACGCGCAGATCCTAGAGATCTTTAATATATCCAAAGTCGGCAAAATTGCCGGCTGCAAGGTCACCGACGGCACCGTCGAGCGCGGCGCCAATGTCCGGCTGATCCGCGACAATGTGGTGATCCACGAAGGGAAGTTGTCGCAACTCAAGCGATTCAAGGATGACGTGCGCGAAGTCGGCGCCGGCATGGAATGCGGCATGGCTTTCGAGAACTATCAGGACATGCGGCAAGGTGACGTAATCGAATGCTACCGGGTGGAGCAGATCCAACGCTCGCTGTGAGTCCAAATCTCACACGGGTGCTGAACGGTCCATCTAACAAGCAAAGCAAACATCCCTCATCCTTCGAGACGGGCGCTGACGCGCCCTCCTCAGGATGAGGCGCACTAGGCAAGCCTCGTGCTGAGGAGCCGCCGAAGGCGGCGTCTCGAAGCATGAGGCGGAAGGACGCAAGAGCAATGCGGCACAAACGCCATCGCGACAACGGGCCAGGCGGCGGCTCGCAGCGACAGCTGCGGGTCGGCGAGCTCGTACGGCATGCACTCGCTGACATGCTCGCGCGCGGCGACGTGCACGATCCCGTTATTGAAGCGCATATGATTACCGTTCCGGAGGTCCGCATGACTGCGGACCTCCGCCTTGCAACCATTTACGTAATGCCGCTCGGTGGCCGCGACGCCGAAGAAGTCGTCGCCGCTTTCGAACGTCACAAGAAGGCTCTGCGTGCCGAAATTGCGCACCGGATCAACCTGAAATTTGCACCGGATATTCGCTTTCGAATCGATGATCGCTTCGCCGAGGCGGATCGCATTGACAAGCTGTTGCGCTCGCCGGATGTGCAGCGCGATCTGAAACACGACGAGGATGGCGAGTGACAGAACACGAGGTGAAGGCTGCCGATAAGCCACATGCAATCGATGCTCCAAGCCATGAGAACGCCGAACGTCCGGGGCAAAAGAAGCGCGAGAAGCGCGATGTGCACGGCTGGGTCGTGCTCGACAAGCCGGTCGGCATGACCTCAACGCACGCCGTGAGCGTGGTGAAGCGATTGTTCAGCGCGAAGCGCTGCGGCCATGCCGGGACGCTCGACCCGCTTGCCTCCGGCGCCTTGCCGATCGCGTTGGGCGAAGCGACCAAGACCGTCCCGTTTGTGATGGATGGCCGCAAGCTCTACCGCTTCACGATACGGTGGGGAGAGGAGCGAGACACCGACGATGCCGAGGGCCGTGTGACCGCGTCCAGCGATAGGCGGCCCTCCACGGAGTCGATCAACGCACGCTTGCCGTCATTCACGGGCCTTATCCAGCAGGTGCCGCCGCGCTTCTCCGCGATCAAGGTCGAGGGTGAGCGAGCCTATGACCTCGCACGCGATGGAGAGATTGTGGAACTCCAGCCGCGGCCCGTCGAAATCGGACGGCTCGAGCTCGTAAACGTTCCTGACCCCGATCATGCCGTGCTGGAAGCCGAATGCGGCAAAGGCACGTATGTGAGGTCTCTCGCACGCGATCTGGGCCGGGCATTGGGCTGTTTTGGCCATGTCAGCGCCCTGCGGCGGGCCGCAGTCGGCCCATTCGGCGAAGAAACCATGATTTCGCTGGAACAACTTGAGGCTCTGTGCCATAGAGCCGCGTCCGGCGAGGGCAGCCTCGCCGACGCTCTCCTGCCCGTTGAGACCGCGCTGGACGACATCCCGGCGCTGGCCGTCAGCGGAGCAGATGCGGCAAGGCTTCAGCGTGGCCAAGCCGTTTTATTGCGCGGACGGGACGCACCCAATTTCCGCGGCACAGTCTATGTCACGGTATCGGGCCGGTTGCTGGCCCTGGCCGAACTGGATCGTGGCGAAATCGTCCCTAAGCGCATTTTCAACCTCGCCGGCCTGATGGGCAGAGCCGCGCGCAAGAAAGGATGACCGATGTCGGTAACCGCCGGCCGCAAGGCCGAAGTAATTAAAACGTATGCCAAGAAGCCCGGAGATACCGGGTCGCCCGAAGTGCAAGTGGCGATTCTCTCCGAGCGCATCAACAATCTCACCGAGCATTTCAAGACTCACGTCAAGGACAATCATTCCCGGCGCGGGTTGCTCAAGCTTGTCGGCCAGCGCCGCCAGTTGCTCGATTATCTGCGGCGCACCAATGAGGCGAGCTACAAGAATTTGATCGAGAAGCTCGGCATTCGCCGATGATTTGTTCCGCGCGGGGCACTTGAGCCCGGCGCGTTCCGTAGAGCGGCGCGAGAACGCGATCGCTTGATTAGCCGGCGGCGATGGGCGCGGCCGGCGATTTGGCAAGAGCCGACAAGGATCGCTCTTGCGGCAAGGCTAGGTTCGAAACGCCATGGCAGGATCGCCAGACGCTGTTGCACCCCGTATCGCGGTTGCGCACGACAGCTTCTCGCCGTCTTGCTCATGGCTTTCGGGGCTCGCCGGAAACCATGAAAGAAAGACACAATGTTCGATAAGCATCGCGTTGAGCTCGACTGGGGTGGACGCAAGCTAACCCTCGAGACCGGCAGGATCGCGCGTCAGGCCGATGGAGCCGTGCTCGCCACCTACGGCGAGACTACCGTCATAGCGACTGTGGTGGCGTCGAAAACGCCAAAGGAAGGCGTCGATTTTCTTCCACTGACCGTCAACTACCAGGAAAAATTCTTTGCCGCTGGCCGCATCCCCGGCGGCTATTTCAAGCGCGAAGGCCGTCCGACCGAGAAAGAGACGCTCACCTCCCGTCTGATCGACAGGCCGGTACGTCCGTTGTTCGCGGAAGGCTGGCGCTGCGACACGCAGGTCATTGTCACGACGCTGTCGCATGATCTCGAGAACGACCCCGATATCGTCGCTATGGTTGCGGCATCTGCCGCGCTTACGCTGTCCGGGGTGCCCTTCATGGGCCCTGTCGGCGCCGCACGTGTCGGATTTATCAACAACGAGTACGTGCTCAACCCGCAACTCGACGAGATGCTCGAGAGCCAGCTTGACCTCGTTGTCGCTGGTACGAACGACGCCGTGCTGATGGTCGAATCCGAAGCAAAGGAACTGTCCGAAGACATCATGCTGGGAGCAGTGATGTTCGGCCACCGGCACTTCCAGCCGGTGATCGAAGCGATCATCAAGCTCGCGGAGAAGGCGGCGAAGGAACCGCGCGAACTCACGTTGCCCGAAAATGCCAGGCTCGAGAAAGAAATTCTCGGTCTGGTAGAGAAGGATCTGCGCGCCGCTTATTCGATCCCAAGCAAGCAGGAGCGTCAGGACGCCGTTGCGGCTGCAAAGGAAAACGTTATTGAGCACTTCTTCCCTGGCGGCGCCGAAAATCCGGAATATGACAAGCTGCGCGTTGCTGGCGTATTCAAGGAGCTGGAAGCGAAGATCGTCCGCTGGAATATTCTCGACACCGGCAAGCGCATCGACGGTCGCGACAACAAGACGGTCCGCCCGATTGTCGCGGAAGTCGGCGTTCTGCCGCGGACCCACGGCTCAGCACTGTTCACACGCGGTGAGACCCAGGCGCTCGTGGTTGCCACCCTCGGCACGGCAGAAGATGAGCAATTCATCGATGCCTTGCAGGGAACGTACAAAGAAACGTTTTTGCTGCACTACAATTTTCCACCCTTCTCGGTTGGCGAAACCGGCCGCATCGGCTCTCCCGGCCGCCGTGAAATCGGTCACGGCAAGCTGGCATGGCGCGCCATCCACCCGATGCTCCCGACGCCGGCCGAATTCCCCTACACCATTCGCGTCGTCTCAGAGATCACCGAATCCAACGGTTCGTCCTCGATGGCAACCGTCTGTGGCTCTTCGCTCGCGCTGATGGATGCCGGCGTGCCGCTCAAACGCCCGACCGCCGGCATCGCGATGGGCCTCATTCTTGAGGACAAACGGTACGCCGTGCTGTCCGACATTCTCGGTGATGAGGATCACCTCGGTGATATGGACTTCAAGGTCGCCGGCACAGAGCAAGGCATCACCTCGCTACAGATGGACATCAAGATCGCCGGCATTACCGAGGAAATCATGAAGGTTGCCCTCGCGCAGGCGAAGGACGGCCGCATGCACATCCTCGGCGAAATGGGCAAGGCGCTCACCGCCGCGCGGGCCGAGCTTGGCGAGCACGCGCCGCGCATCGAAATGTTCAAGATTCCGACCGACAAAATCCGGGAAGTGATCGGGACCGGCGGCAAGGTGATCCGCGAGATCGTCGAAAAGACCGGCGCCAAGATCAACATCGAGGATGACGGCTCCGTGAAGGTCGCGTCAGCCGATGGGGAATCAATCAAAGCCGCGATCAACTGGATCAAGTCGATCGCCTCCGATCCTGAGGTCGGTCATATTTACGAAGGGACTGTCGTGAAAGTCATGGACTTCGGCGCCTTCGTGAACTTCTTCGGCGCCAAGGATGGACTTGTGCATATCAGCCAGCTCGCGCCGCGCCGCGTCAATAAAGTGACGGACGTCGTCAAAGAGGGAGACAAGGTGAAGGTGAAGCTGCTCGGCGTGGACGAACGTGGCAAGGTTCGTCTGTCGATGAAGGCAGTCGATCAAACGACCGGCGAAGACATCGAAGGCAAGCAGCGTCCCGAAGGCGATCAGCCGCAGGCGGCCCAAGGCGGCGCTGCGGAGTAATTCAACTCGGCACACAAAGGGCGGCGCAAGCCGCCCTTTTATTTTGTCTTGTGCGTCGGCGTCCGGGACCCCTCCCCCAGCATCTGTTTCACGATTTCACCCAACGCGGCGAAATCCTTTCTGCGCGGCGAAGTAGGACGCCAG
>DATBHE010000019.1:0-2276 GCA_036557605.1 Pseudolabrys sp.
CGGTCCGCTACACCGAGCTGGCGCCGGACCGCTTTCGGGACTTTTGGCGGTAGCCCTGGCAAACGGCTGGAATGCGCCCTACGGCGACCGGCAATGGCGAATAGCGGCATGCCAGGCCTGGGGCCTCAGGGAAGCGGAGAAGCGACGCAGCGTCATCTCGCGACAGGAGCCGAAGCGGACATGCCGCTGGCATGGGGACTGTGCCCATCCGGCGAAAATGACCCAGCCTGTGTGAAAACTCATACAATTGCGAAATGTAGAAAATACAATTCTCCATCAAGGCATCGAAGCGAGTGGTGTGCAGTATCTTCGACTCTCAAATATGCAATTCCTCCAAAATGTTTCTACGTCTGCGGCGGGTCCTGGAGTTTTGACACAGCCAAGACCCGGAGCCGACGTAGGCTGCAATGAAATCCCGCAGCGCAGCAGGCCCCTGCCGCATTGAGGTGTGCTATCCTTTCCATCGGAAGCACAGAAACCGCGCAACAGCAGGAATACTCATCTTGGAAATGAAACGGCGCGAGTTCATCACGCTGGTGGGCGGCGCGGCGGCGTGGCCGCTCGCAGCGCGGGCGCAGCAGAGCGAGCGCGTACGACGCATCGGCGTGCTAATGAGTGGCACCGAGAACGATCGCGAAATGCAAGCCCGGCTCGGCGGGCTGCGGCAGGGTCTTTCGCGCTTCGGCTGGCAGGAAGGGCGCAACGTCCGCCTCGAGTACCGATTTGCGGCGGGAAATGCTGAACTGGTGCAAACCTATGCTAAAGAACTGGTAGCGCAAAATCCCGAACTGATCATCGCGGCCGCGACGCAGCTTGCCGCCGCGCTGAAGCAGGAAACACGCGACATTCCTATCGTGTTCATCGGGTTGGTCGATCCAGTCGGTGCACGCCTCATTGACGGGCTGGCGCGGCCGGGCGGCAATCTCACCGGCACGCTGCTCAACGAAGAGGCGATTGCCGGCAAGTGGCTGGCGATGCTCAAGGAGTTCGCGCCCGCAACCGAGCGCGTCGCCATCCTGCAGCACAGCAAGCTCGGATTCTTTGATGCTAGCTACGGCCCTGCGGCACAATCGGCGGCCCGCGCGCTTGGCGTGACGCTACTGTCCGCTCGGTTCGCGGAAGCCACGGACATCGAACAGTCGCTCGCCGCGTTTGCGCAGAGACCGAACGGCGCGCTGCTGGTCCCGCCGGATATCGCCGCGCTGGCGCACCGCGATCTCATCATCGCGCTGGCCGTCAAGCACCGGCTGCCTGCGGTGTACCAGGCAGGTTTCTGGGTCGCCGCAGGCGGCCTGATGTCCTATGGCGCTGACCGGATCGCGGCCTACCGCCAAGTGGCCTATTACGTCGACCGCATCCTGCGCGGCGCATCGCCAGGCGAGCTGCCTGTGCAGGCTCCGACTAAGTACGAGATGACGCTCAATCTGAAAACGGCGAAGGCGTTGGGCCTCGCCGTGCCGCCCGGCCTGCTCGTCGCCGCCGACGAGGTGATCGAATAGGCCGCATTTGCGAGTCGTCTGCTGCATCTGCTCACGACCGCTCATGGCACAACGCGGACCTGACACGCTGTCCCGCTTTTGCGCCGCTGTGGGGGCCAAATCTGACATTGAGCGACCGGATCAATCAATCACGTTCGGTGACTTGCACGTGAATTCCTGGTCCCGCTGGGCTTTTGGGTCACGGCGTGTGGCCCCCGCCGCGGCGATCACTTTAAGCTAACGGTCCTTCAGTTGGATCAGCAGCCGAGCATTCATCGAGACCCCAGACGGTGGCGCGCTCCGCACTAGGAACGCCGGTGGTGATGACGCAGACGCGTCGCCCCGCCAGTTGCCCAGCTGCTTCGAGTTCTTCCAGCCGCGCTTGGCACGCGGCTTCGTCCGTTCCAATGATGGTAATGGGCTCACGGTTCGGAGTGAGCCGTTCGGCCAGCTCGTCAATGCGCGACGTGATGCGGTTGAGCGTGTTTCGTGGTGCCATAGCTGACGCCTTCTTCTCTTGTGTTTTCCAACTGATCTAGACGCTCGCCGAGCTGATCCAGGCTCCTGGTCTCCAAGCACTGCCGCATGATGCCGAGGCCGTTGCAAATCCTCGATCCCACTTGAGAGTCGACGCTGCCATCGGCCATCGCCCGGATTGTCTTTCCAAGCGCAACAATGACCTGGTTCAATGTGCCGAGGTGGCCTAACTTGAATTGTTTCGGCGACTTAGTGACTTGTGGGAAATCTTTCACAAATTACCTCCTAATAGAGGGGCAAAACCCTTTCTAGCGGCGTCAG
>DATBHE010000020.1:0-22439 GCA_036557605.1 Pseudolabrys sp.
CCGATCGCCGTGCTCATGCGCTTGAGGCCTTCATCATTGTAGAACGCCATGATGGCCTCGCGGCACGCATTTCGCCGGTCGCCGTAGGATATGTGAGGGCGCCAGCGTCAAACGCGGAACGAGTGGTGGGGGAGGTAGGACTCGAACCTACGAAGGCGTCAGCCAGCGGATTTACAGTCCGCCCCCTTTGCCACTCGGGACACTCCCCCTTTAGAGAAATCAATGAGTTAGATTAGATTTCGATCCTTGATGTTGCGTCCTTTGTTGCGCCCGTCGCCGCAGGATTTCCCTAGCATAGTCCATCGCGGCTGTCTCCTGCCGCAGCTTGTCGCGCTCGGCTTCGAGGCGCCGGATGGTGACGATCAGGTGGGGCATATCGTGCATGACCATCATCGCCGCAACCGTGGCTATGTTCCGATCGATGCGCTCCACAGTGACGGGCGGCTGGTTGCTGCTTCGGTCACTGCAAAACTGCCAAGGCGATAGCTCAACGTGTCGCAAGTAGTTGCGGCAAAACCGTTGGACCGCCGCTCGCGTCGCGTCGGACTGTTGGAATGTGGTGGAGGCGAGGGTCATGCTGCGGCCTTGGCTTCGTCGTCCGTACCGCGGCCAACCTCTTGCGCGATCTTGCTCCATGCTTCCAGCGCGCGGTGCACGGCCTCGATGGCGTCGGCGCTAATTGCGGAGGGACATTCCTGATAGCTTGCGTGGAACATGCCCGCCAGTTCTTCGGCTTGTTCAGCTTGTAGTATTAGCGCTGGCCGGAAATGCTCTTTCCTCTGCTTCGCGGTCTGCTCAGCCGCGGCATACTCCGCCTTGCGCTGCTCTGCGCTCGTGTCAGCGCCGTCGGTGGGCTGCAATGTGGCCGCGGGTTCGCACTTCTCGGCGCGTTCCTCTGCCGTATCCCATGAGGCTGGAAGATTAGCGATGACGTGTTCGGTCTGTTTTTTGGCCAGGGCCGCCACGATCTGCGCTTGGGCCGCTGGGCTGAAATCGGCCGTAGCTGTCTGCTGACCGTTGATCTTCAGCTTAGCGGGAAGCTCGCGCTTGGGCGGCTCCGTTGGTGGCAGATCAGGCGGTGCACCATCGAGAATCTTCTCGGCCTCGGCCTGTTCCTCGGCTTCGCGCTGTTCCTCGGCCTCAGCTTCTGCATTCATCTGGGCTTCGATTTCTTCAAAGCTATCAGACTGGGGTGGGGCCAGCTCACACTCGATGTCCCAAATCCGTTGCGCGCTGACCGATTTTGCCTCGGCCTCTGTCATGACAGTGTTGATAAATTCTGCTGAGTAGTCACCGCCGCTAAGCTCGTACAGCGCATCGACCGTGAGATTAAAAACGACACGGGTGTCGTATTTGGCGGCGAATTTGCTGGCGGCCATTGCGCGTTGCGCCGTCCGAGCGTCCATCGAGAAATTCTCCTCAAGCCAAGGCAGCCATTGGCCATGCTTGAGTTGCGACTTTGCTTCGATCAGCAAGTCGCCGCGTTTGATGACACTCTGGGTATCGACGCGATAGGTGTCCAGTATCTCGGCTGCGATTGTCACCAATTCGCGCGCCGCAGCTTTCGGCTTCTTGCTCACAGCGTGAGACCCCGCTCGCAAGCGGCGCGATACAGAGCGACCGCCTTGGGATTGAGCTTGCCCTCGATTTTCAACGGCATGGACAACGGCGCGATTGATGCCCACTGTCGGCCGCGCTCGTACTGCCAATGCCCGTTGATCATCGCCTTAGCTACGGCATCACTGTCGCTCTGATCGAAGGTGAATTCGTCATAGCGCGGCGGCTGCCCGGTTCGCTTGTCGTTGACACCGCCAGCGAAGTGGCGGCTGCGCATGACCGACTGCGTGGAGATGCCGCGAACTGGCACTTGCTCGCAGTGACGATGAAAGTGGTACGATCGGAAGGGCATTCCATTTGCCTCAGAGTTAAGCTCGCTGTTGCCCGCATGTATTGGTCGCATCCTTCGATTCAATCAGTGCAAGCGTTAAAGTTTTAGGATCACCAAGCGGCAAGTCCGGGTATTCACGGGTATTTACGGGTATTCACCTGGGCCTTGTTGTTGTTGGTATTTGTTTGGACCGAAAATAAAAATACCTGTACGTACTCCGGCAACGGATTGTCGCTCTGTCCGTGAAGCGTACCTCTTTACCCTTCGTGCAGCGTCACCATCTTCGGCTTTCGTTCCAGTGCTTCTCTGGCACATTGTTTCGCGCTCGAAGGAACTAGACCAGCCTGATCTGATTTGTTTCGTGTGGCGGGTGCCCACGGAGACTACCCCCTTGTGTGCATTTACACACGCCCGGAGGGCGCCCGTCACCGCCTGGACGCGGCTGGTGGACTCCATCGTCGGGTCTTTGTTCTTACTACAATCCCCATGCATTCATTAGGAAGACAAAACAAACAAATGCCAGCGTCAACCAAGCTGCCGCAGCAACGAAGATTGCGATGATCGTGTAGCCAAGGCGCTGGGTGATGACGGCGAGAAGAATGAGGGTAATTGTTTCTGCTATCGCAATGTAAGATGCATAGGAACTCGGAATGCGCATCAAACCGCGTCAGGGCGGCGGCTGATCACGTCGCCGCGCCACAGTCCTGCCGGCTCGTTGTGCGCGCCATCTAGGCTCTGAAAGCGCAATCGGCTAAGAAGCGCCCATTGTTCGGCCAGTTGCAGCCACCGTGCCCGATCTATCGGATCGGCGACGGCTTCTGATCGCGCGATACATTGCTCCACGCGCTGCCGATAGTCGATTGCGACGCGCATACGCACACCCAACCTGCCTACCGTCTAAATGATCGCGCGGACGGGCCGCTAAGGTCAATGGCGAGCGACCCCCTGTGGATTTTCTGGGCGGTCAAGGCGTGGCTCCCCCGCTTGCAGTGCAGCATTGCGCGTGCGGGCCTCAGCCTCATAAAACACGCTTCGCGGTTTGTGACGACTGTGCGACACTTACGCGTGCAGCGTTGCCGAGTCGGGGACGGGGATGGGCAATGCACGCCTTTTGGATTCTATTGGCTTTTTACCTCGCGCTGCAGCTTCCGCTGGGCATAGTGATCGGCAACTTTTGTGCCCAGGACTGACCCTGCTTGCCCTGCGAGGCACCTCCGCAACCGACGTCGAACCTGCGGCATTGATCCAGCGACTAAGAACACGGTGGGGCGCTCGCAGGATGCCGTGTTCGTGCTGAGGAAATTCAATCGGGATATGTGGCGGCGGGTTTTGCCCCGCGCTGCGATCGTTTTTGGTGTGCTCATCACCTTCGTGTGGATGGCGTTCTTGGCCTATGGATTCGTCGCCGTGATCTCTTGGGCCATCTAGTGGGCTCCAATCCTGGCCGGTATTAGGGTGGATGCCCAGGCGTTCATTCACGGAATTGCGAAAAGCGGTGGGTGCTAATTCGATCGCAGAGTCGCGCCGTATTGCACCGCAACAAATTACCTTTCGCCACACGCTCGTCAAATTTTCTTCGTACCAAATAGCCTCCCTTCCGGCTTCCACAGTGTTGTGCGTAGATTACCTCCCATGGTGCTGGCAATCGACTTGCGGCGGCAAGCCCGCGTGTGCGCCCGTCTGGCGGATGAATGTGAAGATCAGCATCTGGCCGAGCGTCTGAGGCTCATGGCTGCTAGTCTGGCTGCCAAAGCCGATGACGCCGAGGAATTGCCGGCCGAGCGGATGCGGCGCACGAGACCGGTTTTAGCGGCCTAACCCGTCGTCAACGCCATTGCGGGTGCGTGAGGCGGCGCCACGTCGTCGCGATCCAGCATGCACATAAGAGGAAGCCGGGGGAGCGGCCCCCGGCGCCTCCGCCCAACAACGAACGCGCTACTTGATCGCACATGTGGGGAGCGACCCCGTGTATCAAGGATTGTCCGCGGTCGAAGGTCAGGCTTTCCGGAGAATAATGCCGGCCGGGCAAACAGCAAGCGGGGCGCGTTGGCCTCGCTGAACCTCCACGCAACTCGGCTCAGTACGGTGCCGGCAGCTTCATCGCCGGCGATGGAACCGGCCAGGAAAATATCATTGTATACCGCCACAGTTATGTACCGTTTCTCCGGCAGCAGGATGCATGCTGGAGGGTGTACTCGCGGAGGATGAGGGATGAGAACATTCCAAGTTGGTGACAGGTTCCAGAGCAACGATGTGACGGATATCGTCGAAGTGCGCTGGGTGCATCCTCAAGACCCCTACTGCGCTGTCGTCTTCAATGTAGCGAACCAGTTCGAGGATGAAACTGTGTTCGCCAGTGATTTTTTCGGGTGCTGGACGTTGGTAGAAGAAGGCACCGAGTCCCTGGCCGCCTAGGATTGCGGCGCGGTCTGACCAGGCTCCAGTGGCGAGCCGCCCGCCCGCGGCTTTGTTGCGTGAACGCGTGGCGCGCCGCGGCATCGCGTGATAACGCCGTTGGATGGCCCCGAGGAGCGCGACGGCGTGACCGAGCACTATTTGGTCTTCCTCAGCGGCGATTCCTACGATGTAGTGAAGATTGTCACGAGCTATCTACAAACGCCGAATGCGGTGCGCGATCTCGACTGGATGGCCTACAGCGAGAACTGGCAAACAGGCGATCCAGTAGGCCATGGCGCGACTGAGCAAGAAGCGATTGAAGACCTTAGAGAAGAACTGAAGACCCACGTCCATTTTGCTATCACGAGGGAGCTGGACGAAGAAGATTGAACCTCGATCTCCCCCGCTCTCCGCGTTGCGATGGCATCGTATCCAAGCGGCTCGGCTCGCCCCTATCGGTCAGGCCGGTCGGCGCATTGGGTCAAGGTCAAGAACCCGAAGGCGCCGGCAGTTACGTGGGAAGCGGAGGAGGATCGGCGTCGATAGTTGAGTAGTCGCCGGACCAACTAGCGGAGTTTTTCATCGGGTTCATTTGGTAATTTAGAAAGTGCCGTGTTTAATGCTTCTTCATCGAGCTTAAACGGTGCTTTCGCTCGCATGGCCTCCAACATTTGCGGAAAGATGAGAGGTACAGTTGCGCCGGCAATCGCTCCCACATCATAGCCGCACGCAATAGTTGGCACTCCGTGTATTCCTATGTCATCTAGCTTCCCGGTCTCTCTGCCAGTGGCGCTATAAAGTTGATCTGCGCCACCCCCTTTGTGAACACCTTCCTTACTGTACCTCCAGGCGACGATGCAGCTCGGTCCTACGGTGTGGTCTTCGGCATGAACTTCGGTGTTCAATTGTGCCAAATGGTCAGCCACTGTAAGTGCCGATACTCGATCGAGATCATGCGCTCGCACGAGGCGCAGGAGATCACGCAGCCACTTCTTGCTCTTACGCCGCGCAAGGCGCAAACCGCCTGTGCCTCCCAAGGCTACTCGTACTGGCCTCGATGTTCCGATTGGCGTGTGTGCAGTGTGCCGCGTATATCGAAAGAAGGTCTTCTTTCGATCAGCAGAATACGCTAGGTCGATGCTATAAAGCCTCGGGTCTGCTCCCACAAACGATGGAATGATAATGCTGTGAGTCGGTCCGCCGCCTAAAATGCGAAGCAAGTGCCGTGGAAACTCCTTCTTCATAGCCTCTGCAACAAATCCGAGGTATTGTTCCAACGCGCACCTTCTACCGCGAAGGAGGGCTCCCATCCAATCTGATGGCTCCGTCCCAAGCATCGTCGCACCAAGTCCGGCATATCCAAGGATAGCAACACCGTCAGTGGCCTCTAACAACAGCATCTTGCGGGCGTCGTCTCTTGGTGATCGGCCTGTATTGTAAGTGAGCCGCCGATCGGCCAGCATCCAGATCGTATCAGGCCCTTGAACGCTCACGATCAAGGTCATTGACGGTGCCCTCAGCCGGCTATGCTTCTCGACCGCTGAATGTGCTATCTTTGTGGCATGGAATGGGATTGGCCGCCACCAAAAGGTCGCGCAACCGGGTCGGCAGTGGCAGCCGTGCGCCGGCAGCAGTCGGCGCTGCACCTGCTTGTCACATCGAGCGGCATGGCACCGCCGATAAGGCTCAGCGCACGTTGTACAATCGCTTCGTCGACGGTTATGCTAGGTTCTTGTTCGGGCTGTTACGCTTCGTAGCCGGCACCGTGCTCGGCGTGGCTTTCGTCGCGCTGTTGTTGGTCGGGTGGGTTCTTGTTCGCTCGTTTGTCGCAGCCTAGCCGGCACCATGCCCGAACGCCGCCATTTCCCGCCACCGTGGACCGTCGATGAAACGCATGCGTGCTTCACGGTGCGCGATGCCAACGGGCAGGCGCTGGCTTACGTGTACTTTGAGGACGAGTCAGGTCGGCGAGCCGCGGCCAAGCTATTGACCCACGATGAGGCGCGGCGCATCGCGGGAGGTATAGCCAAGCTGCCGTACCTGCTCCAGGGGGAGGCGAAAGCCTAAATGGCTATGGAGCAAGATCCCATTAAATACGCTCTGTGGATTGGCGGTTTTGCCTTGGCGATCACGCTCGCTTGTGGGGTATTCATCGCTTGGATTAACGGCGGCTCTCGAAATCTAGCACTCGGGCTTGGCGCACTTGCCGGCGCATGTGTGATTTTAGTGTTGCAGCTTGTGTTCGAACTGAAGGGCAGCACGACGTCGAGTGACTTCGCGCTCGAATTTGTTGTCGATTACCAACAGAAGGACGTGCGTAGCTCGGGAGCATACAATCGATCAGCGGTAGTGGCCTCAAGCTACAGAAACTTGTTCATTGAAGCTGATGCGAGTAAGGTCATAGCAGATACTGCGCCTTCGTTGACCAAAGATGATGCGCCAAAAGTTGCTCACGACCTCGGGATTGTTTCAATCGTCGCATACCTGCTCGATGAGCAACCGGACTGGCAACTCGACACAAGGTCTTTTAAGTCAAGTATAGGCACCACTACTCAATGGGTCGGGTTAAGTGCGCCTAAGGAATGCAGCTCGTTTGACGTGGGTGCGATTAGAGAAAAACTCAAAGCCGCTGGTAATATATTTGCAGGTATTAAGATTGGAATGAGAGGGGATACCGGTTCGCTTTGCCTCCCACCACATACGGTGCTCAACGTAACCAAGGATACAGTTGCCATTCGAAATTTTGTGTGCAGCATTATTTTTTCGCTTCAGGAACCATTTTCGAGCATGTCAACAATCGACCCCAATGCGGTAGCGATCGCAAAAGCAACTGGTCAATACATTTCTGCCGAGCGCCCAACGCTTCCGGACGGTTCGCCACGATATGAAACCGTCGTCATTGGCGCACGCGCTACTGTCGAGTTTTCATGGCTACGAGCGCAAGATCGGGATTTGCTAAAATATCAAAAGTGGTCGAACCGGGTTGTGGAGGGAGCGAAGGCACGGTTCGAGGTGCCGCAGTAGACGATTAAGCGTCCCGCTCTCGAGGATCACGCGGCGAGCTTGACCGGGATGCCTTCCGCTGGCGGTAGATCGCGGCGCAGAAATGCCGGGATGCTTTCCAAGTCATCCGTGGCGCCGGTTACTGCCAGCGTCGGTCTGTAGCGATGGGACAGTAGCGCATTATCACGACAGGTCGAGCACATTGTCACCCGACCGCCCGTAGCCTCCTTGAGATCGATGAGATCATCATCACGGCCGCAAGCGGCGCAAAAATCCACAGCCACGGCCAGGCTATCGAGCTTGTCGAAATGAGCCTCCAGCGCACGCCGGTTGCTCGCCTCGATACGCACGTATGCGCTGCCTTCCCAGGTCGGAACGCCGTCCACGATCTTACCGTCCGGGACCGTGGCGCCGTGAGGCTGTTCCGGCGTCAATGGCGGACCGGCGATGATCCGCCATGGTTTTTCGGGAATCGGCCCTGGTATCGTGCGAAAAAGTGGGTGTGCCGCAGGGGTTTCCTGACGTAGGTCGGATTTTTGGCTACCCTGGTAGCCGGATGCGGCTTTCGGCATAGCAAAACGGCCCATGCCGTCCTTCTGGCGCCAGCGGCGCTTGCACTCCGAAGAACCGCAAGTCGGGCCTGAATTGGTGACCTTGGTGAAGCGCACAACACCGTCCGCAACTGGCTTGTGCTTGCGGTACTTGTCTTCGAGCGCCTTCTCGCAAACGCGGCAGCGGCGCAGGTGGAAGCTGTCGTAGCAACCGCGGCAGCAAAAGCCTTCGTGCTTGTTGGTGACAGGAACCGGTAATTTCGACCGGCAACGGACATTGCGGCAGTAGTGCCGCAACTCGGCGGTAAACTCAGTCATATCGGCACCGCTCAAACAACCGGCCGCCGCGTCAGCAACACTCTGATGCGTTGCTCCGCGTCGGCTAATGCATCTGCCATTCCGATCAATAAAATCCAGTTGGTTTCGCGGCCATCCATTGCGGCGTTGCAAGCGGTCGCGATGTCGTCTTCAAATTTCTTGATCGGGCTGGCTGGAGCCGGCACAGGCTTTCTTCGGAACAACATGATCTGAAAATCCTCTTGTGTGTTTTTTGAAATAATCGGCGAGCTATGAGCGGATTCACCACCATATACCCCCCTGTCATCGAATTTCAGAGGCCGGGGTCTTCCTGTAAAACGGACCTATATAGGGCAGGGGCGTTGACCTCCCTTGCGATGATGCCGGGGCGATCCTGGAATAGAACCTGCTGACCTCCCTTTTTTGGATGGCGGGGTCTTCCTGGAAAATGTTCGGCCGGCGAGTCTGCGTGAGAGGCTTGGCGCTTCGGTGGCAACATCCGGAACCTGGGTTCTTTTGGAAAAAGGTATGTTAGTGGTACGCCCCCTCCGTCGTCGCGGCGCCGATCGGCGCTCGCTCCGATGCCGGCTGCGGCCGAATGCTTGGTGGCCACCGCCAAGGGAAGATGCTGACCTGTCGGCTTGAGCGCTCCCTCCAGGTCACGCCGTTGCGGCCTGCTAGTCGCGCCATCGGCCGTGTACAGAAAACCCCCTTGCGAGGAGAGAAGCTAAACGCCTGATTTTGCTCGCTCGGCGCCCGCACGAAACGACGATACAGAAATCAGTTGATTTCTGTACGTAGCGGCGCTACCTTGGTGACAGCCAATGGAGCCGCAAGCAATGAGTCCCAAGCATCCGAAACGAGCGGCGATCTACGTCCGAGTATCGACCGATAGGCAAACGGTAGAGAACCAGCTCACCGAGCTGCGCCAGATAGCCGAGCGCCGCGGCTGGCAGGTAGTCGCGGAGTACCGAGACGCCGGCATTTCTGGCGCCAAGGGACGCGATGAACGTGCAGGTCTCAATCGTATGCTGATGGACGCAAGCAAGCGACGCTTTGATGTTGTAATGGCCTGGGCGATTGACCGGCTTGGCCGCTCGCTTATCCGCCTGCTCGGCATGATCCAGCACCTCGAAGCCTGCGGCGTGGACTTGTATCTCGATCAGCAGGCGATCGACACCACTACGCCCATGGGCAAGCTGGTATTTCAAGTTAGCGGCGCCTTTGCGGAATTCGAGCGCAAGCTGATCCAGCAACGGATTCATGCCGGGCTAAAGCGGGCGGTAGAGCAGGGCAAAACGCTGGGCCGGCCCCGCACTGACCACAAGATCGAAAACGCGATCAGACGGCATTTGCAGGGCGGTGCGGGCATACGCAAGACCGCAGGCATTGTTGGCGTTGGCGTCGGAACGGTACAGCGTGTCAAGGCCGAAATGGCGGCAGGGTGATAATTGGAGCGGCGGGGCCATCCGCAGTACATCCGCGCTGGATTGCCCCGCCTGCCGCGCCTATTAGACGCCGGCAACCTCGCCACCGAGGCGTGAATTTTCATGTTCGTTCTCTCGCGCGCGAGGGCAGGCACCGCGCGGGCGCATTATGCGCGGGAGCGCAACGCGCAGCGCGTATGTGGAGCGGGGCGTGTCAATGCGAAAACGCGGCGGCCCCTAGCCCGCTTTCTTATGGCGGGAAACCATGCGAAATTGCCACCGGTTGCGCTACCACTTTTGACACGCAGGGGAGGGATTGATGGCTGGCGGGAGAGCGACGGGCAGGGACGTCGTGGTTGCTCAGCGCATTTACGCATTTCGCAAGGCCGCAGGTCTTTCCCAGACCGAACTCGGTGACCGCATCGGCGTCACGTTCCAGCAAGTGCAGAAGTACGAAACAGGCGTCAACCGTGTTGGGGCTGGCCGGCTGTCGGCGATCGCGCAGGCGCTCAGTGTTCCGATCACGGCCTTGTTCGATGGTGTTGCGCAACCAACCAAGCGCCCCTCAAAAGAGGCGTCGCTCGATGAACTGATGCAGGAACCCCGTGCCCGGAAACTTCTCGAAGCATTTCGTCGCATTCCCGATCCGCTGCAAATCGAGGTGCTCCAATTCGTCCGTGGTGTCAGAACTGCGGAAAAGCGCCGCAGTAGAAGATAGGGTCGTCGCCGCCAAGGTGATCTACGAGAAATGCATCCGCAGACGGCCGGATCAAAGACCGGCCGCATTCCTGGCCGAATTCGACCACCATCGCCACCTACCGTTGGCCCGCCGCTGCCACCATCGATGGGCACGGCCACTCGAACTTTGTTGCTGGCGTTGTGGGGACGAGCGCCAGCGCTTTTTCTGATCCATTGCGGCCCACCGCTTCCCTGGTCACTGCCGCCCGGTATGACCGCGCTCGGTCTCGTGGACCAGCCGGCCGATTTCCGAGATGAGGTGTTCGGCCTTCGGCGCATGCTGGAATTGGCCGGCCGTCGCGCTACGCGGTGCCCGCAGTGTATCGATGACAACCTTTATGAGCGTCGTGCCATCTTGAAGTTCCCAAGATTTACGCATGTCAATGTTCCTTGTTGTTTATCACCGGTCGCACCGAGCTACCGGTGATACGCCTGGCGGCGCTTCAAAGGTATGGAAGTCGAAAGCCCTTGGATGGACCCGTTGGAAAATGTGTTGATGGAAGAGATTGCCGGCCGCCAATCCGAAAGGTGAGACTGCGCCGGCTGTGCACGGTTACTGTTTACGCGGCACTCAATGCACTTGCCGCGTCGACGCCGGACAAGATGAGCGTCGAAGAAATCTATCAGTGTGGCCGCTCATAGTCGTCATCGCGGGAGTCCATGCATCGTGAGCGCGCCGGCCCAGTTCTCGCCAGGTTCGATGGTCAGGTGGTGCGGAACGCCATGCGGCAAAAGCCGTTATGTAAGTCGAATATGTCAAAGTCACACCAGGGAACTTTATCGTGCGCTACGTCTTGCGAATCGTCACCGCGGCCGGCGAAGACCGGAAGCTGGAGACGGCTTTTCCGTCAGTCGACTCTGCCATGATCGTCGGTCGGTCGGCGCTGCGCCACGGCGCAAGACAGGCGATCGTCGAAGACAAAGACGGCAACGCAATAGAGGATTGCGATGGCGATCAGAGGCTGCCGGCGTTAGACGAAGAGTGACCGCCGCGTTGCGATCCTTATTCAGTTCGTGATGACTGGTCTCGGCGTCTCTAGGATCGCCGCCGAGCACTCGCTGGCCACAAGGCCGAGTCGGTGCAGAATGGCGCGCTCCTGAGGGTCAGTCGTCGCGTTATGTTGGTCGCGCAACTCGGTGACCAGGATACGCATTTGCCGCGCAATCGAATCGAGTTTCGCAACAGTAGTGCGAAGGGTCATTCTGTGAGACTCTTTGTTGGTGAAAGGGGGAGGGGCGATCTACCGAGGCCAATCTGTAGACCGCCCCCGCACGCGGCCGATGGACAACAGCCGGTGCTGTCGAATGGGGAGGCGGCCCGCGGCAAGGAATTGCCGAAGCAACCGCGGAGCCGCCTCGATGCGCTCGCGCTCCCATCCAAGGACGCGAACGCGGCGGGCCTCAGTGCCCGCACGGACGCTGGCCTGGGGATTTCAGCCAGTCAGCGACTGCGCCGCTCCCGGAATGGACTGCCGGGCACGGTGCGATTCTTTGGTCACGGAATAAGCCGAAGCCGATGATCAGCAAGCATCCCCTTTAACAAAAATTTCTGGTCAGTCGGCTGTCCCTTGATCGCGGCATCGAGGGCGCGCGGATCGACAAAACCGGAGCTGGGAAGCTCATAACCCATGCGAGCCGCTGTGGCGCGGACCTCGCGAAATAGGCGAGCGGTATCCGGATTTGAAGCTGCGGCTTGCACGGTTTGGAGGCGAGTCCAGCCTTCATGCGGCGCCGCGCTGGCGCGAACTTCTCCGCCGTTGCCGCTATCAGCTAGGCCGTCGCTGACCATGCCATCTGCGATCTCGCGATGAATGACGTCGGGCAGGTAGCTGACATGCTTCTTCAGGCTGGCCAGAACTTCGTGATGATGAACCATTTTGGTAAGTACCTATTGCTGGCAAATGATGTGAGAACGCCGCAGCGCCAGCGTGGCCGGCGTCGTTCTTGAAATGAATGAGTCAGGCTGCGTCCTTGAGAACGGCGATGTTGACCGCCATCGGCGCCTTGCCGCGCGTGTCGATTCTCGTCTCGAACGAAACGCGATCGCCGGATTGCAAGGATTCGATTCCGGCTCGATCAAGCGCGCTTCGGTGTAGGAAAACATCAGGCCCGAAATTCGAGGGCGCGATAAAGCCGAAACCTTTAAAGCCATTCCAAAACTTGATTACGCCAGTTTGCATGGATAGGAACCTTATTTGATACGATTGTGTTGATGTCGTCTGGCCACTGCCAGCGATCGAACTTGTTGATCCGCCGCACTCAATTCCGGCATCTGCCGCGCGATCGAGGTTGCCAGCGAGAGGGGTTGCGGGAGAGAGCAACCATTGCCATCCTTGGCGGTGGCGTCTGCTGTAGCGTGTAGCGTAGCGTAGCGTTTTTGTAGCTTGCTACAGTTGGGCAGGGTGTAGCGTAGCGTAGCACACCCCTTTAGGGGTGCTACGTGCTACAGCCCGGTTACTTGGCGATCAGCCAGATATAGCCAGAGCGCAGACCGACGACGTTCTTCGCCTGCAACGCATCCTTGAGCCGGGCGAAGTCTGTTCGGGGATTCTTGCTCTCGGCGTCGAGAACGCCGCGGCTGAACAGTTCAACGCGCCAGTCATCGAGTTTGGCGACGCGAACACTGGGCGGCAGCTTGAGGCTGCCCGGTGCCAACATGCCGGATTCGTTCACCAAGTCGGATAGCGTGTTGCGGGCAAGCGTCTGCTTGGTGCTGAGCTTCTGCTTGGTGGCAGTGCGGTCAGCAGCATCGTAGGACCACTGGTCACGGACCAAGGCGACGTTGATATCCTGGTAGTCGGCACGGTTCGCAGGAGAACGCTCGCGAGCCTTGGGGAATGACAGGCTGAAGCTGATATCGGTATCGGGCCGGTTGATCTTGCTGGCTTGGATGACCGTATCCATCGCCCACTCGCGGGTCTTGGTGCCGTATCCGTGCGAGGCGTCATAGCCGGTGTGATGAATCCATAGCTGGCTGATGTTGCGGGCCGTCAGGCTGCGGATGAATGGCTGAAGCGATTTCCAGCTTTCTTCATCCTTCAGGTCGCCAGAGGTTAGCGACATAATGTTGTCGAACACGATCATGTCTACCTTGCCGATGCGTGCTATCTGGCGCTCGACGATGGCGGCGCCTGCCGGCGTGTTGATCGGTTGGAAGTCATGCACATCCTCGTGCGAGAGGATGTAAAGCTGAGTCGGAGTCTTGCCGATGCGGCGAACTGCATCTTTGATACGATCACGCAGCACGCGGCGTGACATCTCGCCGTCGATGAACAGCACGTTCGCAGGGCGTTTGCACTTCCAATGCAGGAAGTCGCGACCAGCGGCGATGTGCGCTGACAGCGCCAACGCGAAGTTTGTTTTGCCGAGTCCGGTTTCGGCGTTGAGGATGACACGGCTGCTTGTGGAAAACGGCCCCATGAGAATGTCGGGCGGCGACAGGTCGCGTTCGATCCATGAGTCAATCGTCATTGGCGGTTGCTGATCCTCATCATGGCGGTCTTGGTAATCTGAATCGCGAGCGTCGATCTTCTCGACGCAGTAGAGCTTTGGCTTTGTCATTGGGTCACTCTTGGATTACGTGATGAATGATGAAATGTTGTTTGGTTATTGTTTGGCTCTCTGAAAAATAGGACCGCGAAAGCCTTCCTTGGCATCGCGGTCCTAAATCCATCATTCAGAGAGTGACAAGTCTCGCCGATGATCAGTCGGGGAGCGGTGATGCTGGGGACGGTATCCAGCAAATAGGTGCGCCGATACGGCGGCGCGGCCGGAAACAATATTTGGTTGGCTAGTCGCGATCCCGCGCGTGGCATGCGGGATCATGAGCGGCTTTCGCGCTGATCGCTCTCAGTCCGATGCCGATAGCGTCTCGGAGAACATCTTCATCGGCCCGGCCTTGTTGGATGGCGAGGCGATGCACGGCGACTTGAAAGTGTGACGGCAGCCGGGGCCGGAATCGGTTTGGGCTAGAGTTTGGCATGGTTATCCCGTCGTCGTATGTGTGAGAGTGGACCACCCTAGATGTGGTTAGGTCCTGATCACGCCATATGGAAGATGGCGCCATCGAAATCTCCAAAGAGAATGCGCGCGGCCACGGTTCTAGTCCGCGCCGCGCGCGTGTTCGATTATCCGCTGCCAGCTTTCGCTGGAGCGGGTGTTGTATGTTTTTCACTACGGCGGCGAGCGTCTCGCGCCGTTCAAACATCCCGAGCCTTGCGGTTCGTCGATCGCTCTCGCGCGATCGTGGCGGCGACAACGCCCAAGGATTTGATTGCGCGCTCGTCGCAAAGCGCTTGCCATGGACGCCCTAACGGCTTCCCGGCTGCATCGACAGACCACGTTCGTGGTTTGTTCCCTCTATGATCACACGGCCCGAAGGCCGCATAATCCATACCATCACTTTACCATAAAGTGCTGTTTTGTCAATAGATCCAATGGGTTACGGCGTTGTTTGACGATCAAGCTTTCGTGAATGGCATCAGAACACGTCTTGATGAATGCCGAGCGTGACCTCAGCTAGGAGCGATGGAAGGCATGAAGCCCATCGTCATTGCTGTCTCCGCAGTCATCGTCGGGATGACGGTCCTGTGGGCGCTGTCGACGGTGCCGGTGATTCACGCCGCGCTGAACCAGTAGCGTCGTAAATCGAGCATCGCAACAACATCGGCTGGCCTATCGCCGATGCATCGCGCCTCGCCGTCGCATTGCGCGGCATGGCTCGGCGTAAGCCGTTTGAGGACGAAGGCTCAACCGCGGCCCGCGCGCCTGCGTTGCTTGGCAACAGCGCGAGCCTTTTCGCCGATAGCGATCCCGCGGCTCGCTTTCAACGCCAGACGTTCCCATTCAGCGGCGCGACTTATCCAGAGTTCCCGTCGCACGGCGTCTGGCGTCAGTTCCGCTAATCGGCGGCATGCCTCTGCCTTCATACGCAACTGAGCGGGGGACTCGGCCATAATCGGAACATGGGCACTGCCACGCAAACTTCCAGGCCGCGGCGTCAAGCTACGCTTTGCCCTCTTTTGCCACGCCATAGGCGGGCCGCAATCGGCTAGTGCAATCACAGTGCCGCGCTCTAGCAGCCCCCCTTATGTCGTCGGGCGCGGTCTACTCGGGGCGTCGTGCTGGCGAGTTTAGAGTCAAGCGTTGCGCCCCATTTTTTCGCGGCTCGTCAGTTACCGGAGAGGGCGAAGACGCTCCAGCAAATTGATGCCGGTCAGTATTGCTGGAGCGACGCTCGATCAGTTGCGCGATTAGTCGCCCTCTTGGCCGTGGCGTTTTACCCAATGTCGATAGGCGGCTCAAGGCAGTTTCTTGAAGCAGTCGCCAGCGTGCATAGCCTTCAGTACCGAACATTCCAGGACGGTACTCTTACCGTCTGGGTGTGCTTGCACAACGTAGGTCCGGCCGTTCTGGCACCGCACACTCCAGAACGCATCGTCCTTCGCCAGCCCGGCCGTACCAAGGCCCATGTAAAACGTCTGAGTGCCGATGCATCCGGCGCCGATGATCTTGCCCAGCATCGCAGCACGCGCGGATGAGGAAAGAGATTGTAGATAGGCGTTCGCGCCGTTCTGCGCTGAGGCGAGCGGAGCGCTATATATCAGGATCGCAGTGGAGAGTGCCGCAACACGCCGAGTGTTCATTTCCCAATTCCAGCGACTTCATCAAGTGTACATCGCTCGCGCCTGCAACGGCAATGGCGCGGCGGTGAAGGCGGCGCCGACAAGCCAGCGACCCCTCATCTGAGGAGGTCGCGAAGCGTTGGCCCGCTCTTTTCTGGCTCTCGTAACTCATAGATTATAGGCATCGCATCTTTGCCGTCTTGCAAAAGGCCCCACGCTTGGAAAAGTTTCGGTCGGCATGTGCCAATCCAAAGACTCATCTCGCGATCAAACCTGTCGTCCCTCACTAAGCGCTCGCCAGTGTCAATCGCATACGATGCTACGTGATACGACTTTCCGTAATCAATGTGGACGTGGGGTCTTTTGTGGTTCTTGTTCGCGTCCATCCTGATCGTGATCGGCTTTAGTGTTTTAACAATAAGACGAGCAAGGCCGTCGTCAGGTTTGTCGCAGACGGCCACTATAAAATCGGCTTGGGCAAGCCGGTCCTGCAAGTCGATTAATTCCTTTTCCAAATCTATTTTGTCAGCCATTACAAAACTCAGCCCAATCCGCCATCAGCTTGCGTCGCTTCTCCAGCATCTCGCCGCGCCGATAAGCGGACTCGACCTTGTCGCCAACGGCATGAGCAAGCGCCATTTCAAGAAGCTCGTTCGGGTAATCGCCCATCTCCGCTCCCCAATCGCGAAATGCGGAGCGGAAGCCGTGCGGCGTCGCTTCGTCGTTGCTGATGCCCATGCGTTCAAGAACGCGATCTATGGTTTTGGGATCACGCGGCTTGCCTTTGCGCTCGCCTGGGAAGATGTATTCGCCATCCTTCGGTAATGCGGCCAGGAGCGTCATAGCGCTTTCGCTGAGCGGTTGACGATGAGGCCGGCGCATTTTCATCTGACGTTGCGGCACGATCCACAGGCGTCCTTCGCTGTCGATTTCTGACCACTTCGCTTCCAAGACCTCTGACGATCGGGCCGCGGTCAAGATCAAGAACTCAGTAGCGCGTGCTGGGATTCCGTTGATGGCGCGTAGCTTTCGCATGAACTCCGGGACTTGTCGGTATGGCATCGCCGCGTGATGTTCGACAGGGTGGAGCTTTTCCTTGGTCGGATATACTGAATCGAGATGACCGCGCCAGCGTGCTGGGTTGTCGCCATCGCGATAGCCTTGCACCTTGGCCCAATCGAGAACCTTTTCAATGCGGCCACGAACGCGCATTGCAGTTGTTGGCTTTGCGTACCAAATTGAGTCAAGGGTTTGTTTGATCTTCTGCGTACCAACCGGACCAGTAAGGCGAGCAACTGGCATAGCGCCGACGAATGGATAGGCGTACTGCTCCAAGGTAGTCGTCCATTGCTTAGCGTGCTTGGCGTTCGACCATCCGGCCTTGTGCGCTTCGATGTATTGTTCGGCGCATTGTCGGAACGTCAATTCAGGGACAGGAGCGGCGTCGAGTAGGGCGGCCACGTTGTGCCGATTTTCGGCGACCTTGCCGTGCTCGAGTCGTTCGATCCGGCTCAATAGTTCTTCGATGGTCCGCAACGCCTGCTGAGGCAACGGCGGTGACACGCCGAGCCGCGCTGCGGCTTCGTTCGCGGCCTTGTACTCGGCGAGCGCCTTGGCGGCGCCGCCCGTTGCGAGATTGCTCCAATATGCTTCTAGATTGGAGTCGATGGCCTCAGCGATACGCTGTGCTGCAACGCCATGGGGATCAGCAGCGATTCGCACGCCCGTCGTTTGTCGGACGATGCCGCGCCGATCGAGATTCGCGTATTTGAGCGGAACGCGGCGCACGAAATACCATGTCGATTTGCGCTCGTTCCTCTGCAACCGAAATGCCATGTTGGAGTACCATTCAACCCATATTGGTTGTCATGTGTCGTCCAACGTGTCGTCCTGTTTCCGCTGAAAGTCAATGGAAATACAAGGATATCAATGAGGTCGATGGGATAAATGTTGCGCCCGATCGGATTTACAGTCCGCCCCCTTTGCCGCTCGGGACACTCCCCCGTCAGGGCGGGTAGGTAAGGGGTTCCAAGGGGTTACGCAATAGCGGCGGCATCGTTCCGACTCGCATTCAGGAATCGCGCGCGGAGCCCCAAAAAGCTGCGGGGAAAGCCGCCATTGCAAGCTTGGACTTGATCTTGCTCCCCAGTCCGGTTTTGCCGCGAACGTGGAGATTTGCTCGCCGCGACATTTTGGAAAGCATTGCCGGAGGCCGCTGGACTGGAGGCGATCCGTGCTACGAATAGTGTCGATGCATGCCATCGATGCGCTTTATCAGGAGCACTTGGCGCGCCGGCAGGCGCCGCCGCGCCACTTGATCGAGCGACACACGCGCTGCATCACCGATGAACACCTCGCCCGGACCATCGCCGGCCGACTGGCCTGCGCACTGCCCAGCGCCGAAGCTCTCGATTACGTGCGCCGCCACCTCCGCGCGCCCTTGCTGACGGTGGCCGCCGGCATCGGCTTCTGGGCGCACTGCCTGCATCACGTCCATGGCATCGAAACGCTCGCCACCGATCTCTTCGCGCCACAGAACAATCCGCGCTTCCGCCGGCCGGGCTGGTATCCGGTGCAGCCGATGGACGCGCTCGAAGCGCTGCGCGGCTATCCGCATCATGATCTGCTCGGCGTCTGCCTGCCGCCGACTTTAAGTCTGCAGCAGGTGTACGAGGCCGTGCCTGAGGCCACGTCCCGGCAACTCTTCGTCGCCGGCTACTTCTCGCGCGACGCCTTCGGCGGCGGTCAGGACGGAATCATGTCAGCGGCCCACGGCTTGAAATTCAGGCGGGTGGATTGCATCGCCCGCTGGGGCCTCGAGGCGCCGGATTACCAGACCGTGCTGATCCACACGTGGCGGGGGTAAAAGGGCGGTCGCACTTGGGGAGGCGGCCGTAGTGCCTCTACACGCGGCCGTAGGGTTGCTGTAATTTGTCAGGAGTGCTGCTCGCGGAATTGGCTTGCCGATCGAGGCAGCGGGCAACTCAGTGGGTCTGCGCATCGAGGCGAGGAAAGCTCTGATGCAAATGCGCCGCCGCACGGTTCTTGGTCTCGCCGCCGGCGCTGCCGCTTTGCCGTTCATGCGTGGCGCCGCCTGGGCGCTCGATTATCCGACGCGGCCGGTGCGTATTCTGGTCGGCTTTGCGGCCGGCAGCGGCCTTGACCTTTATGCGCGGCTGATTGCGCAATTTTTGACAGACAATCTCGGCCAATCGTTCGTTGTCGAGAACCGGGTCGGCGCCGGCAGCAATGTCGCCGCGGAAATTTTGGTGCATGCGACTGCCGATGGCTACACGCTGTTCATGGCGAGCGCCGCGCAGTTCACCAATGCCACGCTCTACAGCAATCTGAGCTTCAATTTCATTCGCGACACAGCGCCGGTTGCGAGCGTCAGCCGCGGACCTTTTGTCATCGTCACCGATCCATCGTTTCCGGCGAAGACTGCGGCGGAGCTGATAGCCTACGCCAAAGCCAGGCCGGGCAAGGTTACCTTCGGAACGGCCGGCGTCGGCACGCTGACGCACGTCTCCGCCGAGCTGTTCAAGATGATGGCCGGGATCGACATGGTGCATGTGCCCTATCGTGGCGAGGCCCAGGCCATCGTCGATATGCTGGCCGGCCAGCTCTCGATCGATTTCAGCACGCTTGGCGGCGCCAGCGAATTCATCAAGAGCGGCAAGCTGCGCGCGCTCGCGGTGACCGGTGCGCAGCGTTCGCCATTTTTTCCCGACATACCGGCGGTGAGCGAAACCCTGCCGGGATATGATGCGACGCCGTGGAGCGGCATCTGTGCGCCGAAAGCCACTCCCGTCGAGATCGTCGCCAAGCTCCATCGTGCCATCAATGCCGGCCTGGCCGATCCGAAGATGAAGGCGCAATTCGCATTGCTCGGCAGCACGCCGACCCCGCTCACGACCGACGAATACGGCAAGGCCATCGTCAGCGAGACGGAGAAGTGGGGCAAAGTCATCCGCGCGGCCGGCATCAAGATTCAGTAACCGCACGGCTGCAACCACACGGCTGCGCGGTGAAAAAACCGCTTGTCGTGTGGGATCGCGCTCAGCCGGTCTTACAAGCGAGAGCCAAATCCTTTTCGGCAGCCTCGCGCGTCGTATAGGTCTTGTTGCCGCCGATAATCGTCACCGTCGCCGGCGGATGGCCCTCGACGACGTGACACGGGCCCCTGCCTTCTCTGACGATGTAAAAGGTGGCGGCCAAGACCGGGCCGGAAGACGCCAGAATGGCGGCAGCGACCAGAACGATCAGCTCTTTGCGTTGCGATATGTTTCGTTTCGACATGTTTCGTTCCAACATGGCGGCGGGCAAATCAATTTCGACGCTGTGTTAATTGCCGAACCGAAGAGGCCGTTCCGACGGAACCGTCCGCCCGGAGCGACTCACTGGCAGTGCTTGGGATATTGGCCATTTTTGAACTGAACCGCGGTCCGGCGTCGCTTTCGGCCGCCTAATCGCGTCAAAATCCCGCTTGCCCACGCCGTGCCGGCCCTGAGCGTGGAACTTCGTAACAACTCGTCAAGGCAGGCGAATTAATCTCGCGCCGGTCAGACGAGGCCTAGTTGCGGTGAGCACGTACGAGATATCGCCTGCGCGCGGCACCGGCGCCAAGCTGGCGCATCCGGTGGAGCTCATCGGCTTTGCGCTGATTGTCGTCAATCTCGTCGGGTTCCTCGCCTTCTATGCGCAGGGCTTGTGGATCGTCCCGGTTTCGAAAGGGGCCGGTAATACCGCCGACTTCGTCACCTTTTGGGCGGCGGGACGCGAGATCCTCGCCGGTCACGCGGCGGCGGTTTACGACTGGCCGACGCTGAAGCCGCTCGAAGAGGCAATCGTCGGCCCCTTCGACGGCTACCTGGGCTGGGCCTATCCTCCGACTTTCCTGTTCGTTGCCGGCGCTTTGGCGCTGCTGCCGTACGCGATCGCATGCGTGGTCTGGGTGATCGGTACATTCCTGGCCTACCTTGCGGCGATCCGCAGCATTGTCGGTGACCGGGTCGGTTATTTTGTTGGCGCGGCGTTTCCTGCCGTGCTGGCGAACGTCATGGTCGGCCAGAACGCTTTTCTCTCGGCCAGCCTCATCGGCGGCGCGCTCGCACTTGTCGAAAGCCGACCGTTATGCGCCGGCGCGCTTCTCGGCCTGCTGACCTATAAGCCGCACCTCGGCCTGCTTATTCCGATCGCGCTGCTGATGGGCGGCCGGTGGCGCGTCATCGCCGGCGCTACGGGCGTGGCAGCCGCCGTCGCGGCCGCATCGGCCCTGGCGTTCGGCAGCGAAACCTGGCGGGCATTTTTCGCCGGCATAAGCCCGGCCCTGACCTTCGATGGTGCGGCCTGGGGCAAGCTGCAAAGCGCATTCGGGCTTGTGCGCGCGCTCGGCGGCAGCGAAGCGCTGGCCTGGACCGTGCACATCGCCGTGGCGGTCATTGCCGCATGCGCCGTCGGCCTGGTGTGGCGCAGCCGCACTGCCTACGAGATCAAGGCTGCCGCGCTCGCCACGGCCGTGCCGCTGGCGACGCCTCACCTGCTGGCGTACGATTTGGTGATCCTGGCGGTCCCGGTCGCGTTCCTGTTTCGCCTTGGCCGGGCAGGCGGGTTTCTCACGCATGAGCTGGCCGGCATCGGCTTGGCCTGCCTGCTCATCCTGATTTACCCGTTTGTCGAGGCGCCGGTCGGCTTTGCCGCCGCCCTCGTCATCGCGGCCCTGGTAGCGCGCCGCGCCATGATCGCGGACAAAACAAAAGCCGCCCTGTGAGGCGGCCTTTGCCTGTCGCACCTGCCGCAGCCCCTTATTTCAAGGCCGTCGACACGCTGCTGAACGTGGTATTGAGGTTCGATCCCAGAGACTGGACCGTCACGATGATAGCCACGGCTATCCCTGCGGCGATCAAGCCGTATTCGATCGCGGTGGCTCCGGAGGTGTCTTTGCCGAATTGTTTGAGCACTTGAATCATGTCAGCCCCTGCGTTTGCTGGCGTTGATGGCGTTGTCGCCCGGGCGACAAAATGCCAACAGCCTTACCCGCATCGGTAAAAATGCCTCTGGCAATTTTAATCAGTCATGGGGTTGCGCTGAGGTTTTGCTGCGATCCTAAACGAGCGACAAACCGAGCAGCTTCGCCGGCACGGCTTATTCGCCGAAAAACAACATAACATTGTAACAAACAGCCGATCCGATTAGCCTGCAATGTCGGAAAGCGCACATTGGGGGCGACAATGGCGGAAGCGACACCAGAGCCGATCATGAAAATTGCCATGGGCTTCATGGCGGCCAAGCACCTTTTTGTTGCAAGCGAAGTCGGATTGTTTGAAGCGCTGGCTGCAGGCTCGGCTGATCTCGCCATGCTCAGTCGCAAAACCGGAGTGCCGGCGCGGACGCTCCGCGTCCTGGCGGCGGCGATGGCGAGTGTCGGGCTCATCGAACAGGACGGCAGCAAATACAAGAACAGCGCGGCAGCCGCGGCGTTTCTGGCCGGCGTTCCCGGCATCGACTTGCGGCC
>DATBHE010000021.1:0-12378 GCA_036557605.1 Pseudolabrys sp.
AGCGCATTGACGACGTCGTTTGCGGTGAGGCCGAGCGACTGCAGCCGATCGGGGTCGAGCCACGCACGCATCGCATAGTCACGGCTGCCGAACACGATCAATGAGCCAACGCCGTCTACACGCGTTACCGCGTCGGTGATCTCAATGGTCGCGTAGTTCGAGATGAAAAGTGTGTCGCGTGATTTGTCAGGTGAATAGAGGTGCACGACCATCATCAGATCTGGCGAACTTTTATTGACAGTGACGCCAATATTGCGCACGTCGATCGGCAACCGCGGCTGCGCGATCGAGACACGGTTCTGCACCTGCACCTGCGCAATATCGAGATTCGTCCCCAGCTCAAACGTGACCGAGATCGTGAAACGACCGTCGCCGGTTGAGTTCGACGACAGATAGATCATGTTTTCGACGCCATTGATCTGCTGCTCGATCGGCGTGACGACGGTCGCGGCAACGACATCCGCACTGGCGCCCGGATACTGCCCGGACACAGTAATCGTCGGCGGCGCAATTTCCGGATATTGCGCAACCGGCAGACGCCAGAACGCCACGCCGCCAAGGATCACGAAAATGATCGATACGACGGAGGCAAAAATCGGCCGGTCGATAAAGAAGTGAGATATGCGCATGCGTTCGACCCGCCCGCTATTTTGATTGTTGCGGCGCGCCGCCCGCGGACACCGGCCCTGCCGGCTTTTTGCCCTGTTCCTCGGGATGCACCTTCGTGCCCGGGCGAGCCTGCATCAGGCCCTCGACTACGACGCGATCATCGGGACCGAGGCCCTCTTTGATAACGCGCAGATTGTCGGAAGTGAGTTGGCCGAGCGTCACGTATTTGACGCGCGCGGTGTCCTGATCGTCGATCACGACCACGTACCGGCGCGCTTGCTCAGTGCCGATAGCTATGTCGGGAACCAGCAGGCCCTCGTAGGGCGACGAGCCGGGTACGCGCACGCGCGCAAACATGCCGGGCGTGAACACGCTATTCTGGTTCGCGAACACGGCACGGCCGCGAATTGTGCCGGTCGAGCGGTCGATGACGTTGTCGACGAAATCCATGCGGCCCTCGTGATCGAAGTCATGCTCGTCTATGAGCTTGAGCGCCACCTGCACACTGGCATTACGGCTGGCGACGTCCTGCCCGCCGGCCTTCGCGAGCCGCTCGTAGCGCAGATACGACGCCTCATCGAAGGTGAACTCGAAATAGATCGGATCGGTCGACACGATGGTCGCGAGCAGCGTGGTGTTGCCGCCCGTCCCTCCGGTGACCAGGTTGCCCGGCGTCACACGGCGATCGCCGATGCGACCGTCCACCGGCGCGCGCAACTCGGTGAACTCAAGATCGAGCACGGCCTGACGTACCGCCGCTTCGTTGGCGGTCACCGAGGCCTTCGCGTTGCGGAATGCCTGCGCGCGCTGCTCGAATGTTTGATCCGTGATGGTCTTGTCGCGCACGAGCGCCTGCCCGCGCGTATAGTCGGCTTCCGTGTAGGCCAAGTTTGATTGCGCCTGCTCCAGATTGGCGCGGGCCTGGTCGAGCGTGTTCTGGAACGGACGCTTATCGATCGTGAAAAGCAGGTCACCCTGCTTGACCAACTGACCATCCTTGAAATGCAGCCTGTCGAGATAACCCGACACGCGTGCGCGAACCTCGACCGCATTGATGGCAGTGAAACGCCCGACATATTCGTCATAATCAAAGACAGTTCGCTTGACCGGTTTAGCGACAGTCACTACCGGCGGCGGCGGCGCGCCAGCCTGTTGCTGGCGCTCGCCGCAGCTTGCGACAAAAGTCGCAAGCACAAACAGCGATGCGACTGTTGTCGTACGCCGTATCAATGAAAGTGATGAAACAACCCGATCGGGATTCATGAATTCCTGCAGCGAAACAAGAGGATGCGGCAGTCCCCATACCGTCGCCAGTCAGCTATGTCCACCTCGGTGGTTCGACAATAGCGCAACAATTGTCGTTTTATCGGCGCCACTTGGGCCGAAAATTGCCGAACCATTCGCTGCCAAACAGCGCAATCACCATTCCGCCATAGATCACGGCACCGATCGCCGCGAGCGCTCCCAACGTGGCAAGATCACGCAGTCCATAGCCACCTCCGACCCATCGCACAACGATCGGATGACACAGCAACAACACTGCCGCGAGCACGAGGCCGGCAACGGCGAGCCGCACCGTCGAGCGGAGCAGCCGCCCGTCACGCGGCAGATAGCCGGCGCGCGCCGCAAACCAGACTACCAGGCCAAGATTGATCCAGGCGCCGATCGACGTCGCCAGCGCCAGACCAACCTGGGCGAGCGGTCCCATGAGCAGAATCTTGAAGGCGATATTGACCGCTGCAGCGCTCAAAGCCGCCTTGACCGGTGTCGCCGTATCTCCGCGGGCAAAAAACGGCGCGACGGCGCTGCGGATGAGGACAAACGGCAGCAGGCCGAATGCATAGGCAACCAGGGTACGTCCGGCCGCTTCGGCATCGGCTGCAGTGAACGCACCGCGCATGAACAACGCGCGCATGATCAGATCGGGAATGACGAAGAAAGCGACGACGCAGGGAATCGACAACAGTAATGTAAACTCGATCGCGCGGCTTTGAGCGTGCACGGCACCCGCATGATCACCTCCCGCAATACGCCGTGACATCTCGGGAAGGATGACGGTGCCGGCGGCGATTCCGATGACGCCGATCGGCAATTGGTTGAGCCTGTCTGCATAGTAAAGCGCCGACACCGCACCGGCGGGCAGCAAGCTCGCAATGATGGTATCAGCGAACAAGGCAAGCTGTACGCCCGCCGAGCCGACGATGGCCGGCCCCAATGCCCGGAAGAATTGCCGCACGTCGGCATCAAGCTCAGGCCAGCGTATTCTTGTCAGCACTCCGGCAATGCCGGCATCACCAGCGACCAGAAGGAATTCGAGAACTCCGGCCGCCAGAACACCCCATGCTGCCGCGTGCCCGGCGGTCGGGAAGAAGGCAGCCAAAGCGAGCGCAACAATAAGCGACAGGTTGAGCAAAATCGGCGCGGCCGCCGCGGCGGCGAAACGCTGCAAAGCATTCAGGATTCCGCTGTAAAGCGTGACCAGTGTCACCAACAGCAGATAGGGAAACGTGATACGGGTGAATTCGACGGCGAGTGAGAAGCGGCCGGGATCGCGCAGAAAGCCCGGTGCCAGAACCTCGATTACTCCCGGCGTGAACAGAAGCGCCACTGCCAGCAGCACGATTTGACTCGCAAGCAACAGGGTGAAGATACGATCCGCGAATAAGGCGGCGCGTTCCGCCCCGCCGGTTTCCCTGATCCGCGCATAGGAGGGCACGAAAGCAGCGTTAAACGCACCCTCTGCGAATATGGACCGGAAGTGGTTGGGCAGCCGCAAGGCGACGAAAAAGGCGTCGGCCACCGGACCGGCGCCGAGGACGGCCGCCAGGATGATGTCGCGGGCGAAGCCTGTCACGCGCGAAAGCAGCGTGAAGCCGCCAACCGTCAAGATGCGATCAATCATCCGGGGGAGGTCCCCTGTCGACAGGCTTGAAACGCCGCCAATTAACACTTGAGGCTTAAGCAACGATAGCGATAGTCAGATAGATGCCACTGCCTTAAGACAATTCTGCGCCGGAACAAAGAGCGACAACAGCCGGGTCCACATGGCCTCACCGATCGTTCCCATACTGCTGGCAGGTGGCGCCGGGACCAGGCTTTGGCCTGTGTCACGTGATGCCCTGCCCAAGCAGTTCCTGCCTTTGATCGGCAACACGTCGACCTACCAGGAAGCCTTGTTGCGCGTGCAGGACGCGATGTTCGCGCCGCCCATCGTCATCACCGGTCCCAATTTTCACTTCTTCGCACGACGTCAGGCGGAGGAGATCGGCGTTGATGCAACAATCGTCATCGAGCCGATGCGCCGCGATTCAGGGCCTGCGATCGCAGCGGCAACGGTAGTGGCCAGCCGGCGGGACCCGAAGGCCGTGGTGCTGGCCCTCGCCGCCGACCACATTATCCCCGACGTTGATGCATTCCGCGCAACCTGCAGGGCGGGCCTGGTGGCGGCCGAGGCAGGCCGCATCGTTACGTTTGGCATCAAGCCAACCGCGCCAAAAACCAGTTACGGCTACATTCTTCCCGGCGAGGCGATCGGTGATGGCGTCTATGCGGTGAAAAGCTTTGTCGAAAAGCCGGACGCCGAAACCGCCGCGCGGTATGTCCGCGATGGCTATCTGTGGAATTCCGGCAACTTCCTTTTTCGCGCGGCCGTGCTGCTGTCGGAGCTCAAACGGCTCGAACCTGAGATGGCTGCCGCGGTTGACGAGGCTGTCGTCAATGCAAGCAATGATCTCGGATTTTTGCGGCTGGCGTCGGACGCATTCTCGCGCGCACCGCAGAAGTCGATCGACTACGCGGTCATGGAAAGGACCGATCTGGCAGCGGTCGCGCTGGGTGATTTCCGCTGGTCGGATATCGGCAGCTGGGATGCACTGTTCGACGTTACATCCCAAGACTCCTCCGGCAATGTCCTGCAAGGCGCGGTCATGACGATGGACGCCAAGGATTGCGTGGTCCATTCCAACGATCGCCTGACGGCTGTCGTTGGCGTCAAGGATCTCGTAGTGGTCAGCACCTCGGACGCGGTCATGGTCGTTCCGCGCGAGCGCGCGCAGGACGTCCGCGAACTCGTGGGCAAGCTCAAGTCAGCAAAAAGGCCGGAGGCGACCGATCACAAGCGGGTCCACCGGCCCTGGGGCTATTACGAGTCGATCGATATGGGCGAGCGCTTTCAGGTTAAGCGCATCGTGGTCATTCCGGGCGGCGTTCTGTCACTGCAGAAGCATCGTCATCGCGCCGAGCACTGGGTCGTTGTGCGTGGCACCGCCGAGGTGACCGTCGGGGAGAAGGTCGGCGCGGTGCACGAAAACGAGTCGGTCTATATCCCCATCGGCAGCGTACACCGGCTGGCCAACAAGGGGAAAATCCCGCTCGAGCTGATCGAAGTGCAGACCGGCAGTTACTTCGGCGAAGATGACATCGAGCGGCTCGATGACGTCTACAAGCGGACGTGACGCCTCAGATGATCGAGCGGCGTATCAATTCTTCGACGACCAGGTGCGCCAGTTTTTCGGGACTTTCGCGATCCGCTGAAAGATGCACTTCAGCGTTTTCTGGCGCTTCATAGGGCTGATCGACGCCGGTAAAATTCTTGATCTCGCCCGCCAGCGCGCGCCGATAAAGCCCCTTGGGATCGCGTGCAATACATTCCTCGAGTGGCGTGTCGACAAAAACCTCAATGAACTCCCCGATTTCGAGCAGGTCCCGCACCATGCGCCGCTCGGCACGGAACGGCGAGATGAATGAGCACAGCACGATGAGACCCGCATCGGCCATCAATTTCGCGACCTCGCCGATCCGGCGGATGTTCTCGACGCGATCGGCCTCGGTAAATCCAAGGTCGCGATTGAGGCCATGGCGTACATTGTCGCCGTCAAGCAGCGCGGTATGAACGCCGCGCGCGTGCAAGTTCGCTTCCACCAGGTTCGCGATCGTTGATTTACCGGCTCCCGGAAGCCCGGTAAGCCACAGCACCGCAGGGCGATGGTGCTTCAAGCGCGAGTGCTCGACCTTACTAACCGTCAGGCTCTGATGGTGGATATTGGTGGCGCGCCGCAACGGGAAATCGATCATGCCCGCCGCCACCGTTTCATTCGAATACCGATCGATAAGAATGAAAGCACCGGTGTTGCGATTTGCGGCGTATGGATCGAACGGCACTGCTCTTGCCAGCGAGAGATTGCAGACTCCGATTTCATTCAGGCTCAGCGTTTTTGCGGCCAGCTTGGCGAGGCTGGAAACGTCGATCCGGTGCTTCAGTTCGGTGACGGCTGCGCCGAGCATGTTGTTGTTAATTTTTATGAGATAGGAGCGCTCAGGCAGCAACTTTTTGGCCGACATCCACACCAGATGTGCGGCGAACTGATCTGCGACCTGTGCCCGGTCTTTGACCGCCACTATGATGTCGCCTCGGGCGACGTCGATTTCATCCGACAGTGTCATGGTGGCCGCATCGCCCGGACTCCCTGAATCCAGGCTTCCGGACGGTCCCAGGATTGCCTTGACCCGCGTTGTGTGCCCTGACGGAAGAATGGCAACCTCGTCGCCGACTTTCACGTGTCCGCTGACGATCGTTCCGCAAAACCCGCGAAAATCGGAGCTGGGGCGATTGACCCACTGCACCGGAAACCGGAACGGCTTGGCTGCCTGATCATCCTCGACGTCGAGTGTCTCAAGATAGTCGAGCAGGTGGGGCCCCGCGTACCACGCCGTCCGGGTGCTTCTTGAAGACACATTGTCGCCGAACCTAGCTGAAAGCGGGATGGCATTTATGGTCTTGAAGGCAAGGGTTGTCGCGAAGCCGCTGAACTCCGCGCTTATTTTCCCGAACACGGACCGATCGAAATCGACAAGGTCCATCTTGTTGACGGCGAGGAGCACATGACGAACGCCGAGGAGACTCGCGATAATCGCATGCCGACGCGTTTGATTCAGGAGTCCTTTGCGCGCATCGACCAGAAGAACCGCGAGATCGGCGTTTGAAGCGCCTGTCGCCATGTTGCGTGTGTATTGCTCATGCCCCGGAGTATCCGCGACGATGAAGGCCCGTCGCCCGGTCGAAAAATAGCGGTAGGCGACGTCGATCGTAATGCCCTGCTCCCGTTCGGCTTCGAGGCCATCCAGCAGAAGTGCGAGATCGACATCGGCGCCGGTGGTACCGTGCTTCTTTGAATCCCGCTCCAGCGCGGCCTGATGATCATCGAAAATGAGATTTTGTTCGTGCAGCAGCCGTCCGATGAGAGTCGACTTCCCATCATCGACCGAACCGCAGGTGAGGAAGCGCAGCGCCGGCAGCGCGTCAATAGCCGCAGCCGCAGCGTTGCCCGACACCGCTGTCTGCCGGAGTGCCATCAGAAATAGCCCTCGCGCTTCTTCTTTTCCATTGAGCCAGACTCGTCATGGTCGATGACGCGCCCCTGACGTTCCGAGCTCTTTGACGTCCGCATTTCGGCAATGATCGAATCGATCGTCCCCGCCTCGGAGCGAATGGCGCCGGTGAGCGGGTAGCAGCCGAGAGTCCGGAAGCGGACTCGCGCCATCCGCGGGGCTTCGCCCGGCGCTAAAGGTAAACGGTCGTCGTCGACCATGATCAACGTTCCGCTGCGTTCGACGATCGGACGCTCTTTGGCAAAATAAAGCGGCACGACGGCGATATTTTCCGCCCTGATGTATTCCCACACGTCCAGCTCCGTCCAATTGGACAAAGGAAACACGCGCATCGACTCCCCGCTTTTGATGCGAGTATTGAACAGGTGCCAAAGCTCAGGCCGCTGATTGCGCGGATCCCAACTGTGGCTCGCGGAGCGATGCGAAAAAATGCGTTCTTTGGCCCGGCTCTTTTCTTCGTCGCGCCGGGCACCGCCGAACGCGGCGTCAAATTTCCATTTATCCAACGCCTGGCGCAGGCCCTCGGTTTTCATGACCTGGGTATGAAGCGCCGACCCTGACGTTACGGGAGAGATGCCGCGCTTGAGTCCTTCCTCGTTCACATGGACAATAAGGTCCATCCCGACACGGGCGGCGGTTTCGTCGCGAAATGCAATCATCTCCCGGAATTTCCAGGTCGTGTCGACATGCAACAGAGGAAACGGAGGCTTGGCCGGAGCAAAGGCCTTCTGCGCGATATGCAACATCGCGCTTGAATCCTTGCCAATCGAATAAAGCATGACCGGATTGCGAAACTCGGCAACGGTCTCTCTTAGAATGCCGATCGCCTCCGCCTCGAGACGGCGCAGCCGGATATTTTTCTCTCGCCAGCTCATCGAACTGCCGCGGAAAGCCCTCTACACGAACGGATTATGTGGGCGTGCGCTTGCCCGTCACGCAGTCATTGCCAGGCATGGCCGCTCGAAGAACGGCGTGCTTTCGCACACCTATGACCCGGCAATCCATGAGGCAGCGAGCCTGCGCATGAGACCTGAAGATATTGCGCGCGTTGTGAACGACTTACTTCCGATCTCGCACGCGAACTCACGGCTTCAGCGCCCGCCGAACCGCATCGATGATGCGGTCCTGAGTTGCGCTGTCGAGGTAAGCATGCATCGGCAGGCTGATGACCTCGGAGGCCAGCCTTTCGCTGACTGCGACGCCGCCTTTTCCGACTGGATAGTGTTTATACGCCTGCTGGCGATGCAGCGGGATCGGGTAGTAAATCGCCGTCGGAATGCCTTCGGCTTTCAGCGCGGCGGCGACGGCATCGCGCCGGCCGCCGGCGATGCGGATCGTATATTGCGCCCAGACAGAAACGAGGCCGGCCGGGACACGCGGTGCTGCGACAACATCGCCGAGTGCATGGTTGTAGCGATTTGCAACTTCATTGCGGGCATCGATTTCGTCTGGAAAAATCTTCAGTTTCTCGCTGAGGATCGCGGCCTGGATCGTATCGAGACGCGAGGCGAGGCCGATACGGACATTGTCGTATTTGTCGCTGCCCTGTCCGTGAACACGCAGGCTTTGCAATGCGTCGGCCAAAGCGTCGTCGTCGGTCATCACGGCGCCGCCATCGCCGTAGCAGCCAAGCGGCTTTGCCGGGAAAAAACTCGTCGCAGTCGCCTGCCCGAACGTGCCGAGCCGCCGATTGTTGTAGGTCGCACCGAAACCCTGAGCGGCATCGTCGAGGATGAGCAGATTTTCGGCCTGCGCTGCGGCGCGGATGGCCCCGTGATCGGCAGGCAATCCGAAAAGATCGACCGGTATGATTGCTTTTGGCCGTAACCCGGCCTCACGTGCGGTTGCGACGGCGCCTACAATGCCTTTTGCGTCGATATTGAAGGTCGCGGCATCGACGTCGACGAAGACCGGCGTTGCGCCGACCAGGGCCGCCACTTCGGCGGTCGCGCAAAAGGTGAAGGACGGGCACAACACCGCGTCGCCGGGGCCAATTCCCATTGCCCGCAATGCAAGGACCAGGGCGTCAGTGCCGCTGGCGCAGGTGACAACATGGCGGGCACCGCAGAATGCCGCCAATTCCCTCTCGAAGATGCGGACTTCCGGCCCGAGAATAAACTGGCAATGATTCAGAACTTTGGCGACGGCCGCATCGATCGCAGGTCCGAGCCTGCGCCGCTGCGCCGCGACATCGATGAACGGAATCGGCGGCGGATTGGTGCGCAAATTCATCGAATGCCCGTAAACGGCTCGCCGTCAGCCAACGGCAACGCGCGGACCTTTTCGTTGCGCAGGCGCAACCACCGTCGGGCGCGTGGCAAGGCAGCGCGTTGCGATTTCAAGGCTGGCCACAGCTTCTTCGCCGGTGACTGCGGGTGAAGCACCCGAGCGCACCGCGCGCAGGAAGGCAAGCAGCTCGGAACGAAGCGGCTCGGCGTGACCGACCGAAAGATGCCGCATCGAGTAGCTGCCGTCGGGCTGGAAGCCGAAGCATTCCGTGACCTGACGCGTCAGCAAATCGCCCATCACGTACTTGCCGCGCGTCGCGACGGTGACGTTGCGCGCCTTGAAAGGCGTCAACCAGTTCGTGTTGATGTGCGCAAGCACTCCGGAGGCGGTACGGAACTGCAAAAGCGCTATGTCTTCGCGCTCGGCCACCGCGCTCGAAAGCTGCGGCTGCACTTCGATAATGTCTGAATCGGTAAACCAGCGGATCAGGTCGATGTCGTGAACCGCCAGATCGATCACCACGCCGACATTCGACATGCGCGGCGGAAACGGACCGACGCGGGTTATGGCAATCGAAAGAATATCTTCGCCGCGGATCGCTTCCTTGATCGCTTCGACTGCGGGATTGAAGCGCTCGACATGACCAACCATCAGCGTCAGGCCGGCCCGGCGCGCAGCATTGATGATGTCCCGGCCCTCCTCGACCGAGGACGCGATCGGTTTCTCCACCATCACGTGGACACCACGTTTGATGCAGGTCAGCGCGATCTCGCGATGCAGATGCGTCGGTGCGGCGATTGTGATGGCGTCGACGTCGCGTTCGAGCAGCTCGTTCACATCGGCAACGGCGATGCAACCCAGTGTCCTGGCGACGAAGTCGACCTGTTTACGGTCAGGATCGGCAACGCCGACCAGTTCGGCCCCCGGCAGCCCGGCGAACACGCGCGCATGGTTGCTGCCCATAACGCCGACACCGACGACACCGACACGCAACGGACGTTCCGCGCTTGCGACTGCAGCCTGCATCATGTTTCGATGGTATCCCCACGCCCCATAAAATCCCGCCGCATTTCACCTAGCACGGCATTGCCCGACTGGCGACTACCCCTCAAAACCCGAGCCGAACACGTTTTGATTCAAAGCGTTACAGCCGCAATGTTCCATGGACATGAAAACTGTGGATTGATCGCTATTCGGCCGCACGGGACGCAGGTACCGCAAGCCGCAGACTCGCGGCGACGGCGTCGTCGCGGAAGGATTTCACTGCTCCAAGCGACAGTTCGGCGGGCGTTTTGGTGCCAAGCGCGGGAAGCTTCTTGAGAACGTCGGCGGGCGCCGTGATGATGTGGCAGCCCATATCATCCGCCTCCACGACGTTGAAGACCTCGCGCGTCGATGCCCAGATAATCTCGACATTGCGGGTCTTGCGAGCGCGCGCAATGGCGTCCTGCATGACCGGGCGATAATCGATACCGAAATCCGCGAGCCGGCCGGCGAACACGGATACGCAGGCAGGCGCACCGCCATCCAACGCTTCAACCGCGCGGGCAACTTGTTCACCTGTGAAAATCGCTGTCATATTGATGTTGACTCGATCCCGGGACAGCGTGCGCACCGCGTCGAACAACGGTTCGCCGCGCGTGTTTGTCACCGGCAATTTCACGTAAACATTCTTGCCCCACGAAGCGATGACGCGCGCCTGCGCGACCATTTCCGCGACGTCGTCGGAAAAGACCTCGAATGATATGTGCCGGTCAGGCACCGCGGCGACAAGATCGCGCGCATAGGCCGCGTAGTCGCTCACGCCCGCCTTCTTGAGCAAGGACGGATTGGTGGTGAAGCCGGCGATCCATGGCTGCTTGGCCATTTCCACGATCTGCGCCTTGTCGGCGCCGTCGGTGAACAGTTTGACCTTCAGTTTTGCCAGTGTTGGAACCGTCATTTGTTGTGTCTCTATATCCGTCTGCACGGGAGCGGCGCCACTATAGGCCGGTCGCTCGGCACGATCCATGTGCCGGTAAGCCCGGTGGAACCGGAGCTCTCACAAACGATGATAGGCGCGATACCAATCAACGAAGCGGTGAATCCCCTCGCCGATCGGCGTCGCCGGCCGGAAGCCCGCATCACGCGTCAGATCGTCGACATCGGCGTAGGTCGCCGGCACATCCCCGGGCTGCATCGGCAAAAGTTCGCGTTTGGCTTTCTTGCCGATCGATTCTTCGAGTAGCCGTACGACCTCGAGCAGTTCCACCGGCTTGTTGTTGCCGATGTTATAGACTCGCCACGGCGCACTGCTCGATGCAGGATCTGGTGACGCCGCCGAAAACGTCGGGTCTCCGATCGGCGGCCGATCAGCCAGCCGCACAACCGTTTCAACGACATCGTCGATATAGGTGAAGTCGCGTTTCATATTGCCGTTGTTGAACAGCCTGATGGGTTCGCCGGCGAGGATTGCCTTGGCGAATATCCACATGGCCATGTCGGGGCGGCCCCACGGACCATAGACGGTGAAAAACCGCAGGCCGGTCGTCGGAATTCCGAACAGATGCGCGTAGGCATGCGCCATCAGCTCGTTCGCCTTTTTCGAAGCGCCATAAAGACTCAACGGGTGATCTGTATTGCTGTGAACCGAGAACGGCATCGTCGTGTTGGAACCGTAGACCGATGATGACGAGGCATAGAGAAGATGGCGGCATTCGTTGTGACGGCAGCCTTCCAGAATGGTCGTAAACCCGGTCAGATTGGCATCGACATAGGCGAAAGGATCAATCAGCGAATGCCTGACGCCTGCCTGTGCCGCGAGATGCACGACAGAGGGGAAACGATGCTCTTTAAAAAGTGCAGCCATGCCCTCGCGATCGGCAAGATCCAGCTTGACGAAGCGCATGCGCTTCGACTTCGCGAGTTCCGAACGGCGGGCCTCTTTCAGCCCCGGGTCGTAATAGGCATTCATATTGTCGAGGCCGACAACCTCGCGGCCACCGCTCAGCAGCCGCATGGCGACATGAAATCCGATAAAACCGGCCGCGCCCGTGACGAGAATAGGTCCGTCAGCCATCGGTTCTGTCCGAGATAATTCCGACCAATGGGGCGGGACGTCCTCTCCGTCCGCTCATTCCGGTGCAAGCGGGAATCCAGCGCAATTGGTTCTGG
>DATBHE010000022.1:0-11537 GCA_036557605.1 Pseudolabrys sp.
ACCGCCCGGATCATCCGGCCATTGCGCTGGAGCAGGCGATCCGCGATCGAAACAATGCGCGAATTGGGCTGGGCCGTGCGTGACGAGCGCCGGATGTCCCAGGCAATTTGCATCTCGTCGCGTCCGGGATTGAGCGCGCAAGCGGCAACATAGGCCGCGGCGGTCGAGCGGCTGATACCGGCAAAGCAGTGCATCACCATCGGAGTCTTGCGGTCCCAGGCAGTGACGAATTTGATCAGCCGCTGCACGTGATCGTTACCCGGCATCGTATAGCCGTCCATCGGAATCGTGATGTCGTCGACGGCAAGAACCAGATGATTCTCGGGTTCGATGTGATTTGGCCGCTGAACCCTGTCGACAAGGCGAAGCAAGGTCACGATGTGCCGCGCCCCGGTTTCGTCGACCGTTGTATTCAGACGAGAAAGTGGACAGACATGAATCATCTCGAGCCTTATGTAGGCTCTGAATCTCGCGTTGAAAAGGTTCAACTGCCGAGCAACTTCTCGAATCGCTCTCGATAACGTGCCTGCGCGGTTCCGGCAGGCCAGGGCCTGAGATAATCCCGTTCGAGCACGGCCGAAAACTTCGGCGGCGGTCCGAAAAATTTTCGCGCTTCGGCCTCGGCGAAGCCTGCGAGACGCGTCGCCTCGAGATAGGCTGCGCTGCGATCCGACGATTTGATAAGCGTCTCCAGCGATTCCGGCAGCTTCGCCGGCAATCCGAAGCGTAAATGGATGGCGGCAAGCAAACGCTTCTCGACGGCCTTGTAGCTGTCGCCGATCACTGCCTTGAAAGGGGAGATCATGTCGCCGATGACGTATTCCGGCGCATCGTGCAGCAGGACTCCAAGACGGCTTTTTTGGTCGAGACGAGGAACCTTGGCGCGCGCCAGCGCTTCGACAAGCAAAGAGTGCTGCGCGACGGAAAAGATGTGACCGCCCTGGGTCTGTCCGTTCCAGCGCGCGACGCGTGCGAGACCGTGCGCAATGTCGTCGACCTCGACGTCAAGCGGCGAGGGATCGAGCAGATCGAGACGCCGGCCCGACAACATGCGCTGCCACGCCCGTGGGGGTGCCTTCGTGCCTCTCGCGGCCGGGGGTCTGCTCATCGTCTACGGGCGAGCTTGGCGACCGCGGCGTGGCGATGACATGTCACGAGGTGGTCGTTGACCATGCCGACGGCCTGCATGAAGGCGTAAACAATTGTCGGACCAACGAACCTGAAGCCTTGGGCGGAAAGCTCCTTCGATATCTTCTGGGACAATGGCGTTTCTGCCGGCACCTGCCTGATCGAGCGAAACGCGTTCTGCCTGGGCCTGCCGTCGAGATGGTCCCACAGAAAGTTGGAGAAGCCGGAACCCTCCATGATTTTCAGCCAGGCACGTGCCGAGGAGACTGCGCCTTCGATCTTTGCGCGATTGCGCACGATGCCGGCGTCTTTCATCAAGGACTCGACCTTGCGTTTCGGATAACGCGCAATTTTCTCCGGATCGAAATCATTGAACGCACGACGGAAGTTGTCGCGCTTTCGCAGGATCGTTATCCACGACAAACCGGCCTGAAATCCGTCGAGGATGAGCTTTTCAAAAAGCGCGCGGTCGTCGAATTCGGGCACACCCCATTCCTCGTCGTGATAGGCCACGTAAAGCGGATCCTGTTTCGGCCATGGACAGCGTTCGAGCCCGTCGGAATGCAGAATTGCTTTGCTCATGGGGCGGTCTTCGTGTCGCCGGGCCAGCTAAACTTTGCCCAGGATGGTTTCACTGCGCGAATCGTGACCCCGCCCGCTTCGAGTGCAGTTTTCGCCGCAAGGGCATCCTCGATCCGGTCGAGTCTCATAAGGGCAAGGCCTCGGCCCTTCGCCGTTGAGCCAAGCGTGCCCACCTGTTTCTCGCCGGCCATGATCGGCAGCCCGGAGCTCGGCGCGAATTCATCATAGGCAATCGGCACCACCCGGTTGCGGGCAGTGGCGCGATGCTCGACCCGCGAAACGACCTCCTGGCCTACATAGCAGCCCTTGTCGAAGTCGACGCCGTTGAGCTGGTCCATATCCGCTTCGTGCGGAAACGTATCGCCGTACATGAAGTCAAGACCGCCGCGTGGGACACCAAGTGCGATGCGATGCGCCTCGAAAGCGTCGGCATCGGTGAAATCCGCGCCGATATCGCCGGCCGCCGTGGCGGCAAGATGGGGCGGCAGCATGATCCGCGAGCCGAGCGCCGGCAAACGCGGGTCGGGATAGCATAGGCCGTATTCGCTGTCGGCCGTTCCGCTCCACACCGCCATGACCCCAAGCACCTCAGAGAGGTCCTCGCAGATGACCTTGGCGCGCAATTTGTAGAAATTCAGTTTTTCCACAAGCGTCGGCGCAAGGGCGCGGGGGCAATCGAGGAAAAATCCGCCGCCATCGGCGGGCGGGGCCTCCGCAATGATGAAATCGACGATGATCTTGCCCTGCGGGGTAAGCAGCGCTGCGAAGCACGGATTATCCGGGGCCACCTTGCCCATATCGGCCGTTACCAGGCCGTTGAGAAATCGACGGGCGTCGTCGCCCACGACTTTGACCACGCCACGATCGGGAAGAAATGCTGCCTGCATGCCGGCTCTCTAAGGTCTCTTGCGATAATCTCTTGCCAGAAGTCATGGCGGAACGTAAGCGCTGAGGGCGGCCTTCCAAGCCCTTCCTCATCCTGAGGAGCGGCCGAAGGCCGCGTCTCGAAGAATGAGGCGCCGACCGGCGCTGCCCTCATGCTTCGAGACGCCCGCCTTCGCCTCTCGCAGCGGCGGTGTCCTCGGCATCAGGGAATGCATGGCTGATACCTACGATCTGATCCTCAAGGGCGGCACGGTCGTCAACCATGATGGCGAAGGGCCGCGCGACCTCGGAATCCGTGGCGGCCGCTTCGAGGCGATCGGCGACCTGTCGCGTGCGTCGGCCGGCGAGGTCGTCGATTGCAAGGGCCTCCATCTGTTGCCGGGGGTGATCGACACCCAGGTTCACTTTCGCGAGCCCGGTCTTACGCACAAGGAAGATCTAGAAAGCGGGTCGCTGTCGGCGGTGATGGGCGGCGTCACCGCGGTCTTCGAAATGCCCAACACCGATCCGCTGACCGTGAGTGCGGAAACCCTCGCCGACAAGGTCAAGCGCGGGCATCATCGCATGTATTGCGATTTCGCCTTCTTTGTCGGGGCGACCGCCGACAATACGAAGCATCTCGCCGAACTGGAGCGACTTCCGGGCTGCGCCGGCATCAAGGTCTTCATGGGCTCATCCACGGGCTCGCTGCTGGTTGCCGATGATGCCGGCCTGCGCGCCGTGCTCAAGGTTATTCGCCGCCGCGCGTCGTTTCATGCTGAAGACGAGCCGCGGCTGAACGAGCGCAAGAACCTGCGTGTGGAGGGAGACGCCCGCTCACATCCGGTCTGGCGCGACGAAGTCGCCGCATTCAAGGCGACACAAAGGCTTGTCGCGATCGCGCACGAGACCGGTGCACGTGTTCACGTGCTGCATGTGTCAACAGTCCAGGAAATGGAATTTCTCGCCGGGCACAAGGACGTCGCCTCGGTTGAAACGACGCCGCATCACCTCACGCTGGAAGCGCCCGGCTGTTACGAACGTCTCGGCGCCCGCGCGCAGATGAATCCGCCGGTACGCGATGCGGCGCACCGCATTGGAATCTGGAATGGCGTGACGCGTGCGATCGTGGATGTGCTTGGCTCGGATCATGCGCCGCATACGCGCGAGGAAAAAGCGAAGGTCTATCCCGCAAGTCCGTCCGGCATGACGGGGGTACAGACTTTGGTGCCCATCATGCTCGATCACGTCAATGCAGGCAGACTTTCGCTGTTGCGGTTCGTCGATCTCACGAGCGCCGGACCTGCGCGTCTGTTCGGGATTGCCAGGAAAGGCCGCATCGCGGCGGGCTATGACGCCGACCTTACCGTCGTCGATCTCAAGCGGCGCGAAACGATCACCGACAAATGGGTCGCCTCGCGCGCGGGTTGGACGCCTTATGACGGTGTGACGGTCAACGGCTGGCCGGTGGGAACCTTCGTGCGAGGACGCAAGGTCATGTGGGACGGCGTGCTGACGGCGCCCGCACAAGGCGAGCGCGTAAGGTTTCTGGAAACGCTTGCGAGTTGACGCAAGCCCAATTCGAATTGATGCATAGCCTCATCCGCTCATTCCCGCGCATAGCCGTCCGAAGGACGGCGTGCTTCCGCACGCCTATAACCGTTCGAAGAACGGCTGCACGGACTCTCATCTGCGGCGGTGAAGAGCAATATTTGGACCGGCGAACCAACACACTCCGCTCATTCCCGCGAAAGCGGGAATCCAGCGTTATGTGCAAGCTGCGTGTGCTTCTGGACCCCCGCCTTCGCGGGGGTGAGCGGAGTTGGATTGGGGGCGTTATTGACGCGGTTGCTCGATCGAGAATTCGCCGTTGCGGATGCGCGCGCTCAGACCGTCGGTAAACGTTGCCGCGGCCTCTTCACCATAGGTGGTGACGAACTCGGCGAGCGCCGCGAAAAGGCAGGCCTGCGCAAGACAATCGCCGTCTATGCCGTCATGCTTGGCTTCCGCCCAGGCTTCCTGCAGGTAGCCCAGTGCCACTAGTTTCTGCTCACGGTCGGAAAAAGGCTCGCCCGCGCGAATTGGAGTCCCGCTTACCGGCATGTTTGGCATAAGTCCCCAGGCGTCCTGACGGACGCCTATTTACGTCCAGATCGACGTTAGCACGGCGATCGTGGCGCAATAGTGCACAATAAAGAAAAGGTTAATCCGCGAATCTAGTTGGCGTATCGCGCCGTGATATCGCGCGCAATTTTCGCGCCCTCGTCGAGGTAGCGCCGTATCGCAAGATCCGCTGCCGGCGTACAGGTGCGATAGGTCTGCTGGAACCCGCGATAGCCTCGGTTGAAGCTCGCGACGATCTTGCGGCGGCGATCTCCGCTTGGCGCCTCTGCATCGAGAAGCGCCTGCATTTCATTCCGCCACTTCGCACCCTCATTGGTGCCGCAGATGGCGCGAAGATAGTGAAGGGCGCCGAGAATCTCGCCGAGCCGCGCGAGATCGGCGTCAAAAGGCGCCGGCGCCTCGGACTGCGCCCGGGCGGGGAGCATCAGACAAAGCAAGATCAAAGCGATAGTGGAAAGCTTCTTCACTGGGTACCGCAGGTGTGGCGTTGTGGGACATATGCGCCGGCCCGAGCGCAATCGCAAGGTCGTCACGATCGCCTTGCTGCAATGAGCGAGGCCGCAGCAGCGACAATTTCGGCCAAGCCCTCCGTTGTCTTGTAGGCGGAAATATCGGCCGGATCGATCCAGCGCGCATCGTCGAGCTCGTTGTTCAGGACGGGTTCGCCTTTGAGCCAACGGGAGGCAAAACACAGGATGACGAAATGGCGCGCGACCCTTCCTTGATCATCGCGCTCGATGACTTCACGATCACCTGCGAGCGCAATCGGCTCGATCTCGATCGCAGTTTCTTCACGCACCTCGCGAACGACGGCGTCGGCGAGCGACTCACCAAGCTCAACCGCACCGCCGGGCAAACTATACAGATTGAGAGCTGGCTTGCGTGCGCGCCGCACGAGCAGCACTTTGCCGTCCCGGATGATCGCCGCGCTGACCGCCAGGAAAGGACGCTGCGGATAGATTCGCTCGTCGGCCACGCGCTTATCGTTTCATCAGTTGATCGACCACCGCTTGCGGTGATGGTGCGTCGCTCACCTCTTCATCCCCGTTGATGATCGCGCCTGCCCGCGCGATCAGCGGCTTCAACCATCCGACGGCATTGCCTGCAAGGGCGGCGATCGTCTCCGGTTTCAGCTCGGGCCTCATCGCTGCCCGCGTCGCCTCCAACACGACGGTCATCGTAGCGGCCAGCGTATCGAGGCCGCTGCGCACGTTCGGGTCGGCGGTCTCGTAGGCGGCAATCGTGAGATCACGGGTTCTGGAATGAGAGACGCGAAAATGCTCGCGATAGCTCATCGGTTCCCAGGCCAGGAAATCACCGCGGAATTCGGGACAGGTCGCGAGCATATCGAGCAGCATGACGGCTTCATTGAAGCGGTTCAGATAGTCCGTCGCCAGTCCCGTCGCCGGGTTGATGTTTGCATCGGAGAGCCGCAGACCGGCATCGAGATCAAGCGGCTCGCCCCGCGCTTGCGCCATGGCGGCGCCGTTCTGATATTTCATCAAGCCCTTCCCCGACGCGGATCGGGCAGCAGTGTCAGGGTACGCGGTTAAATTGCGCTTAAGCGTCCGATATTTAGGATCCATTTGATGTGTGGTCGTTATGCCGTGACCTCGGCGCCGGAAGCGATCAGGGCGCTTTTCGGCTACCCGGAGCAGCCGAATTTCCCGCCCCGCTACAACATTGCGCCGACACAACCGATCGCCATTGTCCGAATGACCGGCGGCAAGCGCCAGTTCGCGCTGGTGCGCTGGGGTCTGCTGCCGTCCTGGGTGAAAGATCCCAAAAAATTCGCCCTGCTGATCAATGCGCGCGCGGAATCATTAATGGACAAGCCCGCCTTCAACGCGGCGATGAAATACCGGCGCTGCCTCGTTCCGGCAGACGGTTTTTACGAATGGAAAGCAAGTGGCACGCGCAGGCAGCCTTACTTCGTACGAGCAAGAACGCCCGGGCCGCTGGCCTTTGCGGGTTTGTGGGAGACATGGACAGGGCCGAACGGTGAGGAGATCGAAACCGCGGCGATCGTGACAACCCGCGCCAACCGCACGCTTGCCGCCATTCACGAGCGCATGCCGGTGGTCGTGCCGCAGGAAGCATTCAATGTGTGGCTCGACTGCACGAATGTCGACGCGGAAACGGCCGCCGCGCTCGTCTCGCCGGCACCCGATACGCTTCTCGAAGCCTATGAGGTTTCGACCGCGGTCAACCGCACCGCGAACGACGATCCGAAGCTGATCGAACGTGGCTTGGCCGAGCCCTCGGAGGTGCCGCACCCCGCCGCCGAACGGCGCCCCGCCAGGAAGAAAGACGACGGGCAGGGGTTTTTGTTTTAGGCAGCGGGAACCTTCATGGCTGTGCTGCATCAAATGTATCGAAACCGGGAATATTACCCATGTCCGTGATGCAGAGCCTGCAGACTGCCGAGGCGCTTGGAGATGAGGAATTGGTGCGCATGGCCCGCGCACGTGACGAGACCGCCGTTCGCGTCATCACCAGGCGATATAACCGCCGACTTTTCCGTATTGCGCGCAGTATCCTGCGCAATGACGCAGAGGCCGAAGACGTCGTGCAGGAAACTTATGTGCGCGCCTTTACCGGCCTCGACATGTTCCGCGGCGATGCCGCCTTCGGCACCTGGATCACCCGCATCGCCATGAACGAGGCGCTGGGGCGGTTGCGGCGCCGGCGGCCGACCGTTGACTGGGACACCTATGGCACCAACCGCACCGAGGCCGAGATCATTCATTTTCCCGTTTCAGCGGCGGGCGGCGATCCGGAGAAAGCAATGGCCCAAAGCGAAATCCGCACGGTGCTGGAACACGCAATCGACGCACTGCCTGACGCATTCCGTGCCGTCTTCGTTGCGCGGATCGTCGAAGGTATGAGCGTGGATGAGACGGCCGATCTCTTCGGCTTGCAGCCGGAAACGGTGAAGACGCGGCTGCACCGGGCGCGTGTGTTGCTGCGCGCCGAGCTCGACAAGCAACTCGGTCCGGCACTCACCAGCAGTTTTCCATTCGGCGGCCGGCGCTGCGAGCGCATGACTGAAACGATCGTCAGCCGGATCTGCGCTGGCTGAATTTCCGGGAACCTCCGCGGCGCCGCTGCATCAAATTATGCACCGATGCAGGTCTATGAAAGTGAGGTTCCCATGATTGCCAGATTATCCGCAGGCGCATTCGCGCTGTGTCTGCTGTCCGTCCCTGCCTTCGCGCAAGGTGCAAAGCCGACCGATCCGCAGATCGCGCACATTGCTTACACCGCCGGCCAGCTGGATATCGAGGCGGCCAAGCAGGCGCTCGCGAAATCGAAGGACAAGGAAGTGCGCTCTTTCGCGCAGGACATGGTGCGCGACCACACCGAGGTGAACAAGCAGGCGCTCGCGCTGGTGAAAAAGCTCAACGTGAAGCCCGAGGATAATGACACCAGTCGCGCGCTTACCAAACAGGCGGCCGCGAAGCGGGCAGAGCTGGCAAAACTCAACGGCTCTGCGTTTGACAAGGCCTATGTTGCCAACGAAGTTGCCTACCACAAGACAGTGAACGGTGCGCTCGAGAGCACGCTCATTCCATCTGCCAACAACGGCGAGCTGAAGAGCCTGCTGCAGACTGGTCTGAAGCTTTTCCAGGGCCACGAGCAGCATGCCGAGCATGTCGCGGCCGACCTCAAGTAGGCCGGGGACTGCAGTGATGACTCCGGGACGGATCGGCATTGTCGCTGTTGCTGCGTATGCTTTGTCGTCCGTTCCGGCGCGCAGCGCAACAATTCAGGTGGTGATCGACAAGCTCGTTTTCGCCCCGACCGAAGTGACGGCAAAAATCGGCGACACCGTCGAATGGGTGAACAAGGACGCGCTTGCTCACACGGCGACCGCCACGAATGGCGATTGGAATGCCGTCCTTGCACCCAGGCAAACCGGGCGCGTCGTGCTGAAGAAAGCAGGCGCGGTTGACTATTTCTGCAAGTATCACCCGAACATGAAAGGCCGCGTGGTGGTCACGCCATGAGCCGTTTGTCCTTCGGGGCGTCTTTATAGTTCGCCCGCCACTCCCCAACTCCGCTTACCCCCGCGCATAGCCGTTCGAAGAAAGGCGTGCTTCGCACGCCTATGCGGGGGTCCAGAAGCACACGCGCTCCGTAAGACTGGATTCCCGCTTTCGCGGGAATGAGCGGATGAGAGTCTGTGCGGCCGTCCTTCGAAAAAGCAGGATAACGGGCCGTTTCTGATTACTGATTCCCGGAGAAGCCTACAGCACCTTGCCCGGATTGAGGATTCCGTTTGGATCGAGCATGCGCTTGAGACCGCGCATCAGATCGAGTGCCACGGGATCCTTCACCTTCGACAACGAATCGCGCTTGAGCTTGCCGATGCCGTGCTCGGCGGAAATCGACCCATTGTACTTCACCACGATTTTGTTGATCGCGTCGTTGATGTCGTCCCAGCGCGCAAGAAACTGCGCGCTGTCGGCGCCGATCGGCTGGCTGACGTTGAAATGCACGTTGCCGTCGCCGAGGTGACCGAACGGCACTGGACGGCAGCCGGGCACGATCGTTCTTGCCGCTGCGTCGGCTTCTGCCAGGAACGCGGGCACGGCCGCGACCGGCACCGAGACATCGGCCTTGATCGATCCGCCTTCGGGCCTCTGCACCTCGGGCAGCGTGTGACGCAGGTGCCAGAACGCTTTCGCCTGGTCGAGGCTCGCCGCGAGCGTCGCATCCTCGAGCAGGTTCTGCCCGCCCGCCTCTGCGAGCAGCTGCTCCACGCTTTCGCGCAGTCCCTCGCTGTTTTGCGAGGTGACCTCCATCAGCACGTACCAGGAATGCCGGCCGGCGAGGGGATCGCGCACGCCGTGCCCGTGCCGGATCGCGAAGTCGATCACCTCGCGGATGATCAGTTCGAAGCTCGTCACCGTTCCCGCGGCCCGCCCCTGGGCGAGGTTGAGCAGCTTCACCGCGGCTGCCGGAGACGGCACGGCGATGAACGCCGTTTCGACGGCGCGCGGCTTCGGAAACAGCTTGAGGTCCGCTGCGGTGATGACCCCCAGCGTGCCCTCGGCGCCGATGAAGACGTGCCGCAGGTCGTAGCCGGTGTTGTTCTTCTTCAACTTCGACAGGAGGTTCAGGATGCGGCCGTCGGCGAGCACGACCTCAAGTCCCATGACAAGATCGCGCGCTACCCCGTAGGCGAGGGCGCCCGTTCCGCCGGCATTGGTGGAGAGATTGCCGCCGACGGTGCAGCTCCCCTCCGCCCCGAGCGAGAGCGGGAAGAGCCGGTCCTTCTCCGCCGCGGCATCCTGCGCCCTGGCGAGCACGACGCCAGCCTCGCAGGTCATGGTGTTCGATTGCGGATCGACCTCCCGGATCTTGTCGAGCCGGGTGAGGGAGAGGATCAACTCGCCGTCGAAAGCAATCTGTCCGCCCACGAGACCTGTGTTGCCGCCCTGCGGCACCAGAGGTGTCCCGGTCTCGTTTGCGAGCTTGAGGATCGCCTGCACTTCGGCGACTGATCCCGGGCGCAGCAGCATCGGCGAGCGGCCGTGATAGAGGCCGCGCGCCTCGACGAGATGCGGCTCGATCGCGGCCGGATCGGTGACCGCGTAGCGCTCGCCCACGATCTGAGCAAAGCGCGACAGCAGGTCGGATGAGGGCTCGTCACGAAATTGCCGATTCATCTCCTGTCCGTTCCATGTCTCGGTGCCGCGGCGCGCCTGAGACGATCATTGATTGCTTCGCCGAGGCCCGCGTTCGGGATCTTCATTACCGCGATGCGGCTGGCGCCGGTAGCGTCCAGCGCGCGCAAATGCGAGAAAAGGTTGGCTGCGGCCTCGATCACGTTGCCACGCGACGATAAATTGAGCGTCGGACCCGAAAAATGCGGCGCCGGCCCGAAGGCGAGCAAGGCCTCGCCCGGCTGGGCGGTGTCGGCATCGAGACGCAGCGAGGCCTTGGGTGCGTAATGGGAGGCCAGCATGCCGGGTGCGATTGGCGCATCATCGGGGCCTGCCGAAACAGCTAGCGCGCGTCCAAGGGTCCGCTCGATGGCGTCGCGCGGGACGCCGCCCGGCCGCAGCAGAGTTGGTTGATCCGCGCAGGAGACGATCGTTGATTCCACGCCGACGGTGCAGGGTCCGCCATCGATGATGATGTCGATGCGGCCGCGCAGGTCGGCCAGCGCGTGGGCGGCGGTTGTCGGCGAAACGTGGCCGGAGCGATTTGCCGAAGGTGCGACGATCGGCCCGCCGAAGACGCTGAGCAATCTGCGCGCGACCGGATGCGCCGGCACGCGCACCGCCACGGTGTCGAGGCCGGCGAGGGCGAGATCGGCGATGCGGCAGTCGGGCTGCTTTGCCAGCACGAGCGTGAGCGGTCCCGGCCAGAACGCAGCCGCCAGTTTTTCGGCGGCATCGGTGAACACCCCGATCCGCCTGGCAGTGGCGGCGTCCGCAACATGTGCGATCAGCGGATTGAAAGTAGGACGGCCCTTCGCCGCATAGAGGCGTGCGATCGCCTCGCCATTGCCGGCGTCGGCGCCGAGCCCATAAACCGTTTCGGTCGGAAACGCGACGAGGCCGCCGGCGGAGAGACAGCGCGCGGCAGCCTCGATAGCCTTGTCGTCGGCCATTAAAACGCGTGTTCCGGGCTCGGCGGTCATCGTCTCTCTCATGCTTGCCTTTAGGGACGCCGGGGTTATAAGACCGGCCATCAGTCGGAGTGTAGCGCAGTCTGGTAGCGCACCACGTTCGGGACGTGGGGGTCGCAGGTTCAAATCCTGCCACTCCGACCAGCACTTAGCACATCCCAAACCGGTTAGCCCGACAGTTTCCCCGACAGTTATT
>DATBHE010000023.1:0-16320 GCA_036557605.1 Pseudolabrys sp.
GGCGACCAGCGGGCCGGCACGCTCGGCCGTGATCGTCGCCGCCAGCACAAAGGCAGCCGTGATTGCCATTTTTACGATGAGGGTGAGGGCAAAATACAGATCGGGAGACATCGGGAGCGGCGCACATGACACGCCGTCAAACCCGGCGCAAGTTGCAACCATGCATGGCAGATCGTCTGCCGCTAGACGCGCGAAAGCTTTATGTCGACCGGCGGCCCGTTCCTGATGGTCTTATAGACGACGCAATAACGCTCGGTGAGCTTGAGCAGCTGGTCGAGCTTGTCCTGCGGTCCGTCGGTTGAGAGATCGAAGCGCAGTCTGATTTGCCGGAAACCGACTGGCGCCTCCTTGGCAACTCCGAGCGTGCCGCGGAAATCGAGCTCGCCTTCCGCCGACACCGTGTCCGCGCGCAGCGGAATGGCGAGCGCGGTCGCCACCGCTTTCACCGTGACGCCGGCGCAGGCGACCAGCGCTTCCAGCAGCATGTCCCCCGAACACAATTCAAGACCGGAGCCGCCGGTCGCCGGATGCAGGCCGGCGATGGCAAGCGCGCGGCCGGTTTCCACCTTGCAGGCGATACCGGCATCGTCGAGCGTACCCTTTGCCTTCAAGGTGATGACCGCGGCGTCCGGATCGTCCTTGTAACGTTGCTTGATCGGCGCCTGCAGGGCGCGCAGTTCATTGTTGTCCATTTACCTTCCTCAAATTCATGCCGGCGTCAGCACGACGCGGCCAATCACTTTGCCGGCACGCAGCTGGTCCATCACCGCGTTCACGTCATCCAGCGGACGGGTCGCTACGGGAACGGGCGGGATTCCAGTGCGCCGGACGAGATCGATCAATTCCTTCATCTCAGGCAAGCTCCCGACATAAGAGCCCTGAATCGTCAGCGCGCGCATTGGAATCGGCGGTAATGATACAGTCAGGTCACCGCCGTAGAGACCGACGACAACATACTTGCCGCCCTTGATGAGGCTGTCATAGCCGACACGCGCGCTCTGCGAGGAACCTACCAGATCGATTACGCCCCAGGCGCCGCCATTGGTGATATCGATGATTTGCTGCGTGGCATCGGCCGCGCCGCCATCGACGACTTTTGCGGCGCCCGCCTTTTTCGCGGCGTCGCGCTTCACCGGATCGATGTCGACCACGATGGCACTATGCCCACCCATCGCCTTGTGCAAAGCGAGGCACATGAGCCCGAGGCCGCCAGCACCGATGATCACGGTAGGCTCGCTTTTCAGCGTCGGAATCTTTTTCAGGGCACCGAACGTCGTGACGCCCGAACATGCGAGCGGCGCTGCGCGCTCCGGCGGCAGGTCGCCGATGTCGAACAAATAGCGCGGATGCGGGACCATCAGGTAGTCGGCGTAGCCGCCGTTCGAAAAGACTCCGAGACTGCGCATGGCACGGCAGAGATTTTCATCCCCGCGCTGGCATGGTCCGCAGGTGCCGCAGCCGATCCACGGATGCGCAAGCCGGCGCTCGCCAACCTTTACGCCGTTGGCATCCGGGCCGAAGGCCACGACCTCTCCGACATTTTCGTGGCCGAGCGTAACCGGGAGCTTCATGCCGCGATCGGCCAGACTCAGGCGCTTGCCGCCGCCCAGATCAAACCAACCGTCAGCCAAATGCAGATCGCTGTGGCAGACACCGGCGGCGAGGACTTTCAACAGGACTTCCGTGCCCTTCGGCTCGGGCGTGGGCTGCTCATTGAGCTGCAATGGCTGACCGCAAACGCAGACCTGGAACATGCGCATCGTCTTTATTCTCCCACATCGCTGGATTGCCCCACACCGAACCACACTCCGCGGCTGGCGTCACCAGTCCTCGGCAACGCCTCAAAATCGGGCATTGTAACAAATATCTTCGTCGGCGGGTGACTTACCGTCTCGCCTCCGCTATCCGATGGGACCCATGGCGTCACTTGCGATCGATCAAGGCCACCATCCAGCTGCCGAACGAACCGCGCGCGGGTCGGGCGAACTCATCGACGCGCGTGCAATCACCGCAGACCTGGAAAAGCTTGCGAAGGCTCATACCGGCAACGAACGCGATTTGCGTTCACTGGTGGCGCAAAAGCTCAAGGTTGCATTGGCAGACGGCCGCGCCAAGGCCGAGCAGCTTCTGCTCAAAGACCGTCATGGACGGCGCTGCGCCGAACGTCTCTGCAGGATGGAAGATGAAATCATCCGCATCCTGTACGAATTCGCGCGCAAGCATCTTTATCCTTCGCAAAATCCGAGCGAGGCCGAGCGCATGGCTGTCGTTGCGACCGGCGGTTATGGCCGTGGATTGCAGGCGCCCGGATCCGACATCGATCTGTTGTTTCTATTGCCCTACAAGCAAACCGCATGGGGAGAGTCGATCGCCGAGGCCATTCTCTATTGTCTGTGGGATCTCGGGTTGAAGGTCGGCCATGCTACCCGCTCGGTCGACGAATGCATCCGCCAGGCCAAGGCGGACATGACCATTCGTACCGCGATTCTTGAAGCGCGCTTCTTGCTCGGCGACCGCAAACTGTTCGACGAGCTGGTGACCCGCTTCGACAAAGACGTCGTCCGCAACACCGCCGCTCAATTTGTCGCTGCCAAGCTTGCCGAACGTGAAGACCGTGTCCGTCGCAGTGGACAGTCACGCTACCTGGTCGAGCCGAATGTGAAAGACGGCAAAGGTGGCCTGCGCGATCTGCACACGTTGTTCTGGATCGCAAAATACGTCTACCGCGTGCGCGAACCTGTCGAGTTGATCAAGCGCGGAGTCTTCGACAAGCAGGAATACCAGCTGTTCCGTCGCTGCGAAGACTTCCTGTGGTCGGTGCGCTGCAACATGCATTTTCTCATGGGTCGCGCCGAGGAGCGCTTGTCGTTCGACATCCAGCGCGAGATCGCGGTGCGACTGGGCTATACTGAGCATCCCGGCCTGCAGGATGTCGAGCGGTTCATGAAGCACTACTTCCTGACCGCAAAGGATGTCGGCGACCTGACGGCCATCCTGTGCGCCGAGCTGGAAGACAGCCACGCCAAGAGCGTGCCGGTGCTCAGCCGCGTCATGGAGCGTTTTCGGCCGGTGAAGCGGCGGAAGCTTGCCGAAAGTGACGACTTCACCATCGACAAAAACCGTATCCTGCTTTCGCAGCCGAACGGCTTCAAGCGCGATCCGGTCAACTTGATCCGTATTTTCCATCTGGCACAGAAGCACAATCTAGCCTTCCACCCCGATGCTATGCGCGCAATCACCCGCTCGCTCAATTTGATCGACGCCAAGCTGCGCGAAAACAAGGAAGCCAACCGACTCTTTCTGGAAATCCTTACGTCCAGAAACGATCCGGAGACGGTGTTGCGACGGATGAACGAGGCAGGGGTACTCGGACGTTTCGTGCCGGCCTTTGGGAAAATCGTCGCGATGATGCAGTTCAACATGTATCACCACTACACCGTCGACGAGCATCTCCTGCGCTGCATCGGTGTGCTTGCCGAGATCGAGCGGGGCGGCAGCAATGAATCGCCGCTCGCCAACGAGCTGATCCACAAGATTTTGCCCGAGCACCGCTCCCTGCTTTATGTCACGCTGTTTCTGCACGACATCGCCAAGGGGAGGCCCGAAGACCACTCGGTCGCCGGGGCGCGTGTCGCACGGCGGTTCTGTCCGCGCATGGGTTTTTCAGCCGCCGAGACAGATACCGCGGCCTGGTTGATAGAAAATCATCTCGTGATGTCGAGCGTGGCGCAATCGCGCGATCTCTCCGATCGCAAGACAATCGAGAACTTTGCCGCAACGGTTCAATCGGCCGAGCGTTTGAAACTGCTCACTGTCCTCACGACCGCGGACATCCGCGCGGTCGGCCCAGGCGTTTGGAATGGCTGGAAGGCTCAATTGATCCGCACACTTTATTACGAGACCGAGCCCGTGCTCACCGGCGGATTCTCGGAGGTCAACCGCGCCCAACGCGTCGCCATTGCGCAGACCGAATTCCGCGACGCGATGAAGAGCTGGCCGCAAGACCGGCTTGAGGCCTATATCGCCAAGCTCTATCCGGCCTATTGGCTGAAAGTCGATCTGCCACATAAGATAGAGCATGCCAATTTCGTGCGTGCCACCGAAGACGCCGGCAAACGACTCGCGACATCGATCGCCTTCGACTCAGAGCGTGCCGTAACGGAACTTACGCTGCTCGCCCCCGATCATCCCTGGCTGCTCTCGATCATTGCAGGCGCCTGTGCCCTGGCCGGTGCCAACATCGTCGACGCGCAGATCTACACCACGACCGATGGCCGCGCCCTCGATACTATTTCGTTGTCGCGCGAGTTTGACCGAGACGAAGACGAAGAGCGTCGCGGACACCGCATTGCCGACTCGATAGAGAAAGCGCTGCGAGGCGAGCTGCGGTTGCCGGACGTGGTGACCAAGCGCGGGCCCCCCAAAGGCCGGATTCGAGCCTTTGCCGTCGAGCCATCGGTTACCATCAACAACCAATGGTCTCACCGGTACACGATGGTCGAGGTCACGGGCCTTGATCGCACCGGCCTGCTCTATGAACTCACTGCAACGCTGTCCAAGCTCAACCTCAACATCGCCTCAGCACATGTCGCCACGTTCGGCGAACGCGTGGTCGACGTCTTCTACGTGACGGACCTGATGGGGGCCCAAATCGCCTCGCCGACGCGCCAGGCCGCAATCAAGCGTGCTTTGATCGCTCTCTTTGCGACCGGCGAGGATGACAGGCAGGCGAAGGCGCCCGGGCACCGAACAACGGAAAGCACCTGATTTCGCCGCCATTTCCGGCTTAACGGCGCCTTAAATCACCGCGCATAGCGTGACGCCGGGGCCGGCGATGAATCTTTGCCGGCGTGAGACGGGTCACGGGATGGCATCGAAACGGGGACAAGCGGGCGCACGCCGGGAGCCGGTTTTCGACAAGGACCCGGAACTGCACGTCTCTGCCGATGATCGGCACGCGCCGAGCGAAGAAAAGTCCGCCTCGAAAAGCCGGCCGAAGCGTCGCAAGGCGCACGCACGCAAAGCGCGCCCAGCGCGCAGCAGGCGGGCGCTTGTCGTCCGCCTTGCATATTGGACGCTGGTCGTCGGTCTTTGGATCGCAATTGGCAGCGCCGGATTCGTTGTCTGGGTCGGCGCACATCTGCCGCCGATCCAGTCGCTGGAGATTCCAAAGCGTCCGCCGTCGATACAGATCGTCGACTTCCAGGGCCGCGCATTGGCGCGCCGTGGGGACCTTGCCGGCGCTCCGCTGCCGCTGAGGGAATTGCCAGCCTACGTTCCCAAGGCCTTCATCGCGATCGAAGATCGGCGCTTCTACCAGCATAGCGGTGTCGACCCCTACGGCATCGGCCGCGCCTTGATCGCCAACGTGCTCCACCGTGGGGTTGCCCAGGGTGGCTCGACGATCACCCAGCAGCTCGCAAAAAATCTGTTCCTGACGCAGGAGCGCACGATCACGCGCAAACTACAGGAGGCGCTGCTCGCGATCTGGCTCGAACGTAAATTCTCCAAGACGCAGATTCTCGAACTCTATCTTAACCGCGTGTATTTCGGTTCAGGCGCGTACGGCATCGAACAGGCTTCACAGCATTACTTCGGAAAGTCGGCACGCCAGATCACTGTCGCCGAGGCAGCCCTGCTCGCGGGAGTCGTGAAATCACCGTCGCGTCTTGCGCCTACCCGCAACTTCAACGGGGCCGAAAAGCGCGCAAAGGCCGTCCTCGCGGCTATGGCGGAGCTCAAATTCATATCGCATACGACCGAGCGCACCGCGCTGGCGCGCCCGCCGCACATTGTAGCGCGGGCGAATACCGGCTCCGTCAACTATGTCGCGGACTGGGTCATGGACGCGCTCAACGATACGCTGGGTCGCGTCGAGGAAGACATTACGGTTCAGACGACAATCGATGCAAACCTCCAGGCCAGCGCGGAGAAGGCGTTGACCGACGAGCTTGCGCAAAAAGGAGATAAGAACGGCGTCGAACAAGGCGCGCTCGTCGCGATGACGCCGGACGGCTCGGTTCGCGCTCTTGTTGGCGGCCGCAACTACGCGGACAGCCAGTTCAATCGCGCGGTGTCGGCGAAACGGCAACCCGGCTCGGCTTTCAAGCCGTTCATCTACCTGACCGCTATCGAGCACGGGTTAACTCCCGACAGTGTGCGCGAGGACCGTCCGATCAATGTCAAAGGCTGGCAACCGGAAAACTACAGCCATGAATATTTCGGGCCGGTGACGCTGACAAAGGCACTCGCTCTTTCGCTCAACACCGTTTCGGTGCGCCTGACACTGGAATTCACTCCGCTTGCGGTGATCCGCACCGCCTATCGTCTCGGCATTGCCTCCAAGCTCGAGCCCAATGCCTCGATTGCGCTTGGTACCTCTGAAGTATCGATGCTGGAGCTTGTCGGTGCCTATGCGACATTCGCCAACGGCGGCTATGCGCTTATCCCTCATGTCATCCAGAAGATCACCGCTGCGAACGGCAAGGTGCTTTATGCGCGCAATACAGGCCAACTCGGCCGCATCGTCGAAGCGCGATATGTGGCGATGATGAACCAGATGATGGCCGAGACGCTCACCATCGGCACGGCGCACAAGGCGGCGTTGCCGGGTTGGCCCGCCGCCGGGAAAACCGGAACATCGCAGGATTTTCGCGACGCATGGTTCATTGGCTATACGGCACATCTCGTGACCGGCGTCTGGCTAGGCAATGACGATGGCACCCCGACCAAGCACGTGACCGGCGGCAGTCTTCCCGTCGAAGTTTGGAGCCGGTTCATGCGCGGTGCCCATCAAGGCGTGCCCGTTGCAAGCCTGCCCGGAAGCGCGAGTGGCGGCCTGCTCTCCGGCCTGTTTGGCTATGATTCGCGACCGATACCACCCGCTCCAGTGCAACCGATTTCCGCCGGCCGCCCGCCGGCCACAACCGGATCAGGTGGCCTCGACGGCTGGCTCCTCAACACTCTGTTCGGGCGTCGCTAGGGCTTCGCAGCGCGGGCCCGGAGCTCTCGTGTCGACACCCACAGGATAAGCGTTGCGCAGCCCATCGCAGCGACACCAGTCGCCAGAGGCCAGGCGCTTTGTCCGAGGAACCATCCGACCGCCGCGCCGCAAACCGCTGCGAGCGTTTGCTGTATGAACCCGAACAATGATGACGCGGCACCCGCCCGTTCCGGAAAAGGCGTCATCGCGCCGGCAATGCCTTGCGGCAGGACCATACCAAGGCCGGCGAGATAGACCGCCATTGGAAGGACGAGCGACATGGACGACACCAGCCCGAACGCGACTGCCGCAACCATGGCAAGTCCTCCGGCAGCACAAGCAAAACCGCCAAGTCCGAGCACGCCATCCAGTCCCAATCTGATCACCAGCCGCGCCGCGAGCAGTGATCCCGTCATGTATCCGACCGAGCCGACCGCGAAGGCGACGCCAAAATCAAGGGGCGCAAGGCCGTACAAATCCTGCAGCACGAACGCCGATCCGGAAATCCATGCGAACAGGCCGGCATAACTCGCCGACGTAATGGCAAGGTAGGAAAGATATGCTGGATTGCGTGCAATCACGCGATAGGACCTGAGCATCGACGGCAGCGACACGGGTTCAGCCGCACGCCTGTTCAGCGTCTCGGGCAATAGCGCCCAGACGATTGCCGAACCCGTCAGTCCGGCCGCCACCAACATAAGGAAAATCGCGCGCCAGCCGAACCCGGTCTGCACGAGACCGCCTAAAATCGGTGCCAGCACCGGCGCGAGCGCCATAACCGATCCGATCAGCGACAATTCACGGCCGGCATGCGCGCCAGAATAAATGTCGCGCACGATCGCGCGCGTGAGCACGATGCCGCCGGAGCCGCCCAGCGCCTGAAATGCCCGGGCAACGATCAGCATTTCGATCGACGTCGACAGCGAGCAGGCAAGACTCGCCACGCAATAAATCGCGATTGCGCTCAGCAAGACCGGTTTGCGACCGTGCCGATCCGAGATCGGACCATAGAAAATCTGACCCACCGCAAAACCGATCAAATAGGCGGAAATCGTCAGCTGCACCTGCGCCGTCGAGGCATCCAGCTGTCGCGAGATATCCGGTAGTGACGGCAGGTACATATCGGTCGTGAGAGGCCCGACCGCGCTCAGACCCGCAAGCAGAGCCGTCAGGGCAAAAGTGCCGGGACGCAGCATGGAAGCGTGCCTATTGCAGTCGCGTGTCCAGCCCGTACCGATGTAAGTCAGAGCCGTGCGCGTTCAGCCACGCCTTTGCGCGGCCGACGCGCGGGTAAATCTGTTCGACTAGCCGCCAAAAACGGGGCGAATGATTCATCTCGACCAGATGCGCGACTTCGTGTGCCGCGAGATATTCAAGCACAAAAGAAGGCGCCAGAATCAGCCGCCAGGAATAAGACAACACCCCGGCTGAGGAACACGAACCCCATCGGCTCGATGGGTCGCGTAGCGATATCCGCCTGAAATGGACCCCGAGTGCCTGCGCCGCCTGGCGGCTCGCTACTTCAAGGTCATGCTTGGCCTCACGCTTCAGGAAATCGCGCACGCGCCGCGACACGTGCGCCTCATCGCCCGCTACGCACAACACGTTCTCGCCGGCCCGTTGCTCCAGCCAAACCGTGCCGCGCACGCCCCGTCTATGTTCAATACGATGTTCGAGGCCACGCAACGGCAACACGGCGCCATCAATGAAGGACACAGCGTCCGGCAACCGGCGCAGCCGCGATGCAATCCAGGCGCGGTGAGTCTGGGCAAAGGCGTGCGCTTCGCGCAGCGACCCACGCGGCGGCATCGTCAGGACAATCTCGCGGCCCGCCGTATGGATACGCAACGTGTAGCGCCGAGCCTGACGGTGGCGCCGCAAGCGGACGGAGTAGGTCTCGCCATCCACATCAACCATGATGGCCGATGGTTCACGAAGGCGGCGATACAGAGCGCGCAGAGGCATCGAATTATCGCTCCAGGATCACCTTTGATCGTGTGTCACGAGCACGCGAGCGGACACCGGTTCAATTCCGGGCCACAACCTTAAGCGGCGCGGAACGCGCGACGCGTCCGCCATTACGCGACAGCACAAAGTCGGCGATACGTGGGGCAATCTCGGCGCGGAAACGCGAGCCGTTGAACACCCCGTAATGGCCAACGGCTGGCTGCATGTAGTGAACCTTGTGTTCGGCCGGAATATTGACGCACAACGCGTGCGCAGCCTCGGTCTGGCCGATACTCGAGATATCGTCGTTTTCCCCCTCCACCGTCATCAAAGCAACGCGCTTGACGGCGCTTGGTTCGATCGGACGACCGCGATGGGTCATTTCGCCTTTCGGCAATGCGTGACGGATGAACACGGTGTCCACCGTCTGCAGATAGAATTCGGCCGCGAGATCCATGACGGCCAGATATTCGTCATAGAATTCACGGTGCTTCTGGGCGGAGTCGCCATCACCCTTGACGAGATGCAGGAACAGATTGTGGTGGGCCTCGATGTGGCGGTCGAGATTCATGCTCATGAAACCGTGCAACTGCAGGAAGCCCGGATAAACGTCGCGCATCACACCTGGATGCGGGAACGGCACCTTGGCGATCACGTGATTGCGGAACCAATTGAGCCCGCGCCGTTCAGCCAGATTATTCACTGCATTGGGATTGACGCGCGTGTCGATTGGGCCGCCCATCAGGACCATTGAGTGTGGCACGTCGGGATCGTTGTCGGCCTCCATCAGCGCGACGGCCGCCATAACCGGAACCGAGGGCTGACAGACGGCGATCACATGGACATCGCCGCCGAGCGTATGCAGCATCGAGATGATGTAGTCGATGTAACTGTCGAGATCGAAACGCCCATCGGCAAGCGGCACCATCCGCGCATCGATCCATTCCGTGATGTAGACATCATGATTGGGAAGAAAGGTTTCGACAGTGCCGCGCAACAAGGTCGGATAGTGTCCCGACATTGGCGCCACGAGCAAAAGCTTCGGCTGCGGCCGCCGCGGTGGACTGTCGAAGGCGCGCTCAAAATGCAGCAAACGGCAGAACGGACGTTGCCATACGCTCTTGATGTTCACCGCCACTTTCTCTCCACCGATGGTCGTCGACTTGATTCCCCATTCCGGCTTGCGGTAGCGGCGGGTCGAGCGCTCAAACAGTTCCATCGTCGCCGCCACCGATTTTCCGTAGGCGGTATGGGATAGCGGGTTGGCGGGATTCCTGAAAAACAGACGCGTGGCGTCCGCTAGCGCGCGCGACGGATTGAGCGCGGCGTGCCCGAACTCGTACATCCAGTACATCGGCGTCGCAAAAAGCGCGCCGCCGTGCTCGGAGAGCGTTGCCGCTCCCCCGAACTCTCCTATTGCCATTGAGTCCCCCGACCCTCGCTGCGGTGCGGCAGACTGTCGTTTTTCATCCATAGCGTCAACATAGAGATAAGTTGTTCGCGTCTGGTTTACAACGCGCAACGACCCTCTAAGTCACAACAAACACGAGGTTTTTTTGATTATTCGCTGGTTTGCAACAGGGTGCCGTGAATACGCGCACTCCCCAGGAGTTTGAAAAATGCCAATGATGCGGCTGCGAAGAGGACCACATTAAAGGCAAAAGCCTGCAGCATGAGGTCCGCCCGAAACACCTGGTCCATGACCAGCGCGCGCATACCTTCGAACACGTATGTCGGCGGCAATGCCCAGGCGACGTACTGCAGCCAACCAGGAAGAACTTCAACCGGATAATAAACGCAGGTCAGCGGCAGAAACAGAAACATGATCGTCCAGGCCATGCTTTCGGCGCCGAGGCCGTTGCGAAGCAATAGCCCGGCGACAAAAACGCCGACCGACCAGCTCGTCAAAATCAGGTTCGCAAAAAATGCGGCAAGCGCAAGACCGAGCGCCCACAGGTTGAATCCGAAAAACACGATCGCCAGGATCGAAACGGGGATCATGCCGATCGACAGGCGGACGAGACTCATGATCATCAGCGCAAGCAGAAATTCTGCGGGCCGCAGCGGCGACATCATGAGGTTGCCGAGGTTGCGCGCGTACATTTCTTCCAGAAACGAAATTGAAAAGCCGAGCTGGCCGCGGAAAAGAATATCCCACAACAGCACCGAACCGATGAACACCCCGCCAGCCCGCGCAAAGAATCCCGCGTTCTGCGAAATATAGACTTGCAGAAATCCCCACATCAGCATCTGCACGGTCGGCCAGTAGATCAGATCGAGAATGCGCGGCCACGACGAACGCAGCAGATACCAATAGCGTCGCACCATCGCGGCGACGCGGTTGAACGAGAAATCCATTCCGACGTCGGTGCGCGTCATTGCGCGGCCTCGCTGTGCCTGCGGCCGCGCGCCACGTCGAGAAAAACCTCTTCAAGGTTCTCGCGGCCATAGCGCGCAAGCAGATGTGGCGGCGTGTCGTCGTCCTCGATGCGTCCTTTTTTCATGATGATCACGCGTTCGCACAGCCGCTCAACCTCATTCATGTTGTGCGAGGCAAGCAGAAGTGTTGCATTGTTTTCCGCTCGATATTGTTCAAGGCGCGTGCGCACCCAATCTGCCGTATCGGGATCCAGTGACGCAGTCGGCTCGTCCAGCAGCAGCACTTCCGGCTTGTTCAGTAACGATTTCGCCAGGGAAACGCGCGTTTTCTGCCCGGCGGAAAGTTTGCCGGTTGGCCGGTCGAGAAATTCGGTCAGATCCAATTCTGCGGCAAGGCCTGCGATACGTTCATCGATATCCGGCACGGCGTAGAGCTGCGCAAAGACCGAAAGGTTTTGGCGCACGGTAAGGCGCATCGGCATATCGACATAAGGGCTTTCGAAATTCATCCGCTGCAACACGCGATAGCGTTCGCGCGGCATCTCGGCGCCAAGCACCATGACCGTACCGGATGTCGGCGTAACCAGCCCCATGATCATCGCGATGGTCGTCGTCTTACCGGCACCGTTGCCGCCCAACAGCCCGGTGACCGAACCTGCCGCGAGCTTGAACGATATTCCGGCCACGGCCTCCACGCCCTTGTAGCGCTTGACCAAACGGTCAACGGCGATTGCAGGCGTGCGCTGCGCATTCATGACGCGGAGAGATGTGACGCCCCGCCGCGGAAAGCGCAAGGGCCGATTCACCTGCGTCTTCCGCACTTCTACAGAACGGGTCGAGACCTTACACTGGCCGCATGACTGCGCTCGGACCCGCCCCAAATCACCCGCATCGCAACGTGCGCCTGGACACGCTCGTGCGGCTGCGCTGGCTCGCGATCATCGGTCAGACGACCGCGGTGCTCGTGGTCTATTACGGGCTCGAATTCAAATTGCCGATTTACGCCTGCCTCAGCGTAATCGCACTGGCAGCCTGGCTGAACGTCGCGCTGCGGCTTCGCTTCCACAGCACGCAGCGCCTTGAGCCTGACCGCGCGGCATGGCTGCTTGCATTCGATATCGCCGAGCTCGCGGTGCTGCTGTTTCTGACCGGCGGGCTACAGAATCCTTTCGCATTTCTTTTTCTCGGTCCGGTTCTGTTGTCAGCAACCGCCCTGCCGCCCCGTTTCACGCTGATCCTCGGCGGGTTTGCGGTGGTCTGCTCCACGGTTCTGGTTTTTGTGCACTATCCGCTGCCTTGGGACATCGACGATCCGTTGCAGCTCCCGCCGATCTACATGATGGGCGTGTGGCTGTGCATTCTGCTCGCGATCGGATTTATCGGCGTCTATGCATGGCAGATCACCGAAGAGTCGCGCCAGCTTTCGGACGCTCTGGCAGCGACCGAACTAGTGCTCGCTCGCGAGCAGCACCTTTCGCAGCTCGACGGGCTCGCCGCTGCCGCCGCGCACGAGCTTGGTACACCGCTCTCGACAATTTCGGTGATCGCCAAGGAGCTTGAACGCGCGATTGCGCCGAACGCCCCGCACGGCGATGACGTGCGGCTATTACGCGAACAGGCGACCCGCTGCCGGGACATTCTGGCAAAGCTTACCGAACTGTCGTCAGGCGGCGAACCGTTTGACCGAATGCGGCTGACCGCGCTGATCGAGGAAGTGGTTGCGCCGCATCGCGACTTCGGTGTGACCATCGAGGTGGCGGCACCGGATAACGTCGGCACTGAGCCGGTCGTCGCACGCAATCCGGCAATTCTCTATGGTCTCGGCAATCTTCTGGAGAATGCCGTGGATTTCGCTCACGACCGCGTTTTGGTCGACGCACGCTGGACCCAGGACGCGGTCGAAGTGACCATCAGCGACGATGGTCCCGGTTTTGCCCCCGAAATCATGGGCAGGATCGGGGAACCTTACGTGACCAGCCGTCCCGGTCATCCCCAAGACGCGAGCGGCGAGCCCGCCGGCCTGGGCCTTGGCTTTTTCATCGCCAAAACCTTGCTGGAACGAGCCGGCGCACGACTTTCGCTTGAAAACCGAATCGCTCCCGATCGTGGCGCCATCGTGAAACTCCACTGGAGTCGCAGCGATTTCGAGCAAGCATTGACGTTTGCAGCCGCTTGAGACCTCAATGTCCGATCACTACTTTTTGCAATGTGATTGACTGCCATGCGCAGTAAGATGCGCGACGAAACCGCCGAGGTGACATTGTGGACGCCGTAATCAGTGAGACCGCCAATCCGGCGGCCAAGGTAAAAATCCCTGGCGAGCGATCGTTGCTGATCGTTGAAGACGATCATTCGTTTTCGCAACGCCTTGCCAAGGCGCTGGAGCAGCGCGGTTTTATTGTCACAACGGCAGGTTCGGTCGCCGAAGGTCTGCTGCAGGTCGAGAAGGCCGCGCCGGCCTATGCGGTCGTCGATATGCGCCTCGACGACGGCAATGGTCTCGACGTGATTTCGGCATTGAAGAATCGCAGACCCGACGCACGGGCCATTATCCTGACCGGTTACGGCAACATTGCCACCGCCGTGAACGCGGTAAAGCTCGGCGCGGTTGACTATCTGGCCAAGCCTGCCGATGCAGACGACGTCGTGGCGGCATTGCTTGCGCAGGACAATACCAAGATCGAGCCGCCGGAAAATCCGATGTCGGCCGATCGCGTGCGCTGGGAGCACATCCAGCGGATTTATGAACTGTGCGGCCGCAACGTTTCGGAAACGGCGCGCCGGCTCAACATGCACCGGCGCACGCTGCAGCGTATTTTGGCCAAGCGCGCACCGCGCTAATTTTCCGTTTGTCCCCGCAACCAAGCCTGCGCTCGTTTTCGCGAGGTTGGGTGCGCTGCAACGCGTAAGCGCGAACACGGAAAGCGGGACCGACTGCGCTCGCCATTTTGCTGGATTTCCGGTTCCGCAGGAACGAGCCGAGGGATTAGTCTATGTCTCCGTACGGGCCGGTCGGATCGGCAAGAGATTGCAGCCGCATCGCCGCCGCCCGTGCGAAGAGAAGCATCATGGATTTGCGCGTGGCCGCCGGCAGCTTGTGCACGGGCGCCTCACATTTGAATTCGGCGCCGAAGGCATCAGCCACGATCAGGCCGGTGTCAGGCGGGAAGATCTCACACGGCACGTCGAGCGTGGTCGCGAAAAAAAGCCGGTCGCAGTGCGCGCGATAGTCCTGCCATTTCTGATCAGCGCGGAAATCGGCAATCGAAGATTTGATCTCCACGATCCAGATTTCACCGCTGGGGTCGAGAGCCACCAGATCAGCGCGGCGGCCGGACGGCAGCGGCAACTCACCGACAACACAACGACCATGCGCGTGCAGCAGCCGTGTCGTGCCGCGCGCGACGGCGAGCGCGGTTTCCGACTGACGTCCGTCGATCGGCAATTCAAGCGGCATGGCGAGGACGGGCGCCATCTCAAAATGCCTTGCGCATTTGCCTGTGTTCGATTTTCATGCTCAAGACATAACGCCGTTTCGGCCTGCCGCAAAGCCGGGTTCTTTTTCTTTCAAGAGAATTCCCATGACCATCGATTATGAAGTCGAATACAACAATCGCGCCCGCGTGCCGGAACATCCAGAAATTTTCGCGCGATGGGAGCGCGAGGCTGCGGAGTACCGCGCACAGGCACATAACGCCAAACTCGGGATTTCATACGGTCCGTCGAAGCGGCGCACAATTGATCTTTTCCCCGCCAAAGACGACGCCAAGGCACCGCTTGCGATGTTCATCCATGGTGGCTGGTGGCGCTCACTTGACCCTTCGTCGTTCTCGCAGATGGCAGCCGGCTTAAATGCGCGCGGCGTGAGCGTGGCGGTTGTCGGGTATGACCTGTGTCCGGTTGTGGCGATCGCGGACATTATCGAGGAGATGCGTGCGGCCTGCCTGACTCTCTGGCGCAGGCGGCGTCAGCGCATTCTGGTCTATGGCCATTCCGCAGGCGGACATCTTGCTGCCTGCATGGCGGCAACCGACTGGAAGGTCTTCGCCTCCGATGCACCGGCCAATCTTGTCCCTGCGGCTTACGCAATATCGGGCGTCTTCGACCTGGCGCCGCTGACCCGCATTTCGGTCAATCAGGACCTGCGGCTCGATGATACGGAGGCTCGCCGCGTGTCGCCGCTCTTCTGGCAGGTCCCGGCCGGGCGCAGCCTCGACGCCGTCGTCGGTGCGCTCGAATCAAGCGAATTCCTGCGCCAGAGCAAAACGATTGCAGAAACCTGGCAGCAGCGCATGGCGCTCACCCGCTACGAGGAGATCGCCGGGACCAATCATTTCACGGTCATCGACTTGCTTGCCGATCCGACCAGCCCGATGACCGCGCGCGTCGCGGCGCTTGCGTACAGCGTCAAGTCGATCGTCAGCTAAGCCGGTAGCGCCGCGAGAACACCGTGCCGACCCGGATACACGGCGGTGACGACGTCCATGATCCCGCGGGATCAGAAAAACGCCTGGATGCCGGTCTGCGCGCGGCCGAGGATCAGCGCATGAATGTCGTGGGTGCCCTCGTAGGTATTCACCGTCTCCAGGTTCGCGAGCACGCGCATCACGTGGTATTCCCCGGAAATGCCGTTGCCACCGTGCATATCGCGGGCGAGCCGTGCGATATCGAGCGCCTTGCCGCAATTGTTGCGCTTCATCAATGAAATCGAGGGTGGCGATGCCTTGCCGGCCTCCAGCATGCGGCCAAGCCGCAGCGCGCCGGCGAGGCCAATCGCGATTTCGGTCTGCATGTCGGCGAGCTTTTTCTGCACCAGCTGGGTGGCGGCGAGCGGCCGGCCGAACTGCTTGCGTTCGAGCACATATTGACGCGCGCGATGCCAGCAGAATTCGGCCGCACCCATCGCGCCCCACGATATGCCGTAGCGCGCATTGTTGAGGCAGCCGAACGGCCCGGCGAGGCCTTTCACATTCGGCAGCAGGCTGTCTTCCGGCACGACGCAATCTTCCAGC
>DATBHE010000024.1:0-8541 GCA_036557605.1 Pseudolabrys sp.
TTGCGGAGAGACTGAACCCGATCCCATCTCGAACTCGGCCGTTAAACTTTCCTGCGCCGATGGTACTAAGCCTCAAGGCTTGGAAGAGTAGGTCGCTGCCAGGCCTGCCAAGGACGTTTTGCTTCTCCTCGACACGATGAACGATTCAAAACGGCCGCCCTTTTGGGCGGCCGTTTTTTTTGCATCGCGCGAAATATTGGCTACGCGCGCATCTTTCTCACGGTGCAGTTTGCGGCAGATCAAGGCGGCCGGGCCGCGACCGAATGATGCTTCATCAAAGCGAACGCAACTGATGAGGCATACCAATGTCAATTTCGCCAATTGAAAAGACGCTGATCGTCTATTTCCGCTTTCTGATGGCGTGGACATTTCTCTACGCCGCCTCGCACCAGGTCTTTGTTCCCGGCTGGACCGTGGTCGGATTCCTAGATCACACCAAGACGTTCCACGATGTCTTTGTCGTGTTCACGACGCCGACAATGGCGCCAATTACAACCTTTCTTGTCGAGTACGGGCACTTGCTGATTGGCTTGTCCCTGCTTGCCGGTTTTATGGTGAGGGTAAGTGCCAGCTTCGGCGTTATGCTGATGATCATCTACTGGTTTGCCCACATGGATTGGCCGTTTATCGAGAACAAAAACAATCTCATCGTGGACTATCACCTCGTCTATGCCGGCGTGCTGACCTATCTGATCGTCAAGCGAGCCGGGCATGTGTTTGGCCTTGACGGCTGGCTTGAAAATCTAAGCTTGTTCGAGCGCCATCCTTCGCTGAAGCCGTTGGTTGCTTGAACAGGTTGAGGAACTGCGAGAGCCCGGCGTGAGCCGGGCTTCGTTATCTTCTTTCGTGACCCGCCGACCACAGCGCCGCGATCCGGTGCCTGAACGCCTTCGGCTTCTCGGCGAAAAGTCGTCCGGCAAGGCGTTGCGCTGTTTTCAGATGCGCGCTGCGCCGCGCCATGATCAGCGGCGCGAGACGCGACCGCCAGGGCGCCAGCGGCTCGTGAGGTGCTGTAAGTTCCGTGAGCACTGCGAGGTCCTGGCAAGCGCCGAGCCGGTTGCGCAGGCGCTGCGCTTCCTCCGCCCAGACTTTTCCGAGCCGCGGCCAAAGCGGCTCGACCAGGTCCATCTGATGGCGATGCTCGACGACGCGTCGGCGCAGATCGTGCAGGTGTTTGGGGTCGGCATCGGACCAGGTGTCGGGAAGCAATTGCCGCGCACGCCGGTACGTCGAGGTCAATCCGTCGGTGACGGTGTCGAAATCAATCGCCTTGAGCGGCCAACGCTCGAGCGAGAGCGTTGCGTAGTCGAAATAGCGCGAAAGGCGCTCCCGCATGGTTTTAGTGAAGGCCTTTGCTTCGGCGGCGTCCCGCATTCCGATCAGGCGCGTGCGGATCGTCTCGATCGATGCCTGCGAAAATGGCAGGTCGGCCTTGCGCAGATCCGACAAAGCATCGAGTGCAGATTGAGCATCGCGGGCGCCGGCGATGCCGCGCATCAGCTCACGCGCCTCGCTGCGCATCTGGTCGGCTTGCTCGCCGAGCGGCCGGGCCAGCAATCGCAGCAGCGCGCGCCAACGCTTGAGCGCTTTGCGCACCTCGTGCACCGCCTCAGGCCCGGACAGTTCTGGGTCCGTCAAAGCCTGGCGACCGTCTGCAATGATTGACCGTGCGGCGGCCGCAAGACCGTCACCGAAACTGCTGTCGCCCTTCGCCCTCTTCACAACGTTTTTTTGACGCTGTTTCATGACGGATATGTGAAATGAGCCGCTTTTGGCCCTTCCAATGGCCATCTGTGGTTGCTACATAGCCCCCGAACGCGCGGGCCTTGCCCCGCGCTTCGTATTTTGACGCGGGCCGGAGCGGCCCGGTAGGTCGTCAGGCCCCGCAGGCGGGGGCCCAGATGCAAAGATTAACGCGGGGTGGAGCAGCCCGGTAGCTCGTCAGGCTCATAACCGTCGTGAGACCCGGCGAGCGAAGCGAGACGAAAGGTCGAACGACGCCCCCGCGCAGGCGGGGGCCTAGATGCAAAGGTTTAACGCGGGGTGGAGCAGCCCGGTAGCTCGTCAGGCTCATAACCTGAAGGTCGTAGGTTCAAATCCTACCCCCGCAACCAAATTAAACGAACGAATTAGCCCCGGCCAAAAGCCGGGGCCAATTCGTCACCGAGCTACGTGATTTTTGCCAACCACCCATTGCAGAATAGCATGGATTGCGGCGATGCTTGGGTCTTCAGCCTTGCGCATAATAGTGATTAATTGGAACCAAAGATCATTATCTGCTCGTTCCACAAAGTCGCGAACGGCACCTGCAACGAAATCCGCGAGAGGCATTGCCTCGGCGGCAGCACGCTTTTCGAGCTGACCAACGATGATTGGGTCGAGGGTCGTCAACACCTCGGCTGCGACACCTGGGCGATCAAGTTTGGCAATGAGCTCACCCAGCATCGTTGAGTTCCTCCTGCCAGCGCTCTGCGACGTCTTAGCGGGTGACAACGGCATATTGTCGGTGCCAAGACAAATCAAATCCGGTGTTCCTCCATGCGCCGCTGTCTCGTGTCGAACTGACGTCGTCAAATGATACACTCAAGCAACTGACTGAGTTAGGCTCCCGCGTAGTTATCAGACGGGGTGATCATGTCCGGCGCCAGACGTATAACGGTCCTGCTCGTCACCACGCTGGCTTTTATGGTTTGCTTTGCAGTCTGGATGATGTTCGGCGTAACCGGAATTCCGATCCGCGATCAGCTCAAACTCGATTCGACCCAGTTTGGATTATTGACCGCTACACCTGTGCTTACCGGAGCCCTGTTCCGGCTTCCGCTGGGTATCTGGACGGACCGGTTCGGGGGCCGGGTCGTGATGTTTGTCTTGCTTATTGTCTGCGCGGTGCCGGTTTGGTTTTCCTCTTACGCCACCGCGCTATGGCAATTCCTCTTGCTTGGATTGGCGCTTGGCCTTGTCGGCGCGTCCTTTGCAGTCGGGACGCCTTACGTCGCGCGCTTCTTTCCACAATCCCAGCGTGGCTTTGCTATGGGCGTATTCGGCGCCGGAACAACCGGTGCCGCTCTGAACATGTTTGTGGCGCCTGTACTGACCGAAAACTTCGGCTGGCAATTTGTGCCGCGCGTCTACGCTGTCGCACTTATCGTAACGGCTGGAATATTCTGGCTTCTTTCGGCGCCTGATCCCGGAGCCGGCAAGGGCAAGCCGCAATCGCTGATGCAGCAGCTGCAAGTGCTGCGAGACATCCGAGTGTGGAAATACTGCCAATATTATTCGATCGTATTCGGCGGGTTCACCGCCTTGTCGATCTGGATGCCGCAGTATTTCAAAACGGAATATGGCTTCACGATTACCCAAGCCGCGCTGCTGGCAGCTTGTTTCTCCCTGCCGGGCGGTGCGCTGCGTGCCCTTGGCGGCTGGCTTTCAGACCGCTTCGGTGCCCATTCGGTCACCTGGTGGGTCCTGTGGGCAGCCTGGGTTTGCCTCTTTCTTCTATCCTACCCGAGAACTGAACTCATCATCCACACCATAGACGGTCCATTCGGATTCACGATCGCGCTGCCGGCGCCGGGTTTCACGGCTCTGCTTTTCATTCTGGGCATGGCGTTCGCATTCGGAATGGCCTCCACGTTCAAGTACATCGGCGATGAATTTCCCGAATCAATGGGCATCGTCTCGGGTATCGTCGGTTTGGCGGGCGGTCTGGGCGGCTTCCTGCTGCCGATCATGTTCGGAGCCATCCTCGATTGGCTTCGCATCAATTCAAGTTGCTTCATGCTGTTGTACGGCATCGTCTGGGTTTCGTTGATATTGAACTATCTGACCGAGGTGCGCAGACTTCCGGTAATGGGAGAAGACATAGTGCCACGTTCGAAGCTCGGTGAGGTCGCTACATCTCCCGGTTCTAGAGGATGACATGAGCCACTTTCTCGAACGGTTGACTTACCTTTCACGACGCCGCGAACCCTTCGCCCAGGGTCATGGCGAACTACGCGATGAAGACAGGATGTGGGAGGAGGGCTACCGGCAGCGGTGGCAGCACGACAAGATCGTGCGCTCGACTCACGGCGTGAATTGCACCGGCTCTTGCAGTTGGAAGATTTATGTAAAAAGTGGCGTCGTCACCTGGGAAACTCAGCAGACGGACTATCCCCGGACACGTCCCGGCATGCCCAATCACGAGCCGCGTGGCTGCTCGCGCGGCGCGTCGTATAGCTGGTATCTCTACAGCGCGAGTCGGATCAAATATCCGATGGTCCGCGGCCGTCTCGTCAAGGCCTGGCGCGAGGCGCGCAAGACGCTCAAGCCGGTGGAGGCCTGGGCGGCGATCGTCGGCGACGCAAAGACAGCTACGTCCTACAAATCCATGCGTGGCCGCGGCGGGTTTGTGCGCTCGACGTGGAATGAAATCAGCGAGATTATCGCAGCGGCCAACATCCACACCATCAAGACCTGGGGACCCGATCGCGTTGTCGGCTTCTCGCCGATCCCTGCGATGTCGATGGTCTCATACGCATCCGGCGCGCGTTATCTAAGCCTGATCGGCGGCTCACTTCTCTCCTTCTACGACTGGTATTGCGATCTGCCGCCGTCGAGTCCGCAGACCTGGGGTGAGCAAACCGACGTGCCGGAGTCGGCTGACTGGTACAATTCCGGTTACATTATCGCCTGGGGCTCGAACGTACCGCAGACACGCACGCCAGACGCCCATTTCTTCGTCGAGTCTCGCTACAACGGCACGAAGATCGTGGCAGTCACTCCCGACTATTCCGAAGTCGCCAAGCTTTCCGATCTTTGGCTTCACCCCAAGCAGGGCACCGATGCGGCTCTCGCGATGTCCATGGGCCATGTGATTCTGCGCGAGTTCTTCCTCGACCGGCAGGTGCCTTATTTTCAAGACTACACGCGTCGTTACACCGACATGCCGATGTTGGTGCGGCTGCGCAAGGACCGCGATCGCTGGGTGCCGGATCGCTATGTGCGTCAAAGCGATCTTGTCGACGCGCCAAAATCAGATCGTGCTGCATGGAAGACCGTCGCCACGGCCGAAGACACCGGCAACATCGTCGTGCCGCAGGGATCGATCGGTTATCGCTGGCCGGGCGGGGGCGAAGCGAAGGGACGATGGAATCTTGAGTCAAAGGATGGTGAGACCGGCAAGGACGAGCGTCTTGCACTGAGTTTGATCGACCGTCGTGACGACGTGGTGCCTGTCGCATTTCCCTACTTCGGCGGCAAGCCGCACAAGCACTTCCCGGAGAATGACCAGGGCAGCGATGTGCTGCTGCGCAATGTCCCGGTACGGCGGATTGCCCTCTCCGATGGAGAGGCGCACGTCGCAACTGTATTCGATCTGCTCTGTGCAAATTACGGACTCGACCGCGGTCTCGGCGGTGCGTGCGCGGCATCGTTCGACGATGACGTTCCCTATACGCCGGCATGGCAGGAGGCGATCACCGGCGTGTCGGCCGAAAAGGCGATCGCGGTCGCACGCGGTTTTGCCGAGAACGCGGAGAAAACCAAAGGGCGCTCGATGGTGATCATCGGCGCAGGCATGAACCACTGGTATCACCAGGATATGGGCTACCGCAGCATCATCAACTTCCTGATGATGTGCGGCACCATTGGCGTCTCGGGTGGCGGGTGGGCCCACTATGTCGGCCAAGAGAAGCTGCGCCCGCAGACCGGCTGGACCATGCTGGCCTTCGCGCTCGACTGGGTGCGGCCGCCGCGCCAGATGAACGGCACATCGTTCTTCTATGCTCATAGTGACCAGTGGCGTTACGAGAAGCTGGAAGTGTCCGAGCTGTTGTCGCCGCTGGCCGATCCGGCGCCTTATCGCGCAAGTATGATCGATCTTAACGCGCGCGCGGAACGGATGGGCTGGCTGCCGTCGGCGCCGCAACTCGGGGTTAACCCGCTGACACTGGCGGCTGAGGCAGACCGCGCCGGCGTCGCGGTCAAGGATCATGTCGTCGCTGGGCTGAGAGCCGGTCGGATCAGGATGTCTTGCGAAGATCCGGATGATCCGGTGAATTTCCCGCGCAATCTCTTCATCTGGCGATCAAATCTATTCGGCTCATCAGGCAAGGGGCACGAATATTTCCTGCGCCATTTCCTCGGTACCCGCCATGGCTTGCAGGGCAAGGATCTCGGCGAGATGGACGGCGTGAAGCCACGGGAGGTCGCCTGGCGCGATCCCGCGCCGGAAGGCAAGCTTGATCTCGTCGTCACGCTCGACTTCCGGATGTCGACGAGTTGCCTTTATTCCGACATCGTGCTGCCGACCGCGACCTGGTACGAGAAGAATGACCTCAATACTTCCGATATGCATCCGTTCATCCATCCGCTGTCGACGGCGGTGGACCCCGTGTGGGAGTCGCGCAGCGACTGGGAAACCTACAAGACTATCGCGCAGAAATTCTCGGAGCTCGCCGCCGGTCATCTTGGCGTTGAACGCGACGTCGTGCTGACGCCGATCCAACACGACACAGCGGCGGAGCTTGCGCAGCCTTTCGATGTCAAAGACTGGAAAAAGGGAGAGTGCGAACTCATCCCCGGCGTCACCGCACCGCAAATTGCGATTGTCGAGCGCGACTATCCCAACACCTACCGTCGTTTCACGGCTCTCGGCCCGCTCGCTGACAAGCTCGGCAATGGCGGAAAAGGCATTGCTTGGAACACCATGGACGAGGTCAAGGGCCTTGGCGACCTCAACTACCGCGTGAACGACGGCGGGGCGACCGACGGGCGCCCCCGTATCGAGACCGATATCGATGCTGCGGAAGTCATCCTCTACCTGGCGCCGGAAACCAACGGCGAGGTTGCGGTCAAGGCTTGGGAGGCGTTGGGGCAAATCACCGGAAGGGACCACAAGCATCTCGCCGATATGCGCGAGGATGAGAAGATCAGATTTCGCGATCTGCAGGCACAGCCGCGCAAAATCATCTCGTCACCGACCTGGTCAGGTATCGAGAGCGAGCACGTCAGCTACACCGCCGGCTATACCAACGTGAATGAGCTGATCCCTTGGCGCACGCTGAGCGGCCGTCAGCAGTTCTATCAGGATCATCGCTGGTTCCGCGATTTCGGCGAAGGTTTCGCGGTATATCGGCCTCCAATCGATACGCGAACCGTTGCGGAGATGCTCGGTAAGCACAGCAACGGCGAAGCCGAAATTGTCCTGAACTTCATCACGCCGCACCAGAAATGGGGCATTCATTCGACATATACCGATAATCTGCTGATGCTGACTCTATCGCGTGGCGGTCCGATTGTGTGGATTTCGGAGGTCGACGCGAAGAAAGCCGGCATCGCCGACAACGACTGGATCGAGCTCTTCAACCTCAACGGGGCGATTGCGGCACGCGCTGTTGTCAGCCAGCGCGTTCATGAGGGTATGTGCCTCATGTATCATGCGCAGGAGAAGATCGTGAATGTCCCGGGCTCGCAAATCACCGGACAGCGCGGCGGCATTCACAATTCGGTCACGCGCACGATGCTCAAGCCGACGCATATGGTCGGCGGCTACGCTCAACTCTCTTACGGCTTCAACTATTACGGCACCGTCGGTTCCAACCGTGACGAGTTTGTCATCGTTCGCAAGCTCAACAAGATCGATTGGCTTGATCATTCAAATCCTGTCGATCGCGCCGTCGAGGAGACCACATCATGAAAGTCCGTGCTCAAATAGCGATGGTGTTGAACCTCGACAAATGTATCGGCTGTCACACCTGTTCCGTCACCTGCAAGAACGTGTGGACCTCGCGTCAGGGGATGGAATATGCGTGGTTCAACAACGTCGAGACGAAGCCGGGCGTCGGCTATCCGAAAGATTGGGAAAACCAGGAGCGCTGGCGCGGCGGCTGGGAGCGCAGGAAGGGCGGCAAGATAGTGCCGAAACAGGGCGGTCGCCTCGCGATCCTTGCGAAGATTTTCGCAAACCCGCATCTGCCCGAAATTGACGACTACTACGAGCCGTTCACCTTCGACTACGAGCACCTGCACATCGCGCCGGAGTTGCCGACCTCGCCGGTGGCGCGGCCGTTGTCGCTCGTCACCGGACGTCCGATGGAAAAAATCGAGTGGGGCCCGAACTGGGAGGAAATTCTCGGCGGCGAATTCGACAAGCGTTCGCAAGACTACAATTTCGAAGCCGTGCAGAAGGACATTTATGGCCAGTTCGAAAACACCTTCATGATGTATCTGCCGCGGCTTTGCGAGCACTGCCTCAATCCGAGCTGCGTCGCCTCCTGTCCTTCCGGCTCTATCTACAAGCGCGAAGAGGATGGCATCGTCCTGATCGACCAGGACAAATGTCGGGGCTGGCGCATGTGCGTGTCAGGCTGTCCGTACAAGAAGATTTATTATAACTGGACCTCCGGCAAAGCCGAGAAATGCATCTTCTGCTACCCCCGCATCGAGGCTGGTCAGCCGACCGTCTGCTCGGAGACCTGCGTAGGCCGCATCCGATATCTCGGTGTGCTGCTGTATGACGCGGATGGTATCCAATCCGCGGCGGCAGTCGCGGACGAGCAG
>DATBHE010000025.1:0-15181 GCA_036557605.1 Pseudolabrys sp.
ATATGCAGGCCATGCGTTATGCTGCCTTCGCGACGATTCCCGTCAAGGAAATCGCCATCATCGGGCCTGATGGTACGACCCTCTGCAATCATCTCGGCTTGCCACCCGGCGAACGAAACGTAATTTCCTCTGAACCGCTGGTGGGTGCCAGCGCCTACCATTTCGATATTATTTCATTGGCCGGTGGTGAGCGAATGGTGCGCTTGCGGCGCGAGCTCGGGGCCGGCCCCAACAGCATCAGCGCCCTGGTGCCGACGGTTCTGTTCCTGCCGCAAGTGTCGACACGCGGCGGCCGGTTCAGCGGCTATGCACGGATCGTCACCGCGCAAGGCGCCACGATCGGGGAGGTTGGAGGGCGTACCGCCGACAGTACGAATTCCAATTTTACGGCAGATATAAAGTCGGAAAAATTCGGCTTTGACGTTGAAGTGCTCAGTCCGCGGGCGCGGATCGAAGCCGAACATGCCGACCTCAAATGGTTTGGTCTGTTTGCCGCGGGCATCATCATGATAACGGTCACGGGCTTCGTGGTCCTCATCCCGCGGCAGGCACCACGTAACCCGGTCACTGAAATCGCGCGTGCGCTCGAGGCGGGAGAGTTTATCCCTTACTATCAGCCTATCGTCGATATCCGCTCGGGACGGCTGCGCGGGGCCGAAGTCCTCGTGCGTTGGCGCAAGCCGGACGGGACCCTCGTCTTGCCGGGTGCATTTATCCCGCTGATGGAATCAAGTGATCTCATCGACGATCTTACGCGCAGCCTGATGAAAAAAGTTTGTGTTGAGGTTGGTCCATCCCTCGGACGGCGTCCTGATCTCAGGATTTCTTTCAACTTTGCGGGCAAGCTTTTCAGCGAATCGTCGATCGTCAAGGATGTCCGCAACATCTTCGCGAACTCGGCGATAAAATTCTCGCAGGTCGTGCTCGAGGTGACTGAGCGCGATCCGATCGAAAATTTCACCGAAACCCGTCAGACGATCGCAGCCTTGCAGGGTCTCGGCGTACGCATAGCAATCGATGACGTCGGCACGGGACATAGCGGACTTTCCTACATGCTCAAGCTCGGTGTCGACATCATCAAGATCGACAAGATGTTTGTCGATGCTATCGGTACTGACAGGAATTCGACGACGATCGTCGAGACTCTGGTCGATCTGGCGCGCAACATGCGTATGGATGTGGTCGCCGAGGGAGTAGAGAATTTCGAGCAGGTAATGCACTTGCGCGCATTGGGAGTACGCTCGGCGCAAGGCTATGTTTTTGCTCCGCCGTTGCCGGGTAGCTCGTTCCTCCAGCTCGTCGAGGCAATCGACCCGTTGCAGCCGGCCGGCAGTGAGGCCCGTACGGTAGACATCGAATACATGGCCGCTTCGGCATAGCGCCGCGCAGATGGGACGCAACTGCCGAGGGCGGCAAAATGAAAAGGGGCGGCCTTACGGCCGCCCAGTTAAAACGCCACGCGGGAGGAACCTCTTGACGGGTCGGCCGCTCAAGCCGCCGACCCACGTGACCGAATGTCGTCTTAATTATTCGTCATGCACAGGCTGATTCGTCAATCGAATTTTGCAACAAAATGACAGAATAGCGCTTGCGCAGTAGCCAGCGTGATGCGTTGTGCACCGATTCGGTGGAGTACGCTTAAGTTGACGGCAGTTCTTTTTCGATAGCGCTTATCAGCCGCGGATCGGTCGGCTCTACTGCGGAAGCAAAGGCCGCCTTCAGATGGCCATCACGGCCAACAAGATACTTGTGAAAATTCCAGCGCGGCGTTTCGAGCGGTTTCTCCTCAGCGGCCCAACGATAGAACGGGTGGGCATCCTTTCCCTTCACCGCGACCTTTGCGGTGATCGGGAAGGTGACGTGGTAGGCGCCCTGTGCGGTGGCATGGATTTCGCTGACCCCTCCCGGTTCCTGGCCGCCGAAATCATTAGACGGCACGCCAAGGATGATCAGCCCGCGATCGCGATAGCGGGTCCAAAGTTGCTGAAGGCCGGCATATTGCGGCGTGTAACCGCAGAGAGAAGCCGTGTTGACGACGAGGAGTGGGTGGCCGGCATAAGACGACAGGAGGACTTCGTCTCCATCCAGGCCTTTAAATGTGAAGGCATAGGCGGTCACCCGGCTCATCTCATTCCCGAAAGCAGTCTGCAGCCCGGGGTTGGCCAGTGACATTGCTCCAAGCACAAGAAAATATCGGCGGTCGATCATGGTCAGCACTATAGCCTGCCGGATCAGGGCCTCACGTGCAAAATTCCGTGAAAAGTGCCGGCCTCGATCAGTAGCGAGGTGCCCCTCGCGCGTGGTCCTTGAGTAACCATCGAACGCGAGCATCACACATTGCGCCGAAAGTACGGTGCTTTCCGGGACAACGCCTGACGAAAAGAGGCGAGTAGGGGCTTCCTATGCTGCGGCTATGCGCACCGTGGTTTCGAATGATGTGCCGCATGCGTCGCATTGCCATAGATGACGCACGCGACTTCCATCGATGCATTCGGACCATTCAGGAATGTAAATGCGCTCGCCACATTGCGCGCACTCAATCACGGGGCGCGAGCGCGCAAACTTTGTAATGTCGCGGGACAGTTCCATGGGGCTTCCTCCCGACCAGTTACGCGGCCCGACCCCCTCGCGTTATTATGCTTCGACCATAGTGTGGTGGTCGTGCGCGAATGAAGCAGAACCGCTGACATAAGATGCGCGCGGCTCATGAATTTTTTGCGGCAGAACGAGCAAGATGACGCAAAATTTTTTGCAGCACGGATTTGTCTTCCTGTTGCACTGCGGCATGATAACGCGCTGAATTTTCTCGTGACATCCCCGCTCCATCCAAGTGGAAGCAAAAACGCACTAACGATCAATGGAACTCGGGGCCTCTCGGCCGGTTAGGCAACAACATGATTATGAGAGGGACAGCCATGCGCTTGATATCGATTGCAGTCTGCCTGGCCTGCGTCTGTTTCGCCCCGATTGCAGCTTCGGCCGATGACAAGCCTGCCGACAAGTCTGGCTACAGCACCGGTCGTACCCAGACGCCCGAGACGACAGGGCAGGAACAGCCGCAAGGCCGGACTGGCCCCATCAATACGGGGACAGGCGGCGCGCCCCCGGAAAGTCCGCAAGGGCAAAGCCCGCCTGGCATGCAGGCCGCACCCGAGGGCTCGTCGAAGACGACCGTTGCTCCGGAGAAGGGGAAGTAGCGCCAACACTTTGCGACGAGGCCCGATCGGCCGACAATTGCTACACGTTCGGAGGGCGGCCTGCAGAATGGGGCTTGAGAGTTGAATGGAATGCAGTGTGAGGCGAAGGCAGAATAGGCCCCGTGTGATGGCATGCCGGCTCAGGGAGATCCCTGGTGGGCCAGAAGACCCTCGAGAAACCGCGGACCAAAGTCAAAACGAAAACGCAGCGGCCACCTCTCTGGAAGGTGATCCTGCTGAACGACGACTACACGCCGCGTGAGTTTGTCGTATTGGTCCTCAAGGCGGTCTTCCGCATGAATGAGAGTCACGCCTACAAGGTCATGATGACGGCGCACCAGAGAGGTGCATGCGTGATCGCGGTGTATACGCGCGATGTGGCAGAAACGAAGGCGAAGGAAGCAACAGAAATGGGCCGTTCGAAAGGCTACCCGCTCTATTTCACCACCGAGAAAGAAGAGTAGAACACCTCTGATCGGCCTTACGGGCGACGCGTGACGCTTGGTTCCGTACGACACACGCTCTTGTGATTCCGACCCCGCGACAGCCGACGATATTCAGGAGTTCATCCTGATCGAGTGCGCCAATCGGCGCGCAAGGGAGGTTGGAAAAGCAGCCGGCCCGAAATTACACAAGGACAATAATGCCGACGCAGCACACACAGGAACAAGACGTTTGGTCGAGTTCCGCCCCCTATGTCCTCAGCATCGTGCGGATCATGGTCGCACTTCTTTTCTTTGAGCACGGGCTGTCAAAAATGTTTGGGTTTCCGCAATCGTCGTCTATGCCCGCCTTGTTTTCCCTCTCATGGTTTTCAGGTGCCATTGAGTTCGTCGGCGGTGCACTCCTGGCTGTCGGCCTGTTCACTCGGACTTCGGCTTTCATCATGTCGGGAGAAATGGCGTTTGCGTATTTTATCAGCCACGCGCCGCGCGATTTCTTTCCCATCAATAATCGCGGCGATTCCGCGATTCTTTATTGTTTCATTTTTCTATACATCGCCTTTGCCGGCGGCGGACCGTGGACTCTTGATGCGCTACTATCGCGGCGAAAGAACGCTTCTGCGCTGAAATCAGCGATATAGATGCTCTTTGCGATCAGATTGGGAGGGGGTGTGCGCCGGAGTTTTTTGCGGCTGTACCTTGAACCTGCTTCCGGATTATTGAATGATAACTGTATGAACAAAGTTGCATTCGGATTTGTTGCCGTGGCTCTGCTCTTTTTTGCTCAGCCCGGCAGTGCCGTGTCCGGTCCCGGCGGAGGGAAGGGCGGTTTCAAATCGGGCGGCCAGGGCCATCATCACAAACATTCAATGCAACACAACCGGAGCAAGTGGTGGTGGTATTACGGTTATGGCGGCATCTATGCGACGCAGCCCTCCATCACCGAGACGGTCGCGGTACCGGTAGCGGTCACGACCGTTGAAACACGCCGATGTCAGCGCGTGCAGCAACCGATGACGGTTCGTTCGGAAGATGGCGGCGAGCGCGTTGTTTCCGTGACGCGGTGCCAGAACTGACCTTCGGTAACCATCGCATTTAACGCTAACGCACATTTTGTGCGTCTGGTCGATTGTCGGAAGCGGTCCGGTTGCTATCTTCGGCGCGAAATGGAGTTGGTTATGGTCGAAAGACGAAAAACCGCCCGTGCGCGTACGCTTCTTGGCGGGGTTATCGCGTTTAACAAGCGGGCGTCGACGATGGACTGCCAAGTCCGGAATCTGTCACCCGCGGGCGCCAAGGTCACCTTCGTCAATACGGCCGTTGTGCCCGACCAGTTCGATCTGACGATCGCGCGCAAGGAGCGATCGTTCCGCGCGCGCATGATATGGCGTACGCCGAATGAGGCCGGCGTGTCATTCCTGAACGAATACGATCAGAATGTGCCTGTGCCACTTGAATGGGCAAAGCGCTTGCGTGATTGCGAGGCCGAAAAAACGGCTTTGCGCCGACGTGTCGCGCAATTGACCGAGAGCAGTGGCGCTTAGCGTGTCGGTCTTTCTTATTTTGATCCGACCAAGGCCACGGGCTGCGGACTGTCCGCACCAGCTGCTGGCTCGGGGGCTTGTATCGCCTGTGAGGACTGCGCCAAGGCCGGTTGGGTTGTCGGCGCGATAGCCACGGCTTTGGGTGCGAGAACTGCTTTCAGTGGCGCCATGATCGATGCGATCGCAGGCGCGAAGTGCTCCAGCAGCGCCGCCTGTTTCTTGTTGTGCGCGTAGAGGTACAGGCCGCCGAGCACAATCACGATCACCACCAGGATGACCAGCGCGTTGACGGTCGTATCCGCACTGGCGCGCCCCCTGCGTGCGGTGCGCTTGCGACTTGCGCCTTTATTTGCCGCTGCCTTCCGCTTCTTCGCCATGGCGTAGAGCTCCCTCGATGGTGTTGCCAACGCACGGCACTGCACCTCAATTCACTCGAACCAGGGCACCTCATTCCAATGCAAACCCGCTCCAAGACCGAGCCGCCCTGGCGCGCAGAAAGGAAACCGAATCAGCTTGCGAAGATTAGCCGATTCGGCCCTCTCAAGGGTGAACGCGGTACCGCCAAACCGGCAGCGCGCCATTGTCCCGCCAAAGCCGGTATGGTCTGATCGCCTCGATCATGTCGCAACGTGTCCTGATAACGGCCGGGGCTGCAGGCATCGGCCGCGAGTTTGCTCGTGCCTTCGCTGCGAACGGTGCCAAGGTCTTCGTCTGCGACATAGACGATAAGGCGCTCGCGAATATCGCCAAGGAGATTCCCGGCCTCATTGCCCGCCGTTGCGACCTGGCAAGCCGCGCTGAAATCGAGCGCATGGTGCCCGAGGCTGCCGGCCTACTCGGCGGGATCGACGTTCTGATCAACAATGGCGGAATCGCGGGCCTCACATTGCCGATCGCAGACTATCCACCAGACGACTGGGACAAGGTTGTCGCGGTCAATCTGACGGCCATGTTCGACGTTTCGCGCCTTGCCATCCCGCATTTGAAGAAATCAAAGTCGGGCTGCATTATCAACATGTCATCGATTGCCGGCCGCTATGGCTTTCCTAATCGCAGTCCCTATGCGGCGACGAAATGGGGTGTGATTGGCTTGACGAAAACGCTCGCCATGGAGCTGGGCGAATGGGGTATCCGTGCCAATGCGATTGCGCCCGGCGCGGTGGAAGGCGACCGCATCGTTCGTGTCTTTCAGGGGCGCGCGCAGATCAGTGGACGTTCGCTCGATGAGGTGAAGCTGGATGCACTTGCGGCGGCCTCTATCAAGGCCATGGTCGATCCGAAAGACATCGCGCAACTTGCAATCTTTCTTGCGTCGGACGCTGCCAAATCGATCTCGGGTCAGGTCATTCCGATCGATAACGACCGGCACAAAGCCTAGATTCGTTAGGATTGAGCGGAACAAGGGGCTAAAATGCTTGTTGGTCTTCGCGACTCACGTGAGTGACCGATGGGTACGATCGTTCTTCTCGATCTGATGGGCGGCGTGGCGCTGCTGCTCTGGGGCCTGCACATGGTCCAGACCGGCCTGCTGCGCGCATTTGGCACCGAGCTGCGACGTTTTTTGTCCAGCACACTGCAAAATAGACTGGCGGCGCTTTTCGCCGGGCTGGGTCTCACCGCATTTCTCCAGAGCAGCACCGCGACCGGTTTAATGGCTGCATCTTTTGTTGCGGAAGGTGTCGTAGCGCTCGTTCCCGCGCTGGCGATCATGTTGGGTGCCAATATCGGCACAACGCTGATCGTCCAGGTGCTGACATTCAATGTCTATGCCGCGGCTCCCGTCCTTTTCATCGTAGGTCTCGTCGCATTCCGCAGCGGCGGCCGCAGCCGACTCAAGGACACGGGCCGTGTCGCGATTGGCCTCGGCCTGATGCTGCTTGCCCTACATATCCTCATGGACACGCTCGCTCCGGCGGAAAACGCGCCGAGCGTGCGTGCATTGCTTAAACTGGTCACAGGCGATCCGATCCTTTGTGTACTGATATCCGCAGCGCTGACCTGGGCCGCCCACTCAAGCGTGGCGACAGTGCTGTTGATCATGTCATTGGCATATTCGCAGTTTGTCACGCCAGCCGCGGCGTTGGCGCTGGTGCTTGGAGCGAACCTCGGCAGCGCCATCAATCCGGTGCTCGAAGGCGGCCGGCACGGTGATTCCGCGAGCTACCGGCTGCCCGTGGGCAATCTCATCAACCGCCTCGCCGGTGTTATTGTGCTGCTCCCGTTTCTTCCGCAGGTCGCGGAAACTTTGCAACGTTTTGAGTCCCATCCGGCAAGAGCGACAGCCGAATTTCACATCCTGTTCAACGTTGTATTGGCAGCGGTTTTTCTTCCATTGCTTGATCCTCTTGCGTGGCTGCTGGTGCGCTTTCTGCCCGAGCGCAAGCAGGCTTCGGACCCGGCCGCGCCGCGCCATCTGGACGAATCCGCTCTCGATACTCCGTCGCTCGCTTTGGCCAATGCGGCGCGGGAAACTCTGCGCATGGGCGATGCCGTTGAAACGATGCTCAAACAGGTCATGGTCGCGATGATGACGAATAACCGCAGCCTGGCCGCCGAGGTGTCCCGCATGGACAACATCGTTGACAGTCTAAATGAGGCGATCAAGCTCTACGTGACAAATCTGACGCGGGGAAATCTCGATGATCAGGAAGCGAAACGCGCGATGGAAATCGTGTCGTTCGCAATCAATCTCGAGCATGTCGGCGACATCATCGAAAAGAACCTGAGCGAACTCGCTGAAAAGAAGATCAAACGCAACGCCCAGTTTTCCGAAGACGGCGCTGCGGAGATCGATGCTTTTTACAAGCGTATCCTCGAAAACCTCCGGCTTGCCTTCGGAGTCTTTATGTCGGGCGACGTCAACGGTGCGCGCAAGCTTGTTGCGGAAAAAACGCAGCTGCGCGGTGCCGAACTCGCGGCTGCCGAGCGTCACCTCGAACGGTTGCGCGAGGGAAGGCCGGAGACGCTGGAGACCACCTCGCTCCACCTCGACGTGCTTCGCGATCTCAAGCGCATCAACTCGCATATTTGTTCGGTGGCCTATCCGGTGCTGGATATTGCCAGGCAGCCAGCCGCGGAGATGAAAGTTTCCGGCGAGGCCGGCGCTTTGGCCGAACAAAAATCGCACCTGCGAACCCGCTAATTCTGCTCGACGATATGTCTTCAGCACCTGCCGGCGCCGTCTTTGTCCGCGGAAGAACGTGAAAAGAGTGCGTATCGCTTGCGATGATGGTCAGCCATCCCAAATCGCATTGTAAAAAACGATCCTGTGGCCATCAGGCTCCTTGCAGAGGACGGTCAGACCAACGGTTAACGTTCCGCAGTGCGTTGTACTTCGCTGATTTTGTCGCCGAACGGCGGCGGAAACGTTTGTCCTGTTAACGTTTAACCTTACCTGGTCAGCTTACCGGCCGGATTTGCTCGCAGCATGCAGCGCGAGTGACTAGAGCTTCATCCCATCAGATGAGAGCAAGGCGGGCGACCGTTTACACGGCACCCCGCGCTAGTGGATGGAGTACCGTTTTGAAAATAGTGACAAGTATTTTTGTGGCACTGCTTTCAGCTGCATTGGTGACAACCGCTGATGCGACGCCCCGCCGCAATCACAATCGGCAACAGCAGACGATCACCTGCGACGAGCGCGGCTGTTCTGACCACGGATTGCAGGCGAGCGCATCGGTTGCGCGCGTGACGGTCGATGCCAACGGGGGCACCGTGATTGGGCGCAGGCCGGCCGGATGCCCGCGAGCGTTCTGTGGCTGCGAAGCTTCGCTGTACCTGTTCGGGAAAATTCGTCCCGAGCTCAATCTGGCCGCCAATTGGATCCGTAAATTCCCGCGCACGTCACCGGCGCCCGGCATGGCCGCGGCGCGCAATGGTCACGTCATGGTGCTCATGAGCCACGTTGAAGGCGACAACTGGCTTGTCCATGACGGGAATTCCGGCGGGGGCCTGACCCGAGAACACGTTGTGTCCATTCGCCGCTATGTGATCGTCAATCCGCGCGGGGCGTTTGCTGAAAACCCGCCAGCCGCCAGTTCAAGCCTGAACTGAAGCTCCTCAAACAGCCAAGGGCCGCCACAAATGGCGGCCCCGCTCCACTCACTTACTAACTTACTCACTCACACCAACATCTACACTCTCGCACGCCCACCTAGCGCTTCCCCACGCAAACTGTCTTCACCTGCTTTTCAGCTTCAGCCTGGGTCTTGAACGCTGCGGGACCGATCTGAACCCAGGTGGTTTCAGTCGGACGTGTTTCGACAACTTTACACTTCTTCGTCGCCGTTTCCTGAACGATGTAGTAGTCCGCACTCGCGGTCGACATCAGCAAGCCGATTGTCGCCGTTGCGAGAGCAAACTTCTTCAACATGTGCGTTCCTCCTCTGGAATACATGTGCCTGACAATCGCCGGGCGCGCGTTCTGTTCCCGAGTTCCGGGCACGTTGGACTGCTGACAAAAAAAGGGCCGCAATGCGGCCCAAGACTCAACTGCCTCGACGGCCCGCTTCGGGGGGTAGGGGCGGAGCGGGCAGTCGCAGACTAACGCTCATGCCGCATTTGTGTTCCGTACTTTGCGGCCCGCGGGACTATGATTGCGGAAGATACCGCGCAGGCGTGAGAATGTGCATCGATGCCGAAAAAAGCTTTGCTGGCACACATGCTTCTTGTCGTAGTTGCTCTTTCAGGGCTGAAGCCGTCCCTGGCCGCTTCCTATTCCGTATTCGATGGTTCGATCGTTCGCGATGGCCACAAATATTGTTGGTATGGCGAGGGCTGGAACGGTGCCGGCTGGTACCGTTGCGGATTTGAGAACAGGCCAGGAAAGGGTTGGGGCGGTCCGAAAGGTTGGGAAAGCTCCGATGCAAGGCAGCCAAGTAGCGGCGCCTGGTTCGAATTACCGCCGCCAACACCGCCGGTGAGCGCACCCGGCATTGCGAGCGAACGTTATGTCGAGCCGCTGCGCGGCGGTCCGGCGGCCGGAACACCTGCGACCCCTCTGCGCCGTTAGGCGCGATGCGAGCGGAGAAAAAGAGCGATGAACCTTCAGCCGACTAACATCACAGCTGCGCTGGTGTTTGCGTTTTCGGCCGCGCTTTCTTGGCCGTGCGAGACGAAGGCGCAGGTCTTTGACTTCGGCCAGATCGATAGTTTTGAATCGCTTGGCTCGGGAACGCAAACCGGCGGGTCGGCGCCGAAGACAATTGTGGATGACCAGGATCGCCACACCGTTCTGTTCACGATCATCGAATCCAATACCGAAGCGAAGGTCCACTGGAAATCGCCTGACGGGCCGCAGACGACCGTTATGCGCGGGCAGGGGATGCGCGCATTTCAGACAGTTGGCGAGTTCAAGATCGAAGCGGCCGGCGACAAGACTCGCAGTTTCAAATATGGATACGTGCTGTTGCGTCTGAAAAGCGATACAAACGCCCAGGAAGACAGGATCTGAAGGGATCGATTGCTCTTTCGCCTGTGTCCCGCGACCGACAAGGCCCGGACGCTTAACGTTTATGTTTTAGCTTAACTTCAAGACGGAGTTGGCTGGTGGCCCAGGGTCGTTATCTCTATGGGCGGGCAGCGGTCCCCCCGCTGTCCTGAACCTCGAACTGCGAAGCCGTCAGGCAAAAACCCCGTCCCGCCTGGCGGCTTTGTAGCGCCTGGGGCCCAACGATCAGGTCCGAACACCGTTCATCTGCGCTTTTGTTTTTGGGCTGGCTTGAATTCCTCTGAAAGATCGCGCAATAGCGTTCAGTTATTCAAGCAACTGATCAAGAGTGCTTTTCCTCTCTCCTTACCTGAAAGTGGCGAGCGGTCTTAGCGGCCTGCGCGTCGTGATCGCGCCGCTCGTTCGCGGCACGCAAGATATTCTCCTGAGCCGGGGGTGGCGTAGGCGCGGCAGCGCGCATCATCGATCGACGCAACGGTCTCTTCGCCTTGCCGCTCCTGTGTCATCTGCTGATGGCCCATCGTGCCCGGGGCGCAGTCCTTGGTGCCGGTGCCGGTGACGCAGGCGGGCGAATAGCCCGCGCATCCACCGAGCAGCAAAGTTGCGAGGATCATCAGTGTGATTGTGCGCATAGATGCAGCCCCATGTTCCGAACCTGCTCAGTCGTGCTCGGATTGCGCACTTATTTCGGCGTCTTGGACCGACCTTTTGATCGTGATTTTACCGACGGCGGCTGCGAACTGGCTGAGGCTTCCCGCTCCGCCGTTTCTTTGGCAAGCCGAAGAGCCCGCAACCGTTCCGTCTTGGCCCGCTCCGCCTGCCCGGCGGCCTTGTATTCCGCCATTGCGACCGCACCTTCACGGGCCTGAGCCTCCTTTTTATGAAAGGCAGCCTGCGCACGCTCCATATCTTTTGTACTTTTCGGGGTGTTCACGAACACCCCGTCGTTGATCCGCAAGTATCGCACTTCATGCAGGTGCCATTGCGCACCAGCGTGAAGTTGCCGCACTCGCCGCAGGCTTCGCCCTCGTAGCCCTTGGCACGGGCTTCGGCGCGCTTCTCGGAGGCTGCAGCCTTGGCGTGCGCGCGGGCATCCTGCGTGTCGATGCGCTGCTCAAGCTGTTCGGCCGGCGACAGCTTCGTCTCCGGTTCGACCTTGAGCGCAGTGGTGCCAGCCACCTCACCGCGCGCGCCGCCAGCCGCGGCGAGCGCGGTGACATTGCCACCTGCCGCCGGCGTGGGCGAAGAGACGCCGCGCACCACCGACAGGCGGTCGGTGCGTGAGCGGGTCAGGCCCTTCGATACGTAGTTGGTCGCAGGCGCCGGCTTGCCTTCCTCCACGCCCTTGCCGAGCGCGTCGAAGCCGCCGGCCTCGCTCGGATCGACATGGGCGAGATCGAACCGTTCCAGGTAGGAGACGGCGAGTTCGCGGAACACGTAGTCGAGGATCGAGGTCGCGTATTTGATCGAATCGTTGCCCTGCACGGGCCCCTGCGGCTCGAAGCGTGTGAAAGTGAAGGCGTCGACATATTCCTCGAGCGGCACGCCATATTGCAGGCCGAGCGATACCGCGATCGCGAAATTGTTGATGATCGAGCGCAGCGCAGCACCTTCCTTGTGCATGTCGATGAAGATCTCGCCGAGCCGGCCGTCGTCATATTCGCCGGTGCGGAGATAAACCTTGTGGCCGCCGACCACCGCCTTCTGGGTATAGCCCTTGCGGCGATCGGGCATGCGCTCGCGTTCGCGCAGCACGGTGACGCGCTCGACGATCTTCTCGACGACTTTTTCGGCAAGGCCTGTCGCACGAGCCGCGGCAGGACGCTCGAGGAAGGTCTCGATGGAATCGTCCTCGTCATCCTCGTCCGCGATGAGCTGCGCATTGAGCGGCTGAGAAAGCTTGGAGCCATCACGATAGAGTGCGTTGGCTTTGAGCGCCAGCTTCCATGAGAGCAGGTAGGCCGCCTTGCAGTCCTCGACCGTCGCCTCGTTCGGCATGTTGATGGTTTTGGAGATGGCGCCCGAGATGAAGGGCTGTGCCGCCGCCATCATGCGGATGTGACTCTCGACCGAGAGATAGCGCTTGCCGGTGCGACCGCACGGGTTGGCGCAGTCGAATACCGGATAGTGCTCGGCTTTCAGGTGCGGAGCACCTTCGACCGTCATCGCACCGCAGACATGGATGTTGGCGGCCTCGATCTCCCGCTTGCCGAAGCCAAGCGCGGTGAGGAGGTCGAAAGTGGGCGAGGCGAGGTCCTCGGCGGGAATGCCAAGCTTGTCGCGGCAGAAATCTTCGCCCAGTGTCCACCTGTTGAAGGCGAACTTGATGTCGAAGGCGGTTGGTAGCGCTTTCTCGACTTTTGCAATGGCTTCGTCGGTAAAGCCCTTGGCCTTCAGCGTGGTGTGGTTGATCGCCGGTGCCTGCGAAAGCGTGCCGTGACCGACCGCGTATGCTTCGATCTCGGCGATATCGGCCTCGCTGTAGCCAAGCGTGCGCAATGCCTCAGGTACCGCGCGGTTGATGATCTTGAAGTAGCCGCCACCGGCGAGCTTCTTGAACTTGACCAGCGCAAAATCGGGCTCAATGCCGGTGGTGTCGCAATCCATTACCAGGCCGATCGTGCCGGTCGGTGCGATCACCGTCGCTTGCGCATTGCGGTAGCCGTGCTTCTCGCCGAGAGCGAGAACGCGGTCCCAAGCCGCCTTGGCGTGCTCGATCAAGGTCTGATCGGGGCAGGCGGCGTGGTCGAGCGGCACTGGCGGGGTTGCGACTTTCTCGTAGCCACTGCGTTCGCCATAGGCGGCCCGGCGATGGTTGCGCATCACGCGCAGCATGTGCTCGCGGTTCTTCTTGTAACCGGGGAAGGGCCCGAGCTTCTCGGCCATTTCGGCAGAAGTCGCGTAGGACACGCCGGTCATGATGGCGCTCAGCGCGCCGCAGATGGCGCGGCCGGCATCGGAATCATATGGGATGCCGGAGGTCATCAGCAGGCCGCCGATATTGGCGTAGCCGAGGCCCAAGGTGCGAAATTCGTAGGACAGCTCGGCAATTTGCTTTGACGGGAACTGCGCCATCATTACCGAGATTTCGAGCACGACCGTCCACAGGCGGACGCCGTGCTCGTAGCTCTCTACCTGGAATTTGCCGGTTTTCTCGTCACGGAAAGTGAGCAGGTTCAACGACGCCAGATTGCAGGCGGTGTCGTCGAGGAACATGTATTCCGAGCACGGATTGCTGGCGCGGATTTCGCCGGAGGCCGGGCAGGTGTGCCAGTCGTTGACCGTGGTGTGATATTGCAGGCCGGGATCGGCCGAAGCCCAGGCGGCGTATCCGATCTTCTCCCACAACGCTCGCGCATCGAGGGTCTTCGCCACTTTGCCATTCTTGCGGAAAGTGAGATCCCACTTGCCGTCGGCTTCGACCGACTTGAGGAAATGGTCGGTGACGCGGACCGAGTTGTTCGAATTCTGCCCCGAGACCGTGAGATAGGCATCGGAGTCCCAATCGGTGTCGTAGGTCGGAAAGTGGATGTCTTTGTAACCCTGCTTGGCGAACTGGATCACTCGCTTGATGTAGTTGTCGGGCACCATGGCGCGGCGCGCGAACTTGATCTCGCGCTTCAGCGCCGGGTTCTTCTCCGGTGAGAAGCAATCATCACCCGAGCCTTCACAGTTTACGCACGCCTTGAGGATCGCCTTAAGGTGCTTCTGGTTTATCTTGGAGCCGGTGACGAGCGCCGCTACCTTCTGCTCCTCGAGCACCTTCCAGTCGATATATTGTTCGATGTCGGGATGATCGACGTCGACGATTACCATCTTCGCTGCCCGGCGCGTGGTGCCGCCTGACTTGATCGCGCCGGCAGCGCGGTCGCCGATCTTCAGGAAAGACATCAGGCCGGAGGATTTGCCCCCGCCGGACAATTTTTCACCTTCGCCGCGCAATAGCGAGAAATTGGAGCCGGTGCCGGAGCCGTACTTGAACAGCCGCGCCTCGCGCACCCAGAGGTCCATGATCCCGCCTTCGTTAACGAGATCATCGCTGATCGACTGGATGAAGCAGGCGTGCGGCTGCGGGTGTTCGTAAGCCGATTTCGATTTGGTCAGCTTGCCGGTGAACGGATCAACGTAATAGTGGCCCTGGCTTGGGCCGTCGATGCCATAGGCCCAGTGCAGGCCGGTGTTGAACCATTGGGGCGAATTCGGTGCGCACATCTGCGCGGCTAGCATGTAGCGCAGCTCATCGAAAAAGGCCTGCGCATCACTTTCGGAATCGAAATAGCCGCCCTTCCAGCCCCAGTAGGTCCAGGTGCCGGCCAGACGGTCAAACACCTGCTTGGAGGAGGTTTCGCCGATATAGCGTTCCTTTTCAGGCAGCGTGGCGAGTGCATTCTCGTCGGCCACCGAGCGCCACAGGATCGAGGGGACCGAATTCTCTTCGACCTTCTTCAGGCGAGCCGGCACGCCGGCCTTGCGGAAATACTTCTGCGCCAGCACGTCGGCGGCGACTTGAGACCAGAATTCCGGCACCTCGACATTGTCGGCCTTGAA
>DATBHE010000026.1:0-17761 GCA_036557605.1 Pseudolabrys sp.
GCCGAGGCGGCCCATGATGCCGAAATCGACGGCGACGAGCCTCCCGTCGGCATCCACAAACAGATTTCCGGGATGCATGTCGGCGTGAAAGAAACCGTCGCGAAGCGCATGGCGCAGGAAGTTCTGAATGACCTTGCGGCCGAGCTCCGGGAGATCGAAACCTTTGGCGGCGAGCGCGCCGTGATCGCTGAGCCGGATGCCATCAATCCATTCCAGCGTGAGCACTTCGCGAGCCGTGCGGTCCCAGTCGACGGCGGGAACGCGAAAGTCCTCGTCCTCACGCGTATTAGCCGCCATCTCGGAGGCTGCTGCCGCCTCGAGACGAAAGTCCATCTCGATCGCAACCGAGCGTGCCAGTGTCGAAACGACTTCAACGAGCCGCAGGCGGCGGGCTTCCGTCGAAAAAGCTTCGGCTTCCTGCGCGGCAAAAAAGAAAGCATCAAGGTCGGCTTTGAATCGCCGCTCGATGTCCGGCCGCAGAACCTTGACCGCAACCTGCTTGCGTTCCTCGTTCACCTCGACTTCGGCGCGGTGCACCTGCGCGATAGACGCTGCGGCAACGGCGGGACCGAAATCCGCGTAGATGGCAGAAAGAGGCTTGTCGAATGCGGCAATGATCGCCGCCTCGGCGTCGGCCTGCGGAAACGGCGCCATTTTGTCCTGCAAACTTTCGAGGTCGCGGGCGATCGCAGTCCCGACGACATCTGGCCGCGTTGCCAGGAACTGGCCGAGCTTGACGTAAGTCGGTCCTAGCCTGGTCAGGGCCGCGGCGAGGCGGCTTTCTCCGCCCTTCGCGCTCGGACGTTCGATCACCCGGGCAAACGCGATGGCGGTTTTGGCAGGCAGCGGCATAGGCCGCGTATCAACCAGGCCAAAAACGCCCTCTCGCGCGAACACGAAGCCGGCGCGCGTCAGACGGACCAGATGAGAAAACGCGGCGATCACAACCGCCAGCCCGAGTGCAGCGCGACCACTCCGCCGGTCATGGGCGCGAATGAAACGCGGCGGAAGCCTGCGGACTCGATCATCCGCGCAAATTCTTTCGGTTTTGGGAATTTGCGGATCGATTCAACGAGATATTGATAGGCGTCTCGGTCGCCGGTCACGACCTGCCCGAGTCGCGGGACCACCTGGAATGAATAAAGCTCATACAGGATGTCGATACCGGGAACATCGACCGCGGAAAATTCCAGACACAGGAATCGTCCACCGAACTTGAGCACGCGGTGCGCTTCCCGAAGCGCGCGTTCAATGCGCGGAACGTTGCGGATGCCAAAGGCGATGGTGACGCAATCGAAGCTGCCGTCCGGATATTGCAGGTTCTCTGCATTTCCCTCTTCGAACAGAACGATGCCGTCGAGGCCGTGCTCCGCAGCACGTTCGCGTCCGATATCGAGCATGTCGGTGTTGATGTCGCAGACGGTCACGCGGGTTCCTGTGCCGCCGGCGGCGACGATGCGGAAGGAGACGTCACCGGTGCCGCCCGCGAGATCAAGCACACGGAATTCCGACCCGCCTTTGGGCGGATTCACTGCGGTGGTGAGAGCATCCTTCCAGGCTCGATGCAGCCCGCCCGACATCAGATCATTCATCAGGTCGTAGCGGCGGGCGACCGAACGGAAGACGTCGTCGACGCGCCCCTGCTTGTCTTCGAGAAGCACGCTCTGATAGCCGAAATGAGTCTGTTCGCCGCCCGCGGCCATAACCAATAATCCTTTGCAAGCAGGACCATAGCGCGAGCGACCGGAGGGCGCTATGTGTCAGGCCGGGAGCGGTTAATCATGCCCGAATTGCCGGAAGTCGAAACTGTGCGGCGTGGCCTCGCGCCCGCCATGGAAGGCGAACGCTTCGACAAGGTCGAGGTCCGGCGCGGCGATCTCCGCTGGCCGTTGCCGAAGGGCTTTGCGCAGCGCTTGCGCGGTAAAGCGGTCGAGGGGCTCGGGCGCCGTGCGAAGTATCTGCTGGCGGACCTTTCGTCCGGCGACGTGCTGCTCATGCATCTGGGCATGTCCGGTTCGTTCCGCGTCGGCAAGAACAGCAAGAACAATATAGCCGGGAAATACTATCACGAGCGCTCCAGCAGCAAGACCCACGACCACATCGTCTTTCATATGTCGAATGGCGCAACGGTGACATTCAACGATCCGCGGCGATTCGGTTCGATGAAGCTCGTGCCGCGTGCCGAACTCGAGGACGAACCGCTGCTGCGCGCGCTCGGGCCTGAGCCGCTGGGAAATGAATTCGATGCTGTCATGTTGGCGAAGGCGTGCGCCGGAAAGAAGACATCGCTGAAAGCGGCCTTGAGCGACCAGCGTGTGGTGGCGGGACTTGGCAATATTTATGTCTGCGAGGCGCTGTTTCGGGCGCGGCTCTCACCGTTGCGGCGCGCTTCAACGATCGCCGACCGGCAGGGCAAACCGAACGAGCGCGCGCAAAGGCTGGTCGAGGCGATCAAGGCCGTGCTCACGGATGCGATCGAAGCCGGCGGCTCATCGTTGCGCGATCATCGCCGTGCCGATGGATCGCTCGGCGATTTCCAGCATAATTTCAAGGTCTATGACCGTGAGGGCGAGCGCTGTCCGCATTGTCGGGGCAAAATCAAGCGTATCGTGCAGGTGGGACGCTCGACCTTCTATTGTCCATCATGCCAGAAATAGCCATGGCCGACCCAACGCAGGGGCGCGATAGCATGCGCAAGGTGATCGTGACTGCACTTATCGGCGCCGCAACGCTGGGCGGCGCGCTCGCTGCAGATTATCCGGACCATCCAATTCGGCTGATCGTGCCGCAGGCGGCGGGCAGCGCTACCGACAATGCCGCGCGCCTTCTCGGCGCGGTGCTAAGTCAGGAGCTGGGCCAACAGATCATCATCGATAATCGTCCGGGCGGTGCGTTGACAATCGGACTCGATCTGATCGCGAAGTCACCGCCGGATGGCTACACCATCGGCATGGGACCGATCGGCGCGCTTGCCATCACCCGCCACATGGTTTCGAAGCTCCCTTACGACATCGAGCGTAACTTTCAACCGATCGCTCTCGTCACCCGCGGGCAAATGCTGCTCGCTGTCTCTCCCAAGTTGCCGGTGAATTCGGTTACGGAATTGATCGCCTACGCCAGACAGAATCCAGGCAAGCTGACCAATGCGTCGTCCAGCAACGGTTCACCCGGCCACGTCGGCGCCGAGTTGTTCAAGCACATGACCGGCACGAAGATCGTGCACGTTCCCTACCGCGGCGGCTCGTTGGCGATCAACGATCTGATTGCGGGACACGTCGATCTGATGTTTGAAAGCCTGCAATCCATTGCGCCGTTCGGCCGCGATGGCAAGGTTCGTGCGCTTGCCGTCAGCGGCGATCACCGCTCTCCGTCATTTCCGGATTTGCCGACAGTCGCGGAAGCAGGAGTGCCCGGTTACGTTGCCGCGACATGGACCGGCGTCATCGCGCCGGCGGGCGTCCCACGGCCTGTCGTCGACAAGCTGAACGCCGCGATCAACAGGTCGCTCAAGTCGGAGGCCTTCCTGGAAAAATTTTCCAAATTTGGTGACGAACCGGGCGGTGGCACGCCGGAGGAATTCGCGACGACAATCAGGGCCGACTCCGCCAAATGGGCCGATGTGGTGAAACGCTCGGGCGCGAAACTGGATTAAGGACAACGCATGACTTACGGGAATATTGCCATCGAAACGAAAGGCCGGGTCGGAATCATCCGGCTCAATCGTCCGCAGGCGCTCAATGCGCTCAATAAGGCGCTGATCGCCGAGCTTATACAGGCGATCAAAGCCTTCGATGCCGACGACGCCATTGGCTGCATGCTGATCACCGGCAGCGACAAAGCCTTTGCCGCCGGAGCCGATATCAAAGAAATGGCCGACAAGCCGTTCATCGAGGCCTATCTCGATGACTTCGTATCGAACTGGGATGCCGCGGCGCGCGCGCGCAAGCCAATTGTCGCAGCCGTCGCGGGCTTCGCGCTTGGCGGGGGTTGCGAGCTCGCCATGCAGTGCGATGTTGTGATCGCCGCGGATAACGCCAAATTCGGCCAGCCAGAGATCAAGCTAGGCGTCATTCCCGGCATCGGGGGCACCCAGCGCCTGACGCGCGCGATTGGCAAGGCGAAAGCAATGGATCTGATTTTGACCGGCCGAATGATGGACGCGGCCGAGGCGGAAAAATCCGGTCTGGTGGCACGGGTCGTTCCGGCTGCAAACTTGATGGATGAGGCGATGAAGGTTGCCGATACCATCGCGAAAATGTCGCTGCCGTCAGTGCTGGCGGCCAAGGAAGCCGTCAACCGGGCATTCGAAAGTGGGCTCTCCGAGGGTATTGTTTTCGAACGGCGTATTTTCCATTCGCTGTTCGCGACCGAAGATCAGAAGGAAGGCATGAAAGCCTTCGTTGAGAAGCGCACACCGAAGTGGAAAAACAAATAGCGCCGGGCGGCGACTATTTCCGCACGCAAATTATTCTGACCACTGCCGATTTAGCGTCGGCGCCTTTCGCGGATAGAGGTACGTTCTGCGTGGTCAGAAACCGCCGAATGGTCTCTGCCGTGATGAGTCGTACAGGCGGTGCGGACGGCTCGGTGCTGGCGAGAATAAAATTGCGCATCTCCATCATGCCGAGGAATTGTCCTTGGGGATCAACGGCAGCTGCGCCTGAGAAGCCGGCCATCGGGATCGGCTGGCGCAAGTCGATCGCATTGCCTTGACCGAGGCGCGCCTTCACCTCGGTGAATTTCCCGGCGCCATTCTGCTCTTTCGGGTCAGGGATGCCGATAAGGGTCAGGTCGCTGGCCGTGCTTGGGCCTTGAGCGAGCGCGAGCGGGGAGAACTTGTGCGGGCCGTAGACGCGCAAAAGTGCCAGGCCATCATTATTATCTTCACCAACCCGATCGGCATCGCCAAGGCCGGACGCAATGATGACCTGACATCCGGCCGTAAGCTTTCGATCTGTAATGATGTGGCCGCGATCGCTGACAACCAAGCCAGTTCCATACTCGACCATCTTGGCCGGCGCGGCAAAGGGCAGGGCGCGTTCAGGGAAGGGCGAGAAGGCGCTCACCATCGCAGCCGTCACCGGTGCGACGATCGTCTCCATCATTTGATCGAAAAGTACCGTGACACCACGAATTTCTCCATCTCGTGAATAGGCGCGCACGGAAAATTTCTTCAGACCTTGCATGCCGGTAATGACGAAGCTGTCGTCACGCAGCGCGCTTTGTTCGATCTTGCGTGTCTTCGGCTCGTTTTTTTGCTGCTCGAACAATGCGGGTAGCTTGACGTCGGTATTTTTGATCCGGAACGTTTCGACCTGGACCTCGCCATGTTTGGCCGACCAGCGCGTTCCGCGCGGCGTATCGCGTGCCTGCGGCACCAGCTTCATCGGAAGGCCGATGCGAACGCCGGTCGCCGGATCGACAACCACGGTCCAGCCGAATTCGTTTTCATGCATCTGGGCGGCGGCAAGCAGATTCGCGCGCTCGGCCGCAGAGAGAACGCCGGTGACTCTGGACTTCGCGCGCTTCTGATAGTTCTTGATCGCGGCGACCATTGGATCGTCACCGCCGAGTGAGCCAGTATAGTCGCCCGACCAGAGCAGCGCAGACCGAATTCGCCCGCGTTCGCCGTCTGACAGTGGCGGCTCGGTCACTGAATCAATCCGGGCCGATTCGGATGCAACCGCCGCGGTTCTTGCGGCTACTGTTGCCGGTGCGGAAATTTTCGGCGCAGCAGCAGTGACGGCCGGCCTGCCCGCCCGTGCCGGTTTTACATCTGCTTGTACGGCCGCTGGCTGAACGCCGGGTGACTCCTGCGCAGCAGTGGCAACAACGCTGAACAAAAGTGCAAAGGCGGCTGCCTTTGGCCTCAATCCATGCATTGTGACGGCGTCCCCACGGGGTTTGCCTGCAACCTTAGCTGATGGAAGCGAGCACGCAAGGCGACCTGGGGACTGCAGGCCGCCGTTCGATACGGAATCATGGGCTGGTCCAAAGCTTTGTGCCACCCTACGGTTAACCACGATGCTCGATGCCCGCGAACTCGAACGCTATGCCCGTCACATCGTCCTGCGCGAGGTGGGAGGGCCCGGTCAGGCCAAACTCAAGGCCGCACGCGTGCTGGTTATCGGCGCCGGCGGTCTCGGAGCGCCGGTCTTGCTCTATCTCGCTGCGGCGGGTGTCGGCACTGTCGGTATCGTCGACGACGACAATGTATCGTTGTCGAATTTGCAGCGGCAGGTGATCTTTGCGACCAGCGATATCGGCAAGCCCAAGGCCGAATGCGCCGCCAACGCGGTGAGCAACCTCAACCCGCACGTCAATGTGAAAGCTCATCATGCGCGACTAACCGCGGCGAACGCGCTCGATCTAGCGACGGCATACGATATTGTCGCCGACGGCTCCGACAATTTTTCAACCCGCTATCTTGTCGCCGACGCTTGCTACTTCGCGAAACGGCCTCTGGTTACCGCGGCCGTCGGAACGTTCGACGGATCGCTCACATCAATCCGGGCTCACGAGCGGTCGGCGAGCGGCACACCGAATCCGACGTATCGTTGTCTGTTTCCCGAGCCGCCGGCCGCCGGAGTCGTGCCGGCGTGTGCAGAAGCCGGAATCATCGGAGCGCTGCCCGGTGTGCTCGGCTCCCTTATGGCCCTGGAGGTGATTCGGGAAATCGTCGGCTTTGGCGAGGGTCTGGTCGGCCGCCTGCTCATGGTCGATGCGCGTTCGATGCGCTTCGAGACGCTGAGTTATGCCTGGGATCCGAACAATCCGCTCAATGGCAACAATCCGACAATCAGGGATTTGTCGCAGCATCGAGCGTAGTGCAAGATCCAGTCGAGTTGAAGCATCGCCTCACTCGTTCGTTCCCGCGAAAGCGGGAATCCAGGGCCACTTGCTTGGAGTCTTAAAACTATTGCTCTGGGTCTCCGCTTTCGCGGGGACGAACGGCGTTTCAACTTGAATGGACAAATGCTCTAGTGCTCGACTGCAACAGCCTCTCGCGTAAGCAGGCCTTCATCATCCCCCTACAACATGGACGGCAGAACCCGGTCCGGCGGCCGATGGCCGTCCATGAAAGTCCTGATGTTGATGATGACTTTCTCGCCCATGTCGATACGGCCTTCGATGGTCGCCGATCCCGTATGTGGCAAGAGCACCACTTTTCCGCTGCGGGCAAGTTTGACGAGTTTGGGATTAACGGCCGGCTCGTGCTCGAACACATCAAGACCGGCGCCGGCGATGTCGCCTGACTCGATCAGCCGCGCGAGGGCATTTTCATCGATCACTTCGCCGCGCGACGTGTTCACGATGTAAGCCTCGGGGCGCAACATCTTGAGCCGCCGTGCCGAAAGCAGGTGGTAGGTCGCTGGAGTGTGCGGGCAATTGACCGACACAATATCCATGCGGGCAAGCATCTGATCGAGACTTTCCCAATAGGTCGCATCGAGCTCCTGCTCGATCTTTGGCGCTACCCGCCGCCGGTTGTGGTAGTGGATCTGCAAGCCGAAAGCCCGGGCCCGACGGGCAACCGCCTGACCAATCCGCCCCATGCCAATGATGCCGAGTCGCTTGCCCCAGATACGGTGGCCGAGCATCCAGGTCGGCGACCAGCCGGTCCAATCCTTGTCCATCGTCAGGACATGAGAGCCTTCGACCAATCGGCGCGGGACCGCGAGAATGAGCGCCATCGTCATATCGGCCGTGTCCTCGGTGAGGACGCCAGGCGTATTGGTGACGGTTATTCCGCGCTGGATAGCGGTTGCCACGTCGATATTGTCGACGCCATTGCCAAAATTGGCGATCAGCTTGAGTTGCTCACCTGACTTGCTCAGCACCGAAGCATCGATACGGTCGGTAACCGTCGGTACCAGAACGTCGGCGGCTTTCACCGCTTCGGCCAGTTGAGCTTGCGTCATTGGCTTGTCGTCGGGGTTGAGGCGGGTATCGAAAAGTTCCCGCATCCGCAGCTCGACAGAATCGGGCAGCTTGCGCGTCACGATAACCAGAGGCTTTTTCGTCTTCGCCATCGACTCTCAACTACGGATCGTGGCGGTCGTACCGCCCTGGAAGCGCCGATTTAGTCCTCATTAACCGTGCTCGCCGACACTAAGCGCAGGCGAAATCCTGCTTTTCCTACCAGATGACCCCGACAAGACAAAGCTTCCGGACCGTGTTCAGACCCTTCGTACTAGCGGCAGCCATCGTGGCATTGCAGCCGGGCTTTGCCCAGTCGGCCGCCGAGCTCGCTACCGGTTCGGTCAGCGGCCTGCCGATCCCGCGTTTCGTCAGTCTCAAGTCCGACAAGGTCAATGTCCGCTCGGGCCCGAACAAAGATCAGGAAGTACGCTGGGTTTATACCCATGCCGGTATGCCGGTGGAGATTACCGCCGAATTCGAAAACTGGAGGAGGATCCGCGACTGGGAAGGTGCCGAGGGCTGGGTCTACCACTCATTATTGTCGGGCAGGCGTACGGCGGTGGTTCTTCCGAAGTCGAAGGACGAACTTGTACCGCTCTTTGAGAACGCGGATATCGAAGCAAACGTCCGGGCGCGGCTGCAAGCCGGCGTCCTAGGGACGTTGAAGTCGTGCGACGGCTCTTGGTGCCAGTTCAGCGGAAAAGGCTTTGACGGTTTTATCCGCCAGGAGCGGCTCTGGGGCGCTTATCCGAATGAGAAAATCGAATAGCGGCGTTCTATAACGAAAATGGCCGGTGTCCCGGCCATGAAATTCGTAATTCGAACTGCTATTCAGCTCTTATTCAGCTCTTGCGCCGCAATCGCACCACGACGTCAACGCGGGTGATTTCGTAGCCTTCCGGCGGCGTCGGCGTCTTGCCGATGGTCACTTCGGCGTCCGGGATATCCAGCACCGCGTCTTCACCTTCAACGAAGAAGTGATGATGCGCCGTTGCGTTGGTATCAAAATAAGCCTTGGACCCATCAACCGCGACCTGGCGGAGCAGGCCAACTTCGGTGAACTGATGCAGCGTATTATAGATAGTTGCCAGCGACACCGGCACTTTCGCGCGCGTCGCTTCTTCGTAAAGCATCTCGGCAGTGAGGTGGCGATCGCCCTTGCCGAAGAGGATCCAGCCCAACGCCATTCGTTGGCGGGTCGGCCGAAGTCCGACCTCGCGCAGCATGGCTTTCACGTCATGCCACGGGCACCCCGTGAGTGCTGACCGATCAGGAGATCGGCCGACATCAGCCACCATCGTTGGGATTACCGACGTACGGGTTGAGCTCATTTCCACCATATCTGCCGCGCCGGTCCGAACCCCGGGCCAGCGGTAAGCCGTTGCACTTGCAACATATACGCAAGAAGGGCCCAGATGCAACTGCTTCGCAATTGATGGAAAAGCCGAATTGTCGCGGGTCTGCGTAGGCGAATTCGCGCGAAGATCATCAGTCTCTCGCCATCTTTGCCCGCTAGCATTGGTATGTTACCAACCCGACACGAGACACTTCAGCGCGTCGCGGTTACAGGGTGCGATCTCCGATGGAAATGCGCCGGCACAGCTTCGAATATGAAGATCTGCTCGCGTGCGGCCGTGGAGAGCTTTTTGGGGCCGGGAATGCGCAGCTGCCGTTGCCGCCGATGCTGATGTTCGATCGCATCGCGGAAATCAACGAAGAAGGCGGCGAGCATGGCAAAGGTCTTATTCGCGCGGAACTCGAGGTAAAACCTGATCTTTGGTTCTTCCTTTGTCATTTCAAGGGCGATCCGGTGATGCCAGGGTGCCTGGGTCTCGATGCACTCTGGCAACTCGTCGGCTTCTTCCTTGGTTGGCTCGGTGCGCCGGGCAAGGGCAGGGCGCTTGGTCTGGGAGAACTGAAATTCTCGGGACAGGTATTGCCGACGGTCAAGAAAGTCATCTACGGCATCGATATCAAGCGAGTCATGCGTTCGAAGCTGGTTCTGGGAATAGCTGATGGCTGGCTGTCCGCTGACGGCAACATCATTTACCGCGCCAGCGATCTCAAAGTCGGTTTATTCAAACAGGACGAGGCTTTGCAGCCGAGCGGCGCCTGAGCCTGAAGGCTTTGCGGATTGCTTCAGGCGGCCAATCTATGGCCCAATCAACAACAAACCGCGGTGGGTCTTAAGGGTCACATCATTATGCGACGTGTCGTCGTCACCGGAATGGGCATTGTCTCATCCATCGGCAACAATACGCAGGAAGTACTGGCGAGCCTGCGCGAGGCCAAGTCCGGAATTGTGCGCGCCGACAAATACGCCGAGCTGGGCTTTCGCTGTCAGGTGCACGGTGCGCCCCGGCTTGATCCCGAAGAAGTCGTCGATCGACGTGCGATGCGCTTTCTCGGCGGCGGTGCGGCCTGGAACCATGTTGCAATGGAGCAGGCGATCCGTGATTCCGGACTCGAGGATGCGGAAGTCTCCAATGAGCGCACAGGTATTGTGATGGGCTCTGGCGGGCCATCGTGCCGCACGATCATTGAGGCTGCTGATACCGCGCGCAGCAAAGGCCCCAAGCGCGTCGGTCCCTTCGCCGTGCCGAAAGCAATGTCATCGACCGCGTCAGCGACGCTCGCGACCTGGTTCAAGATCAAGGGTGTAAACTATTCGATCTCGTCGGCCTGTGCGACGTCGAACCACTGCATCGGCAATGCCGCTGAGTTGATTCAATGGGGCAAGCAGGACCTTGTTTTTGCCGGCGGCTGTGAGGAACTGGATTGGTCGCTCTCGGTGCTGTTTGACGCGATGGGCGCTATGTCGTCCAAGTTTAACGCAACACCGGAGAAGGCGTCGCGCGCCTACGACAAAGATCGTGACGGTTTCGTCATAGCCGGAGGCGCCGGCGTTCTGGTGCTGGAAGAGCTCGAACACGCCAAGGCGCGTGGCGCCAGGATCTACGCGGAAGTCGCAGGCTATGGCGCCACCTCAGACGGGTACGACATGGTAGCCCCTTCGGGCGAAGGTGCAGTGCGCTGCATGAATATGGCGCTGAAAACGGTCCAGGCGCCGGTCGACTATATCAATCCGCATGCAACGTCGACGCCGATTGGGGACGTAAAGGAGATCGAGGCGATCCGCGAAGTATTCGGATCCAGGTGTCCTCCAATCTCCGCGACAAAATCGCTCACCGGTCACTCGCTTGGTGCGACCGGGGTGCAGGAGGCGATTTATTCGCTGCTCATGATGCAGAGCGGATTTATTTGCGAGAGTGCCAATATTGAAAATCTCGATCCCGCTTTCGCCGACATTCCGATTGTGCGCGAGCGCAAGGACAACGTAGCGCTTGGCTGCGTATTGTCGAATTCTTTCGGGTTTGGCGGTACCAACGCGTCCATTGTTTTCAAACGGTTGGATGCGTGATCGATGACGTTTTTGCACAGGCATGCAGGGTGAGCGTGTGGCCGGGCTTAGCCGTTCAAAGCGCGGCGGGCGTTCGCACGCCTGCGCGCGCCCCGCGTCATGTCTTTAAGTAAAAAGACGGGGTGAGATACCGAATACCCGGCGCAGGCCGGGCACGATGATGGGAAGGCGGAGAATGCCGGGGTTAATGGAGGGCAAGCGCGGGCTGATCATGGGGGTCGCGAACGACCACTCAATCGCCTGGGGCATTGCAAAGACACTGGCGCAGCACGGCGCCAAGCTGGCCTTTACCTATCAGGGCGACGCGCTGGCCAAGCGCGTGAAGCCGCTCGCGGAGGAAGCCGGCTCTTCATTTGTGATGCCTTGTGACGTCGAAGACATCGCCTCTGTCGACGCGGTATTCGGCCAAATCAGGAGCCAATGGGGCGCGATGGATTTCCTCGTGCACGCCGTGGCTTTCTCGGACAAGAACGAGTTGAAAGGCCGTTATGCAGATTCCACGCGCGAGAATTTCATCCGCACGATGGTGATTTCCTGTTACGCCTTTACAGAAGCTGCAAAGCGTGCCGCCGCGCTAATGCCGAACGGCGGCGCAATGGTGACACTTACCTACAACGGTGGGCTGCGCGCGATGCCGAATTACAACGTGATGGGCGTAGCTAAGGCCGCGCTCGAGGCATCGGTGCGGTATCTCGCAGTCGATTTCGGATCGCAGAAGATTCGCGTCAATGCGATTTCCGCTGGGCCTATTCGTACGCTTGCGGGTGCCGGCATCACAGACGCACGCTACATGTTTGCCTTTCAGCAGAAATATTCTCCCCTCGGGCGGGGGGTCACACTTGAGGAATTGGGCGGCGCCGGTCTCTATCTTCTGTCCGACCTGTCCTCCGGGGTCACCGGCGAAATTCACTTCGTGGACTCTGGCTACAACGTCATCGCCATGCCGCAGCCGGAAGCGCTCAAGGCCGGCGGTGCGTCCGAAGGTAATGGCGGGGAATGATCAGGCGCCGCAAAGGACAAAGCACCGCAAAATCAAAACGGCCGGGAAACCCCGGCCGTTTTGCTTCCCATGTTTGTTTCCTTTGTGCAGCTTATGCGGCCTTCCTGGGCGCCTCAGCCAGATCAAAGCGGTCGGCGTTCATCACCTTGTTCCACGCTGCCACGAAGTCCTTCACGAACTTCTCCTTCGAATCCGCGCAGGCATAGACCTCCGCAAAGGCGCGGAGCTGCGAGTGCGAGCCGAAGATCAGGTCGACGCGGGTGGCGGTCCACTTGGCTGCCTTCGTCTTGCGGTCGCGGCCCTCGTACACACCATCGGCGTTCGGCGGCGACCACACCGTGCCCATGTCGAGCAAGTTGACGAAGAAGTCGTTCGTCAGCGTGCCGGGCCTGCCGGTGAATACGCCGTGCTTGGAGCCGCCGGTATTCGCCCCGAGGACGCGCAGGCCGCCGACGAGAACCGTCAGTTCCGGTCCCGTCAGTCGCAGCAGCGCCGCGCGATCCACCAGCGCCTCTTCCGGCTGCATGAACTGCTGCTTGCTGCTGATGTAGTTGCGGAAGCCGTCGGCACGCGGCTCCAGCGGTGCGAAGGACTCGACGTCGGTCTGCTCCTGCGAGGCATCCGCGCGGCCCGGCGTGAAGGGCACCTTCACGTCGACGCCGGCATCCTTCGCGGCCTTTTCGACCGCGGCGTTACCGGCGAGGACGATCAGATCGGCCAGCGAAACCTTGCCATGCTCCTTCTGGATCGCTTCGAGCTTCGTGAGCACCGTCTTGAGCTGGGCCGGCTGGTTGACCTCCCAGTCCTTCTGCGGCGCGAGGCGAATGCGCGCGCCGTTGGCGCCGCCGCGCTTATCCGTGCCGCGGAACGTCGAGGCCGAAGCCCAGGCGGTCGAGACAAGCTGCGGAACGGTGAGACCGGACGCAAGAATCCTCGACTTCAACGCGGTCTGGTCCGCCTCGCTGAGCGGCGGATGAGTCGGAGCCGGGATCGGGTCCTGCCAGATCAGCACTTCCTTCGGCACGAGCGGGCCAAGGTAGCGCGCACGTGGACCCATGTCGCGGTGCGTGAGCTTGAACCACGCGCGCGCAAACGCGTTCGCGAACTCGTCCGGGTTTTCCATGAAACGCCGCGAGATCTTCTCGTAGATCGGATCGAACCGAAGCGAAAGGTCCGTGGTCAACATGGTCGGTACATGCTTCTTGGACTTGTCGAAGGCATCGGGGATCGTGGCTCCCGCATTCTTGGCCCGCCACTGCTTTGCTCCCGCCGGGCTCTTCGTCAGTTCCCATTCGTAACCGAACAGGTTCCAGAAGAAATTGGTGCTCCATTTCGTCGGCGTGGTGGTCCAGGTGACCTCCGGGCCGCCAGTGATCGCGTCGCAGCCTACGCCCGTTTTATATTTGCTCTTCCAGCCGAGGCCCTGGTCCTCAAGTGCGCCGCTTTCCGGCTCTGGTCCGACCAGAGACGGATCGCCGGCGCCGTGGGTCTTGCCGAAGCTGTGACCGCCGGCAATGAGTGCGACGGTTTCCTCATCATTCATTGCCATGCGGAAGAACGTTTCGCGGATGTCCTTCGCCGCTGCGATCGGATCTGGATTGCCGTTGGGTCCTTCCGGGTTCACGTATATGAGGCCCATCTGTACGGCGCCGAGCGGCTCCGAAAGTTGTCGCTCGCCGCTGTAGCGTTCGTCACCAAGCCACGTTCCTTCGGGACCCCAGTAGAGCTCCTCCGGCTCCCACACATCGGCGCGGCCGCCGGCAAAACCGAATGTCTTGAAGCCCATCGACTCGAGTGCGACGTTGCCGGCGAGGATCATCAGGTCGGCCCAGGACAGTTTCCGTCCGTACTTCTTCTTGATCGGCCACAGGAGCCGGCGCGCTTTATCGAGGTTGGCATTGTCAGGCCAGGAGTTGAGTGGCGCGAACCGCTGTTGGCCGGCGCCGGCGCCGCCGCGGCCGTCGGTGATGCGGTAGGTGCCCGCGCTATGCCACGCCATGCGGATCATCAGGCCGCCGTAATGACCGAAATCGGCCGGCCACCACTCCTGTGAATCCGTCATGAGGGCGTGCAGATCCTTGATCACGGCGTTGAGGTCGAGGCTTTTGAACTCCTTGACGTAGTCGAAATCCGCGCCCATCGGATCGGACAGGTTGGAATTCCGATGCAGCATCTCGAGGTTCAGTGCATCCGGCCACCAGTCGCGGTTCGTACGTCCGTGGCCGCCGGTGAACGGGCATTTGCCCGCACTTTTGTCGTCAGTTTTTGCGTCCATTTGTCCCTCCGATCGGGATCGGCAGTGTTGTTTGAATTGGTGGGTGGCGCTGATATTCGGCGCGCGCCTGCGGCGTTTTTACGGACCCGGATCTATCAGGTCTAATCGTATTGTATGCCATCTCCGATAAGATTAGCTTATCGGTATGATTACGCTGCGTCAGTTGCGTTATGTCGTTTCGCTGGCTCGTCACCGTCACTTCGGTCGCGCGGCCGAGGAGTGCGCGGTTACGCAACCGGCGCTTTCGATGCAGGTGCGGGACCTCGAGCGCGAGATCGGCGCAGGGCTCGTCGAGCGGCGGCCCGGGGAGATCGTTCTGACTGAAACCGGCATGGAGGTCGCGCGGCGCGCCGAGCGTATTCTCACTGCCACCCGCGATCTCGTCGACTTTGTGCGCCACCGCGACGTCCTCAGCGGCACGCTGCGGCTCGGCATCATCCCGACGCTCGCGCCTTATGTGCTGCCACACCTCTTTCCCCCTCTTCAGAAGCGCTATCCCCAGCTTCGCCTCGAGGTGCGCGAAACACAGACGGCGCTTCTGCTCAATGAACTCGCAGGCGGAGATCTCGATTGCGTGATGTTGGCGCTTCCGGTCGAGGGCGCCGACGTCGAAACGCTCACGCTGTTCAACGATGCTTTTTTATTGGCGGTGCCTGCGGACGATCCGTTGCCGGAAAGCCGACGCGTAAGCGTCGATGAGATTGACCAGCGGCGGCTCATTTTGCTCGAAGAAGGTCATTGCCTGCGCGATCAGGCGCTCGCGTTCTGCGCGATGAAGGGACGCGATCAGCCGGGCGGGCTTGGAGCGACGTCGTTGACCACTGTCATGCAAATGGTTGCGAACGGGTTAGGCGTCACGCTGTTGCCGAAAGTAGCCGCGAAAGCGGAGGCGCGCGATGACCGCGTCAAACTGTTGCGTCTGGCCGAGCCGGCGCCGACACGCACCATCGGTCTCGCCTGGCGTCCTACTTCGCCGCGCAGAAAGGATTTCGCCGCGTTGGGTGAAATCGTGAAACAGATGCTGGGGGAGGGGTCCCGGACGCCGACGCACAAGACAAAATAAAAGGGCGGCTTGCGCCGCCCTTTGTGTGCCGAGTCTAATTTACTCCGCAGCGCCGCCTTGGGCCGCCTGCGGCTGATCGCCTTCGGGACGTTGCTTGCCTTCGATGTCTTCGCCGGTCGTTTGATCGACTGCCTTCATCGACAGACGAACCTTGCCACGTTCGTCCATGCCGAGCAGCTTCACCTTCACCTTGTCTCCTTCCTTGACGACGTCCGTCACTTTATTGACGCGGCGCGGCGCGAGCTGGCTGATATGCACAAGCCCATCCTTGGCGCCGAAGAAGTTCACGAAGGCGCCGAAGTCCATGACTTTCACGACGGTTCCTTCGTAAATATGACCGACCTCGGGATCGGAGGCGATCGACTTGATCCAGTTGATCGCGGCCTTGATCGACTCGCCGTCGGCGGAGGCGACCTTCACCGAACCGTCGTCCTCGATGTTGATTTTGGCGCCGGTCTTCTCGACGATCTCGCGGATCACCTTGCCGCCAGTGCCGATCACTTCGCGGATCTTGTCGGTCGGGATCTTGAACGACTCGATGCGTGGCGCATGCTCGCCGAGCTCGGCGCGTGCCGCAGTGAGCGCTTTCGCCATCTCACCGAGGATGTGCATGCGGCCATCTTTCGCCTGAGCGAGCGCGGTCTTCATGATCTCTTCGGTGATGCCGGCGATCTTGATGTCCATCTGCAGCGAGGTGATTCCCTGCTCGGTGCCGGCCACCTTGAAGTCCATGTCGCCGAGATGATCCTCGTCGCCGAGGATGTCGGAGAGCACGGCGTAGCGCTTGTCTTCGAGAATGAGCCCCATCGCAATGCCCGCGGTCGGCCGCTTGAGCGGCACGCCGGCGTCCATGAGGGCGAGCGACGCGCCGCACACAGTCGCCATCGAGGATGAGCCGTTCGACTCCATGATCTCCGAGACAACGCGGATGGTGTAGGGAAATTCCGCCGCGCTCGGCAGCATCGGATGCAGCGCTCGCCAGGCGAGCTTGCCGTGGCCGATCTCACGCCGCTTCGGCCCCGCCATCCGGCCGGTCTCGCCGACCGAGAAGGGCGGGAAGTTGTAGTGCAGCAGGAACGTTTCTTTGTAAGTGCCCTGCAATGCGTCGATGAACTGCTCATCCTCGCCGGTGCCGAGGGTGGTGACGACCAGCGCCTGAGTCTCGCCGCGAGTGAACAAGGCAGAGCCGTGGGCGCGCGGCAGCACACCGACCTCGGCCACGATCTGACGAACGGTCTTCACATCGCGCCCGTCAATGCGCTTGCCGGTATCGAGAATGTTCCAGCGAACGATCTTCGCTTCAAGCTCCTTGAGGACGCCGGCAACGCGAAGCTTGTCGTATTTCGGCTCGGTCACTCCCTCCGGAAAGAAATGCGCCAGCACCTTTTCTTTGACAGCGCCGACCGCAGCGTAGCGGTCCTGCTTCTTCGAGATCGAATAGGCATCGCGCAGGTCCTTTTCGGCAAGCGCGAGAATTTCCTGCTCGAGTTCCTTGTTGTCCTGCACGATCAGCTCGCGCGGCTCTTTGGCGGCCTTTTCGGCGAGCTTGATGATCGCCTCGATCACCGGCTGAAAATGCCGGTGGCCGAACATCACCGCACCGAGCATGATGTCTTCGCCGAGCTCTTTCGCTTCCGACTCCACCATCAGCACGGCGTCCTGCGTGCCGGCGACGACCAGCTCGAGCTGGCTTTCCTTCATCTCTTCGAGGGTCGGGTTGAGCACGTATTCGTTGTTGATGAATGCAACGCGAGCCGCGCCGATCGGGCCCATGAAGGGCACGCCCGACAGCGTCAGCGCTGCCGAGGCCGCGACCATCGCCAGGACATCCGGATCATTTTCAAGATCGTGCGAGAGCGTGGTGACGATCACCTGCGTCTCATTTCGCCAGCCTTCCGCGAAGAGGGGGCGGACAGGGCGGTCGATCAGGCGGGAGACCAAAGTCTCCTTCTCGGTCGGCCGGCCCTCGCGCTTGAAGTAGCCGCCCGGGATGCGTCCCGCGGCATAAAATTTTTCCTGGTAGTCGACGGTGAGCGGCAGGAAATCCACGCCTTCGCGCGGCTGCTTCGCCGCGACGAC
>DATBHE010000027.1:0-37578 GCA_036557605.1 Pseudolabrys sp.
GAATATCGGCGAATGCTGGGAGAAGAAGCACGCCACGTTCATGATCATGGGGGACACCTGCACCCGTGCCTGTGCTTTCTGCAATGTGAAGACAGGTCTGCCGGGCGCCCTCGATGCAAACGAGCCTGAGCACGTCGCGGACGCGACTGCCAAACTTGGTCTCGCACATATTGTCGTGACGTCGGTCGATCGCGACGACCTGCCGGATGGCGGCGCGCGGCATTTTGCCAAGACGATACGAGCCATTCGCCGGCGCTGCCCGCAAACCACCATCGAGGTGCTGACGCCGGATTTTCTGCGCAAGGACGGCGCTCCGGAGATTGTCATCGAGGCGAAGCCCGATGTCTTCAATCATAATCTTGAGACGGTTCCGTCGCTCTATCTCGCCGTGCGTCCGGGTGCGCGCTACTTTCATTCGCTGCGCCTCCTGCAGCGGGTGAAGGAGCTTGATCCGGCCATGTTCACGAAGTCGGGGATCATGGTCGGCCTCGGCGAGGAGCGAAACGAAGTGCTGCAGGTGATGGACGACATGCGGTCTGCGCAGGTGGATTTCCTGACGATCGGGCAATACCTGAAGCCGACCCGCAAGCATCACGAAGTGAAGCGTTTTGTGCCGCCCGATGAATTCACTGCGCTTGAAAAAATTGCGTACACCAAAGGTTTCCTGATGGTGGCGGCGTCGCCATTGACGCGATCATCACATCATGCGGGAGAGGATTTCGCACGCCTCAAGGCCGCGCGCGCTGCCGCATCCTGACGGCCGATGCCTGAATTTTCAACGAAACGCCGAGTGCGGCACACCGCAGAGCACATGTTCGACCTGGTGGCGGATATCAAGAAATATCCGGAGTTCGTCCCGCTGTGCAGCGCTCTGACAATCAAGAACCGTACCGAGAAGGATGACGGCACTGTCGTTCTGGTCGCCGACATGACGGTTGCCTACAAGATCATTCGCGAGACATTCACCAGCCGGGTCACCCTTGACCGCCCCAATCTCACGATCTTTGTCGAATATCTCAGCGGGCCATTCAAGCGAATGCACAATCGCTGGAATTTCCAGCCGGTGGGCGAACTGGCCTGCGACATCGAATTTTTCATCGAATATGAATTCAGAAGCCGAACGCTTGCGATCTTGATGGGTGCGATGTTCGACAAAGCCTTCCGCCGCTTCGCCGCTGCGTTTGAGCAGCGTGCCAACGCTGTCTACGGACGCAGGACGGCTTAAAAGAGATTGCCCGGCGGACGAAATCCGCCGGGCAAGCAAGGTTGGCACTGATCAGGTGCGCGTGCGCATTCTCATCATGAAACTGTCGAAGCCAAGCTCGGCGACCTGTAGCCAGGCGAAAGAATCGGAGCGGTACGGCACCAGACTGTCGTACAGCTTCTTGAAATGTGGATTGCTTTGTGCAAGTCCGGCATAAATCTCGTTCGCGGCCTTGTAGCAAGCCTCCATGAGAGGCTGAGGGAAAGCACGTAGCTGAGCCCCGCTCGAGATCAATCGCCGCAACGCGATCGGATTGAGGTAGTCATATTTCGACAGCGTCCAGATCCAGGCGTCATTCGACGCCGTGATGATGGCCGACTGATAGGCTTTGGGCAGGTCGTTCCACTTCGCTATATTCATAATGTTATGGGCCTGGCCGCAGCCCTCCCACCAGCCCGGGTAATAGTAATATTTGGCGACCTTCACGAAACCGAGCTTTTCATCGTCGTACGGGCCTACCCATTCGCACGCATCAAGCGTTCCCTTCTCAAGCGCGGGATAGATATCGCCTGCGGCGAGCTGCTGCGGCACCAGTCCGAGCTTGGCCACTATGGTGCCGGCGAACCCGCCGATGCGCATCTTCAGGCCTTTGAAGTCATCCGCCGAATTGATCTCCTTGCGGAACCAGCCACCCATCTGTGCGCCGGTGTTGGCAGCTGCGAAGCCGACGCAATTGAAGTCCTTGAGCAGATTATTGAGAAGTTCCTCGCCCCCGCCGTGGCGCAACCAGGAAATCATCTGCCTGGCATTCAAACCAAAGGGCAGTGCAGTCCCGAATGTGAGGGCGGGGTTCTTTCCGAAATAGTAATACAGCGCCGTGTTGCCCATCTCGACAGTGCCGTTGCCGACCGCATCGAGCACTTGCAGGCCGGGAACGATTTCGCCGGCGGCAAATACCTGGATCTGGAATTTGTTGTCGGTGATTTCGGCGACACGCTTGGAGAAATATTCGCATCCACCGTAAAGCGTATCGAGCGACTTCGGCCAACTTGCCGTCAGACGCCACTTCATTTCCGGAGATGACTGGGCGATTGCGGGTGCAGCGACTGCTGACGCCGCAAGTCCCACGCCTGCGGCTTGCAGAAATTGACGACGTTTCATGACGTTTCCCCTCGTGACTTCGGTCCGCCGACCGGAGGAGATTTCTCATGAATGTATAAAGCTCGCCCCTTGCCGGCGGCCGATAGGGCGATCTTACGCCAACTTGAGCAAATAAAAAGACCGGGAGAACAGTCCTAGCTTTCGCCAGCCGGCGGGCGAGGCTCTTCTTTTTCGGCCAGTTCGCGCAGCATTGCCAGGGCCTGCAACACAGATTGCTCGCGCACATTGCTGCGGCCGATATCGCCAAATTTGCGGTCATGCGCAATCACGCGCCCGCTGCGCGAAGCTGCGCAAAAATAAACCAGCCCGAGCGGCTTGCCGCGCACTGCTCCGGTCGGGCCAGCAATACCGGTAATCGAAATCGCGAGATCGACGGAAGCATGGGCGAGGGCGCCTTTCGCCATCTCCTCCGCACATTCGCTGCTCACCGCCCCGTAGACGTCGATTGTTGCCGGGGCGACGCCGAGCATCTGCTGCTTTGCTTCGTTGGAATAAGTGACGAAACCGCGGTCAAGAACCAAAGACGAGCCCGGTATTTCACTTATCGTAGCGGCGAGGAGACCGCCCGTGCACGACTCCGCCGTCGCAAGGGTCAGTTTTTTGCGTGAACAAATTTCAAGGAGCGTTTTCGCGGCATCGACTGCGGTCTTGTCGGCCATGCTATTCCCAAGGCAATCGGATCGTCGCTGTCGCATAGGCGGCGATGCCTTCGCCTCGTCCGGTGAACCCAAGCTTTTCGCTGGTGGTTGCCTTAACGCCGACCCTTTCCATGTCGATGCCGGCCAGTTTCGCAATATTTGCCCGCATCGCGTCACGGTGTTCGCCGATACGAGGCGCCTCGCACACAATTGTCAGGTCAAGATGTGCGATGCGGCCTCGGCGTGCCCGCACTCGCTCCACGGCAAAGGCGAGGAACCGGTCAGACGACGCGCCCCGCCACTGCGGATCGCTGGGAGAAAAATGTGCACCGATATCGCCCTCGGCGATCGCGCCGAGAATGGCATCGGTCAGCGCGTGCAGGGCGACATCCGCATCCGAATGTCCGGTCAGGGATTGCGTATGCCGGATGCGAATTCCGCCGAGCGTCACATGATCGCCGGGTCCGAACGCGTGAACGTCGAGGCCCGATCCTGTTCGCACGTCTCCGAGCGCCGCGGATTGTGTTGCTTCCGCCCGCGCAAAATCCTCCGGCGTTGTGAGCTTGATGTTGCCGGGCTCGCCGGCAAACACGTTCACCGTCATGCCGGCCCATTCGGCGAGCGCAGCGTCGTCGGTAAAATCGTTGTGGCCTTTTTCGGCGGCGCGGCGATGGGCGTCGAGCAGAGCGTCGAAGGCGAAAGCTTGCGGCGTCTGCACCAGACGAAGAGATGCCCGATCGATTGTTTTTTCGATCGTGCCGTCCGGCCCAAGACGTTTGACCGTGTCGGTCACCGGCAGGACCGGGATGGCCGCTCCACTCTTTTGTGCAGCCGCGATGGCTCGACCGATCAGATCGACGCTGGCAAATGGCCGTGCGGCGTCGTGCACGAGGACGATGTCAGGCGAGCGCGAAGATAGCGCTTCGAGGCCTGCGCGCACCGATGCCTGCCGCGTCGCGCCGCCAAAGACCGGGGGGAGAATTCTGAGGTCGCGTGTATGCTCGCGCACGAGCGCGATGTCGTCTTTGCGCACGACGGGCTGCAGCGCGCTGACAGTCGGGACGCTGGCTAAGCCCAGCAGCGAGCGACGGAGCAAAGACGCTCCGGCGATTTCGCGGAATTGCTTGGGCATGTCTCCACCTGCGCGCAGGCCCTGACCGGCGGCCACCACAACAGCTGCGACTTGCGACATTTGCCTCTCCAAAAGCCCGTTGCCTTTACCGCGTTCTTTCCTTTGCGCAAACGGAGCCACGTTCGGCGATGTGAATTTACAGCTTTTTGCGGTGCAGCACTTGCTTTGCGATGCCGGATGGCTAAAGTGTGTGCACGAACACTTGACGCCTAAATGATGTGCAAATCAACTAAGTACATGATAATAAATGGTATTATGGCAAAAACTCTGGATATCGGGCCGGTATGCCTTCCGAACCGGGTGATACTGGCGCCCATGTCGGGGATCACCGATGCGCCGTTTCGGCGTCTCGCTGAAGACTTGGGGGCTGGCCTAGTCATATCCGAAATGACCGCCTGCGCCGGTCTTGTCCGCGGCGAACGCGAGGCAGCGGTGCGGAGCGACGGCCGGGGCGTCGATATTCACGTTGTCCAGTTAGCGGGATGCGAGGCCGCATGGATGGCCGAGGGCGCCCGGATCGCAGAGGCGCAGGGCGCCGACATCATCGACATCAATATGGGCTGCCCATCCAAGCAGGTCACCAACGGGGCTTCCGGCTCTGCACTGATGCGCGATCTTGATCACGCACTGGGCCTGATCGAGGCAACGGTCTCCGCCGTTCGTATCCCGGTGACCCTGAAGATGCGGCTCGGCTGGGACGCTTCCACCATGAATGCGGCTGACCTCGCGCGCCGCGCCGAGAGCGCGGGCGTCAAGCTCATCACGGTGCACGGGCGCACCCGCTGTCAGTTTTACAACGGCACAGCCGATTGGGCCGCGGTCCGCGCCGTCAAGCAGGCGGTATCTGTTCCCGTAGTCGTCAACGGAGATATCGCGACCAGTGACGATGCAATCGAAGCGCTTGCCGTCTCCGGAGCCGACGCCGTCATGATCGGCCGTGCCGCGCAGGGCCGTCCATGGCTTCCGGGCCAGATTGCGCGCTCTCTCGCATCCGGTGCGGCCGAAAAGACACCGTCGCTCGAGGTTCAGCACAGGCTTATCGATGCGCTGTACGATGAAATGCTGGGCCACCATGGCCTTGCAATCGGCCGTCGCCATGCGCGCAAGCATCTCGGTTGGGCGCTTGATCATGCGGCAGCCAGTGCCGGCGCGCCGATCGAGGTTCTCAGGATTCATCGCAGCCGCGTCCTGACTGCCGAGGAACCGGCGCGCGCACGTCAGTTCCTCGCGCAGGCCTTTGATGATTTTGCCTGGAGAGCGGCGGCATGAGTCGGGCACAGGCAGTCGCTGCGATCGTCAATACGCCGGCAGACGCAATGCTGCATGCGTTGCCACATCCGGTGATCATGGTGTCCTCAGACGGCAAGATCGCGGACGCCAACGTGGCCGCCGAGCAGTTCTTCGAGGCATCGACGGCGATGTTGCGGCGCTATTTGCTGCGCGATCTCGTTCCGTTCGGGTCGCCCTTGCTCACGTTGATCGAGCAGGTCAGGCAGAGCGGCGCAGCCGTGAATGAATACAAGGTCGATCTTGCCACCCCGCGCAATCCGGGCGAACGCCTCGTGGATCTCTATGTCGCGCCTTTGGCGGAATATCCCACGCACGTGGTTGTCATGCTTCAGGAGCGGACGATTGCGGACAAGATGGACCGTCAACTGACTCACCGTGGCGCCGCGCGTTCCGTGATTGCGCTTGCCGCCATGCTTGCGCACGAAATCAAAAACCCTTTGTCGGGCATACGCGGCGCAGCGCAGCTCCTGGAGCAATCCGCAGACGACGAGGACAGATCCCTCACCAAGCTGATCTGTGACGAGACCGATCGGATCGTGAAGCTCGTCGATCGCATGGAAGTATTTGCAGATGAGCGCCCGATCGACCGCGAGCCGGTCAACATTCATGTGGTCCTCGATCACGTGAAGCGGCTCGCCCATTCGGGCTTCGCCCGGCAAATCAAATTCGTCGAGGATTACGATCCGTCTTTGCCGCCGGTTCTCGCCAATCGTGACCAGCTCGTGCAGGTGTTCCTGAACCTGATCAAGAACGCGGCCGAGGCGATCGGCTCCGACGCGACCGATGGCGAAATCCAGCTGACCACGGCCTTCCGGCCCGGAGTAAGGCTATCCGTTCCCGGCAGCAAGACGCGCGTATCGCTTCCGCTGGAGTTTTGCGTGAAAGACAACGGGTCGGGCGTGCCGGAAGACTTGATGCCGCACCTTTTCGATCCTTTCGTCACGACCAAGCAGAGCGGCAGCGGGCTTGGCCTCGCACTTGTCGCGAAGATCGTCGGTGATCACGGCGGCATCGTCGAATGCGAGTCGCAGCCACGACGCACCGTCTTTCGCGTGCTCATGCCTATTTACAGCGGTGACGGCGAGGTCACCGACAACGTGTTGCCGGTCCCTAGTCCGTGAGAACAGACATGCCGACAGGAAGCATCCTCATAGCCGACGACGATGCAGCGATCCGCACCGTCCTTAACCAGGCGCTGTCGCGCGCGGGTTACGAAGTTCGCTCAACCAGCAATGCCGCCACTCTATGGCGCTGGGTTGCACAGGGCGACGGCGATCTGGTGATCACTGATGTGGTCATGCCGGATGAAAACGCGTTCGATCTCATCCCCCGAATTCGAAAGGCACGGCCGGATCTTCCGATCGTGGTGATGAGCGCGCAGAACACGTTCATGACTGCGATACGTGCGTCGGAGCGGGGCGCCTATGAATATTTGCCGAAGCCATTCGATCTCAAAGAGCTGATATCCATCGTCGGCCGCGCATTGGCTCAGCCAAAGGAACCGCGCACGGCACCCCCAAAAAATGAAGATTTCGAAAGTATTCCTCTGGTCGGACGCTCTCCGGCGATGCAGGAAATTTATCGGGTACTCGCGCGTCTGATGCAGACCGACCTGACCGTCATGATTTCCGGCGAATCCGGCACAGGCAAAGAGCTTGTTGCACGGGCGTTGCACGATTACGGCAAGCGCCGAACAGGGGCCTTTGTCGCCATCAACATGGCGGCAATCCCGCGCGATCTCATCGAGTCGGAATTATTCGGTCACGAGAAAGGAGCCTTCACGGGCGCCAACAGCCGCAATGCCGGTCGGTTTGAGCAGGCTGAAGGCGGGACGTTGTTTCTCGATGAGATCGGGGACATGCCGATGGAGGCGCAGACCCGACTGCTTCGCGTGCTGCAACAAGGTGAATACACGACGGTCGGCGGACGCACGCCTATCAAAAGTGACGTCCGCATCATTGCCGCGACAAACAAGGATTTGCGGCTGCTGATTCAGCAGGGCTTGTTCCGGGAAGATTTGTTCTTCCGTTTAAACGTCGTGCCGCTGCGCCTACCGCCGTTACGCGAACGGACTGAGGACATTCCCGACCTGATCCGCCATTTCTTTACGCAAGCGCAACGCGAGGGCTTGCCGCCCAAGCAGATCGATCAGTCGGCACTCGATCAGCTCAAGCATCATCGCTGGCCGGGCAACGTGCGCGAACTGGAAAATCTTGCGCGACGGCTCGCAGCACTCTATCCGCAGGAAACGATAACGGCCGCCGTCATCGAGCAGGAACTATCGCAACCTGCACCGTCGGGCGGCGAGGCACGGGCGGGCGACAGTCTCGGTAACGCTGTGGAACGCCACCTTGCCGCGTATTTTGCCGGATTCGAGGACGGACTGCCTCCAGCCGGTCTCTATCACCGGATCCTGCGTGAAGTCGAATTTCCGCTTCTGACGGCCGCGCTTGCCGCGACGCGCGGCAACCAGATTCGCGCTGCCGATCTCCTGGGCGTCAACCGCAACACGTTGCGCAAGAAGATCCGCGACCTCGATATTCAGGTTTTCCGCGGCAGCAATTGAAGCTGAGCTGACGACCCAGGATTCCAGGGTCGAAATCACCACCTGCAATGCCTGCGGCCCCAGCGGTCACGCCAGCAGTGACGGGGACCGCGACAGTGCAGGCGTCCCCAGCGATCGCGCCAGCAGTGTCGCCTCCACTGCACGTCCATCAGATTACCAAGGCCGGTGGTGGCAGCCGAAGGAAGCGGGAGAATGGGTGCCGCCTGGGTAGGTCCGGAGCCGCCCGCAAAAATCAGACCTGCAATTGCGATCGCAAATACTGTGCGCACCGTGGTGTCCTCCTAATTTTCGTGGTTGGCCGAAACGAGTGAACAACTCAAAAACGCGACCAGCCGTTCCATGAACAGTCAGTCACGTGGCGGTCTAATGACGAGTCTCGTTTTCTGGCGTGCGCTTCCAGAAAGCCGTTGCCCGGTCTCGCTTGCAATCGCTCCCTAAATGCACACACGAAAATTCGGAGTGCGACTGTAAGAGCATCCCGTTGTTTTACTTATTATGGCGTCGAGCCTACGTTTTGTCGCAATTTGGCAACATTGTTGTATAAAAGCATCAGTTCGTAACGGGGGCCAATCCAAGCCTCTTTGAGATGATCGGGCGGCTAGCCGCTCCGCCACAGGGACGTATGAGCGTCGAACAGGCTACGACTGCCGAATCCGCGCTTGCCGGCACCCCGAACAAACGGGGTGACATGCGTATCCTCGGGCCGATTGCTGTCGGCCTGGCGTTGCTGTCGGCCTTCGTTACTTTCATCGTTCTTGCGGATCTGACTCCGCTTTCTCCGACCCACTACGTCGTGGTCACTCTGCTGCTTGCAAATGCGGCAACTGTCATTCTTTTGCTCGCCATCATTGTCCGGGAAGTGTGGCAGGTCTTCCATGCTCGCAGGACTGGCCGCGCCGCCGCGCGGCTTCACATCCGCATCGTCGCCCTGTTTTCATTTATCGCCGCCGCGCCGGCCATCATGGTGGCAATTGTTGCGAGCGTGACGCTCGATCGCGGTCTTGATCGGCTGTTTTCGACGCGTACGCGCTCGGCGATCGAAAACTCGCTGATCGTGGCGGAGGCCTATCTACGCGATCATGCACAGATCGCACGGTCTGACATCATCGCCATGGCCATCGACATCACGCGCAACAAAACGGTCTTCGAGGATCCCGACAAACTTCGCCAGTTTCTGACGTTTCAAGCACAACTCCGCGGACTTGCGGCCGCTATCGTCCTCGACAATGATTTGAAAGTTATTGCCCGCGCTGAGCTCAACATCAATCAGACCTTTGCTTTGCCGCCGCGCGACGCGCTGCCGCATATCACGAGCAGGGAACCGCAAATCGTTCTGCTCCCGGACGCCAATTATGTCGCCGCTGTCATCAAGCTGGAGCAATATGATAACTACTACCTCTATCTGACCCGTCTGCTCGACCCACGGGTGGTGCCGCAACTGCAGGCGACGCGCGCAAGCGCCACGGAATATGCCGCAATCGAAGCGCGCCGCGCCGGCGTTCAGGTGGCGTTTGCGTTGATGTACACCGTCATCGCGCTCATCGTGCTGCTTTCCGCTGTCTGGATCGGATTGAATTTTGCGAACAGGCTGGTCGCGCCGATCCGCAGATTGATAGGCGCGGCCAACGCAGTTTCAACGGGAAATCTCTATGTGCGCGTGCCGGTGCGCCAGTCAGAAGGCGATTTGGCCCATCTCGGCGAAACCTTCAACAGAATGACGCAGGAATTGCGGACGCAGCGCGACGACATCATGCATGCGCGAGATGTCATCGACAGCCGCCGGCGTTTCACTGAGGCCGTGCTCGCAGGAGCGAGTGCGGGTGTAATCGGTGTCGATGGCAACGGCGCGGTCAGCATTCTCAATCGCTCGGCCGAAAAGCTCATCGGATGCAGTGAAAGCGAAGCTCTTGGCAGGCCGCTGGACCAGGTGCTGCCGGAGCTTTCCGAGTTTATGGCGGCAGCGCGCGCGGGATCCCGGACACAGGATCAGGTGACGATCAGCCGGAACGGCCGTGAACGCAATCTTTCTGTTCGCGTCACCAGCGAGCAATCCGGCGACTCCGACCGCGGCTATGTTGTGACGCTGGATGACGTTACCGAGCTTGTGACGGCCCAACGCACATCTGCCTGGGCGGACATTGCGCGGCGCATCGCCCATGAAATCAAAAATCCTCTGACGCCGATTCAGCTTTCGGCGGAGCGGTTGCGCCGAAAGTACGGCAAAATGATCAAGGACGATCAGGGCGTGTTCGAGCAATGCACCGACACGATCGTACGGCAGGTCGACGACATCCGCCGCATGGTCGACGAATTTTCGCATTTTGCACGGATGCCGAAGCCGGTTATCGCGGCCGAAGACGTCGCCGATGCCATACGCCAGACAGTATTCCTGATGCGCGTCGGAAACGCCGAGATCGATATCGAAACCACGATCAAGGAAGATCCGATGCCGGCTCGGTTTGACCGGCGCCTGATCTCACAGGCCCTTACGAACATCATCAAGAACGCGACCGAAGCGATTGCGGCCGTTCCTCCGGCAGAGCTCCGCAAGGGAATGATTCGGGTTTTTGCGGCACGCGAGGGCGACGACATTGTTATCGATGTCGTCGACAACGGGATTGGCCTTCCGAAGTCGAACCGTAGCCGTCTGCTTGAGCCTTATGTCACGACGCGTGAAAAGGGCACCGGTCTCGGCCTCGCAATCGTCGGACGCATCATCGAGGAACATGGAGGCAGCATCGACCTGCGGGATGCCAGTGAAATCGTGCCCGGCCAGCGTGGCGCCTGGGTGCGCATAAGATTTGCCGCCGCAGGCAAGACTGACTCCGCTGAATCAGAGCAACCGAAAGTGGTGAGTGAGTAGCCATGGCCTCCGAGATTCTCATTGTTGATGATGAGGCCGATATCCGCGATCTCGTGGCGGGTATCCTTCAGGATGAAGGTTATGTGACGCGCACGGCACGCCACAGCGACGATGCATTGTCGGCAATTGTTACACGCCGCCCGAGCCTGGTCTTTCTCGACATCTGGCTTCAGGGCAGCAAGCTTGACGGCTTGCAGCTGCTCGAGGCCGTGAAGCAGGAGCATCCTGAGCTTCCTGTCGTGATGATTTCCGGTCACGGCAATATCGAAACGGCCGTCGCCGCGATCAAGCTCGGTGCATATGACTTCATCGAAAAGCCTTTCAAGGCGGATCGCCTGGTTCTGGTCGCGGATCGCGCTTTGGAGAATTCGCGGCTCAAGCGCGAGGTCAAGCAGCTTAAGCAGCTTGCGCCCGTCCCATCGACGCTCGTCGGACGGTCCGCATCGGTCGGTCAGCTCAGGCAGGCAATCGAACGTGTCGCACCGACCAACAGCCGGGTTCTCATCGTCGGTCCATCGGGGGCGGGCAAGGAGCTCGCCGCGCGGACCCTTCATCTTCACTCTGCACGTGCCAACGGTCCCTTTGTCGTGATCAACGCTGCCGCGATCACTCCCGAGCGCATGGAAAGCGAGCTGTTCGGAGTCGATCAGTCGAATGGCTCAGAAGGCCGTAAAGCCGGTGCTCTGGAGGAGGCGCATGGCGGCACGCTTTTTGTCGACGATATTGCGGAATTGCCGCATGAAACCCAGAGCAAGATTTTACGGGTGCTCGTCGATCAGACGTTTCAGCGCGTCGGCGGCAGCACCAAAATCTCCGTTGACGTGCGGATCGTATCGTCGACGGCGCGCAACCTTGAAGCGCTTATCGCGGAGGGAAAATTTCGCGAAGATCTCTATCATCGTCTTGCAGTAGTGCCGATCCGTGTTCCGCCGCTCGCCGAGCGCCGCGAGGACATCCCCGATCTCGTCGACTACTTCATGAGCCAGATTTCACAGGCGACCGGCCTGCCAAAGCGGAAAATCGGCGATGATGCCATGGCCGTTCTGCAATCGCACAACTGGCCGGGTAATGTGCGCCAGCTACGCAACAATATCGAACGATTGATGATCCTTGCGGGGGGAGATCCAGACGCCGTAATGGACGCAAGCATGTTGCCGCCCGATGTCGGTTCGATGGTTCCAAGCATGCCGAACGGCAATGGTGGCGAACATCTCATGGGTTTACCGCTCCGCGATGCGCGCGAAGTGTTCGAGCGTGAATATCTGGTTGCGCAGATCAGCCGCTTCGGCGGTAATATTTCGCGCACGGCCGAGTTTGTCGGGATGGAACGTTCGGCATTGCACCGCAAGCTGAAGGCTCTGGGAATCGACTAGCCGGTCATGTCACGCATTGCTTACGTCAACGGTCGCTATCTCCCTCACGGTCAGGCAAAGGTTGCCGTGGAGGATCGCGGCTATCAGTTCGCCGACGGAGTCTATGAAGTTTGTGAGGTGAGGGGAGGCCACTTGATCGACGAGGCACGGCACATGGCGCGTCTCGATCGGTCGCTCAGAGAACTACGGATTGCGCGTCCAATGTCTCCGTCGTCACTTGGAATTGTCTTGCGCGAGACCATACAACGTAACCGGGTCCGTGACGGAATTGTCTACCTGCAAGTCACCCGTGGCACCGCCCGACGCGATTTTCCATTTCCGGCGGAGGGGACACGCCCATCGCTGGTCGTTACCGCGCGTAACAGCGATCCGGCGAATCTCGAGCGGATTGCGGGCGAGGGAGTTTCCGTCATCACGGTTCCGGACATCCGGTGGCGACGTGTCGACATAAAATCGGTTGCCCTCTTGCCGAACGTATTGGCGAAGCAGGCAGCCCGCGAGCAGGGCGCACGCGAGGCCTGGCTCGTCGATACGCAGGGACGCGTCACTGAGGGTTCATCATCGAACGCGTGGATCGTCAATCGTGACGGCAAGCTCATTACCCATCCGCTCGGCCAAGATATTCTTCCTGGCATTACCCGTTCCGTCGTGATCGATATGATCAAGGCGCAGGGTCTCCCATTCGAGGAGCGCACCTTTACGGTCGAGGAGGCCTATCAGGCGCGCGAAGCCTTCATCACCTCGGCAAGCCAGACCGTGCTGCCGGTCGTCAGAATCGATGGCCGGCCGGTCGGGAACGGTGCACCGGGCCTGATCGCTACGGCCTTGCGCCGGGACTATCATCGTTACGCAGAAATCGCTCGCTAGGGTCAAAAACATTCAATATTTCAGGGGCTTGTCAGCGTACCCGTGAACTTCTGCTTGCGCGAGGAGAATAGCTGCCATCTAATACTATTTCCCGGGCCTCGCACCGCTACGCGGGGGGCAAGTGGCGCATGCGTCTCTCGCATGTGGAAGGACTTGGGCAACGAAAGGTCTCGCGCTTCAGACGCGAGCAAAAAATGGAAAAACGGCCATGGCAGCCGATCGTGCGCAGAATCTGCAAGACACTTTTCTCAATCACGTCCGAAAAAGCAAAATTCCTCTCACCATTTTCCTGGTGAACGGCGTTAAATTGCAGGGCGTAGTGACCTGGTTCGATAACTTCTGCGTTCTGCTACGACGGGACGGGCATTCGCAGCTTGTCTACAAGCACGCGATCTCGACCATCATGCCGGGCCACCCGATCCAGCTCTTCGAAGGCGCCGAAGAGCCGCCGGCCGGAGACAAGGTCTAGTTGGAACTACGTCGTCGCGATCAAAGCGGTGATCTCCTAAGTCCGACACCATCGGGCGTTGAGACCGGCCGTGCGATTGTCATTGAGCCGTGGATCAAGACAGCTCCACATCGCAGAGCTGCCCCACGCTCGACTGCGCGCAGCCCTGAGGCACGTCTTCAGGAGGCGATCGGGCTTGCCCAGGCTATTGATCTGACGGTCGTGCAGGCGGGCCTTGTCACGCTCAACGACATCCGACCTGCGACCTATATCGGCAAAGGCAAAGTTGATGAAATAGCCGGCATGGTGAAAAGCCTTTCGGCATCCATCGTGGTGATGGATTGCCCGGTCTCTCCCGTTCAGCAGCGCAATCTTGAAAAAGCGTGGAATACGAAAGTCATTGATCGCACCGGCCTTATCCTCGAGATTTTCGGGCGGCGAGCACGCACGCGAGAGGGCGCTCTGCAGGTCGAACTGGCGCATCTGACGTATCAGAAGAGCAGACTGGTACGATCCTGGACGCACCTTGAGCGGCAACGCGGCGGCTTTGGCTTTCTCGGCGGGCCGGGGGAAACGCAGATCGAGGCTGACCGGCGAGTGATCGAAGAGCGGATTGCGCGCATTGAGGCGGAGCTCGACAAGGTCAAGCGCACCCGGAAGCTCCATCGCGACAGCCGCAAGCGCGTGCCTTATCCGATCGTCGCCCTGGTCGGATATACCAATGCGGGGAAATCGACGCTCTTTAACAGGCTGACGGCGGCGACGGTTCTGTCGGCGGATATGCTGTTCGCAACGCTTGATCCCACCTTACGCGCCGTGGAGTTGCCGCATGGTGTCAAAGCCATCCTGTCCGACACGGTCGGATTCATTTCGGACTTGCCGACGATGCTGGTGGCGGCATTTCGCGCAACGCTAGAGGAGGTCATCGAGGCGGACGTCATTCTGCATGTCCGCGATGTGTCGCATGAGGATTCGGATGCCCAGTTGCACGACGTCGAAAAAGTGCTCGACGAGCTCGGCATCGCCGCAAACGACAGGCGCCTGATCGAAGTCTGGAACAAGATCGATTGCCTCGATGCGGAGGCACGGGTGAGGGTGCTCAATCTCGCGGAGCGCCAGCGGACAGACAGCAGGCCGGTTGCAGTATCGGCGTTAACCGGTGAGGGCATGGATGCCCTCGTGGCCGCGATCGAGACCCGCTTGGGACAAAGCCGGCAGACGATCGAAGTATCGGTCGATCCCGGGGATGGTGCCGGCCTCAGTTGGCTTTACCGCCATTCCGAAGTGCTCTCAAAAGACACGCACGACGACGGAAGCCTCACCGTCACGGTACGCGCCGATGCCGACAACGCGGCGCGGGTGCGCGCAAAGTTCAATTCCTGAAATTTACTTTTCGGCGGCTTTCGCTTCGTTCCAAAGCTCATCCATCTCCGGCAGGGTTGCCTCTTTCGGGGTCTTTCCGCGCGCGGCGAGCGCGCGCTCGATGGAGGCAAATCGGCGCTCGAATTTCAGGTTGGTCTCGCGCAGGGCGCCTTCGGGGTCGGCACCCACATGACGCGCGAGGTTCACGACGGCAAACAGCAGGTCGCCGACTTCGGCAGCCAGCCGGTTGCCATTGGCCTGGTCCAGCTCGGCCTCGATCTCGTCCGCTTCCTCCCGGATCTTGGCGAGGACCGCGCGTGGATCGTTCCAGTCGAAGCCGACGCGCCCCGCCTTGTCTTGCAGCTTCAGGGCGCGGGTTAGCGCGGGAAGGCCGACCGGAACGCCAGCCAGGGCGCCTTCGGAGCCCTTCTCGCCGCGCTCGGCTTTCTCCTCGGCCTTGATCCGCTCCCACAAACCCTTAACGGCGTCCGCAGTCTTGCCGTCGGCCTGCGCAAAGACGTGCGGATGACGCCGGATCAATTTGGCGGTCAGCGCCTCAACGACATCTGCAAAATCGAAGGCGGCTTGCTCCTGTGCCATCCGGGCGTGGAAGACGACCTGCAGCAGCAGGTCACCGAGCTCGTCCTTCAGCGCCGGAAGATCGTTGCGTGCGATCGCATCGGCAACCTCATAGGCTTCCTCGAGCGTATAGGGAGCGATCGTTCTGAAATTCTGCTCCAGATCCCACGGACATCCGCTGCCGGGCGTACGAAGCGCCGCCATGATCTCAAGCAAGTGCGTAATGTCTCGGGACGGCTTCACAGGGGCGGACGTGCGGCTAACACTCGGTGCGGATTCGTTTGTGCGACCGTATCAAAGCCCCGGCTGACCCGCGACCGCATATACCGGATTCGCATAAGACATATTATGGAATATTTCATATAGGCCCCAGATACCAGCGGCCAAATGATCCGCAATTGCGCCGGATCGATAAAATTGGATGTTTCGCGCCATCCGCGGCTTCAAGGGCGAAGCTGGTTTCACTTCAAGGGCCAAACCGGCTTCAACAGCCAAACGACATCCGATCGTAGCCCGGCTCGACGCCCGGCGGCAGCTCAGCGCACAGCGTCGCGTAATCCATGTCGGTGTGCAGGTTGGTCAGGATCGCGCGTTTTGGTCTGATCCTGGCGATCCATTCCAGCGTCTCGTCGAGATGGAAATGGCTTGGATGCGGTATTCGACGCAGCGCGTCGACAATCCAGACGTCCAGGCCCGCCAGAGCTGCAAGACTGTCGGGCGGCAGGCCTTTGATGTCTGCCGAGTAGGCGACATTGCCGAAACGAAATCCCAGAGAAGGGATGTCACCGTGATCCTGCAGGACGGGCAGCACCTCGATCGCGCCTCCCTGCCCCTCGATCGTCACTGGCTTTCCGGGGACCAGGCGTTTTTCGGTGGCGATCGGGGGATATTCGCTGCCGGGCGGCTTTACAAAGCAATAGCCGAAGCGGGCGTGCATCGAGCGCGATGTCGGTTCATCGAGATAGACATCGACGCGCCGGCGCTTGTTAACGAATAGGGGCCGCAGATCGTCGACGCCATGGGTATGGTCGGCATGTTCGTGCGTGATCAGTACGCCGTCGAGCCAATCGACCTCTGCGTCAAGGAGCTGCATGCGCAGGTCCGGCGTGCAATCCACCAGAACCCGCGTGCGGTGTCCCCGCGCATTGATGCGTTCGACCAGCAGCGAGCAGCGCCGCCGGCGGTTTTTCGGATTGTTCGGGTCGCACGAGCCCCAACCGAGCGCGACGCGAGGAACGCCCATCGACGACCCGCAGCCAAGAATCGTAAAGGTCAAGCTCATGCAGCGTCTGCAACAACGCGCGGAACCTTGTTGAACAGCCGAAAGAAATTCTCGGTCGTCTGGCGCGCGATTTCGTCAGCGGGGACCCCGCGGGCATCGGCTAAAACTTTAGCGGTTTCGACCACGTAGGCCGGTTCATTGCGTTTTCCGCGATACGGCAGAGGCGCCAGATAGGGCGCATCTGTTTCGACCATGATGCGGTCGGCTGGCAGCGCGGCGGCGATCGCACGCAGAGCCTCGGAATTCTTGAAGGTCAGAATTCCCGTGAAGGAGACATAGTGACCGAGGTCAATGGCTGTAAAGGCGAGGTCACGCCCGCCGGTAAAGCAGTGCAGGATCGCGGGGAAGGCCCCCTTCCCGCTTTCTTCTTTCAGAATCTTCGCCATGTCGGCATCGCAGTCGCGCGAATGGATCACCAGCGGCAGTCCGGTTTCCCGCGCTGCCGCGATGTGCTGGCGCAGGCCGGCGGCCTGCGCGTCGCGTGGGCTGGTGTTCCGGAAATAGTCGAGACCGGCCTCGCCGATCGCTACGACCTTCGGATGCTTTGCGATGGCCATGAGCGCCTTGGCATCGACATCCGGTTCCTCATGGGCGTGATTGGGATGCGTGCCGACCGAACAAAAGACCTCGGGAAACCTCTCGGCAATCGCGAGAACCTGCGCATGACGCTTGACCCGCGTTGAAATCGTGACCAGCCGGCCGATCTCTGCCGCGCGCGCACGGCCGATAACCGCGTCCAGCTCAGCCGCAAAGTCCGGAAAATCGAGATGACAGTGGCTGTCGACCAGCATGGCTCAGGCTTTCTCTTCCGCTTCCACGTAGCGGGGAAAAACCGGAGAAGGCGGCGGCAATGTGACCTCGGCCGTGACCCGTTTGGCTGGCACCAGCGCGGAAAAGGTCCGTTCGCCTGGCGGCACCGCCAGCAGGTCGAGCAGTTTCGCGGCAGATTCGGGGACAAATGGCTGCGCTAGGATCGCAACCTGGCGAAGAATTTCGGCCGTCACATAAAGCACCGTCCTCTGCCGCTCTGGATTTGTCTTAGCCAGCGCCCAGGGCGCCTCCGATGCGAAATAACGATTGGCGTCTGCCACCACGGCCCACACACAGTTGAGCACCTGGTGCAGCTGTTGTGTCTTCATGTGCTCACGCGCCGTGCCGATCATCGCGTCGGCGGCTGCGAGAATGGTCTTATCGCTATCGCTGAAATCGCTCGGCTTCGGCAGCCTGCCGCCGAACGCCTTGCCGATCATCGATAGCGAGCGCTGCGCCAGATTGCCAAGGTCATTTGCCAAATCGGCGTTGATGCGATTGACGATCGCTTCGTGGCTGTAGTTTCCGTCCTGCCCGAACGGCACTTCGCGCAGGAAAAAGTAGCGGAACTGGTCGACACCATAGGTTTCCGCCATTGTGAACGGGTCGATCACATTGCCGACCGACTTCGACATTTTCTCCCCGCGGTTAAACAGGAACCCGTGAGAGAAAATGTGCCGGGGAACGGCGATGCCTGCCGACATCAGAAATGCTGGCCAATAGACCGCGTGAAAGCGCACGATGTCCTTTCCGATGACATGCAGCGCCGCCGGCCAGTAGCGCTTGAATGGTTCGCTATCAACGTCTGGGTATCCTACGCCTGTGATGTAATTGGTCAGCGCGTCGACCCAGACATACATAATGTGTTTGTCGTTGCCCGGAACCTTCACACCCCAGTCAAATGTGGTTCGAGAGATCGACAGGTCCTGCAGGCCGCTGCGGACGAAGCTTGCAACTTCATTCAGCCGCTCTTTGGGAAGCACAAAATCCGGCACCCGCTCGTAAAGATCGAGCAGCTTTTGCTGATAAGATGACAGCTTGAAAAAGTAGCTCTCCTCCTCCACCCACTCGACGGGTGTGCCGGTCTTGCTGGCAATGCGCTGCTTCTGCTCGTTGAGATGCGTTTCGCCCTCGGCGTAGTAGGCCTCGTCGCGCACCGAATACCAACCGGCATATTTGTCGAGATAGATGTCGCCGTTTTTCTCCATTGCCTGCCAGATGGCCTGTGACGCGCGGTGGTGACGCTCTTCCGTCGTGTGGATAAAATCATCATTCGAGCAGTTGAGCAGTTTCACCATCGCCTCGAAGCGCGGCACGTTACGGTCGCGCAACTGCCGTGCCGTCAGACCTTCGCGCGCTGCGGTCTGCTGCATCTTCTGCCCGTGCTCATCGGTGCCGGTCAGGAAATAGACGTCATAGCCGTCAAGGCGAATGAAGCGCGCAATTGCATCGGTCGCGATCGCCTCATAGGCGTGACCGATATGCGGCGGGCCGTTTGGGTACGAAATCGCCGTGGTGACGTAGAAAGGCGTTTTGCCCGGCATTTTCTATTCGTTTCAAAGACATGGATGGCCGGGACGGCCCGGCCATGACGATCACGCTGTAGGTATCAATCGCAAGGCGTCGGGGCAAGCAACGCGGACACAGGAGTTGCGGCCTGCGGTGGCTGCTCATAGGACTCTGGAATGGTGCAAATAATCGATTCGCCGGGCACAGCATCGCGCAAGGCCGCGATGCTGATCGCCGTCCTGCTTGGTCTTAGCCTGCTCTCCTCCGTACCGGGCTCCTCCGCGCCGATGCGATGTAGCGGCGAGCAGAAAACGTGCATTGCCAATTGCAACAAGAGCCTTGATCGGTCCTCAATTTCGATATGCCTGACCAATTGCGGCAAGCGCCAATCGGCGTGCCTGAAAACCGGCTGCTGGGACAGCGGACCGCAGCGTTATTGCGGCCTACTCAAGCAGTAGGGTCGGCTGGGCTTTACGAATTCCTAAGCCCATGTCGGGTACACTCTAAATGGAAGTTAACCAATTGCAGATACGAGATCCGTGGCCAACCAGAACGGTTTCCCAGGACCTATGGGCGCTCCGCTCGAACTCATCCAGCAGCTCGACAGCTCAATCGCGCATAGTACGGACGAGCGCCGCTCAGCCATGCTGCGGCACCTCACCGATCTATTTTTGGTCGGTTCCGATCAATATTCTGACGAAGAAGTCGATCTGATCGACGACGTTTTCGTGCGGCTGGTCGGCACGATCGAGGAATCATCCCGCGCGTTGCTGGCCATTCGCCTGGGACCCGTGCCGACGGCGCCTCCCAAGATTTTGCGCCTGCTGGCGTGCGACGACGTCATCGAAGTTGCATCGCCGGTCCTGACGCAGGCCGAGCGTCTCGATAACGAGACTCTAATCGATTGTGCCAGGACCAAAAATCAGGAGCACCTGCTCGCAATCTCGCGGCGTAAAACTTTGCCGGAGTCGCTCACGGACGTTCTGGTCGAGCGTGGTGATCAGCAGGTGGTTCTCAGCACCGCCAAAAACAGCGGCGCAAAGTTCTCGGGCAGAGGCTTTTTGACGCTGGTGCGGCGATCGCAAGGCGACGACCAGCTTGCTGCCTGTGTCGGCTCGCGGTCTGATCTGCCGCCGGAGCTGTTCGAGCGGCTCCTGGACATTGCATCCGAGAAAGTACGTGCGAAACTCGAGGCTGAGCGCAGATTTGCCAGGCCCGACATTGCGGAGGTTGTGGGCCATGTTTCTGAACGCATCAAGACTGCGGCAAACGATCAACCTCTAAGCTACGCTGCCGCCCAGGTGCTTGCGGAGTCGATGCACCGGGCGGGGCTTCTCACTCCTGTGAAGCTTGAGGAGTTTGCCTCGGCCGACCGCTTCGAAGAAATGGTTGCCGCGCTTTCGGTCATGTCTGATGTGCCGACAGCCATCATCGAGCGATACATGCGCGAGACCAATACCCAATCGTTGCTTGTTCTGGCAAAAGCTATCGGACTCTCGTGGGAAATCACGCGCAGTATCATGGTGCTTGCGGCCAAACGACATCGACGATCAATTGGCGGAATTGATCAGGTTATGCCCTCGTTCTATCGCCTGCGGCAGTCTACTGCGCAGCAAATCCTGGACTTTCACCGGACGCCGGCCCGCCCCGCGCGCAGCAACTAGCCATAGAGAAGTCGCTTAGGCCGTAAGGTCGAGAAGCGCACCGGCCATCTGCGCGTCGGCGTGAATGACCTTGGCATTGGCGGCGTAACCGAAGCGCGCGAGCAAAACCTGCACCAGTTCATTGGCAAGGTTGCCGTTCGGGCTTGCGATCATGCCGCGACCGTCCGCAAAAGGCGCCGACGGATCGAACGCAGAAAGGTATGCAGGGGAGACTCTTGTCACGCTTGCGCTGGTTCCACCGCCGGTGCTCTCCATCTGATTGACCCGCACCGCCGCGTAGGCAGGTGGAAAATTCTTCGTGTTGGGCACGCCAGGCAACAGCCCGTCAGACCGCAGGTTCGCGATGTTGCTAGCCGAAACCTGCAGGCGCAACTCCGCTGCATGTAATCCGGAAACGGCAATTGTGCGCGCAATGCTCATGGCTTTGCTCATGGCCGTGTTACCGCCGGTTCCGCAACGATTTGTTCCGCAATTCCATCAAATCTGACCGAAAATATTTGCCCCTCGGTGGGCAATCGCGATGGGCAGCGTCCTTGCGCATTTGCGCTCCTTGCCTGCCGTCCTTCATGGTAAATTGAAGTTCAAACGACGACAGCAGGAGGAGTTCGACATGGCTGTGAGCCTCAAGCGGGTCAAAGTTGCACCCAAAGGCATGGGTCTCAATGATTTCGTCGCGATGCAGGAAGGTTTTTTCGCCACCGAGGGGCTCGACGTCGAGTTTGACTGGAAGACATTTCGCGGCACGCAATCCAGCTGGAAAGATCTCGACTATTTTCAGCGTCCGCAGGACCGTCCGTATACCGAAGACAAACAGGATGTTGTTCAGGGAGCCTGCCTGTGGGGCACGATCTGCAACGCCAGCGCCGGCATGGGCCGCGTCGTCACCGAGGGCTACGGTGACTCACCCTGGGCGATTTTCGTGCGTCCGGATTCCCGGATTCGCAAACCGGAAGATCTGAAAGACGTGCCGGTTTCCGTAGGCATGCGCGCCGGCAGTCATTTCAATGTGCCCTACCGGCTGGAGAAATATCTGCCACTCGAGCACATCAAAACGGTCAACACAGGCGGTTTTGGTGCCCGGTTGAAAGCGTTACTCGACGGCGAAGTGGAAGCAGCGAGCCTGTTGCCGCCACAGATCGCCATGGCCGAGCAACTCGGTCTGCGTAAGATTATCGAAGACCGTTTCAAGACGTTGTGGTGGGTGCCGGAGAGCGCCACGCCGGACGTCGTCCACGGCTATATGCGCGCGCTTGGCCGCGCCGAACAGGCGCTGGAAAGTGATCTTCCGAAATATCTGCCACGATGGAAACTCGCCGTACCGGCTGAGTTCGAAAGCTTCCATCCCTGGGATTTCAGCAAATTCGGCCGCGGCGAGCGCTTCGTCAACAAGCCGCTGCCTCGGGAAGAGTTTGACGAAGTTTTCGCGCAGGTCGAGCGCTGGGGCCTCGACCAATATCTGAAGGACCGCAGCCCCGACGCCCTCTCCTATTCGGAGTAACGTAGGCAGACTGAGATATCGCGCGCGGCCGCCTCGGGCCGCGCGCTCTCTTTGTCACCCCTTCATCGGCGGGAAGTCGCGCGAGAAGACCGGCTGGCTCAGAAACTTGGTCGGGTTCATCGTCCAAAACTGGCTGACCTTGTGATAGGTCTTGATGGTCTTGTTGGCCATCTTGTCGCCCTGCTTCTCTGCCCGCCGCACATAAACGTCGATCACGACGTTTCCGTAGTCGTCGAAGCTGATCGGCCCGCGCGGTGTGTCCGCCAATGAGACCGCGCGCACCGCCTTGACGAACTCATCAGGATTGTCGGACTTGCCGCCGGTCTTGGCGAGTGCAGCCTCAATAACCTGTCCGTCGATGTAGAAACATGCAGCGTAGTGCCCGATCCGCACATCGTTGCCGTAGTTCTTCCGCATGGCGGCAATGAAACGCTTGTTCGCCTCGCTGTCGATATCGAGCGAATAGGGATTTGTATTGATCAGGCCCTGCGCCTCTTCGCCATAGGCCTGGATGATGGTGTCGTCTGCCGTGGTCGATCCGCCGACGATCTGCTGCTTTATGCCGAGGCCCTTCGCTTGCTTGATGAACTTGATCGGGTTCGACCCGGCAAGCCCGACGCAGACGACGTCGCATTCGGGTATCTGTGCGACATAGGGTGCGTAGTCGGCCGTGTTGAGCGGCGACCACAACTTCTTGACGACGTGGCCTCCCTTGTCCTCGAGGACGCGCTGGAAACCGCCGATCTGCTCATAACCGAACGCAAAGTCATCGGCGATCGTGGCTGCTGTCTTCAGCTTCATTTCCGACTGCACATAGTCGGCAAGAGGATAGAGACATTGCGCAGACGTGTAGGAGGTGCGCGTGAGATAGGGATTGCCTTTGCGTTGTGTCACGTCTTCAGCGCCGGCGAAGGCCAGCGTAGGCATCTTGGCCTGGGCAAAATAGTCGAGGGTCGCGAGTAGCTCGAAAGCGGCGAATGGTCCCAGCACGACGTTGACCTTGTCGCGCTCGACGAGTTCCTGGGCTTTCGTTTTCGCGCCGGCGGGGGATCCGCCGGTATCGGCGACCAGGAGCTCGATCTTCCGGCCCGACAACGTGAAATTTTTATCCTTGAGGAAAGACGTAATCCCCTCCTCGGCGTGCTGCCCGCCGGCGGCGAGCGGGCCGGTCTTTACGGTCAGCAAGCCGATCTTCACCGGCGCATTTTGCGCAATAGCCGGCATTGGAAATGCGGCGGCTCCCGCCGCGGCCGCGGAGCCGGCAAGAAATTGTCTGCGGTTTGCCTTAAGGGTCATGGCATCCCTCCCCTGGTTACAGCCGTTCTAACGCGGCCGATGATCCGGATGTGATGTGAGCGCCGGAAATTCAATCATACTGCAATGGCTGAGCGAACCCCTTTGTTGCCCACCGCGCCCACGGCAGAACCGTCACCGACGTGCGGCTTCGGCCAGGTCCCTGAAGACAGCAAACACCAATGGTCTGCGCTCGAGATTATATGTCTCGACGTCAAGCGCAGCGCGGTTGACGCGCTCCCAGGTTTCGGCAACGCGGGCCATCTGCCCCTTATCGAGGCCCGGCTCGCACAGGCGGATAGAAAGCCAGCCGGTCACCAGATCCATAAATGCGTCGAGCGTCTTTGGGTCACTGCTTCCCAGACTGTCGGCGAGCGCATGCAGCGCGCGGGGGTCAACATTGGGCAGCTGCGCGAGCAGCGCGACAACCTGCTCATGCAACGCCATGGCCTGATGTTCGAGCAGGCCAAGGGCTCGACCCACGCTTCCCTCGGAAGCCGACGCTGCCTCCTTGACGTCGTCATCCTGCGGATCGAGTCCGGTTGCTTCCGCAAGCGCGCGCTCTACGTCCTCCACCTCGAGCGGCCGCAGCAATAGCCGCCGGCAGCGCGAGCGGATCGTTGGCAATTCCCGTCCGGGTGCATGGCTTACCAGCAGGATAAGAGACCGCTGCGGCGGCTCTTCCAGAACTTTAAGGAGCGCGTTTGCACCCTCGCGCTGCAGATCATCGACCGCATCGACAATGGCAACGCGCCAGCCACCCTCGCCGGCAGTCGACCCGAAAAAAGATACCGTACGGCGCACGTCGTCAACGCGGATCACGGTGTAGAGCTTGCCGGTTTGCTCGTTGATGACGCGCTCGAGCACCAGAAGATCGCCCTGCGACTGCGACGCGATACGCCGCATCACCGGATGATCAGCATCGACGGCAAGTGACGTGGCCTTCTGCACACGCGGCGATCGCGGATCAGGATTAGCTAACACGAAGCGAGCCATCCGATAAGCCAAGGTCGCCTTGCCGATACCCGGCGGACCCGCGATCAGCCAGGCGTGCGCAATATGTCCGCCTTTATATGCTTCGAGCAAAGCCTTTTCGGCTTCGGCGTGACCGAACAACGCAACTGTTTGACGCGGGGATTTCGCGCCGATGTCCTCATCATCGTCGTTACTCACAGGGTCGAGGTCTCCGCAACGCCAAGCCGTTCGGGATGCAATCTTTCTTCCACGATCGACCAGATCCGATCCGAAACGGCCTCGCGCGGCGGCCGCCCGTCGATCACCACGCAACGATCGGGCTCGGCCGCAGCGAGGGTCCGGTATGCCTGACGAAGCTTCTCGTGAAACTCCATCGACTCGGCTTCGAAACGGTCAGCCTCGGAATGCCCGCGGCGGCTCTTTGCGCGCTCCAATCCGATTTGAGCCGGGACATCGAGAATGAAAGTCAGTTCAGGCACGGCCTGGCCGACCGTTACCCGCTCAAGGCTGCGGATCAGGCGCTGATCGACATTTCCCAATTGGCCTTGATACACGCGCGTTGAATCGATGAAACGGTCGCAAATGACCCAGCTGCCGGATTTCAGGGCCGGCAAAATGGTATTCCTCACATGATCGTCGCGCGCCGCGGCGAACAGAATCGCCTCGGTTTCAGCCCCCAGCGGCTTGGCGATGCCCGACAGCAGAATATGCCGGATAATTTCTGCCCCGGTTGACCCTCCCGGCTCGCGCGTGAGCACGACATCGTAGCCGAGTGCCTTGAGCCTCTGGGCAAGGGTGGCCGCGTGCGTGGATTTCCCGCTGCCTTCGCCGCCTTCGAAGGTGATGAAGTGTCCGCGCAAAACCTGCCAGCCTTTTCCGGTCACCGCCGATGCACGGCGGCGGCGATCATCATAGCCGCTCGGCTCCGGCGCGGAACAGCGCGATTATCATTTCGGTCACAGCATCAAAGGCACGCTGCGGCATATTCCCCTTGCCGACATTTTCGGCGGCCTTGAGCGGCATCGTGAGTATCAGATTATCGTTACGCCAGACCTTGAGGTTGCCGATCGGTGTGCCTTCCGTGACAGGTGCCGGTACGGGGCCGGTATAGACGATACGCGCAATGAGTCTGTCTCCTCCCGCTTTTGGGAGCATCACTTTTACTTCACCATCCGCTTTCAGCGCCACGCGCCCGCTGGCTCCGCCATAAACTTTGGCATTGCCGATGGTCTGGCCTTCCGCAAAAAGCGCGCGCTGCTCGAAATTCCTGAAGCCCCATTCCAGAAGCTTTTTCGCCTCGTCGGCGCGTTCCTTGGCGGTGCTTACGCCCGTGACCACCACGATCAGCCGTAAGCCGTTCTGGACCGCCGAGCCGACAAGTCCATAGCCAGCCTCCTTGGTGAACCCGGTCTTCAGGCCATCGGCACCATTCATTGCGGCCAGGAGCGGATTGCGGTTCTGTTGCCGGATCTTGTTCCAGGTGAACTCCGGCTGCCCGAACAACTGATAAAAATCCGGATAGGTCCGGATGATGTGGCGCGCCAGAATCGCGAGTTCGCGGGTCGTCACCTTTTCGTCGGGATCGGGCAACCCGTTCGAATTGGTGAAGACCGACTTTTCAAGCCCGATCTCCCGCGCGCGCTGCGTGAGCTTGGCCCCGAATTCCGCCTCGTTGCCGGCAATGCCTTCAGCCAACACGATGCAGGCGTCGTTGGCGGATTGAATGATCATTCCGTGCAGCAGGTCGTCGACGGAAACCTTGCTGTTGAGAGCTGCAAACATTGTCGATCCGTGCGATGGCGCACCGCCTTTTCGCCAGGCGTTCTCGCTCACCATGTATTCGTCTGTCAGCTTGATGCGGCCTTCCTTGACTTCATGAAAAACGTATTCAGCGGTCATGAGCTTGGCGAGACTTGCGGGGAAGATCAGCCGGTCGGCGTCGCGTTCGAACAGGACGCCGCCGTACTCGCCTTCGATCAGGATCGCATGCGGCGCGCCGATGTTCGGTTCGTCTTTCTTCGGAGCCTCTTTTTTTGGCGCATCCTTTTTCTGTGCTGCCGGCGCAGTTCCTTTGTGCGCAGGCGGCGCCGCGAGAGCTGCCGCACAGAGACCGCCCGTGATGGCGAAAGCCATCAGCCAACGTCCGAGGGGAAAATTCCGAAACGTCATCATCGCGGCTCCGATAAGGAACCTTTGGCGATAAAATACGGCTCAGTAAAGGCCGCGCCCGCTCATAATGCTGGACCGGCCGTATTCCCTTGGCGCATAGGCCGAAGCCGATGACACCGCGTGTTCGCGATCACCAGCGCTCGACCGAGGCCGCGCTGCCGCAGCAAGCTCTGTCGTCGGAGCGTCCGCAGCCGGCAGTTCGCTTGACGATTCGCCCAGCCGATAAGGCCGGTCGGGCGGCGACGGGACCTGAGCCGATCGCAGGCTCCGCGACGGACGGTTGCCGAACTGGGCGGGCGCAAATGGCTGACCGGATGCGAGTTGCACCGGCAACCGAGTGCCGTCGCCTTGCCGCAACGTGGCCATCAGCTTGCGGTCATCCGAGCCGGAGAGTGGCGCGCGGCCGACATACTCGACTTTCACCCGCGCAACTCCGTGGCCATAGAATCCCAGAAGTTCGGCTGTCTTTACCGACACGTCAATGAGCCGGTCACCGACATAAGGACCGCGGTCATTGACGCGAACGACGATCGATCGGTTGTTCGCAAGATTTGTGACGCGCACATAAGACGGCAATGGCAACGTAGGATGCGCGGCCGAAATTGCGCTCATGTCGAAAATTTCGCCGTTCGCGGTGTAACGGCCGTGAAAATCGTCGCCGTACCAGGAGGCAAGTCCGATGGCGCTGTAATTGATATTTTCTTCGGGCACGTAAGTTCTGCCGGCGACCGCATAAGGTTTGCCGACGCGATAGACACCGCCGCCTTTCGGTACCGGTTGACCCGGTTCAACAACGCGCGGGCTGGCAGCAACCCCATAGCGCGGATCGATCATTCCGCTGCGTCCATTCGAGCAGTTGGCAAGCGCGAGACATGTGGCGCCGAGCGCAGCCAGGCGCGCGAACCGTCCAAAGTTGCCGCAAACCCCCGTTTGACCCATCCCGCACTCATTTCCCGATTGCAAGCAACCAGTCTACCCCGGCGACGCCCCGGCGAAAACATTGGGAGGGCACGGTGGTAAATGGTTCGTTCCAGGCCGGCCTCGGCCGGAGCCGTGGCATAGCCAATGTGCCGTGCTTTGAGCAAGCGGCGGGCTGATACTCGGATTACCGTCGTGAAAGCAGGCTGGCACCGGTTTTCGGCCGGCTCAGTCCGCCGGTGACAGAGGATCTTTGTATCGTGCTACCTTCGTAGGAAATTCCAATGCGGAAGCCGCGCGACCACGCGAGCGTGCACCACCGCTTGGTGGCACCGTGCAGAAACTCGAACCGCTGCGGCAGATCATAGACGCGCTGAAGTTCAAGCTGGGCGCCGCCGGCGGAAAGGTCAACGATGCGGCAATCAATGGGCGTCGCATTTGGACCGAGCAAAAGACGTCCCACGCGGGGGACGAGGCCCTTCGGCGCGACCCGGAACCAACGTCGTTTATCGGACCCACTCATCGACCAAGACCCCTGAAAGGGTATACAGCCGCTTGATTACCGATCTCTTACGCGAGCAGCGCGGTTATCCTGCTGAAATTGCGGCACATTCGACCGAGAAAAGTTCCCCGGAACACAAGCGGTCGCGCTTTTGGCGGTCAGTCGTCGGCAACCATTGCTGCCAGAGGCATGCCGCTTCACCCTGCTTTTCGATGATGCGCTGTTGAACGTTTTTTAGTGGTCCGCCGGTGGGTCGTGCGCCGGCCATGTGAATGAGTGGTGCGGCCCCGCTCTCCGCGAACGCTCTGCCGCAGCGCATCCATCAGATTGATGACGTTGTCGGATCGCGGCTCGCTCGCCGGCTCGATTTTCTCACCCTTGTCTTTTTTTCGAAGCAGTTGCTTGAGCGCGTTTTCGTAACGGTCCTCAAACCCCTCTGGCTTGAAGTGGCCCGTTTTCGACTTGATGATGTGTTTCGCGAGATCGAGCATGTCCTTTGTCACCCGCTCGCTCGGAATGTCGTCGAAGTAATCCTTTTCATTCCGGACCTCATAGGGATAGCGAAGCGTTATGCCCATGATGCCCTTCCCTCGCGCTTCCAGGCCAATGACGTGCTCTCGCGAGGTGAATACAACTCGTCCTATAGCAATCATCCCTTCTTCTTCGATGGCATCCCGGATCACCGCGAAAGCCTGCCTGCCGGCTTCGTCGTCCGGCGTAATGTAGTAGGGATTGGCAAAGTAGAGCTCGTCGATTTCCTTGCGGGGCACAAACCGGTCGATCTCGATTGTGCGTTTGCTGTCGATGGCCACCGCCTCGAGCTCTTGCGCTTCGACCGGGATGTAATCGCCTTTGCTTTTTCGTAAGCCTTGATGATGTTGTCCTTATCGACTTCGCGGCCCGTCTCGGAGTCGACTTTTCGGTACTGGACACGATTGCCGGTTTTTCTGTTGACCTGATGAAAGTGGATCTTTTCCCGCTCAGACGTTGCGGGATAAAAAGAGCGATCGGACACGACACGAGAGAAAGGCGCAGAAATCCTTTCCAGTACGCACGCGGGGCCATGATGGAACTCCGAAAGATGTCCAACATCAACGTGCCCTTGGCAACCTCGTTCCGGAACAATTTTGCTGATTCGTTGATTCAGACTTTGCAATGACTACCAAGCGCAACAATCGGACCTATCACGCGACGATGCTGGTGACTCGCGTTGAGGAATGGTGCGTTGATGCCCGCAGCCCCGAAGAGGCCAAGGCCCTTTTCGAAGCGGGCGAAGGTCACCGCTGTTCGCCGGGGGAGATTTGTTGCCTTCAGCTGGAAGATGTCGATCCGCCGTGACCGGCCTTTCTGGCCGCAGCGTCTTTTCGGGCTTTCAATCGAACCCGTTTCTCAACTCAGCAGGCTTGAACGAATTATCTTCCAGTTGCGTCTGCCGGATTAATTTCTGGATGGCGAATTCTATCGCCGGGTGCCACAGTGCCAGGGTCGCAGGAGGCCGAAAATGGCACTAAGCAATCTCTCGTTCGCCGCTGTGTTTGCCGCCGCTATCGTCGGCTGTTTGGTCGTCATGGCAATCGTTTGGTGGCGGCGGCCGAAAGAGGATCGTTAAGAGATTATTCGCGGCAAAAAAGCTCGGTTCTCTAAAAGCCAAGTCAAAGCCAGGTCAAGGCCGCTCGCTTACTCACGGCTGATAGTTGGCTGTCGATTGCTCCGATTTGAATTTTTCCATTGCGGCGTACAGATTGGGCGCGCGGTTATGCGTACCTCGGACAGCTTCGACATGACCGCAGTCGCGGAATGCGCAGCCGTTGTACAGACCGGCTTGCTCGACGATATCGTTCATGTGGTAGACGAACTTGGGTCCCCGATTCCAGCCAGTCTGAATATCGCAGGCGGCACCTATGTAGTGGTTTGAGCCCGCAACACGCGTACCCTGCGGCGTCCAGCACCTGGTGATATTGGCCGGCACCTTGTAGCCGCGCTCTTTCAGCAATGCGAAGAACTTCAGAAATTTGCTGGCGTAGGCCGGATGCACAGTGATGTTGAAACCGTATGCCGTTTGCACTGTCACCATCACGCTGTTGCCGTTGCCATCGACGAGCTGATGTCGGCTACGTTCCGATGTGCATTTACGGCACTCATGCTGGCCTGGTGTCTTTGTCGATGTTGCCGCAGCCGCAAATGTAGTGCAGCGGCCATTGTTGTCACAGGATGGCGAAACGTTATTTTGCCGGTGAGCTTGGCCAGCTTCTGCCTGGAATGCGATGAGGATGCCGAGGGTGGCAAGTGCGGCGATCTTCATGCTCTCCTCCAGGGTATGGGCTCCTTCAACATTGTCGTATGAGTCGGCCCTCGATCCGAGGTACTCAGCAGCCATTTTCAAATTTACCGTGAGGATTCAACCTTAACCGCGGGCGGTCGCGCATCTTAACCAGGTTGTGCGAACACGAGGCGGCCGTCCTGCTCAGAATTACTCATAACGCGAACAGCGTTATCAATCCGCAGAGACCAATTCCTACAAGAAGAAATGTCCAATCCGACGGCTTCAACTCAAGCAGCCTTCCGTCACTCACCAAATGGGCCAACATGACTCGCCTCACTTTTCGATAAACAAGATTAGCGCTTATCGAAATGTGAGGCTGTAGTTCACCCGTCACAGAGCCAATCAATCAGGAGATCGAGACTAAAAAATCGCGATTTGTGACAATTGGGCCACATCAATCGGGGTATCTCTTTGCCCTGAAACCAATTGAAATCCATACATCGCTACCCCTATGCAAAATCGACCGCATTATTGATGATAGTACCGTTCACGCAGGAATTTGCGCAAAAAGGGGGGAGACAGATGAAAAAGCTTGCTCTGCTGCTTGCCGCTGCTTTGGTGGCCTCGCCCGCTTTGGCAGCTAAGAAGAAGATGACCAAAGAGGAAGTCGAAGCCGCTGAAATCGCGAAGCAGCACGACAATACATTGCGCGCCCTGCGTGACGGCCTCCCACTGATCCTGCCCAGCTGGTCGCTGCCGGTTTTTTTCGGCACGAAAATGGATGAGCGGCTTAAGGAAGGCGACAAGAAAAAGACTAAGGCCATTCCCGCACAGACTGCGCGTTAGTTGTCGATGCACTGCCTGCGGCTCGACCTGCTGATCTGAGGCCGGACTACGGCAATCGGCAGACCGCGCTGGCTGTTACCGCTGCTACCCAATTTTGGCTAATCAATTCGCGGCCACGCCCAGATCAGACCGCCAACTGATGTTGTCGCCGTACGGCGTTCGCTGCTATGCGCGATGCATTTCTGAGCAGGGCGGAAACCAGAGGCGATCGGGACCGTTATCACAAGGTCGCGCAATGAGTGACTGCGTGTTCCTCAGGATGTGCGACGGCAACCCAAGGAGACAGTCATGTCAAATAGGCTTTTAGGAGCAACGCTGTTCCTGCTGTCTAGCGTTCTCGTGGCCGGTGCTCAAACAAGTTCCCCTCCGGCAAGAACCACTCCCGGCGCCTCGCCGAGTCCATCAGGTGTTTCCGCTGCCACCCATTGCAGGGATTCCAGCGGTGCGGTGAAATTAAAGAGTGCAATGTCGGGCTCCTCCAGCAGCACAACAGGGGCAGCTGCCAATACAAAACCATCGAGCAGCCCGGGAACAAGTTCCAGCGTCAACTCTCCGTCCGGCATGTCGGGTTCAACCGAAACAGCAGCAAACTTACCGCCCTGCTAATTCGGAGCCTTCGACGGCTCTGGCCGTGTCCGTCACGGCCAGAGCTTTCCAAGGTTCTTTCAGGAGGCCCGGGGTGGCACGATTTCGAATGAAACGTCGTCGCGACCCGTGATGATTGCATGGCTGAGCTTTCGCCAGACCAGAAACGCACGGACCTTTTATTTGGCAACACGGTGTTGGCAGTTCTTCTTCTCGCCGCCGTCAGTAGTGCTCTCTTTTGGCTCTTGGATTCTTCCATGATAAGTGCGCTGCGAGTGGGATGATACGGCGGATCGCTCGGCCTTCGGAGAAGTCCTGGCGAACACCTTTAAATGACGGGTATTGCACTCTGCCGTCACACGACATCAACAGCAATTTCGGTTTTAACCAAGCTCCCGCACAATCTCGGAACCATGCAATCTAGTGTGATATTACCCACGGTTCCGTCGTCACCCCAGCTATGATTTCTCCGCTCAGCACCCCTGTCGTAAGAATGGGAGGGAGAAATGGCAAATGCATTGGTGAACATTACAAAGTTAGAAGGTTTGAAAAGCTGGAAGAACGGGAGAAAAACGCCGTATCAAGGTGTCGTAAAGCGGGATTGGGTGGCGACCGGCCGCATTGATTTCGCTACGAACCTCAGCGGCAATGACGATCCGGACCAACCAAGTGAATTTAGGCTGCTCGTTGAAGAACGAAGAATTATCGAAAGCATTGCTGGGAATGAAAATCTTGAGATTCAATGGCGGGCCGCCACACTGAAGGAAGCAAAAGCCGTTGTAACTCAGTATCACCAATACCTAAAAGAAAACGCGCTCATCAAATCTATCTTCGAGCCCGACATTTTACCTCCGGAGTCTCAAGACAGAGGTTCATCAAGCGCAGGAGCAAAGGCGCGGCACTAAACTGACATCAGCCAATCGTGAAGGACGTCATCTCTCCGGGTACCATAGCGCAAGGCGCTTTGGCCTGACTGTCGAGGCAACGTCTGCGATCGCCTCGAACCGCGCACATGTGGCGTTCGCTCGGGAATCCTGAGAGGAACCGTCACACCGCTTTGACAGTTACTCGAGGGCCCCGAAGGTGGTTTCTCAATGCGAAAAAATATCCCGCATGTTGCAAACGTCCGGCTTTTGAAACAATCCCGTTCCCACGCCGGCGCACCTGGCTTTAATTTTCGAGCTTCCGCCATTTTCACAACCAGTCTGCTCATACTGTTTTTACTGGTATACTTCCTTTTGGTTTAGGGCGCCTCGCAATGTCGCTGGTCACCAGCGCCTCACGGCGTCCGCCAGTTCCTGATCTACTGCAACGGCAGGCGTGAGGCCACGCTGTTTCAGAACAAGATCGCCGTCGGCATCGCCAAAAAGTGTTGCCATGACCGCCTCCCCGATGGTGAATGGCCGGCGCGACAGCACCGAGCTGGGCCTGTGAACGAGCGACGTGGTTTCCGTTGTTGCAGCCGCAGGATCTCGCGCTTTCGAGCGCGTGTGCGTGCTAGTCATTACGCGCGTTCAATGTGTTGTTAGTTTGTCTTCAACCTGTCGGATCGGTATTGGCGTGTATCGGCGCCGAACGTTTTTTCGGGTTGTGATCTGAACCATTGCAAAAATATAGATGCGCATTGTCAATTCAAATGGACGTAGACCGTGCCTCCGCTGTTCTCGGTATCAGAGACAACTAACTCGCACCGAACCGTACAGAAACGGAACTGCTTCCTTTCATAAAATTGAGCAAGGTCATCTCAAATGGAATTTTCGCTCTGGCGCAGTCTAGAGATGTCGCACGATCGAGGATTTTCAATTAGATGGTCACAAAGTGTGGTCTGTAAGTACCTTCCTCCGTACCCTCCGTGATAGGCTACGAATAAAGGGGGCTTCAATGCTTGAAATGTTTGGGGAGTTTGCAATAGGCGCAGCGTCGGTAGTCGCCGCTGTCATTCTAGTTTTTGTCGGCATACCGAAGCATGGTGAAAGTCCGCGCCTTCTGCGGTTCGATGCTGCGGTTGTTTTATATCCGACTATCATCATGACGCTCTTAGCGCTTGGTAGTGGCCTGATGTTGAGGGCTTACAGTGGATAAGCACAAATGTGATGCTGCTCTGCCCAAGTCGCACCTCGCGCGATGAACAAAACGCGAAAGAGCCACTAGGACAGAAACGACAGCGGCGTGAACGTTAGGGCAACGCTTTTATATGTAGGTTTCTGAAGAGCGCTGCTGCGCTCAAATCTTGTAGCTAATCTCGGCCAGGATACCGAGCGCGATGGCAAAGAGGATGGCATAAAAGCCCCTGTCGATAACCTGGCCGGTTGATCTGCCTCTGAAAAAGTGTGCCAGTCCGATTTCTTCGCCAGGGGCGAGAGATTTAATCTTTTAGTGGGATGCTACCGGCGCTTTCGACACCGACTCACGCATGTTCAATTCAGATCGTGAGGTCAAAATGCCGGCACTGCTTTTTTGTTATCTGCCACTGATAGTCTTGGCGGGACTAACTGAGATCATGCTGACGACGCATAAACTTGAAGAGGGAAATGCCGCTCAGCAGGTACCTGATCCCACCGACCTGATGATGAATGCGAGCATCATCCGTTTTCCCAAGGTAACACGCGACTGACCGAGGGTCCCTCGGTAACCCCTCGGCCCGGATAACGCACGGTGTTTTTGTCGTCCCGCGCCGAATCGCGCTCCCGCACCTACGCGAGCCAGCTGATCGATTCCGGCGTCGATATCGTGACGATTTCTAAGCGCCTTGGTCATGTAAAGCCGGACATCACCCTCCGCGTATACGCACACCTGTTCCGTGAGGACAACTGTAAGGCAGCGGCGGCAATAAATGAGGCCTTCAATCGGTGGCAATGGGTAGCAACCGGTACCAACTTCGCTATTTGTTCTTTTAGAAAGATCGGATAAGTGACTGAGATCATTGCAAAGGAAGGGTGGCCGAGTGGTTTAAGGCACCGGTCTTGAAAACCGGCAGGGGGCGCGAGCTCCCTCGTGAGTTCGAATCTCACCCCTTCCGCCACGCACTAAACAATCTCAAATACTTAGCGGCAATTCCCTTCTCTGCCCCCGTTTGTATATCCGGCGCAGAATTATCGATTTTCGCAAAATTCGCGCGCCGGATTTCTCAATCAACTAGCGGTCCAGTTGGCCAGAAACGGACATCACTGATTTATTCGATTACTTCTGCGGCGCGGGCGAGCAGCGATGGTGACACGCTCAAATTGAGCGCCTTAGCCGTCTTGAGATTCACGACAAGCTCGTACTTGGTCGGTGCCTGTACTGGCAGGTCGGCCGGCTTCTCGCCCTTGAGGATCCGATCAACGTAATCGGCGGCACGCCGATACTGGTCGGCGAAATCGGGGCCATATGAGATTAGCCCTCCGGCGACGGCGAATGACCGCTCATAATAGACCGCCGGCAGTTTGTACCGTGCCGCCAACCCGACGGTCAGACTGCGGTGACGCGTCGCCGCTGCACTCGCGGTCACGATCAGACCGCTATTTGGAGACCGCGCAAAGTTTGCGACGGCACGCTCAAGCTCCCCCGCATCAATCATGTTGACCGGCTTTACGTCCACCCTGAGCGAAGGCGCTACGGCCTGGATGGCCCCAAACTGACCGGTTCCGGAGCCTTGGGAAGGATCCCGGAGAACTGCCACGCGGGCCACGTTTGGCGCAGCCTCTTTGAGCAACTCGAGCCATTTCACGGCCATGGAGTATTCAAAACTCATGAACCCGGTAACATTGCCGCCCGGTCGCGCCATGCTCTCGACAAAGCCCGCGCCAACAGGATCGCCAAAAACCGGAGACACGATCGGCACGCTGCGCGTCACCTGCAACAACGCGCTGACGGTCGAGGCGCCATGGGCCAGGATGACGTCAGGCGCAAGCGTAACCAATTCTGCCGCGTTTTTGCGGATTGCGGCGGCATTGCTCGTAGCCCAACGGGTCTCAATGCGCACGTTTTGACCAATGCTCCAGCCTGATTGCTGCAAGCCTTGGAGAAATGCCCCCAACCAGGACTGGAATTCCGCATCCTCCGCGGTCGTAGCCAAGATAATTGCGATCCGTCGCATGCGCTGCGGCTGTTGCGCACTAACTTGGAGCGGCCACACTGCCGCTGTGCCTGCAAACAGACGAATGAACTCACGTCGCCTCATCGTCGCCCCCCCGAGGCTTGGATGGAGACCGTAACAATTCTCTCGTGCGTCCAGGAAGGGGTGTGGCGGAGATTTAAGCGCCGGCGGCTTTGGGGGCACATGTGGACGGGCGTCTGACGCACACGGCATCCGGTTATATTGAATTGTGGCGATCCTCCCCCTTCCACTATTTTCGTTAGATGGGATTATCCCGCGAGCGAAACAGCGACGGAGCCTTCCATGCGCGTTTCAGTTTTGATTGGTTTGTTTCTCGCTGCCCTTTACGCAAGTTCGGAACCGGCGGATGCCCGCGGCACTGGCGCGTGGTGCGCCAGGACGAATACCGGGGCGGGACGCGTCCAGAACAATTGCGGTTTCAACTCGGTCGAAGCCTGCCGCCGCTGGGTGCTGGGTGGCAACCGTGGTTTTTGCACCCGTAACCCGGCATATCGGGGGCGCAAAAAGTGATCGCATTGTGAGCGTGAAGGCTGCCCTCACCCACCCGAGTAGCCGCCGATGATCGGCAATATTTCGCCTGTGATGTAGCTCGAGCAACTCGGCGCGGCGAGAAAGACGAATGCGGGTGCGATTTCTTCCGGCTGCGCCGGGCGCCGCATCGGCGTATCGCCACCGAACTTTTCGACGGCTTTTGCAGGCTTGTCGGCCGGATTCAGTGGCGTCCACACCGGACCCGGCGCGACGACATTCACGCGAATACCTCGATCAACGAGATGGGTTGCCAGCGAGCGGGCAAACGCGTGAATTCCGCCTTTCGTCATCGAATAGTCGAGCAGGCTCTTGTTGCCGAGCAGGCCGGTGACAGAGCCCGTCATGATGATGGAGCCACCCTTTTTTATTTTCGGAACGGCGGCCTTCGCCATGTTGAAATAGCCGTAGAGATTGGTCTTGATCGTGCGATCGAAATGCTCGTCGGTGAGATCCTCGAACTTGTTGACGTGCTCCTGGAAGGCCGCGTTGTTGACAAGGATGTCAAGTTTGCCGAACGCATCGATCGTTTTTTTCACCGCGCTGCGGCAGTAGGCGGGATCGGCGACGTCACCCGCCAGCAAAATGCAGCGGCGTCCCTCGTTTTCGACCGCTCGCTTCGTTTCCTCGGCATCGGCGTCTTCATTCAGATAGGCGACCGCGACGTCCGCACCTTCGCGCGCAAAAAGCACGGCGACTGCGCGGCCGATTCCGGAATCGCCTCCGGTGACCAGAGCTGCCATATCGCGAAGCTTCTCGGATCCCTGATAGTCCAGCGCCTCGTACATTGGTGCAAGGGCAAGATCGACTTCACGTCCGGGTTTGCGCAGGTGCTGGCCGGGCAGCTTCGGCTCGGGATAACGGCGCGCGCCCGCCTGCATCGCGTGAGATTTTTTGCCGCTCGAACGTTTCCGCCCCTCTTTGCGGTCGATCTTTCGCTGGATGTTTCTTTCCCGTCGCGCCGTGTTTTCGGCTTGCTGACGAAACTTCTTTTGCGCTGGAACTTTGCGTCTGGCGCCCCGGCTTGCTGTGGTCATGGTTATCCTGAGGTCTAAGCGGTCTCGCCCGATAACTCGCCCTGGCGATCGGTGTTCCGCCGCCACTGCCCAAGCGGAACTGGTCTGCCACCACGCCGTTGCCTGACAAAGAATCCA
>DATBHE010000028.1:0-51764 GCA_036557605.1 Pseudolabrys sp.
GCAGAGTGTGCTGGTTTCGCCTCCAGCTGCCGGTCAGATTTCTTGGAGAGGTTTTGGCTTCTCTCTCCAGGCGGCTGGCGGGCCTCTTGTCCCGCTACCTACCGACCGACACACGGCCACAGGCACGTGCGAAATTGGGCAACAACGGAGATAAGTAATTTTGTCGAGTCATGCAAGCGAATTAGTTCGCTGCATAAAAAACTTTCTTAACTTTTTCTTTCGGCGTCTGACGAGACGCGCTCAGTCGCCGGCGGTGAACGGCTCGATGCGATGCGCCGCGCGGATGAACTGAACCATGATGGCGAAGCCGCAGAGCACGAGAGCTACGTCGAGCACCCGTGCGCCGAAGCCGCCAAGGTCGAACAAGGTTGCGATCGCCCATGAGCCGGCAAAGGCCGCACCGAACACCTCGGCGCCGATCAGGATGGCCGCGCTGATCACCGTGATGACGTTTAGCCAGAGGATGCGGCGGTTCTTGGCCATAGGGGCCTCCGTTAGGGGACGCAATGTCCTCGAAACCGACCGCCGGATCAAGTCTATAGCTCAAGGGGCCGGTTTTGATCTTGCTCATGGCGGAGGCGGCCGCTTGGTCAAAAGTTAAAACATGGACACCGTGAGAGCGCTTAAGGTTGCCCGACCCTTCCTCGCCAGCCTCGCCGCGGTCGGTTTGTTGACGGGCATCATCACCAAGATCGCCGGGCGGGGCGATGTCGCCGCAGCCGTGTGGGCGACTGCGACGGTGCCAGTACTGCTGGCTTTGCTCGTCGAAATCGTGACCAGTCTGCAGCGAGGCGAGGTCGGCCTCGACATCGTCGCCGGACTTTCGATGACCGCGGCTCTGGTTTTCGGAGAAAACCTGGCGGCAGCCATCGTGGCGCTCATGTATGCCGGCGGCCAGTATCTCGAGATCTACGCCGAAAGGACCGCGCGGCACGAGATGACGGCGCTTTTATCGCGGGTACCGCGCACGGCGATCCGCCACCGCGCCGGGCAACTCGAAGAGGTCGCCGTCGATCTTGTCTCACCCGGCGACCGGCTGCTCATACGGCAGGGAGATGTGGTGCCGGTTGATGGCACCGTGGCGGAAGGCGTCGGTGTGCTCGACCAGTCTGCACTTACGGGAGAATCGCTCCCGGTCAAGGCGAAGCTGGGAGAGCCTGTCCTCAGCGGCTCCACGAATGCCGGCGAGGCATTCGATATGACAGTGACCCGGCCCGCAGCCGAAAGCACCTATTCAGGGATCATCAGGTTGGTCGAAGGCGCGCAGCGGTCGCGCGCGCCGATGTCGCGCATGGCCGACCGGTACGCGATCGTTTTCCTGGTGCTCACGATCGTGCTTGCCGGCGCCGCCTGGTGGCTCAGCGGGGACCCGATCCGGGCGGTAGCGGTGTTGGTGGTGGCGACGCCGTGTCCCCTGATTCTGGCGGTTCCGGTTGCCATCGTCTCCGGACTTTCGCGTGCCGCCAAGTTCGGCATCCTGATCAAGGGCGGCAAGGCCATTGAAACCCTGGCGCGGGTGCGCACGGTGGTCATCGACAAGACGGGGACCCTCACGATCGGCCAAGCAAGGCTCATTGCCACACACGTCGAAGCCGGCACTACCGCCAGCGAAGTCTTGCGTATTGCGGCCTCGCTCGATCAGGCATCTAAGCACGTCATTGCACAGACGATCGTAGACGAGGCCCGGAACAGAAAATTGCAGCTGGCCGTCCCCACCGAAGTCGTGGAAACACCCGGCGAGGGTGTCGTAGGGCGGGTCAACGGCCGCAGCGTTGTCGTCGGAGGCCTTCGTTTTGTCTCAGGCAAGGTCGCGAGAGGTGACGCGCCTCTGCTGCCGCATGATCGTCCGACCGGTGCTCTGGCGGTTGCGGTGGGCATCGAAGGACGATTGTCCGGCGTGCTGGTCCTCGCGGACGAATTGCGGGCCGGTACCGAAGCCATGCTCAGCGAACTGCGGGCCATGGGCATCGAGCGCATCGTTCTGGCGACCGGCGACCGGCATGAGGTTGCGGGCTTCGTTGCGAGCGGGCTGTCCCTCGATCTCGTGCGTTCCGAACTTACGCCGGATCAGAAGATCCTTGTTGTCCTCGCCGAGCGCAAGAATGGCCCGGTAATGATGATCGGCGACGGGGTGAACGATGCGCCGGCACTCGCTGCGGCCGACGTCGGCGTGGCGATGGGCGCCAAAGGAGCGGCGGCTTCCGCCCAGGTCGCCGACGTGGTGCTACTGGTTGATCAACTCGATCGCATTCTGCCGGCCATCAAAATCGCCCGGCGTTCACGCTTGATCGCTTTGCAGAGCGTGATCGCCGGTATCGGGCTATCAGCGCTGGCGATGGTGGCCGCATCCTTCGGCCTTCTGGCGCCAGCCGAAGGAGCGGTGATCCAGGAGGTGATCGACGTGGCAGTCATCTTTAACGCACTGAGGGCGCTGCGTGGCTGATGCGCCCGGTTACTGTCATTGTCGTCCATCTGCTAGCCTGCCATTGTTCCACGTCGTGGATGGAAATTGAGGTTCGACAATGCGTCGCCTGATGGTTCTAGTTGCGATGCCGCTCGCGCTGCTGGTCGTCGCCGGCGATGTGTCCGTTGCTCAAACCGACTTGACCCGAGCGGACAGGCGGCAATTGCGCAGACGGGATGAACAGGAATGCCGCCGGCAGGCGGAACATCAAGACATCTTAAGGCGGAATCTGGCCGAGTTCGTGCGCAAATGCATGGCGGAAAGGCAGGGCCAACGGAGGGAGGCGGAAAGACAGGAAGCCGCCGAGCGCCGCCGGATCCAGCGGGGGATGGCGGCGGAAGAATGGGCCGAGATCCAAAAGGTGCGAAATCAGGAACGGCGTCAGCAGCAGGAGCAGCAGGCGGCCAAGCGGGCCGACTGCAATAGGCAGGCAAATGAACAGAAGCTCCGTCTTCGGGCTCGCCGGAACTTCATCAGAAGCTGCGTTGGCAACTAGCTCGCCTTTTCAATTTCATTGTTACCCGATCAGTCGCGCCCCACGCTGATATTGAGCTTATATAAGCGGAATGAAACCTTCGTCAGCCAAAACGCACAACCCTCTCCTTTCCGGGTGGACCGGGACATTCGAGCTTCCGCCATTTGAGGCGATGAGGCCCGACCATTTCCGGCCTGCGTTCGACCAGGCTTTGGCCGATCATCGGGCTGAAATCGACGCCATCGCGGAAAATCCGGCATCCCCTGATTTCGAGAACACGATCGCGGCGCTTGAGCGGAGCGGCCGAAACCTCGAACGCGTGGCGAGCGTGTTTTTCGTCCTGGCCGGCGCCGACACGTCGGACGAGATCGAGGCCATCGAGCGGGACATCTCGCCGCTGTTGGCGCGTCACAACAACGCGCTTTACCTGAACCGTGCTCTCTACGCCCGGATAGCCGACCTTTACGCCAGGCGCGAGGCACTTTCGCTGGATGCCGAGCAGGCGCGCGTGCTGGAGCGCTATCACACACGGTTCGTTCGTTCCGGTGCTGCCCTCGAGCAGGCGGCGCAGGACCGCCTGGCGGCAATCAACGAGCGTCTGGCGAGCCTGGGCACGCAGTTTGGCCAGAATGTTCTTTCGGACGAGAAATCGTTTGTGATGGTCCTCGAAGAAGATGACCTCGCCGGGCTGCCGGACTTTGCGCGGGCAGCTGCGCGTGCTGCCGCCGATCAGCGCGGTCATCCGGGCAAGTACGCTATTACTCTGGCGCGATCGTCGATTGAAACCTTTCTCCAGTTTTCTTCGCGGCGTGATTTGCGGGAAAAAGCATTTCAGGCCTGGATTTCGCGCGGAGAAAACGGCGGCGCGACCGACAATCGCGCTCTGATCGCTGAAATGGTGGCGCTGCGCGCAGAACGGGCAAAGTTGCTGGGCTTTGCAAATTTCGCCGACTATCGGCTCGATGACCAAATGGCGAAGACGCCGCAGGCGGTCCGCAAGCTGCTTGACGACGTCTGGAGCAGGGCGCTCACGAAAGCGGCGGTCGAGCGCGATGCCTTGCAGGCAATGATCGCCGAAGAGGGCGGAAACTTTGCGCTCGCGCCACACGACTGGCGCTACTACGCAGAAAAGCTCCGCAAGGCGCGTTACGATCTCGACGAGGCAGAAATCAAGCCTTACTTCCAGCTTGAGAAGATGATTGAGGCGGCGTTTGCGGCCGCCCATCGGCTGTTCGGCTTGTCGTTCGGGCCCGTCGATGCGCTTCTTTATCACCGGGATGCTCGCGCCTGGAATGTGACGGATGCCGCCGGAAATCATGTTGCGCTGTTCATCGGCGACTATTTTGCGCGACCGTCGAAGCACAGCGGCGCCTGGATGACGTCGCTGCGCGACCAGGAGAAACTTGTCCGGGATATTCGTCCGATCGTTCTCAACATCTGCAACTTCTCGAAGCCTGCCGAGGGGCAGCCAGCATTGCTGTCGTTCGATGATGCGCGCACTCTGTTTCACGAATTCGGTCACGCGTTGCATGGCATGCTGTCCGACGTAACTTATCCTCTCCTTGCCGGCACGGCGGTACCCAGCGACTTCGTCGAACTGCCATCTCAACTTTATGAGCATTGGCTTGAGGTGCCAGAGATCCTGCAGGAATACGCTGTGCACGCGCGGACGCGCGAAGCAATGCCGAAGGGCTTGCTCGACCGATTGCTGGCGACCCGTACCTTCAATCAGGGCTTCGCCACGGTTGAGTACACCGCTTGCGCCCTGGTCGATCTCGAACTGCATTCGCTGCCCGAAGCGGCCTCGGTGGACGTGGCGGCCTTCGAGCGCAAGCATCTCGAGCGTATCGCGATGCCGCCTGAAATCGTGATGCGGCATCGGCTTCCACATTTTCAGCACTTGTTTTCGGGAGGCGGATACGCCGCCGGCTATTATTCGTATATGTGGTCGGAAGTTCTCGATGCTGATGCTTTCGCTGCATTCGAGGAGACCGGGAATGCGTTTGACCCCGCAACAGCGAAGCGCCTGCGCGACTATGTCTATAGCGCGGGAAACCGGCGTGATCCTGCGGATGCCTATAAAGCCTTTCGCGGACGATTGCCGACCGTCGATGCCTTGTTAAAGAAGCGTGGTCTCGTCGACGCTTCTATTTGAGGTCAACCAAGCCCCGCGATGTGATTTCTTGCAAAATGGCCGGAAAAACCAATGACCTTGCATAGTGCAGGCCATCGCCGCGGGGTGGTGGCCGCGCCGCATGCAGCGGCCGTCGAGGACGGACGCGCGATCCTTGCCGAGGGGGGCAACGCCATCGAGGCGATGCTGGCGATGGCTGCTTCCATCGCGGCCGTCTATCCGCACATGAATCACATCGGCGGTGATGGCTTCTGGCTGCTGCGGGAGCCATCCGGTCGCGTTCACGCTCTGATGGGGGCCGGACGGGCGGGCGCGAAAGCAACACCGCGGTTTTATCGGGATGCCGGTTGCGATGAAATCCCGGCCCGCGGGCCGCTTGCCGCGCTGACGGTTCCGGGCGCGGTCGCCGCGTGGGCACTCGCTTTGGACGCCGCCAAGGCACACGGGGGCAGGCTGCCGCTCGAAGTGTTGCTTGCACCCGCCATCAAGCATGCGACTGGTGGATACGTCGTGACACGCAGTCAGGCGCGGCTGACCGCCGAAAAGCTCCCGGAGATGGATAAAGCCGTTGGTTTCAAGACTGCGTTTTTGCTCGACGGCAAAGTCCCCGAGACGGGAGCACATCTGAAGCAGACCGCTCTCGCTGCGACGCTTGATCAGCTTGCCCATGCCGGCCTCGACGATTTTTACCGAGGCGATATTGGGCGCGAGATCGCTGCCGATCTCGAGCGCATTGGCAGTCCCGTGACGCGCGCCGACCTGGAAAGCTATCGCGCGATTGTAGATGAGCCGCTGAGCGTTTCGACGCAGGCGGGCACCCTTTACAATTCTCCACCCCCGACGCAGGGCTTGGCGTCGCTGATCATCCTTGCGCTGTTCGAGCGGCTCCGTGTTGCGCGTGCCGAAAGCTTCGAACATGTTCATGGGCTTGTCGAAGCAACCAAGCGGGCGTTCCGCGTGCGCGATCGTGTCATTACGGATCCGGACAAGATGAGCGCCGATCTCGGCCGATATTTCCTGCCGGCATTCCTCGATGCCGAGGCTGCGAAGATCGATGCGCGCAAGGCGGCGCGCTGGCCGGCGCCCTACGACGAAGGCGACACCATCTGGATGGGTGCAGCGGATTCAAGCGGTCTCGTCGTCTCGTACATCCAGTCGCTCTATTGGGAATTCGGCTCCGGATGCGTGCTGCCGGCAACCGGCATCATCATGCAAAATCGCGGGGCGAGCTTCTCGCTCGATCCAAAGGCGCTAAACGTGCTGGCGCCCGGCCGGCGTCCTTTTCATACGCTTAATCCTGCGCTCGCGGTTCTCAAGGACAAACGGATCATTGCCTACGGCACGATGGGTGGCGACGGTCAGCCGCAGAGCCAGGCGGCCGTGTTCACGCGTCATGTCACATTCGGACAACCGCTCGAGCAGGCGCTCGATGCGCCGCGCTGGCTGCTGGGGCGGACTTGGGGCTCGACTCACACCAATTTGCGGATGGAGTCGCGTTTCGATGAAAATCTTGTCGATCGTCTCTTATCTGCGGGCCACGATGTGGCCGTTCTCAATGAGGCTTATTCCGACACCATGGGTCACGCGGGTGCGGTGGTGTTGCACGCCGATGGCACTCTGGAAGGCGGCCATGACCCGCGCGCGGACGGCGGCGCGGCGGGCGTCTGACCCGCGGTGTTTACACCAAAGCATTCGTAACATCGTTACACGTCACCTTTGCGCCGCAGTCCGTGCTATCTTGCGCACACATGAACACCCTGCTTCGCATCTTTCTTGTGGTATTGTCCGGTCTGGCCACCGGCAGCCTTGCGCAGGCACATCCGCACGTCTGGGTGACGATGCAGACCGAGCTCGTCTATGCGCCCGATGGCAGCATCACCGGAATCCGGCACGCTTGGTCCTTTGACGATATGTTTTCGACGTTTGCCACACAGGGTCTGGAGAGCAAGGAGAAGGGAAAATTCACACGTGACGAGCTTGCACCGCTGGCAAAGGTCAACGTCGAGTCGCTGAAGGAATACGACTATTTCACCTACGCCACAGCCGACGGAAAAAAAGCGGAGCTCACCGATCCCGCGGCCGGTTATTGGCTCGACTACAAGGATCAGGTGCTGACGCTCAATTTCCTGCTTCCGTTCAAGGCGCCGGTGAAAGCCAAAGAGCTGAAAGTCGAGATTTACGATCCCTCCATTTTCGTCGACTTCGCGTTCGCCAAGGACAACCCGGTGCAGCTCGCCGGAGCGCCGAAATGCAAGCTCGACGTCGTGCTCCCGCGTGAAATGACTTTCGCCGAGGGCAAGGCGCTGAGTCAGATACCGGTTGACGAGAAGAACACCACGATGGCTTGGGGCGCGCAATTCGCCAGCAAGATCCTGGTGCATTGTCCTTGACCGGTTGGCCGCGATTGCGTGTGTTGCGCGGTCTGCTGGTGCCCGTTTCATTGTTGCTTTTGCTCGTCATTGTCGAAGCCGCGATGGCGCAGCCATTCGGACTCAATCGAGCCGCGCCGGAAGCGGGCGGCTTCGCTGGATGGATTCTTGCAAAGCAGGCCGAATTCTACCGGATGCTGTCGGGCCTCATTCGCGCCGCCAAGGCGGACGGCAGTGCAGCCTACACGCTGCTCGGCATCTCCTTTCTCTATGGCATTTTCCACGCCGCCGGACCCGGTCACGGCAAGGCGGTGATTTCATCCTACCTGGTGGCCAATAACGAGACCTGGCGGCGCGGCGTCGCGCTTTCGTTCGCATCCGCATTGCTGCAGGCCTTCACCGCGATCGCCATTGTCGGCGTTGCCGCCGCGCTCCTTGGCGCGACGGCCAAGGCCATGGGCAATACCGTGCGCGTGATCGAGATCGTCAGCTACACACTCATAGTATTGATAGGCCTGCGCCTGTTGTGGGTGAAAGGCAGGGCGTTCCTGCACGCGCTCGGTTTCGGGGAGGGCTCGCATACCCAAAATCACGCGCACGAGCACGGTCATGATCGTGGGCATCATCAACACCATCATCACCATGATCACGATCATGATCATGAAGCATCAGCCTGGAGTCACGGCCACGCGCCGGAGCCGAGCGAGCTCGCCGGAGATCATTGGTTGAAGCGTGGACTTGCGGCGATCGTCGCCGTCGGCCTTCGCCCCTGTTCAGGCGCGATCATCGTGCTCGTATTTGCGCTGGCGCAGGGGCTCTTCTGGATCGGCGTCGCCTCGACATTCGTGATGGGACTCGGGACCGCAATCACGGTGGCGGCGATCGCTACCGTGGCAGTGGCGGCGCGGGGGCTTGCAGGCAAGTTGGCGAAGACGAAGCCCGGCGTCGGAGTGATAGTCCTTCGTGGATTCGAAACAGCCGCCGCACTTGTCATTGTGCTGTTCGGTGCGGCTCTGCTCACCGGTTATTTGGCAAGCGAACGTCTGATCGGAGTCTAGCGAAAGTCGTCAGGCCGAAGCTCGATCGGCTGGCCGTGTGGGGTGCGGTCGCAGGCACGATCCCATGCGTCGCGGTAACGATGCAGCGTGTCGGCCGTTGTCACGCCTTTCTCTGCAACAAGCCTTTCGAGTGTGTTGAGCCAGTGCGAGTAGTATGTCTCACCCGTGTCCGGATCGCCGGACGCCTGCGCACGCTTGATTTCGGCGGCAAGCGCCGCCGCCCATTCCTGCCAGGTGAAGACGCCGCGCTCGTAAAGTGCCAGCGTCATGGCGAAGGCCTGGGCCTCCCACGGCTCGCGAAAGACCGGGCCATCGACGTCCCGCGGCACGCCCGGCACCGCGATTGCGGCGCGCATTGCTGCTTGCGGGTCCATTGGCATATCAGGCCAGCTCCAAATAGGGTTCCCACGCGTCGACAGAAACCTTCGAGGTCGGGTCGCCTTCATCGCCCCATAATTCGTGCCCGTCGAAGCGCACGGTATAAAGCCATTGCGGATTCTCGCCGGCCCCCATTGCATTACTGTCCGGGAAAACGTGACAGCCGATGATGCGCTCGATCGTGCCGATATGGCCGCGCACATAGCGGGGCAGGCGTGTGTGCGTCGGCGGATTGAGATTTTTCGCGCGCACTTTGTCGCCCGGCTTGAAGGCCGCTGCCGTGTTTGTCTCCCGCTCGGTGGGACCACCGCGATGCAAAGTCTTCTCGACGTCGCCCGGTGATAATACGCGTTTGACAGGTTTCGGCGGATGCAACGAATGGCCGGCGGCAATTTCGTCCTCCGCCACCAGACCGCGCTCCTTCAGCATTGTCTCGAGCGCGGCAAACCAGATCTGATAATAGGTCATCGATAAATATTCGCCGGGTGGACGGTTCTCGCGCGCGAAGCGCGACATATCAATGTTCCAGCCTCCCGGCATGCCCATCGCCAGCGTGAGCGCAAAGGCGCGCTTTTCCCATTCGCCGTGGAAGACGGGCTCGTTCAGCTCCGGCTTTACCGGTCCATGACCGTGCGTTCCGCCAAGGTCCTGACCGCCGTTCACTTTGCAATGTCCTTCGGTGATTTCGGCAGGCCGGTGCCGATCATGGAATCGCGCGTGACGAGCTCGGCGAGCTTCTCTTCGCTCCAACCGTCGGTACCGCTCGGGCGCATGGGCAGCACGAGATAACGGATTTCGGCAGTCGAATCCCAAATGCGGATTTCAGTTTCTTTGGGAAGCGTGACACCGAAGTCGGCAAGCACGCCGCGCGGATCCAATACCGCGCGCGAGCGATAGGGCGCGGATTTGTACCAGACGGGTGGCAATCCCAGGACCGGCCATGGGTAACAGGAGCACAACGTGCACACCACCATATTGTGCAGTTGGGGCGTATTCTCCAACGCGACGATGTGCTCGCCCTGGCGTCCGGCGTAGCCGATCTCGGCGATCGCCGGCGTCGCATCCTTGAGCAGGCGCGCCCGATAGGTTGGATCGGCCCAGGCCTTCGCGACGACCCGCGCGCCGTTGCGCGGCCCGACTTTCTTTTCATAAGTCTCGATGAGCAGATCGAGAGCGGCGGGGTCGACATAACCTTTTTCGGTAAGCACCGTTTCCAGCGCGCGCACGCGGAGTTGGGTTTCGGACAGTTCCGAATGGTCGTGATCGTGATGATCGTGATCGTGCCCGGACATGGCACCACTATAAGCAAAGGTCGCGTCTTTATGCCATCATTCGAGTTATGAGATTTGCGCATATGACCGCGCTGGCCGACCACATCGATCGCTTCGTCTCAGGAATTGGCCGGGTTGCGGCCTGGCTCGTCCTTGTTGTCGTCCTGCTGCAATTCGCGCTTGTCGTGGCCCGTTATTTGTTCGGGCTTGGTTCCATCTGGCTTTCCGAGACCGTGATCTACACCCATGCGGCGGTTTTCATGCTCGCGGCGGCCTGGACCCTGCGGGCAGAAGGGCACGTACGCGTCGACATTTTCTACGCCGCAGCCTCGATGCGCACGAAGGCGCTCATTGATCTCGCGGGAGCGCTTCTGCTGCTGCTGCCTTTCATGCTGGTGCTGGTCTGGCTATCGGTGCCCTATGCCGCACGCTCGTGGGCCATTCTCGAGCACTCGCAGGAAGCGAGCGGCTTGCCGCTGGTTTTCGTGCTCAAGACCCTCATCCCCGTCTTTGCGGTGCTGATGGCGCTGCAAGGTGTGGCGCAGGCGATCCGCGCCGCCGCCGCGCTGGCGAGGACGCGCTGATGGTTTATCCGGAGATCCTTGCAGTCCTCATGGTGATCGTCGTGATCGTCATGTTGATGGCCGGCTATCCGGTAGCGCTCACGCTTGCGGGGACATCGCTGATCTTCGCCGTGCTTGGCGAAGCGCTCGGCATCATGAGCTTCGGAATTCTCGGTGCACTACCGCAGCGGATCTTCGGCGTTATGACGAACGAAGTGCTGCTGGCGATTCCACTGTTCATTTTCATGGGAGTAATGCTGGAACGCTCGCGCATCGCGGAAGATCTGCTCGAGACCATGGGCCGTTTGTTCGGCACGCTCCGCGGCGGACTCGGGATGTCCGCCGTTATTGTCGGCACGTTGCTTGCAGCGGCCAAGGGCGTTGTCGGCGCGACGACCGTCACAATGGGTCTCATCATGCTGCCGACGATGCTGCGCTTCGGCTATGACCCGCGGCTCGCCGCCGGCACAGTCGCCGCGACCGCAACCCTCGCGCAGATTTTTCCGCCGGCGACCGTCCTTGTTCTGCTCGGCGATCAGCTCGGCAACGCGTATCAGGCTGCGCAACTGTCGAAAGGCATTTTTGCGCCGCGATCTCTTACAGTGAGCGATCTGTTCGCCGGTGCGCTGGTGCCCGGCTTTGCGCTGGTCGGCCTCTACCTGATCTTTCTGATTGCGGTTGCGGTCTTGCGACCGAAAGCATCTCCTGCGCTGCCTGCCGATGCGAAAGCGTTGCGCGGCCTCAAGATGTTGCACCGCCTTGCTGAAGTGCTGGTCGCTCCGCTTGCGCTGATCGCCGCTGTGCTCGGTTCGATTCTTGGCGGCATCGCGACGCCGACCGAAGCGGCATCGATCGGCGCCGTCGGCGCGATTGTGCTCGCGGCACGCAAGGCGCCGCTTGGCGGCCTGATCAGGCCGGTCTGCGAGAAGACGACGCAGGTCGTCAGTATGATTTTCCTGATTCTGATCGGCGCCACCATGTTCAGTCTGGTGTTCCGTGCGCTCGGCGGGGACGACATGGTTCATCGGACCTTGTCGAATTTGCCAGGTGGTGCCGCCGGCGCGGTGCTCACGGTGATGATCGCGATGTTTCTGCTCGGCTTTGTGATGGATGCGTTCGAGATTATTTTTGTCGTTGTGCCGATCGTCGCACCGATCCTGCTGGCTATGCCCGGCGTCGATCCGGTCTGGCTTGGCATCATGATGGCGGTCAATCTGCAGACGTCCTATATGCACCCGCCGCTCGGCCCGACGCTGTTTTTCCTGCGTGGCGTCGCGCCGCCGGAGATCACCACGCGGCACATCTACGTCGGCATCATCCCGTTTGTGATCATCCAGCTGCTGGCCCTCGTGGTGCTGTGGTTCGTGCCAGGATTGGCAACTGCGCTGCCGCAGACCCTTTACGGCCGCTAGCCCCAAAAGCGCTCAACAGCAACCCAGATCCAGACCACGCCCGCGGCCAGCAAAGACAGTCCGACGGCTGCGGAGCCCACGTCTTTGACGCGCCTGATTGCCGGATCAGTTTCGGTGGTCACGCGATCACTGAGCTTTTCGATCGCGGTGTTGAGGAGCTCAACGACGAGGATAAAGACAATTACACCAATAAGCAGGAAACGCTTCGCTACGTCTGGCGTGAGGAAAAACGCCAAAGGAACACTGATCGCGAGCAGACCGACCTCTTGACGAAAAGCAGCCTCGGACCGGGTCACCGCGACCAGGCCATTCCAGCTATTGATGGTCGCGCGCCAGATTCGTTCCACGCCCGCCCGTCCTTCGGTCTGAACAAATACCTACGGGTTTTTGTCCGTCTATTCCATATTGTTGCGACCCCCGTGTATAACCGCTCTCGCATGAAAGCTGCCGATATGTTCAGCCTGAAAGGCCGCGTGGCGCTGGTGACCGGCGCGTCGAGCGGCCTCGGCGTGCAATTTGCGAAGGCGCTTGCCGACAACGGGGCCGCGGTTGCGCTGGTGGCGCGACGGGCCGATCGTCTCAAAGCGCTTAAAGACGAAATTGAAGGCAAAGGAGGCCGCGCGGTTGCGATCGAAGCCGATGTCACCGACCATGCCGCCATCGCGCACGCTTTCGATGCCGCTGAAAAGGCCTTTGGCACCGTGACAATTCTCGTCAACAACGCCGGCATCGCACACGGCGGACGCGCGGTCGAAATGCCACCGGAGGAATGGCGCAAGGTGCTCGCGACCAACCTCGACGCCGTTTTTCTTTGGGCGCAGGAAGCGGCGCGCCGGTTGCTCGCCGCCAAGCAGCAGGGTGCCATCGTCAATATCGCGTCTGTCCTTGGGCTCGCCGTCTCAAAGGGCGCGGTAGCTTACGCTGCGGCAAAAGCAGGTGTCGTACAGGTTACGAAAGCGCTTGCAGTCGAACTGGCTTTCAAAGGTGTGCGGGTCAACGCGATCGCGCCGGGCTGGTTCGTCACTGAAATGAATGACGACTATCTCAACAGCGAAGCCGGCACCGCCATCAAGCGTGAGATTCCGATGGGCCGCTTTGGCAATCCCGGCGATCTCGACGGCGCGCTGCTGTTGCTGGTGTCGGATGCCGGCAGTTACATCACGGGCGCAACGATCGTCGTCGATGGCGGGCAAGTCGTCCAGATCAAAGGGTAGGGGGGCAAGACATGGATTTCACGCTTGCGCCAGAAATCGAGGATCTTCGGCTGCGCGTTCGTTCGTTCGTGGAAGAGCACGTCTTGCCGCTCGAAGCAGATCCGCAGAATTTCTCCGAGCACGAGAATATCCCGGAGGAACGGCTGGCCAAGGTGCGCGAGAAAGCCAGGAAGGCCGGCCTGTGGGCGCCGCAGTCGCCGAAGGAATATGGCGGCATGGACCTCCCAATGGTCGCCTGGGCGGCGATCTACGAGGAGGCGGCACGCTCGGTCTTCGGGCCTCTTGCGATCAATTGCATGGCGCCCGATGACGGCAACATGAATCTGCTCAAGCTGGCCGGTACGCGCGAGCAGAAGGACAGATGGTTGAAGCCGATCGTCGAGGGAAAGGTTCGATCGAGCTTCGCCATGACCGAGCCGGCACCCGGCGGCGGCTCCGATCCCTCGATGATCAGGACACGAGCCGAGAAAAAAGGCGACCGCTACGTCATCAGAGGCCGAAAGTGGTTTGCCACCGGGGCGGACGGTGCGGCGCACTTCATCCTCATTGCGCGGACATCAGACGACAAACGGCGGGGCTTAACTGCGTTCCTGTACCACAAGGATCAGCCAGGCTGGCGCATCGTCCGCCGCATCCCGATCATGGGTCCGAGCGAGCATGGCGGCCATTGCGAGCTTGAATTCGACGGATTGGAAATTCCTCGCGAAAATATTTTGCTCGAGGAGGGCGACGGTCTCAAGGTCACCCAGATTCGCCTCGGCCCGGCGCGGCTGACGCACTGCATGCGTTGGCTTGGCTTTTCCAAGCGCTGCATGGAAATCGCGCAGAGCTATGTTGCCAATCGCGAAGGTTTTGGCATCAAGCTCGCCGATCGCGAAAGCGTGCAAATCAAGCTCGGCGAAGTAGCGCAGCAGATCCAGATCGGGCGATTGCTCACGATGCACGCGGCCTGGATGCTCGATCAGGGTGGCCGCGCGCGCAAGGAAGTCTCGATGGCCAAGGTGCAGGTCGCCGATACGCTGCACAAGGCCGCCGACGTGGCGATTCAATTGCAGGGCGCCCGCGGCTTTTCGCAGGATTCGATTGCTGAGTGGATTTATCGCTCGGCGCGCTCAGCCCGGCTGGTGGATGGTGCGTCCGAAGTCCACATGATGGTGCTGGCGCGATTCATGCGCGAAGAGGGACGGGATTTCTGGCAATGGGGTCCCGGCGAGGGACGGCGGAACGCGCGCTGATCAGCTCACGGCTTTCCTGAGCGCGGCCGTCTCGTCGCGCGCCGATCGTGTCAGGTATTGGACGTCGGATCCGGCAATCACGAATCGAGCTCCAAGTTTGACCAATTCAGCCACATGCGCGACGTCCGCGCGAATGCCGCCGACGCCGAGATGTTTGTTGTGCGTCTTGCAGGCTTTTGCGGTCGCCTCATAAGCGGCGCGCAGTTTCGGGCTTTTGAGGTCACCGGGAATTCCCATGGCGGTGCAGAGATCGTTTGAGCCGATCAGCAGCATGTCGATGCCAGTGACTGAAGCTATCGCGTCCGCATTGGCAATGCCTTGCGGCGTCTCGAGCATGGCAATGAGCATCGTTGCGGCATTCCCCTGCTTGTTAACCTCGCCAAGCGGGGTCTGGCGATAACCCTGCAGCGCGCCGGTGCCGCCGACCGAGCGCTCACCCAACGGCGGAAAGCGACAAGCGCGCACGAAAACCTCGGCTTCCGAGCGCGTGCTCACATTCGGGCAGATGATGCCAAGCGCGCCCATGTCAAGCAGGCGCGTGGCGTCCTCGAACCGGTGGCCGGCGATACGAACCATCGGCGTCACCCCGACGGGAAGCGCGGCGACGCAGATCTGCGCGGCTACATCGAGCGAAATCGTGCAGTGTTCCATATCGATAAAGAACGCATCGAAGCCGCAGGAATCCGCGATCATTGCTATCTCGGCGGTGCGCGCAAGCCGTGTTGCCATGCAAAGCGCGACCTCGCCGCGCGCAAGGCGCTCCTGCATGCGGTTCGTGTACGACACGACTTGAAGGCTCAGTTGCGGTAGCTCGTATCGATCTGGTCTAGCATACGAAGGTACGCAGCCCAGTCGTGACTGCCGCGTCCGGCGTCATGATGCTCATATTGCTCGGCGGTCTTGGCGCAGACTTCCGGCGGGACCTCGATCACTGCGGCGCCGGTCGCTTCCAGCTTCAGCTGAATATCGGCGGCATCGATGAGATGTTTCATCAGCACGAAAGCCTCACGGGCGGTCTTTCCGACCGTGAGCAGGCCATGATTGTGCATGATCATGGCCCGGTTCTGCCCGAGATCGCGGTTGAGACGCTCTCGCTCGTCGAAATCTTCCGTAATGCCTTCGTAGGCATGATAGCCGATCCGCTTGTAGAAGCGGATCGCCTGCTGCGAAACCATACGCAGGCCGCTTTTGAGTCCGGCAATCGCCATGCCGACATTGGTGTGGACGTGCATCGCGCAATTCACGTCCGGTCGTGCGCTCAGGACGCCGCCATGCAACGTGAAGCCGGGCCTGTTGACACCCGACTTCTCGTCGAGATCCTCATCCATCGAGACTTTCACCAGGTTGGAGGCGGTCACTTCGGTATAGAGGAGATCGTGCTTTTTCATCAGCAATTTGTGCGGCTCGCCCGGGACCCGCATCGATGAATGGTTGTAGATCACGTCATCCCAGCCGTAGTGCGCCGTGAGCCGGTAAACGGCGGCGAGATCGACGCGCGCCTGCCATTCAGCAGTTGAAATTCCGTCCCGTGAAACTTTGGGAACGCTGGCGAGCTTGTTCATCGGCGTCGTCCTCCGTGACCTTGAAGCAAAGTCTATCACACAGGTTCGCCTTGGCCAGATTGTGCGCGCCGGTATAGAAGACTGCAAAGAGCAGGTGAAAATGAGCGAGCCAATCAAAATACGAATGGGGGGCTACGGCCCCCCGACGACGGGATTCAGCAAGTCGCTGAAATTCATCGGCGACCGGCTGGAAAAGCAATTCGGCAATGACGTCGCAATCGAATACGTCTTCAACATCATGGATCACGGCCACAAGGCCGAAGACATCCTGACCTTGGTCGAGAACGGCCAGATCACGCTGGGTTACCAGTCGTCGAGCTATCTTACCGATCGTGTTCCGGAGTTGGGCTTTGTCGATCTGCCGTTCCTGTTTTCCAGCAACGCACAGGCACGCGGCGCGATGGACGGCGCCCTCGGTGAATTCCTCGTGCGCAAGACCGAAGAGCGCATCAACTACCGGATTCTTGGCTGGTTCGAGAATGGCTTCCGCCATATCTCAAACAGGTTGCGGCCGATTCACCTGCCTGCCGACATGAAAGATATGAAAATTCGCGTACTGCCGAGCGAGATTCATCGCCGTACATTTGAATTGCTCGGCGCAAAGGCAATGCGCATGGATCTCACTGAAGCCATCGCCATGATCAAGTCGGGCACGCTGGATGCACAGGAAAATCCGCTCGCGAATACCGTCACTTATGGCGTGCACAAGTTCCATAAATTCCACACGCTCAGTTATCACTTTTACATTTCGCGGCCGATCTTCCTGCATCGCACGTCGTTCGAAGCCTGGCCCGAAGGAATCCAGCGCGCGATGCAGGCGGCTGTGACAGAGGCAATCACCTATCAGCGCAAGCTTGCGCTCGAGGAGCACGAATCTTCGCGCAAGGCGATCGAGGATGAAGGTTGTGAGATCAACGAGCTGACGCCGAAGGAACATGACGCATTTGTGGCCGCGGTACAGCCGCTGCTGGCTGATGCGCGCAAAACCTATGGCCAAACAATGTTCGACATGGTGCCGAAAGCATAGCTGCCGTCACGGCAAACAGCGTCACCGAAACATTAACGCGGTTACTGCAATTGTGCGGTCGTTGCAGGATTTACGCCGCTGAAACGACTCCATTGCTAATGGATGGCCATAACATTTCGAATGGCGGCCACTCATATGACCAGTTCGAACCGGCCCATCGCACTTGCGCTTCGCGGGGTCAGCAAGTCTTTTGATCGCCCTGCGGTCGACGCGCTCGATCTCACGATTTATGGCGGCGAATTTTACGCTCTCGTCGGCCCGAATGGTGCCGGCAAGACGACGACGTTGCGAATGGTCGTCGGTCTGCTGAAGCCGGATACCGGCTCGATCCGCGTCGGCGGGGTCGATGCGCTTTCCGATCCGGTTGCGGCAAAGCAGATAACGGCGTGGCTATCCGATGAGCCGATGATCTACGACAAGCTCACCCCTTACGAATATCTCGAATTCGTTGCCGGGCTTTGGCGCATTGATCCAGCTGTCGCTCAGGCCCGTGCGCGCGAGCTCATAGGCTGGCTCGGCCTTGAGCCGCATGCGAACGAGCGTTGCGAGGGATTTTCACGAGGCATGCGGCAAAAAGTGGCGCTCGCCGGTGCGCTGGTGCACGACCCCAAGCTGATCATTCTCGATGAGCCGTTGACCGGTCTTGATGCCGGCACTGCGCGGCAGGTCAAGGACGTGCTTCGCGCCCGCGTGCGCGAAGGCGGCACCGTCATCATGACGACGCATATTCTGGAAGTTGCCGAACGCATGGCAGACCGGATCGGCATCATCGCTGGCGGGCGGCTGATCGCGGAAGGGACGCTCGACGAGTTGCGAGAAAAAACAGGCGAAACCGGCACGGGCCTTGAAGACACATTTCTCGCGCTCGTTGCGGAACAGGCGGCAGCTTGAGTCAGCAGGCATCGTTATCATGGTTGGCCGGCCACGAATTCCGGCTTGGCTGGCGCGATTGGGTCTCATTGATGACAGCCGGGGGACGGACGCGGGCACGCATCGCGTTTGTCGCGCTCGTCATCGTTGGGATATTTATGCATGTTTTTGCGTACTGGACTGTCGCCACCCACGCCGACGCCAATCTTGCGTCCGGTACGGCAGCGCTCGTCGGAATTACCGGCACCGTCGTCCTGTCGTGGTCGTTGCTGCTGTCACAGGCCATGGAATCGGTGACGAGGGCTTTTTACTCGCGCTCGGATCTTGACCTTATCCTGACGTCGCCCGCCTCCGCGCGCAAAGTCTTTGCAGTGCGTATGGCACGCATCGCCTTGGCGGCGGTTACAATCGCGGTGTTCCTGGCCGCTCCGTTTATCAATGTGTTGGCTGCGCTTGGGGGCGGCCGATGGCTTGCGAGCTATGGCGTGGTGGTTGCCATGGGCGCATCGGCCACGGCGGCGGCGCTGGCGCTGACGATCGCGTTGTTTCGAATCATCGGAGCAAAACGTACGCGTCTGGTTGCACAGATTGTCGCGGCGGTCATCGGCGCGGCTTTCGTCATCGGGCTGCAGATCGTTGCGATATTTTCCGCGGGCAATCTGTCGCGTTTTTCAGCGCTGCAATCCGAGTGGATGCTTCGGCAAGCACCGGACACCACGAGTGCAGTTTGGTGGCCGGCGCGCGCAGTGCTTGGTGACTACGTCGCCCTGGCTGCGGTTGTTATTTTTGCGCTGGCCGTGCTTGCTCTGGCGATTTTTGTATTCTCCCGCCGTTTCGGCGAGCACGCGATAGCAGCGGCTGGCGTTTCCACCACCACCGTGCGGCAGCGCCGACGGACTGCCGCTTTCCGCCGGCGGTCTCCTGGCGGTACGCTGCGGCATAAAGAATGGACGCTTCTGCGGCGTGACCCATGGCTTGCTTCGCAGACGCTCATGCAGATTCTCTATCTGTTGCCGCCGGCCCTGCTGCTCTGGGTTACCTTCCGCACGGGACACGATGCGTCCGTCGTTCTCATCCCGGTCATCGTCATGGCCGCCGGCCAGCTTGCGGGCGGACTTGCCTGGCTCACCATCTCGGGCGAGGACGCCCCGGACCTTGTTTCCACGGCGCCGATCGCAAGCAATCGTATTTTGTTGGCCAAGATCGAAGCCGTTATCGGCATGATAGCGCTTGTTTTTGCTCCAATCGTTGCGTTTCTCGCGTTCGATGCATTGTTTGCGACGGTCGTTTGCGGGCTGGGCGTTCTTTCAGCCGCCGCAGCGGCAACGATCATCCAGCTTTGCTTCCGCGTGCAGGCGCGCCGCAGTCATTTCCGCCGCAGGCAGACGTCTTCCCGGTTCGCAACTTTCGCGGAGGCATTTTCGTCAATTGCCTGGGCTGCGACATCGGGGCTTGCCGCAGCCGGCCTTTGGCAAGCGGCAGGTCCGGCCGTTGTCGCGCTCGGAATATTGGCCATGGTCTGGACGATAAGCCCGTCGCGAAATTGAATCACGCGTAAGCGGCGCGCAAGCGCTGCCTTCCGACCAGCACGCCGACCAGGAACAGGTTGAGAAGATTTGCCCCGATCCCCGCTGCAAAGGCCGGCGCGTAATAGCCGAAATGATCGTAGAGCAGTCCGGCGAGCCAACCGCCGAGAGCCATCCCGCAACCGCTGAACAGGAGCAAGGTGGGGATTCGCCAGGACGCTTCCGAGGCCGGGAAGAGTTCGCGTAGCGCCAGCACATAGGCCGGGATAATTCCTGAAAATCCAAGGCCGAATGCGGCTGCGACGGTGAAGAGTCCGATTTCGTTTTGCGTGAGCAGCAAGGCGGTCATCGATGCCGCCTGCCAGCCGGAGCCGATGAAGACCGTGGCTAACCCGCCGATGCGGTCGGAAATTGCGCCCCAGATCTGGCGGCTCAGGAATGCCGTGCCAAGCAGCACGGAAAGCATTAAGGCGCCGGTCGAGCGCGCGATCCCCAGATCGCTGCAAAAGGCGACGAGATGACCCTGCGGCATCGCCATCGGGATGCAACACAACACCGCGGCCGCACACATCACGGCGAAGACCGCATTGGGCGGCCAACCAAGCACAGCCGCTTTAGCACCCGCGCTTCCGTCCGATACGGATGGAACGATTACTTCAGGCGGCGCGCGGAAATAAATTGCGGCCAATGGAACGATCACAGCGATCTCAAGGACGGCATACCACATCATGGTGTGCCGCCACCCGACTGCTGCGATGGCACGCTCAAACAGCGGGGGCCACATCGCGCCGGCGAGATAGCTCCCGCTGGAGATCAACGCCAGCGCTGAGCCGCGCCGGCGGTCGAACCAGCGGCTGACGTATATGTACATCGGCGCGTTGATGCCGCCGAGCCCGATCAACCCGATAAAAAGTCCGTGCCCTACCCAGAGCGGCCACGGCGGCCCCAGTGTAGAGATCGAAAGGCCGAGCCCGATCATCAACGCGCCGCAGATTACGGTCCAACGGATGCCGACCTTGTCGGCGAGCCATCCCATCAAGATGCCCCCGACGCCGGAACCCAACCATGCGAGCGCACTAGCCAGGGCCGGAATCGAACGAACGCCATCGACTTCAGCGGCGATGTCCTTGAGTGCTACCGCTGTGATCCATGCGGCGCCGAACGCCATCAACATCGTGACCAGCGCCACGGTGGCGACGACCCACGAATGTTTGGATTCGACAGAGGAAAGAGACGATTGCAGCATCAAACAGGAACCCGGCTGGTCCTTCTTGGCAGGCCATCGCGATTTTGACCACCCACAAGGCCGGGGGTCTGCCCTGTCTGCTGCATTGCGCCAAAATGCGTATCGGGCGCACTTGCGGAAATTTCCTTGTCGCGGACGCCTTAATTTCGAAATTGACCGGATGGTCGTGACGTATAGCCTTCGCCGCAATCCTGCTCTTTGCGTCGGTCCGGCCAAGCCTATATGAGTGGGACCCGATGTTGTTTTGCCGACTTTACAAGGGCCTTCATGCCACTTCGACAAGTCAGTCTCGACGACAAATACGACCTTAGCCAGTCGCATATATTCGTGACCGGGTATCAGGCGCTGATCCGCGCGTGCCTGATGCAGAAAGAACGCGACCGGCGCGCCGGATTGAATACTGCAGGTTATGTCACGGGTTACCGCGGCTCGCCGCTGGGAGGACTCGATCAGCAGTTTATGCGCGCCGCCCGCCAGATCGCAGCCGCGGACATTAAATTCCAGCCCGGTCTGAATGAGGAACTCGCCGCAACCGCGTTGTGGGGCACCCAACAGGCCGAGTTGCGAGGCGAGGGCAAGTTCGATGGCGTGTTCGGCATGTGGTACGGCAAGGGTCCCGGCGTCGATCGCACGGGTGACGCCTTCCGCCACGCCAACCTCGCGGGTACGTCAAAATACGGCGGCGTCATCGCTTTAATGGGTGACGATCACACCGCCGAGTCTTCCACAACCGCGCATCAATCGGAATTCCATTTCGTCGACGTAATGATGCCGATTCTGAATCCGGCGGGCGTGCAGGAGTTTGCCGACTACGCACTCTATGGCTGGGCGATGTCGCGCTTTACCGGCGCCTGGACCGCACTCAAGTGCATGCATGAGACGGTCGAATCGACGGGAGTGGTCGATGCGAGTCTCGATCGCATCAGCATCCTGACGCCGGACGATTTCCGAATGCCCGAGGGCGGCCTGAATATTCGGTTGACCGATTCCTTTCTTGGCCAGGAGGCCCGCCTGCACGATTTCAAGCGCGATGCGATGCTGGCCTTCGTGCGGGCCAACAAGCTCAACAAAGTCATCACGACAGGTGGCCGGGCACCGAAAATCGGTGTCATCACGACCGGCAAAGCCTACCTCGACGTTCGCCAGGCGCTTGATGAGCTCGGCATCGACGAATTGAAATGCAACGACCTGGGCCTGCGCATCTTCAAAGTTGCTTGTGTCTGGCCAATTGGCCGCCAGGAGCTTGCAGAGTTCGCGCAGGGCCTCGACCTTATCATCGTCGTGGAGGAAAAGCGTTCCCTGATCGAAGTCCAGGTGCGCGAAGAATTGTACGGCACGGCTAACCAGCCTGTCTGCATCGGAAAGAAAGACGAGCAGGGCAACTGGCTTTTCCCCGTCAAAGGCGCACTCGATCCGAACGACATTGCGATCTGCATCGGCGAACGGTTGCTGCGCTATGGCTCGAACGACGAACTCGCCGCCAATGTAGCGCGACTGAAATCCGCGCAGCGCGCGCTTGCCGAAACAACCGATGTTGCGCAGCGCATTCCTTATTTCTGCTCCGGCTGCCCGCACAACACATCAACGCGCGTTCCTGAGGGAAGCCGCGCGTACGCCGGCATCGGCTGCCACTACATGGCGCAGTGGATGGACCGAAAGACGCTCGGCTATACGCAGATGGGTGCCGAGGGCGCCAACTGGATTGGTGAGGCGCCGTTTTCCACGCGCGATCACGTCTTCCAGAACCTCGGTGACGGCACTTACAACCACTCGGGGTATCTTGCCATTCGCGCCGCGATCGCCTCCGGCGTAACAATGACCTATAAAATATTGTTCAACGACGCGGTAGCGATGACCGGCGGGCAGGCCAACGAGGGCGGCCTGACTGTGCCGCAGATCGCTGCGCAGGTCGCGGCCGAAGGCGCCAAGCGGGTCGCCGTGGTTACCGACGAGCCGTGGAAATATGCAAAGGATATCGAGTGGCCGCGCGGCCTGACGATCCATCACCGTGATGACCTCGACGAAGTCCAGCGCGATCTGGCGACCGTGCCCGGCGTCAGCGTGCTTATCTATGACCAGACCTGCGCTGCCGAAAAGCGCCGCCGCCGCAAGCGTGGTGCATTTCCCGATCCTGACAAGCGCGTCGTCATCAATGATCTGGTTTGCGAAGGCTGCGGCGACTGCGGCATCAAATCGAATTGTGTTTCAGTGCAGCCGCTCGAGACCGAGTGGGGCCGCAAGCGCACGATCGATCAGTCGAGCTGCAACAAGGACTATTCGTGCGTCAAAGGGTTCTGCCCTTCGTTCGTGACTGTGCACGGCGCGAAATTGAAAAAGGGCGAGACCGTCGCCGAACCCAGCAACTGGCCCCCTTTGCCCGCTCCGTCAATACCGCTCGTCAATCACCCATACAGCATCATTGTCACCGGGATCGGTGGCTCCGGAGTGGTGACCATCGGTGGGATTCTTGGAATGGCGGCGCACCTGGAAGGCAAGGGTGTCGGCGTCATTGATATGGCGGGCCTCGCGCAGAAAGGCGGCGCCGTCTACAGCCACATCCGCATTGCCAACAAGCCTGAAGAAATTCACGCGATCCGTGTCGCTGCGGGCGGCGCCGATCTCGTCATGGCCGGCGATATTGTCGTGTCCGGAAGCAAGAAAATTCTCAGCGCCTTCAAGCCGGGCACAAAAGTGGTGGTGAACAGCTTTGAGTACATGCCGGGGGATTTCACCCGCAATCCTGATTTTTCCCTGCCGCTTGAACGCATCAAGCGCGCGATCGCGTCTGCGGCAGGCCATAGCGTTGGCAATTTCGTCAATGTGACCAAAATTGCGACCGAGCTGCTCGGAAGGTCGATCGGCGGCAATATGATCATGATCGGCTATTGTTACCAGATCGGCGCGCTGCCCCTTTCAGCGGAGGCGATCGAAAAGGCGATTGAGCTCAATGGCGAAGAGGTCGCAATGAATCTTGCGGCGTTTCGCCTGGGTCGCAGGGCGGCCGCCGATCCTGCCGCGATAGACGCGCTGATGAAACCTGCGGCGGAAATTGCCAATGATTCTCTTAAACTGTCGCAATCCTTTGCCGAGACCGTCGACCGTCGTGTGAAATTTCTCACAGCCTATCAGAATGCCGGATACGCGCGCCGTTACCGCAACTGGGTGGAGAAGGTCCGTGCAGTCGAGGCCGAAAAAGCTCCCGGCCAATGCGGACTGGCGGAGGCGGTTGCGCGCTACCTGTTCAAGTTGATGGCGTACAAGGACGAATATGAAGTCGCACGGCTTTACGCCGATACATCGTTTTTCGATCGCGTGAGATCGACATTCGAAGGCGACAGGCTGACCTTCGAATTCCACCTTGCTCCACCTTTGCTGGCACGCCGGGACCCGGCAACCGGCGAACCCAAGAAGATGTCGTTTGGCCCGTGGATACTGACCGTATTCAAACTGCTTGCAAAATTGCGGTTCCTGCGCGGCACTGCGTTCGACATTTTCGGCTACACGAAGGAACGGCGGACCGAGCGCCGCTTGATTGTGGACTACGAATATTTGCTCGGAGAGATCTGCGAGTTCCTCACGCCAGGCAACCATCGTTTGGCCGTAGCTCTGGCGGCCACCCCTGAGAAAATTCGGGGCTACGGACCGGTCAAAGCGCGGCATCTTACCGCGGCAAAAGCTGAAGAATCCGCGCTACGGGACCAGTTTTTGTCGGGGTCTGCCGCATTCCTCAAGGCCGCCGAATAACGCGATCCCCGCAATACCGTCTATTCCCGTATCTGAATACTTGACCGTCTGCGAGCGGTGTTTTCATATCGAGACAACAAGATCGTCCGGACAGGATGGCGAGGGGTTAGCGTCGCGCCTGAAAGCGCGGCCTCACGGGAGGAAAGGGCTGTGGCGCCGAACGCCGCCGCTGGCGCGGATACGTTTCCCAAGTTGCTGGTCCGCAACGCTCGGGTTTTTGGGGCGCGGCCTGCCATGCGCCACAAGGATCTCGGCATCTGGCAGACATGGACCTGGGCGGAGGTGCTCGACATCGTCCGCGCCTATGCCGTCGGTTTGCATCGGTTGGGACTGAAACGCGGCGAAACGATCGCGATTGTCGGTGCCAACCGGCCGAAGCTCTATTGGTCGGTCATGGCCGCCCAAATGCTGGGCGCCATTCCCGTTCCGGTCTACGCGGATGCGGTCGCGGACGAGCTCGCCTATGTGCTCGCCCATGCCGATGTGCGTTTTGCCGCCGTCGAAGACCAGGAACAGGTCGACAAGATTCTTTCAGTGGCGGAACGCGTCCCCACACTTCAAGTGATGCTCTACGACGAGAAGCGCGGCCTGCGCGACTATGACCACAGCCGGCTCCACCCGATGGAAGATGTCATAGACGAAGGACGCAGTGCGCTTGCAAGCGACCCTTCGGAACGTGCGTGGATTGACGATCAAATTGAGTCTGGCAAAGGCAGCGAACCATCCATCATTCTTTATACATCTGGCACTACCGGCGCTTCCAAAGGCGTCGTTCTCACCAACGAACGCTCGATCAAGGCTGCTGCCGACACCGTTACGTTCGACAAATTGACGGAGAATGACGTCGCGCTTGCCTATCTGCCGCTTGCCTGGGTGGGTGATCACTATCTCAATTACGCACAAGGCTTGGTGGCGGGCTTCTGCATGGCGTGCCCGGAAAGTGCCGACACGGCAATGCAAGACCTGCGCGAGATCGGACCGACTTTTTACTTTGCACCGCCGCGCACGCTCGAACTTTTGCTGACGCGTGTGATGATCCGCATGGAAGATGCGGGCTTTATCAAGCGCTGGCTGTTCCACTATTTCATCGGCGTCGCGCGCCGCTATGGTGAGCGCATCCTCAACGGAGAATCCGTGCCGCTGATGGGCCGGCTGCTCTATTCGATCGGCTCGCTTTTAGTCTACGGTCCGCTCAAGAATGTCCTGGGATTTTCGCGCGTCCGCGTAGCCTATACGGCGGGCGAAGCAATCGGACCGGACTTGTTCAATTTCTATCGGTCCATCGGTCTGAACCTGAAGCAGCTTTACGGGCAGACCGAAGCTTTTCTGTATGTGACCGCACAGCCTGACGGTGAAATCTATTCCGACACCGTCGGTCCGGCCTGTCCGAACGTCGACATCCGCATCGCCGAGAACGGCGAGGTACAATTCAAGTCGCCCGGTATGTTCACCGGCTACTTCAAGGATGAGGACAAGACTGAAGAGGTAATGACGCCGGATGGCTATGTGAAGACCGGAGACGCGGGGTTTTTCGACGAGAAGACCGGCCACCTGAAAATCATCGACCGGGCCAAGGATGTGGGGCGGCTCAAGGACGGCACGCTGTTTCCGCCGAAATACATCGAGAACAAGCTCAAGTTTTATCCTAATATCCGCGAGGCGGTGGCCCTCGGTGACCAGCGTGACTTCGTTGCGGTTATGCTCAACATCGACCTCACGGCGGTTGGAAGCTGGGCAGAGCGCAACAACGTCGTGTATGGCTCCTACCAGGAACTGGCCGGCCATCCGCTCGTGTACGACATGATCGAGAAGCATGTCGCAGAGGTGAATAAGTCGCTGTCCGCCGAGGGGGTTATGGCCGGCGCGCAGATCAAGCGATTTCTGATCCTGCATAAGGAACTTGATGCCGACGACGGCGAATTGACTCGCACGCAGAAAGTCCGACGCGGCTTCATCGCGGAGCGGTATGCACCGCTGATCCAGGCCCTTTACGACGGCTCCAAAGAAGCCGACATCTCGACGCAAGTGACTTTCGAGGACGGCCGTAAAGGCGTCATCAGCGCCCGCGTGAAGATTCGTGACATGAAGACAGAGCCTGTTGCCGTGGCGATGGGGAAGGCGGCATGAGGGCGCCGAGCGGACCCGACGTTGCAGTCGGCGATGTTCTGTTGGCGGTAGAAAACGTATCCTTGTCGTTCGGCGGCGTGAAAGCCGTCAACGACGTTTCTTTCGACATTCGCAAAGGCGAGATCCGCGCAATTATCGGGCCTAACGGCGCCGGCAAGACGTCGATGCTCAACATCATCAATGGCTTCTATCAGCCACAGCAGGGCCGGATCACATTCAAAGGCGAAGTGCGCAGCAAGATGCGTCCGCATGAGGCGGCGACCGGCGGCATCGCGCGCACATTCCAGAACGTCGCGCTGTTTCGCGGCATGACGGCGCTCGATAACATCATGGCGGGACGCACGCTGAAGATGCGCCGCAATTTTTTCTGGCAAATTCTGCGTTATGGCCCTGCCATGCATGAGGAGGTCGCGCATCGCCGACGCGCTGAGGAGATCATTGATTTCCTGAAAATTCAGGAAATCCGGCGCGTGCCAGTCGGGCGATTGCCTTACGGTCTGCAGAAACGCGTCGAGCTCGGCCGCGCGCTCGCGATGGAGCCCGAACTTCTTCTGCTCGACGAGCCAATGGCGGGCATGAACCTCGAGGAAAAGGAAGACATGTCGCGTTTCGTTCTCGATGCGAACGACTATTACGGCACTACAATTGCGCTGATCGAGCACGACATGGGCGTGGTCATGGATCTGTCCGACCGGGTCGTGGTCCTCGACCACGGCATCAAGATCGCCGATGGCGCCCCGGCCGAGGTCAAGAGCAATCAGGCGGTGATCGACGCCTACCTCGGCGTCGCACATTGAGGGCACGATGGGCTTGCTCTACCAGATCTTCATCGATCCCTTCGTGCAGATGGGCACGGCGCCTGACCTTTTCGTCCAGACATTGTGGGAAGGCATAGTCGGCGGCATGCTCTATGCGCTGATCGCGCTTGGGTTCGTGCTGATATTCAAGGCTTCCGGCGTATTCAATTTTGCGCAAGGCATCATGGTGGTCTTTGCCGCGCTGACGCTGGTCGGTCTCTACAATGCCGGGGTCCCGGCGTTTCTGGCGCTTGGCCTGACCATCGCCGTGATGTTCGGGCTCGCCTATGCGGTGGAGCGGGCTGTATTGCGCCCGTTGGTCAATCAGCCGGACATCATTCTCTTCATGGCAACGTTCGGGCTGACGTATTTTCTCATCGGGGTCGGCGAGTTTGTATTCGGCGGCGATCCAAAGGTCATGATCACCGATCAGCTGTTTCTGCCCAAGGGTGCTGTCACCTACAAAGCGCTTGGCGGCATCATCTCGGTGCAGAAACTCGACGTCGCTGCAACGGTCATTGCATCGATCATGGTCGCGGGGCTCGCGGTCTTCTTTTCCAAAACCCGCATTGGCCGCGCGCTGCGCGCCGTTGCCGACAGCCATGCGGCAGCCCTGTCGGTCGGCATTTCGCTCGAGCAGATCTGGGTGATCGTTTGGTTTGCGGCGGGTTTGGTGGCGTTGGTCACCGGCATCTTCTGGGGCGCACGCTCCGACGTGTCTTTTGCGCTCGATGTCATCGCCCTCAAGGCTCTGCCCGTGCTTATTCTTGGCGGTCTGACCTCCATTCCAGGCGCCATCGTCGGCGGTCTGATTATCGGTATCGGTGAGAAGATGTGGGAATTCTATTGGGGGCCGCTGATCGGCGGCGGGACCGACGCCTGGTTCGCTTATGTGATCGCTCTGGTCTTCCTGCTGTTCAAGCCGCAGGGTCTGTTCGGCGAAAAAATTATCGAGCGAGTATAGGGACGAAACGATGCTCTACCGCGAAGCCGGCCAGTTCAAGACCAACTACACCAGCGATCAGGCGGTATTCCCGATTTTGCAGGATCGCATCGGGATATTCGTCATCCTGGCAATCGCATTCGTCGTCATTCCGATGACCGGCAATGATTTCATCCTGAATGCGGTGATGATCCCATTCCTGATCTTCGCGCTCGCTGCGATAGGCCTCAATCTCCTGACCGGCTATACCGGTCAGCTTTCGCTCGGTACGGGCGCCTTTATGGGTGTTGGCGCCTATGCTTGCTACAAGCTCACCACGATCTTCCCCGACGTGAACATCATCGTCTGGATCTTCGCGTCGGGATTGTTTGCGGCCGCAACCGGAGTTGTGTTCGGCCTGCCGGCGGTCCGCATCAAGGGCTTCTATCTGGCCATTGCCACGCTGGCAGCGCAATTCTTCCTGGAGTGGTGCTTCACGCGCATTCCCTGGCTGTACAATTACAATGTATCGGCAGCCATCGAGGTGCCGCAGCGCGAACTGTTCGGCATCATCATCACCGGCCCGCGTGCCACGGCAGAAACGCGCTACTACATCGTGCTTGCGATCGTCGTGGCGATGACCTGGACAGCATCTAACCTCGTGCATGGCCGTATCGGCCGCATGTGGATGGCGGTGCGCGACATGGATATCGCCGCTGAATTGATGGGAATCCGTCTGCTGCCGACGAAGCTGCTGGCCTTCGCAGTATCTTCGTTTTACTGCGGCGTATCGGGCGCAATGATGGTGTTCCTCTGGTACGGCGGCGCCGAATCGACCGTGTTCAACATCAATCAGAGTTTCACAATCCTGTTCATGATCATTATTGGCGGTCTCGGCAGCCTGCTCGGTTCGTTCCTGGGGGCGGCGCTGATTTACATCCTGCCGATCATCCTGCGTTTTGTGCCACCAGAATTCGGTCTGCCGCTGCACGCGGCGACTGTGGAGCACATTACATTCATCGTTACCGGCGCGCTGATCGTGTTTTTCCTGATTGCGGAGCCGGCCGGCCTTGCCCGGTTGTGGCAAATTGGCAAGCAAAAACTGAGGGTGTGGCCGTTTCCGTATTGATAGTGCAAGATAGGGCCCAATTTCCGGCCGTGAAGGAGGCTACGGCTCCGAAATCGCCACCGGGCGAATCCGGAGCAGGCGAATACAGAAAACACAGGCGCGCCTTGCCAGCGCGAACCAAGGGAGGAATGACGATGAAAGTAAGACATCTACTTGTCGGCATGACTTGCGCGAGCTTGCTGGGAGCTGCCGTGCTCACCGGCACGGCGCAGGCGCAGGACACGATCTATGTGCCGCTATTGACCTATCGAACCGGGCCGTTCGCCGGATCAGGCATCCCAATCGCCAACGGGATGCATGACTATCTCGCAATGCTCAACGAGCGCGACGGCGGCATCGGCGGCGTGAAGCTCAACATCGAGGAATGCGAAACCGGCTACGATACCAAGAAAGGCGTCGAGTGCTGGGAATCGGTTAAGGGCAAGAAGCCGGCGGTCGTCAATCCGTATTCGACCGGCATCACCCTGCAGATCATTCCGAAGGCGGCGGTCGACAAGATCCCGATCCTTTCGATGGCTTACGGACTTTCCGCGTCCGCAGTCGGTGACAAGTTCCCGTGGATCTTTAATCCGCCGGCGACCTATTGGGACGGCCTGTCGATGATCATGCGTTATATCGGCGGCAAAGAGGGCGGTCTCGACAAGCTTAAGGGCAAGACGATCGGTTTCATCTTCCTTGAGAGCGGTTATGGCCGCGAGCCGCTTCCGCTGCTGCACCAGTTTGCCAAGGACTATGGCTTCACGGTGAAAGAGTATTCGGTCGCCGGTAAGGAGATGCAGGATCAGTCTGCGCAATGGCTGGCCGTTCGGCGCGACCGTCCCGCCTGGATGATCATGTGGGGTTGGGGCGCGATGAACCCGACCGCAGTCAAGCGTGCCGCCGAGAATGGCTATCCGATGGATCACTTCGTCGGTATCTGGTGGTCCGGCTCGGATGACGACGCGCGCGGCGGTGGTCAGGCGGCCAAAGGTTATCTTGCCCTCAACTTCAATGGCCTCGGCGCAAACTATCCGGCCCTTAACGACATCAAGAAGTATGTCGTGGACAGCGGCAAGAGCCAGGTCGAGAAGGACAAGTTCGCGGAGAATTTCTACAATCGAGGTGTCTATAACTCCGTGCTGGTCGCAGAAGCGATCCGCAACGCGCAGAAACTGTCCGGCAAGAAGGTCGTGACCGGAGAAGATGTCCGCCGCGGCCTCGAAACCCTCCACATCACCGAAGCGCGCTGGAAGGAACTTGGCTTCCCGAACTTCGCTGCGCCGATCACAAGCGTAAGCTGTAGCGACCACAACGGTCATGCACCGGCTTATATGCAGCAATGGGACGGCACAAAGTGGGTTAAGATCTCCGACTGGATTCAGCCCATGAAGGACAAAGTGCGCCCGCTGCTTGACGCGGCCGCCACTGAGTATGTCGAGAAGAATACCGGCTGGCCGAAGCGGACCGAGGCTTGCGACAAGTCCTCGTAAGAGGCCCGCTGACAGGAATAACCTCTCCCCGGAAACGGGGAGAGGTTCATCATTCGGAGTAGTTCTTGATGTCCGCCGTTGAACGAACTGGCCCGACACCACTTCCGCAGAATGAGCGCATTCTCTCTGTCAACAATATTGAAGTGATCTACGATCACGTCATTCTGGTGCTCAAGGGCGTGTCGCTCGAGGTACCGAAAGGTGGGATCGTCGCGTTGCTCGGTGCCAATGGCGCCGGAAAGACCACGACACTCAAGGCGATCTCCAATCTGCTGCACGCCGAGCGCGGCGACGTGACCAAGGGATCGATTGTGTTCGACCAAGCCGAGGTCCAGGACCTGTCGCCCAACGAGCTCGTACGGCGCGGATGTATTCAGGTCATGGAAGGCCGCCACTGCTTCGGCCACCTGACGATCGAGGAGAATCTCCTGACCGGGGCGTTCACCAGGCGCGACGGTGCCGCGGCGATCAAGCGCGATATCGATCTGGTGTACGGCTATTTCCCCAAGCTTCGCGAACGCAAGGATTCGCTTGCCGGCTACACTTCGGGAGGCGAGCAGCAGATGTGTGCGATCGGCCGGGCTTTGATGTCGCGCCCCAAGATGATCCTGCTCGACGAACCTTCGATGGGACTGGCGCCGCAGATCGTCGAGGAGATTTTCGAGATCGTGAAGGACCTGAATGAAAAAGAGGGCGTTTCCTTCCTGCTTGCCGAGCAAAACACTCATATGGCGCTACGGTTCGCGCGTTACGGTTACATTCTCGAGAACGGCCGCGTGGTAATGGACGGCGAAGCCAAGTCGCTCGCCGAGAACGAGGACGTGAAGGAGTTCTATCTCGGCATTTCCGAAGGCCGGCGCAAATCGTTCCGCGAAGGCAAGCATTATCGCCGCCGCAAGAGGTGGCTGGCGTAGGCCATGACCGGCCATTACGACTCGCTTGAGGTTCGCGATCCTGCGATGCGTGAGCGCGAGCAGTTCGCGCAAATGCCCGCTGTTATCGCGCACGCCATGACGGCGCCGGGATGGGCCAGCCATCTCGACGGAGCGGATGCAACCATCAATTCGCGAGCAGGCTTGGCTAAATTGCCTGTTTTCCGCAAGGCTGACCTCGCAGCGTTACAGAAAGAGCACCCGCCGTTTGGCGGGCTGAATGTCACGCCGGCTGCAAACGCAAAACGCCTGCTGATGTCGCCGGGGCCGATTTTCGAACCGGAGGGAGCGGGCAATGACTGGTGGGGCGCGGCACGTGCGCTGTTTGCCGCCGGATTTCGCAATGGCGATATCGTGCACAATTCCTTCGCCTATCACCTCACGCCCGGTGGGTTCATTTTGGAGTCGGGCGCGCACGCGCTCGGTTGCGCCGTTATTCCCGGTGGGGTGGGAAATACGGAGCAACAGCTGGAGGCGATCACGCAGTACAGGCCGACAGGATATGTCGGCACGCCTGACTTCCTGAAGATCCTGCTCGATACCGCCGAAAAATCCGGAAAAGCTGCGTCCTCGATCAAACGTGGCCTCGTTTCGGGCGCCGCACTGCCGGTGTCATTGCGTGACGAGCTTGGCCGGCGCGGTGTTGCCGTTCTGCAATGCTACGCCACGGCCGAGTTGGGTGTGATTGCTTACGAGAGCGAGGCACGCGAAGGCATGATCGTGAATGAAACGGTGATCGTCGAGATCGTCCGGCCCGGCACCGGCGATCCTGTGCCGGACGGGGAAGTCGGTGAAGTAGTCGTAACCTCGTTCAATCGCGACTACCCGATGATCCGGCTTGCCACCGGCGATCTGTCGGCGCTGATGCCGGGCGTTTCGCCGTGCGGCCGCACGAACGCGCGCATCAAGGGATGGATGGGCCGTGCCGACCAGACGGCGAAAGTGAAAGGCATGTTCGTGCATCCCAAGCAAATCGCCGAAGTTGCGACGCGGCATCCCGAGCTCAAGCGTATCCGTCTTGTCGTCGATCGCGAAGCCGAACAGGACACGATGACCTTGCTCGCCGAGTGTGCGTCGGTCGACGGCACTCTGGAAGCTGCGGTCGCCACGACCTTGCAGTCGATTACCAAGCTGAAGGGCTCCGTGAAACTGATGGCACCCGGGACGCTGCCGAATGACGGCAAGCTGATTGCGGACGAGCGCAAGCCATGAGCCCTGCGACGGTTCCGGCAACCGGCGGCCGGATTGGTGTGTTGCTTGTCAACCTCGGTACGCCCGAGGCGACCGGCTACTGGCCGATGCGGCGCTATCTCAAGGAATTTCTGTCGGATCGGCGCGTGATCGAGGAGAACCGCATCAAATGGTGGTTCGTGCTCAATTTCGTCATTTTAACAGTCCGGCCGGGCCGCAAGGGCCGGGACTACGACAAGATATGGAACAGGGATCGCAACGAATCTCCGCTGAAGACGATCACACGGTCCCAATCCGACAAGCTCGACGAGATTTTCGACAAACTCGACAAGCGCATCCGTGTTGATTGGGCGATGCGGTACGGAAACCCGTCGATCCGATCACGGCTTGAGGCGCTTGCGGCCCAGGATTGCGAGAGGATTCTGATCGTGCCGCTGTATCCGCAATATGCGGCGGCAACCACGGCAACCGTTTGCGATGAAGTCTTTCGTGCGCTCAGCCGCATGCGGCTTCAGCCCACCGTGCGGGTCGCTGCGCCATACTATGCCGAGCCCGTGTACATTGATGCGCTGGCAACCTCGCTCAGCGCCACGCTGACCAAGCTTTCGTTCAAGCCGGACGTGATCATCGCCTCCTATCACGGCATGCCGGAACAGTACGTCGAGAAAGGCGACCCGTATCTCAAGCAATGCGGCGAGACGACAGCGCTTCTGCGCAAGAAGCTGAAGCTCGACGAGGAGCGTCTGATCATGGCATTCCAGTCCCGCTTCGGCACCGCCGAGTGGATCAAGCCCTATACCGATGCAACCGTGAAATCCCTTGCCGAGCGAGGCGTGAAGAATCTCGCCGTGATCACTCCGGGGTTTGCCGCAGACTGCCTTGAGACATTGGAAGAAATCGCGATGGAAAATGCCGGCATTTTCCGGGAGGCTGGCGGCGAGAATTTTGTCGCGATCGCCTGTCTCAACGACAGCCCCGGCGGCATGGCGGTGATCCGCGACATCGTTATGCGTGAGCTCAGAGGCTGGATTTAGGCCCGGGAAACCGCGAGACCGGCTGCAGTCGACGCTCGCTAGTTACTTGCTATCCAGCAGGCGGCGCATCTCCGCGCGAAGCTCGGGTGCAATGTCATCGCGCTGCAGCCCATAGGCCACGTTGGCGGCAAGAAATCCGATTTTCGAGCCACAGTCGAAGCTGCGGCCCTCGAATTTGAACCCAAAAAAGGGTTGAGTCCGCGCCAGCGCCACCATCGCGTCGGTGAGCTGAATTTCACCGCCCGTGCCGGCCGCTTGCTTTTCGAGAAGCTCGAAGATCTGCGGCTGCAGGATGTAGCGTCCGGTAATCGTGAGATTTGATGGCGCCTCGCTCGCCTTCGGCTTTTCAACCATTTTGGTGATCGAAAACGCCTTTCCCTTCGCGGCACCAACGCCCACGACGCCGTACATGTGCACTCGTTCGGCCGGTACTTCTTCGACCGCGATGATATTGGCATTGCCGTCGAGATCTTTGGCGGCATCGATCATCTGCGCCAGGCAGCCGCGCGTATGCTGAACTAGCACGTCGGGCAGCAGCAAAGCGAACGGCTCGCGGCCAACCAGCTCTCGCGCACACCACACCGCATGCCCCAATCCGAGCGGCGACTGCTGCCGCGTAAAACTCACCGTGCCTGCCTCCGGCAGGTCTTGCGAAAGCAATGCAAGTTCGGCGTTCTTGCCTCGTTCCGTCAAAGTCAATTCGAGCTCGAACTGGCGGTCAAAATGGTCCTCGATCACGCTTTTGTTGCGGCCGGTCACGAAGATGAAGTGCTCGATTCCGGCCTGCCGTGCTTCGTCCACCACGTGCTGGATCAAGGGCCGGTCGACAACCGGCAGCATTTCCTTAGGCATGGCCTTTGTTGCAGGCAGGAAACGCGTTCCAAGGCCGGCTACCGGAAATATGGCTTTGCGAATGCGGGTCATGCGGGAATTTTCGGAGTGAGTGGTGAATGTATTTCCGCTCAGAAAGCACGGCTCAGGGTGGAGGGTCCAGATGCGACATAAGGCAATACACCATTAACGTCTCTGAAATGATATCGGAGCACCCATATATCAGGGAGCGACCAGATAGTGGGACGGGCATGCGCGGACGACTCTCAATAGCCATCATTGCGGGCGTTTTTGCGACTGCCGGCGGCATCGCCGGCGCGCAGGACTGGCGTTATCCCACGACGACAGGCGCGTTATCACAGCCGACAGCGCAACAGACGACGGAGTGGAGCGGGCTTTCGGGCGCATCGGGTCATCCGCTCATGACAGCCGAAGCGATCCGTGCTTCTGCTGCGAATTTTCATGCCTGCATCCAGCGGCTCTGGCCGGCGGCCTCGCGGCGCGGGGTTTCGCGAAATGTCTTTGCCGCGCATACGGCTTCCCTGACGCCCGACCTGCGTATCATGGATCTGCTCGACAACCAGCCGGAATTCACGAAATCGGTCTGGAGTTATCTCGATATCCTCGTCACGGAAGAGCGCATCGCGCGCGGGCGTGCGTTGCTCGAAAAGTATCGCAATGTTTTTGATGCTGTGGAGCGTACCTACGGGGTCGACCGCTATACGATTACGGCGATCTGGGGAGTTGAAACAAACTATGGAACGCTGACGGGCGAGCGCAGTGTGCTGCGTTCGACGGCGACGCTTGCCTGTGTCGGCAGGCGCCAGAACTATTTCCGGGAAGAGTTTCTGTCGACGCTGGAAATCCTTCAACATGGCGATGTCCGGCCCGATCATTTGGTTGGCTCGTGGGCTGGGGCCTTCGGCCCGACCCAATTCATGCCGACGGCTTTCAAGCGCTATGCGGTTGACTTCGATCGGGACGGACGTCGAGATGTCGTCGACTCGGCACCTGACATCATCGCGTCTACCGCCAACAATCTGAGAAAGGATGGTTGGATTTCCGGCCAGACTTGGGGTTACGAGGTGGTGGTGCCGGCGACGTTCAATTTCCTCCTCGCTGATCGCGGCCGGTCGATGACTATCCAGGAATGGGAACGGCAGGGGATCAGGCGCCCCAATGGTCATTCATTCCCGCGACCGGAAGATCATGCCTTTCTTTTGGTGCCGGCAGGTGTGCAGGGACCCGGGTTTCTGATGCTGACGAATTTCCGCGTGATCATGAAGTACAATCCGGCCGAAGCGTATGCATTGGCAATCGGGCATCTGGCAGACCGGTTGCGCGGCGCAGGACCTTTCGCGCAGGACTGGCCGCGATACGAGCGCGTCCTGTCGCGCACCGAGCGTCTGGAACTTCAGCAATTATTGGCGCGGCATGGTTACGATGTCGGCGAGCCGGATGGCCACTTTGGGCTTAAAACGCGTGCCGCAATCCGCGAATTCCAGGTCAAAACTGGGCGTATTCCCGACGGTTTTGCCTCCGCAGGCATTCTCGACCAGTTGCGCGCGCGGTAATGGTTGGCCGGGTGAGAGACCTTTGAGTTGACATTTTTCCGGCGCTAATGGTCCATGGTGGCCTAGCGGTAAGACCAGCCGCCGCTTTGGTTTGGCACTTCGCATGATTGGGAAAAGCCGCCGTTCGCACTGGCTTCTTGGGGTGGCCATTCTGGCCGCCGTGGATTTCTTGGGCCTTGCCGCTCTCGAACTGGCTGTCAGTTCGCCTGCGCAGGCACAGTTTTTTCGCGACGACCGTTTTCCGTTTTTGAGCCGGCAGCGTCCACAACGTCAGGGCGGTGGTTTTTTCGGGGGATTTTTCGGTGGCGGCGAACGCCAACACGAGAATACTTACGAGCAGCCGCAGGCGCCCGTCGACAATTCGCGCGCCCCACCTCCGCGCAAGGCGGAAGCAAAACCGGACGCAGCCCCACCGACGACCTCGATCGTCGTCATGGGCGACGGAATGGCCGACTGGCTCGCCTACGGCCTTGAGGATGCATTCGCGGATTCGCCCGAGATTGCCGTCATTCGCAAGAACAAGATCCACTCCGGTTTGCTGCGTTATGAATCGAAGGGCGATCTCGATTGGTGGCACGTTGCGCGCGACACTCTCAACCAGGAGAAGGCCAGTTTCGTCGTCATGATGCTCGGCGTAAGCGACCGCCAAAATATTCGTGAGCGTGACCTGGCGAAGGAAGCCGACAAAAAGAAAGAAAAGGACAAAACGAGCAAGCAGGCGTCGGACAAAGACGCGCAGAACAAGAATCAGGCCGACGATCAGGAGCAGGACTCGGCTGCACCGGCCGAGACGCCGCCCGCCAGAAGGGCAAACGGTGTCATCGAGTTTCGTACCGATCAGTGGGCCGAGATTTATTCAAAGCGTATCGACGACACGATCGCCGCGCTCAAGAGCAAGGGCGTGCCGGTTTTCTGGGTTGGCCTGCCATCGATCCGCGGAACGAAATCGACTGCCGATACGGTCTATCTGAATGATCTTTACCGTGCCCGTGCCGAGCGAGCCGGTGTGATCTATATCGACATTTGGGATGGGTTCGTCGATGAAGCGGGAAAATATTCGAACTTCGGGCCCGACTACGAAGGTCAGATGCGTCGCCTGCGTTCGAGTGATGGCGTCTTTTTCACGAAAAGTGGCGCGCTGAAGCTCGCGCATTACGTCGAACGCGAAATTCGCCGGCAGATGAACAGCCGGATCGCGCCGATTGCAATCCCATCAGGTCCGGTGGCACCCACTGCACCCGACGCCAAGCCGGCGGCACGGCCCGTGGCGGGACCCGTTGTCCCGCTGACAATCGCACCGGCGTCATCCGAGGAACTGCTGGGTGGCGCCGGCAACAGCTCCCCGCACGGGGACGCCACTGCGACGCGCGTATTGGTGAAGGGCGAGCCGGTCGACGCACCGCGCGGGCGCGCCGACGACTTCAGGCTGAAGCCGGATAGCGATGGCAACGTTACACCTCCTGCTGCGGCAGTGCCGCCCGCCGCGGCGATGGCGGCGGCGCCGGCCGAAAAAGCGCGCGCCGAGCCTCCTGCTGAAAAAAAGGCTGCGACGCCGAGAGCCGCTTCATCGCCAAAAGCTGCGCAGGCCCAGGCGCAGACCAAACCGAGGCCGGTTCGGCCACAGCAGCGCGACGACGCACCGCGCCCACCGCGGCCTATCGGACTTTTCGGCACGTTCCGCTAATAGTTGGTCGGAGATTGCGCGCGCTGAATCATCAGCGCGGCAGGTTCGTCGATCCCATCAGGAATTTGTCGACCGCGTGCGCCGCCTGGCGCCCCTCACGAATCGCCCATACCACCAGTGACTGTCCTCGCCGCATGTCGCCGGCGGCGAATACCTTGGGCAGCGACGTCTGGTAGGCTGTGGTGTCGGCCGACACGTTGCCGCGTTGATCGAGGGCGACGTCCAGAGCCTTGAGCATGCCGTCGTGCACGGGATGCACAAAGCCCATGGCGAGCAGAACGAGATCGGCTTCGATCTCGAATTCGGTACCGGGCACTGGTTTGAATTGCGCGTCCACCTGCGTGCAGTGCAACTTCTTTACCTGGCCGTTCTCGCCGGTAAATTTTTGCGTGAGCACGGCAAATTCGCGCGTCGCGCCTTCTTCATGGCTTGACGAAATACGCAGCTTGAGCGGCCAGTCGGGCCAGGTGAGCATTTTGTTCTCGTGCTCGGGCGGCTCCGGCATGATCTCGAAATTGGTGACAGAAAGCGCCCCCTGACGGATCGAGGTGCCGATGCAGTCGGAGCCGGTGTCGCCGCCGCCGATGACCACGACTTTCTTGCCGGTGGCGAGGATCGGCTCGACGTCGCCCAGCGGCTCGTTGCTGACGCGCCGGTTCTGCTGCGGCAGGAAATCCATTGCGAAATGGATGCCCTTGAGCTCGCGTCCGGGAATTGGCAGGTCGCGCGGCTTCTCGCTGCCGCCGGTGAGCACCACGGCATCATGGTTCTCGACCAGTTTATCGGTCGGTAGGTTGACGCCGACATGAGCGTTGTAGTGGAAAGTCACGCCCTCCGCCCGCATCTGTTCGACGCGGCGGTCGACATGGATTTTCTCCATCTTGAAGTCGGGAATGCCGTAGCGGAGCAGGCCGCCGGCTTTGGCCCATCGCTCGTAGACATGCACGTCATGACCTGCGCGCGCGAGCTGCTGCGCGCACGCAAGTCCTGCCGGACCTGAACCGACGATCGCGACCTTCTTTCCAGTCTTGCGTTGCGGCTTGTCCGGCTTCAGGCCCTGCGCTATGGCCCGATCGGCGATCTCGCATTCGATTGTTTTGATGGTGACCGGGTTCTCGTCGATGTTGAGCGTACAAGACGCCTCGCAGGGCGCCGGGCAGATGCGCCCGGTCACCTCGGGAAAATTATTGGTCGAGTGCAGGTTGCGCGCAGCCTCGTCCCAATTCCCGCGATAGACCAGGTCATTCCAGTCCGGAATCTGGTTATTGACGGGACAACCGGTCGGCGCGCCGGTGATCCGGCTGGTGCCGTGGCAATACGGCACGCCGCAATCCATGCAGCGCGCAGCTTGATCCCGTAATTCTTTTTCGGGGAGCGGCCGCACGAACTCGTGCCAGTGCTTGATGCGCTCCGCGACTGGCTGATAGCCGCGGTCTTCACGCTCGATTTCCAGAAAGCCGGTAACCTTGCCCATACGCTATTCCGCGGCCTGCATCGTGGCGGCCTTCTCCTTCGCCATCTCGGCGAGCGCGCGGCGGTATTCGACCGGCATCACCTTGCGGAACAGCGGGCGATACTTGTTCCAGTTGCCGAGGATTTCGGCGGCGCGCTTGGAGCCGGTGTAGCGCGCCTGGTTCGAGATGAGCCTATGCAGGCGCTCGGCATCCTTGGTCGTGAGATCCGACATCACGTCCACGCGGCCGTGCGATTCCAGGTCGTTGTAGTGCCCGAACTCCTGTTCGGCGACCTGTTCCTCTTCCGGTACCGGCTCCAGCTCGACCATCGCCAGATTGCAGCGTGATTTGAAGCTCTCATCTTCGTCGAGCACATAGGCAATGCCACCTGACATGCCGGCGGCAAAATTTCGTCCAGTTCGCCCGAGGACGACCACGACGCCGCCTGTCATATACTCGCAGCAGTGGTCGCCGGCACCCTCGATGACCGCGATCGCGCCGGAATTGCGTACGGCGAAGCGCTCTCCCGCGACGCCACGGAAGTAGCATTCTCCTTCGATCGCACCGTAAAGCACGGTATTGCCGACGATGATGGATTCCTCCGGTACGATGCCGGAGTCGGCGGGAGGCCGGATAATCAGGCGGCCGCCCGACAGGCCCTTGCCGACATAGTCGTTGGCATCGCCTTCGAGCTCGAAGGTAACACCGCGCGCAAGCCATGCGCCGAAGCTTTGCCCGGCCGTGCCGGTGAAGCGGACATGAATTGTATCGTCGGGCAGACCCTCATGGCCGTAGCGCTTGGCCACCTCGCCCGAAAGCATGCCGCCGCAGGCGCGGTCGGTGTTGTGAATGACGGCGTGCAGCCGCACCGGCGCGCCGCGATCGAGCGCGGCCTGCGATTCCGCGATCAACTTGCGGTCGAGGATCTCGTTGATCTTGTGGTCCTGCGGCTCGCACTTGTATATCGCGGTGCCTTTTTCAGCCGCTGGTTTGGTGAACAGCCTGGAGAAGTCCAGACCTTTGGCCTTCCAGTGCTCCACGAGCTTGCGGCGATCGAGCATCTGCATCTGCCCGACCATTTCGTCGAAGGTGCGGAAGCCGAGCTCGGCCATCAGCTGTCGCACTTCCTCGGCAACAAAGAAGAAATAGTTGATGACGTGTTCGGGCTGCCCCTTGAAGCGCTTGCGCAGCACGGGGTCCTGCGTCGCGACGCCGACTGGGCAGGTGTTCAGATGACACTTGCGCATCATGATGCAGCCGGCCGCGATCAACGGCGCGGTGGCGAAGCCGAATTCGTCAGCGCCGAGCAGGGCGCCCACGACCACGTCGCGGCCGGTGCGGATGCCACCGTCGACCTGGACGGCAATGCGGCCGCGAAGGCGGTTGATCACGAGGGTCTGGTGCGTCTCGGCGAGACCGATTTCCCAGGGGCTGCCGGCATGTTTGATTGAAGTCAGCGGCGAAGCCCCGGTGCCGCCCTCGAAGCCGGCGATGGTGACGTGATCGGCGCGCGCCTTTGAAACGCCGGCGGCGACCGTGCCGACGCCGACCTCCGACACCAGCTTCACCGAAACGTCGCCGGCCGGATTGACGTTCTTCAAGTCAAAAATGAGTTGCGCCAGGTCTTCGATCGAATAGATGTCGTGATGCGGCGGCGGTGAGATCAGACCGACGCCAGGTGTGGAATGCCGCACCTTCGCGATGGTCTTGTCGACCTTGTGGCCGGGCAGTTGGCCGCCTTCGCCGGGCTTGGCGCCCTGCGCCATCTTGATCTGCATCACGTCGGAATTGACGAGATATTCGGCGGTGACGCCGAAGCGGCCCGAGGCAACCTGCTTGATCGCCGACCGCATCGAATCGCCGTTCGGCAATGGCTTGAAGCGGTCGGATTCCTCGCCACCTTCACCGGTGTTCGATTTTCCCCCGATGCGATTCATGGCGATGGCAAGCGTGGTATGCGCCTCGCGCGAGATCGAGCCGAATGACATGGCTCCCGTCGAGAAACGCCGCACGATGTTCTTGGCGGGCTCGACCTCCTCCAAAGGCACCGGCTTGCGGCCGTCTTCATCGGCTTTCTTGAGCCGGAACATGCCGCGGATGGTCAGCAGCCGCTCGTTCTGTTCATTCACGAGTTGCGCAAAGGCGCGGTAATGGTCCTGGGAATTGCCGCGCACCGCGTGTTGCAGGCGTGACACCGTCTCAGCGGTCCAGACGTGATCCTCGCCGCGCACGCGGACAGCATAGTCACCGCCGACGTCGAGCATCGTGCGATAGATCGGCGCGTCGCTGAACGCGTCGCGGTGGCGCCGTACGGCCTCCTCGGCAATTTCGGCGAGGCCGACGCCTTCGATGCGCGTGTGCGTTCCTGTGAAATACTTGTCGACGAAATCCTGGCGCAAGCCGACGGCATCGAAGATCTGCGCACCGCAGTATGACTGATAGGTGGAGATGCCCATCTTGGACATCACCTTGAGCAGGCCTTTGCCGATCGCCTTGATGTATTTCTTGACGACTTCCTTGTCGTCCGTCGGCTTGCCGGGCAGGTCGTCCTTCATTGCTGTCAGCGTTTCGAAGGCGAGGTAGGGATTGATCGCCTCGGCGCCATAGCCGGCAAGACATGCGAAATGGTGGACCTCGCGCGGCTCGCCGGTTTCCAACACCATGCCGACGGAAGTGCGCAGGCCATTACGGATCAGGTGATGATGCACGGCAGCGCAGGCGAGCAGCACCGGAATTGGAATGCGGTCGGCGCCGGCTTTGCGGTCGGACAGGATGATGATGTTGCAGCCGTTGCGGACTTCTTCTTCAGCGCGTTCGCATAGTTCATCGATCGCCCAGCCCATTCCATCCGCGCCGTGCTCAGCCGGAAACGTGATGTCGAATGTGCTCGACTTGAAATGGTCGCCGCTCATTTCGGAGATCGAGCGGATCTTCTCAAGATCGTCGTTGGTGAGGATCGGTTGGCGTACCTCGAGGCGCTTTGTCCTCGAGGTACCTTCAAGATCGAAGATGTTTGGCCGCGGCCCGATGATCGAGACGAGGCTCATCACCAGTTCCTCGCGGATCGGGTCGATCGGCGGGTTGGTCACCTGCGCGAAATTCTGCTTGAAGTAGGTGAACAGCGATTTCGGCTTGCTGGAAAGCGCTGAGATGGGCGTGTCGTTGCCCATCGAGCCGACAGCTTCCTCGCCGGTGGTCGCCATCGGCGCCATCAGGAACTTGATGTCTTCTTGCGTGTAGCCGAAGGCCTGCTGGCGATCGAGCAGCGACAGGTTCGAGATCGGCGCAACATTGGCCGTGCCCGGCAATTCCTCGAGCACGATCTGCGTGCGCGAGAGCCATTCCTTGTAGGGATGGCTTTTTGCGAGGGTTGCCTTCAATTCCTCGTCGGGAATGAGCCTGGCCTCGTCGAGATCGACCAGCAGCATCTTGCCCGGCTGCAGCCGCCACTTCTTGACGATGTCTTTCTCCGGGATCGGCAAGACGCCCATCTCCGAAGCCATCACGATGCGGTCGTCGCGCGTGAGCAAATAGCGCGCCGGACGCAGGCCGTTGCGATCGAGCGTCGCGCCGATCTGTCGGCCGTTGGTGAAGGCGATCGCAGCCGGGCCGTCCCACGGCTCCATCAGCGCAGCGTTGTATTCGTAGAAGGCGCGGCGTTCCTCGTCCATGAGCGGATTGCCTGCCCAGGCTTCCGGAATCATCATCATCATCGCGTGGGCGAGCGAGTAGCCGCCTTGCGTAAGGAATTCGAGCGCGTTGTCGAAACAGGCAGTATCGGACTGGCCTTCGTAGGAGATCGGCCAAAGCTTATTGATGTCTTTTCCGAACAACGGTGAGGAGACCGATGCCTGCCGTGCTGCCATCCAGTTGACGTTGCCGCGCAGCGTATTGATCTCGCCGTTGTGGGCGATGTAACGGTACGGATGCGCCAGCGACCAGGTCGGGAAAGTGTTGGTCGAGAAACGCTGATGCACGAGCGCGAGCGCGCTCTCGAAATCCGGATCGTGCAGGTCGGGATAATAGGTGCCGAGCTGGTCGGCGAGGAACATCCCTTTGTAGATCACCGTGCGGCATGAGATCGATACGGGATAATAGCCCGATGTGCGGCGCTCGCGCCGGCGATAGATGGCGTTCGAGATGGACTTGCGCAGGATGTAGAGACGGCGCTCGAACTCGTCTTCCGAAATCTTCTTCTTGCCGCGGCCGATGAACACCTGCATGTGTTTCGGCTCGGTCGGCTTGACCGACTCGCCGAGCGTCGAATTGTCGGTTGGCACGTCGCGCCATCCGAGCAGGGTCAGCTTCTCGCGCGCGATGACCTCGGCATAGATGTCGCGGATGATCTGCCGCCAGTTTGGATCCTGTGGCATGAAGAGGTAGCCGACGGCGTATTCGCCCGGATTCGGCAACTTGATTCCAAGCTCGGCAGTTTTCTTCGCGAAAAACTTGTGCGGGATCTGCACCAGGATGCCGGCACCGTCGCCCATGCGCGGATCGGCGCCGACCGCGCCGCGATGTTCGAGATTGCAAAGAATGCGCAGTCCATCTTCGATGAGTTGATGCGACTTGCGACCCTTGATGTTGGCGATGAACCCGACGCCGCACGAATCCTTGTCGAACGCGGGATCATAAAGACCCTGCGCGAGCGGCACGCCGGGATCGGCAGTCGAGCTGCGTCCGGCAAATCCAGCGCTACGCTTCTCCTCGCTCATTTCATCCTGCCTCGCCCGGCGCGAAGCGCTCCGGCGTACCGCCTCGCCCGCGCGCTTGCCCGCGGTCAACGCGTAGCTGATCTCGAGAAGGAGCAGCCTGTCCGGCATGTCGCCGCCCGTGGCTGCACCTGTTCGGGCGCCACCGATGTCTGCCCCTGCGACTTAAGAGCCGCCACCCGTGCTCGCCAACCATTAGGACAGCATTACTGTCCTAATGGACCATGCCAAATTTTGCCCTGTTGCACAAGGCTGGTCCACGCCGGATTGCGTGAAATCTTTCGTTTTGTTGCGATCCGACCAGACCTGCCGCAAGAACACGGTTGGGTGGTGGCAAATCCGCGCAATGCCATTGCGCCACAGGCCCCTTCTGGCCCCAAGACGGAAGTGCATTAACGGTCTAGTGTCGGCTTCGGGCCAGACGTCAACAAACAGGGGTTCACAATGACAGGCAGGGGACTACTGCATCCGGGAACGCTGGCGGCAGTGCTCATCGCGGGAGGTCTGTTGGGCGGCGCGGCGCGCGCTCAATCGCTTTACCTCGACGTCCCGCCAATCCGCATTCTCCCGCCTCCCGATATTCTCGAGTCCGTGCGTTATTTAGGGCTTGACCCCCAGGGTGAGCCCGTCTTGCGCGGGGACTATTACGTGATGCACGCCTACGATCGGGCAGGCATTGAGCTCCGAGTTGTGGCCGACGCGCAGTTCGGCGATGTGCTCTTCATGGCCCCGGCGCTGAACATTTCGCTGACGCCTCCTTACGTGCGCGCGCCGCGCGTCATTCAGATCCCGCCGCGCGAGGATCAGAAAAAGAAATAAGAACAACGCTGCCGCAATAAATGAAAGCGCCCCGGTATGAGCCGGGGCGCTGCCGTCTGTACGAGAAATTAGGCCGCAGCCTTGGTCTCGATCACTTCGGCTTTGGTTTTGCCATTGCCGATCGGGATCTGGCGCGGCTTCTTGGCCTCAGGAATTTCGCGCACGAGATCGACGTGCAGCAATCCGTTCTCGAGGCTGGCGTTCTTCACCTGCACATGATCGGCAAGCTGGAAGACGCGTTCGAAGGCGCGTGCGGCAATGCCCTGGTAGAGCACTTCGCCGTTCTCTTCTTCCTTGGTCTGCTTGGATCCCTTGATCGTCAGCGTGTTTTCTTTCGCTTCGATCGAAAGGTCCTTCTCGCCGAATCCGGCGACCGCGACCGTGACGCGGTAGTTGTTCTCACCGGTTCGTTCGATGTTGTAGGGCGGGTAGCCCGGCGCGGACTCAAATCCATCAAGCATGGAAAAGAGCCGGTCGAAGCCGACGGTTGAACGATAAAGGGGAGCAAGATCGAAAGTTCGCATGGCATATCCTCCATTGTTGAGCGACATGCGGTGGTCCGCCGAATGGCCAAACCTCACCGTGCGCAGCCCGAAGGCCTGCGCAGTGTTGATATGGGAGTGTTTTTGAAGCGTGCAAGGTCGGCCAACGCGCAAGGTAAACAATTGGAACTATTGGCATTTCTGACAGAAAAATTGGCCGCGATTGAGCGTCTTAGCCGCCCTGCTATAACGCGATTGCGCGCCGCTCCGGCTCACCTTCCGGCCACATGAAGCTCGTTTCCATTCCCGCCAATCCGGTGCCCGACGACGTGGTGACCGGCGCGATCCAAACCCCCGACGGGGTGAATTTGCGCGTCGCTCGCTGGGCGCCCCCGCCCGGCCGCAAGGGCACCGTGCTGGTCCTGCAAGGGCGCGCCGAGTACATCGAAAAATATTTTGAGACGGTGCGCGACCTGCGCGCGCGAGGTTTTGCGGTGGTGACGTTCGACTGGCGCGGGCAGGGGCTATCGGATCACGCGCTTTCCAACCGCCACAAGGGCTATGTACGAAGCTTTTCCGACTACATCACCGATCTCGAAGCGGTGATGGAGCAGGTGGTGCTGCCGGATTGCCCGCCGCCAATCTTCACGCTCGCGCATTCCATGGGTGGCGCTGTCGTCATCCGCGCCTGCCATGACGGCAGCCGTTGGTTCGAGCGTGTCGTACTGTCGGCGCCAATGATAGCGCTGCCCGCCGGCCGTTTCACGCAAGTCGCCGGCCCGCTGACACGTTTCATGCGGTTGCTAGGGATTGGCGCGGCATACGTTCCGACTGGAGATTCTGCCGTCACCGGCACCGAAAGTTTCGTCGGTAATGTGCTCACCTCGGATCCGGTGCGTTTTGCGCGGAACGCTGCGGTTCTTGAACAGGAACCGGAGCTTGGTCTCGGCGCGCCGACAGTCGCCTGGGCGGACGTTGCGCTCCGGCAGATGAAACAATTTGCAGATCCAGGATATGCGGCGAGTATCCGCCAGCCGATTCTAATGGTCGCAGCCGGTCGGGATGAAGTTGTTTCGACCCCGGCCATCGAGGCATTCGGACAGAATCTTCTCGCGGGTCGCCACCTCATTCTTGCTGGCGCCAAGCACGAGATTCTGCAGGAGCAGGACCACTATCGCGCGCAGTTCTGGGCGGCCTTCGACGCTTTCGTGCCGGGGACGCCGCGCTTCTAGCGGCTAAGAACCTCGAGTGCGGCTGCGTGCACACGCTTGTCGCCGGCAACAACTATGCGCCCGCCAGCTTGTGCCGGTCCGTTGTCCCATGTCGAGATGACGCCACCGGCGCCGGCGATGATCGGGATGATCGCGACGATATCGTGCGGGTTGATCTCCGTTTCGACGATCAGGTCGATCAGCCCAGCGGCCAGCATGCAATAAGCGTAACAGTCGCCGCCGTAGCGGGAGAGCTTCACCTTGTCCTCGAGCTTGCCGAATGCCTTGCGGTCTTGCTGGTTCATCAGCAAGGGGCTGGTCGTGGACATCAATGCATCGTCGAGCCTCACGCACTCCCGCACATGGAGGTCACGCTTGCCGCCTGGGCCGCTGTAACGTGCAGCACCACCATCGCCGGAAAACCGTTCGCGCGTGTAAGGCTGGCTCATCATGCCGAATACCGGCTCACCAAACCGCATGAGGCCGATCAGCGTGCCCCAGGCCAGCATGCCGGAAATGAATGACTTGGTGCCGTCGATCGGGTCGAGCACCCAGACATACTCGGCGTCAGTGCGCTCGGACCCATATTCCTCGCCAAGAATGCCATGGTCGGGGAAATGCTTGCGAATAAGCGTGCGCATGCTCTGCTCGGCTGCCCGATCGGCGGCGGTAACAGGGTCGAAGCCGCCAGTCTTTTTGTTCTCGACCGCCAGGGCGGTTCGAAAAAACGGCAAAATGGTATCGCCCGACGCAGTGGCGAGTTGATCAACGAAACTGCTGAAATCGATGGCCGTCATGGCGCCCCGGCTCGTCCGCTTTCGCATAGGCATGCCGGAAGATGTTCGCTCGGGCGGCAGCTATGCGGTATTAGCATAGGAAAAAAGGCTTCCAACCTTGATTTTTGTGCGCCGCGGTGTAGCTTATTGCAGTGCGGTAGCGAGAGCTACCGCTGCCCTCCTTGGGCGTTTCCTCCCTAGACTTGGGCCGCTCGCATCCGCAAGCGGCCCTTTTTTTAGCTTATTCCGCGGCGGCCCGGTATGGCCGCAACTGTTCCAGAGGGATTTCGGCCAAACGGCTGGCTAAGGTCTCCAAATCAGCCGCCAAATGATCGAAAGCGGCAGATCGCTGGTACCGCCGCTCGTCCATATACAGGGCTCGATTGATCTCGAGCTGGATCGCGTGCAGGCCGGCGGCCGGGTTGCCGTAATGCTCCGTGATGAACCCACCCGCATAGGGCTTGTTACGGCTGACCGTATAGCCCAGCGACCGCAGCGTTTTCTCAACCGTTTCGGCCACCACACCGACGCAGCTGGTACCGTATCTGTCGCCCAGCACGAATTCCGGCCGAGGTCGCTCATCCTTGTGACCAGCCGTTGAGGGCATCGAATGGCAATCGACCAGCACCGCTGCGCCAAAATCGCGATGCAGGCGGCTGAAAAGACGACGCAAAGCCCGATGATAGGGCTTGTACAGGCTTTCGATCCGCTGCAGGGCGTCATCGACCGGGATACGCTGATCGTAGATTTCCTGGGCGTCGCCGACCACCCTGGCGACGGTTCCGAGACCTCCGGCCACACGCATCGACCGCGTATTCGCGAATGACGGCAGGCGACCTTCGAACATCCGCGGATCCAGCTCATAAGGCTCGCGATTCACGTCGACAAAACAACGCGGAAAATGCGCACGCATCATCGGATAGCCGCAGCGCACCACGCCTGCGACCAGTTCGTCTACGAAGCTGTCTTCCGACCGGCGCAAGGTGGCAATGTCCAGCCGGCAGGCGGCAAGAAATTCGCGCGGGTAGGTCGATCCGCTGTGCGGGGAATTGAACAGCACCGGCCCCTGGCATGTTTGGGGCTCAAGTATTTCGAATGGCGGGTCGAGTTCGTCGCGAAGTTCACTCATGCATGACCGCCATTGGAAGGTCCTGGATCCCTTACACCTTGGGCGTTCGCCGCCCCGGGCAGGTTTAACACTCCATTATACCGTCTATTGTTCACGGCTTGGGCACAAAGCCAAGAGATGCTTTCGGTTCACTCGTTATTTACCGGGCATAAGTCTTAATCAGACCGCCGAGGTGGCCACATAGGGTCTGACGGGGTGCAGCGTGATTATGTCGAAAATCCTGCTTGCCGAAGACGATACTGATATGCGCCGCTTCCTGGTGAAGGCGTTGCAAAATGCAGGATTTGATGTGACCTCCTATGACAACGGCCTTTCGGCCTACCACAGGCTGCGGGAGGAACCGTTCGAGCTCCTGCTTACCGATATCGTGATGCCGGAAATGGACGGCATAGAGCTTGCCCGCAGGGCGGCCGAGCTCGATCCAGACATCAAGATCATGTTCATCACGGGGTTTGCCGCTGTGGCACTCAACCCGGATTCGAACGCGCCAAAGCAGGCCAAGGTTCTCTCAAAGCCGGTCCACCTGCGCGAGCTAGTCACCGAAGTGCAGAAAATGTTGGCGGCCTAGCGGTTTTGGTGGCCTTGCCTCGCAGGTTTGGAGCCGATAGATCAATCCGGCCTAAGGGCGCGTAGCTCAGCGGAAGAGCACTACCTTGACATGGTAGGGGTCACAGGTTCGATCCCTGTCGCGCCCACCATTTTCCTCGATTTGATCGCCTTCTTTGGAGTGGACCGCGCGCCGATCGCCTAAGGTCATCGCGATTCAATCGCCCTTCAATAGCAAAGAGCTTCCGCTTGCACGTCAATCCATGCTCAGGAAATGCAGCCACTCGCTGCCCATGTTGTCGTCGGTGACGATCTGCTTGCCGTCAGTGCGCGCCAGCAGATCGGGACACGGCTCGATCGGGCGCTTCGCGGCCTGCGCGGTCTTCGGATCGAGGCTCTTCTCGGAACTCAAAAGCTCATCCAGCAACGCGCGGTCGGCCGCGCTGCGGGTATCGAACACTGCCTTGCCGTCGATGCGATAGGTTTCGAGCGTGCGGCGCCAGCGGCGGAAATCCCACGCAATCGGCTTGTCGGAAACCACCATGTGATTGGTAAAGCGCGCGCCGTAGGGGAAAACGAGACAGCCGGTACGCTGTACGCGGGCTGAATCGGTCGTGTTGTAGAAGAAGATGCCGCCGGAATTGAGATGTTGCCGCACTAGATCGAGGAACTCGACCGACAGCAGATTGGTCGCGCTGGCACGGAAGTGCCAGGTCGTGTTCGACACCACGACGTCGAAGCGCTTCTCCGGATGGGCGCGCAGCCAGCGGCGGCCGTCGTTGGTGATGATCTTGACCTTCGGATTGGTCAAAACGGAAGCAAGCTCGGGTTCTCTTTCGATCAACGACAGATAGCCAGGATTGATCTCAACCACGGTCAGCGAGGCGACCGCCGGGTTGCTGGCGATGACCTGCGCCCACGATCCAGACGAAAGGCCAATCATCAGCACGTCACGCGGTGCGGGATGAAACAGGCTGAGCGCATAGGGGCGCACGATGCCGTTGGTGTCGTTCTTCAGGTCTGTGTTGAAACGGCCGTCGTACATGCCGTTGCCGTAGACGGTGCCGTCCGCGGTCACCGTGATAATGCCGCTGCGGTTCTCGATGACGTGGACGAATTTTTTCGCTGAAACGCCCTTCCACTGCAGGCTTTCCAGCACCCGGTCCGACAATTGTGGAGCGACGCCGATTGCGGCAATGCCGATGATCGCCGCGAGGCCGAGATGCCGCAGCTTTTCGCGGCGCGGTGCGGCGGCAAATGCCGTCATCAGCATCAGCGCGCAGGCGACACTGGCAACCGCCAGCATGGATGCGATGGTGACCAGGCCAAAATGATCCATCAGCACGAAGCCGGTCAGCACCGAGCCGGCAGCGGAGCCGAGGATATTGCAGAGATAAAGCAGCGCGGTGCGCATCCCCGCGCGGTCATCGGCCTCAATCGACAGCTCGGCGAGGTTGGGCAGCACGGCGCCCCAGAAACGGGCAACGACGTAGACCATCAGCATGCCGACGCCGACGGCACCACGTTCGAACCAGCCCAGGTGACCAAGGATCGGAAAAAAGACGAGACCGGTCAGGCTGCCGAACAACAGGGCATCAGCCAGCCGCCGAAGGGTTTGTGTCTGCGTTGCGGTCTTGCAGAGTTCGCCGGCCCGGCGCGAGCCGGATGCGATGCCGACCAGAAATGCGCTCAGCGTTATCGCGAAAGCGGTAGCGCTTGATCCGCTGGCGTAGGAAATCGTGCGGAAGAAAAAGATCTCGTACGACAGCGAAACGAACCCGCCGGCTGCGGCAAGCAGCATGACCGTCGTCAGCCCAAGCACGGGTTTTCGGTTTCGCGCCACCGCTACTACCGTCCGGCGTGGCGCGGCGTGCGAGCCGCCGTAGTGCTGCGCCGCTAGTGCGCCTCCCGCAACGGCAAAGTTCATCGCCGCCGCGACGTAGATGGAGCCGCTCATGCCGAGGAAAGGAAACAGCAGCAGCGCGCTCACAATGCAGGCAGCGCCAGCGCCAAGCGTGTTGACGTAGTAGAGTAGTCCGACGGCGCTGCCCATATTGCCCGAGCGGCGAGCAAGATAGCCGACCAGCACCGGCAGCGTGGCACCCATCAGGAGAGTCGGCACAATGACCAGGGCAAGCGCCGCGGCGGCGATCGCCGGCAGGCTTAGTCCGAGCGTGACGTCGCCGACCTTGTCGAACAGCGGGAGTGATACCAGTCCGAACGCGCCGGTGAGAAATTCGATGCCGGCCAGCAGCGGCAACAGCGGGATCGGCCATCGTTTTGAAAGCCAGCCCCCGGCGAGGCTTCCGAAGCCAAGGCCAAGCATGAACGCGGTGACGACAATGGTCACCGACTCGATGTTGACGCCGAAGATGAGGAAAAGCGCGCGTTGCCAGG